>CAJTOH010000162.1 GCA_910577685.1 uncultured Dorea sp. | reverse complement strand
ATTCAGTTGTCAATTTTCAGTTAGAATCACATTCAATGAGATTCCGAAAAGTTATCCTTCTATTTATTAGACGTGGGGCAGGGTGTTTATGTTTCAAATTATTTATGAAAAATAATGTGTTTTTTTGTTGGATGGCTGATTGTCCGATATTATTATATCTTACGGCGGTTCTGAACGGAAAGAGGGCTTGAGTATGTTTTGGAAAAATAAAATGTGGATGTATGTGAGAGACAGGAGAAGGTTGATGCTTGTAGAGGTAAAAATGGTAGAAACAGGAGAAATGAGAGAGACAGGAGATTATGAGAGATATTGCGATATGAGATGTATAGATGATATCAATAAATGATTTTGTTTATTGATTATACCAATTTGAAGGGTTTAATGTATACTGCTATAATGATGGGAGAAACCTATTTATATGTTTTTAGTTGTCATTGCGAAGGAGGAAAGTTTGAAACAAATAAGTAGTGGGTAGAGAGAAAGTAAAGGGCATAACGACAAA
>CAJTOH010000161.1:287-506 GCA_910577685.1 uncultured Dorea sp. | reverse complement strand
CCCTGGCCCCTACCATCCGGTTCCCCACCGCGCTGTGGATGGCGTATGCAAAATCCACAGGCGTAGAGCCGTTTGGCAGGCTTTTGACGTCTCCGTTGGGGGTGAAGCAGTATACATCCTCCGTGAACAGATCCAGATCGCCCTTTAACAGGCTTAAAAACTCCCGGTTATCCGACATGTCCCTCTGCCATTCCAGGATCTGGCGCAGCCAGCTCAGCT
>CAJTOH010000161.1:0-277 GCA_910577685.1 uncultured Dorea sp. | reverse complement strand
GGGTCTTGGTACTCTTGGTCGAATCCCCGCTCTCTTTATATTTCCAATGGGCCGCGATTCCGTATTCGGCCGTCTTATGCATCTCCTCCGTCCGGATCTGGATCTCAAAAGGCTGTCCGGAGGGCCCCATCAGCGTCGTATGAAGGGACTGGTACATATTCACCTTGGGCATGGCAATATAGTCCTTAAACCGCCCAGGGATCGGCGTATACATCTCATGAATGACGCCAAGCGCCGCATAGCAGTCCTTGACTGAATCCACGATGATCCGCACGGC
>CAJTOH010000160.1 GCA_910577685.1 uncultured Dorea sp. | reverse complement strand
GGATTTTTATTGTGGAATTTGTTCTGGACGAATAAAACAGCCTGAAAACACAAACAGCGAGGTAGATACAATGGGCGAAAAGAAGATTACAAGCTATGAGGAATTTATAAAAGCGTTAAGATGTGGGGAAAATAGTATACTTTTTAAATTCAGGCGAAACAATCCTGAAAGATATGCCTATTATGCTGAACAGATGGGAGCGGGTTTTGGACGTAAAAATCCAGCGAAAAAGCAAGATATTAAGCGGTTAGAAGAAGAAAAGAAAAAACGCAGTGAAATTTTGGCAATTCCAGACATAAGGGCAAGGCATAAGGCGATAGCTGAAAATATGGCCCTGTTTGGACGATAAAGAGAAAACGAGGTAGATCACATTATGGATAAGGACACACTTATAAATAATCTGCTTGCGAATTATGGCAAATATGGCGTTACCAGAGCAGAATTAGAGCCAATTATAGATGATGGCATACAGAACTATGATTTGTCATTAGAAGCTATCTACAGCG
>CAJTOH010000159.1 GCA_910577685.1 uncultured Dorea sp. | reverse complement strand
AGCGCCTCTTTCGTTGCCTGGATTGCAGATTCCACCGTGCTTCCAAGGATGTCAAAATTCTCCGTTTCACCCTTAAGCTGTTTATTAAGCCGCTGCACCATCATCTGCGATATGTGGCTCATCATCCCGTTGCCCCGGATTCCCATGCCATTCGCATTTACTTCTTTCGCCGCATCCATCCACGCATCCTTCACTTCCTGCGGAGCGTTCGGGCCAACCATCTCAAAGGCTTTTTCATCCTGGTCGGCTGTCTTTCCCTGCGCCGCCTTTTCTTCCACCGTTTCCATGAATCCCACAGCCCCGGATTCCGCGCTTCTTCCTGTCTTTCTTGCAGTGTATCCTGTCAGCGGATATCCCGCTGTCCCTATTCCGTTAATGCCCATTTCAGTCCTCCATTTCTTTTTTATGGCAGCTCCTCTGTCGGTCAGAGCCGCCTCTGCTCTCTCGTAATGAGTCCGAACAGTTCATTGCCTCCATGCAAACAAGCCAACTAACTTCCCCTGTCAAATCCCAT
>CAJTOH010000158.1:306-518 GCA_910577685.1 uncultured Dorea sp. | reverse complement strand
CCTGCGCCGGAGCCGCCCATCTCTATGTCCAGAAATATAATGTCATGCTCCTTACCGTCCGAAAGGTACGCATCGGCAGAGGCATATTCCGTGATGCCGTATTCCCCGCCCTGCTTTTTGATGAGCGAAACGAGGTAAGACCTTATGTTTTTTTCATCATCACACACCGCAATTTTTATCGTTTCTGCCACCTCCAGTCCTCAACTAACTTA
>CAJTOH010000158.1:0-254 GCA_910577685.1 uncultured Dorea sp. | reverse complement strand
TGAATGGTTAATCTGGCTACGTGAATCGCAGATTTTTTGTTTTTGAAAGGCCAAATCAGCTCTAAAGTTTTTCGCCATTCGTCCGATATAGGGGAAACGCAAACCGCCGTGTAAGCATATCCCGGCTGTACCTATCCAAATGGCAGACCGCCGCATATGGCGATGTGCCATAGCGGCGGTCTTGCTTATTATCCTTTTATTCAGTTCAACATAATGCAGGCATAAACTTGGCAAACAGATATAACCCCTCCGAA
>CAJTOH010000157.1 GCA_910577685.1 uncultured Dorea sp. | reverse complement strand
ACACGAAGAACAACATTCTGGTTCAGGCATCTCAGGCAATGCTTGCACAGGCTAATCAGGTACCACAGGGAGTTCTTCAGTTGTTACAGTAATCTTTACAGATATGATTATAAAGAAAGCGCTAATCCATTGGATGGCGCTTTCTTTTTTTGCTGAATTTACTCCCTGGGGTGATGGTTGGGTAGAACGCTGCGGTTAAAAAAACAGCGAATTGAAAATTAAATAAAAAGTACGGAAAGAACTTAAGATTTTCAAAGAAAATGCGATAATATATATGTCGAAGTAATTTTAATATAGTAATATATATCTTCCGGACAGTGAGCCGGCATGTCGGGAGGAATATATTATTCAATATTGGAATTCTTCTCAAACAGATCATAATATGAAGGGAAAAGGAATTCCCTGTAAAAATTCAAGGAGGAAAAACTATGAGAATCCAACATAATATTACAGCGTTAAATTCACACAGAAATTTGACTAATAATAATTCATCTTTGACAAAGAACCTTGAGAAGCTGTCATCC
>CAJTOH010000156.1 GCA_910577685.1 uncultured Dorea sp. | reverse complement strand
GACGAGCCGGAGCCGGACGACGAAGCCGGGGAAATGGAGGACGAGGAAGCATGACCCTGTTCACCGAAAACCCCTTAGAAAGAATGATGATACAGAAACCGGGGGACGGGCGGCGTGGAAAATCGCCGCCCGCTTCCATTCCCCCGCACTGCAAGGGCTGTCCCTACAACCGGGAACCACCCTGCGTGGGGTACTGTATCAAGAAGCTGACAGAGAAGAAAAACACGGGAAAATGAAAGGAGGAATTTTTATTGACTTCACATAGATTAGTCATTGCAGAAAAGCCCAGCGTCGCGGCAAGTATCGCTGCCGCGCTTGGGGTAAAAGAGAAAAAGGACGGATATATCAAGGGCGGGGGCTACCTCATTTCTTGGTGTGTCGGTCATTTGGTGGAGCTTGCGGACGCTGCCGCCTATGGGGAGCAGTATAAAAAATGGAGCTATGAGAGCTTACCCATTCTGCCGGAGGAATGGCAGTACACCGTCGCCGCCGACAAGGGGAAACAGTTCAAAACCTTAAAAGAGCTTAT
>CAJTOH010000155.1 GCA_910577685.1 uncultured Dorea sp. | reverse complement strand
AATGAGCCACCGCCCGGATTTGCTTGGTGAAAGGGCGGATTTGGAGTCACCCGAAGGTGAGGATGTGGAAGCCCTAAAAGCATTTTGGAAGCAGATACAGGAGCGGGAGAAGATGGCAGCAGAAATTGCGGATGATATCTTCACCGTAGATTTTCACATATATGAAATTAAGTGTCCTGAAAACTGCATGATGCAGATAGGAGTGGAAACTGTCTGGCAGGTGATAGATGGCTCATTCAGCGGGGATAAGAAAACCATGAAGCATTTGAAGAAACTGTTCAGGGAAATATATCTGTATTACGGTGTCACCGATGAAGATATAAAAAATGAGACGGAAAGGTACAAGGCACTTTTAGCAGCATTGTGTTCATAGATGGCTATTTTCCGACAGATCAGAGAGAGGCGATTGAAATGGATATAACAAGAATAGCAAAAGGTCACTATGCGGGAATCCAAAAGACGGGAAAGCCATCCTCCAAGAAGGAATGGAAGTTGTCTGATTCCCTTCGGGAGCAGATTGCCGAATACGCC
>CAJTOH010000154.1 GCA_910577685.1 uncultured Dorea sp. | reverse complement strand
ATACTGGTCTAATTCTTTGAGGTATTCATTTGTGACTTCTTCTGTTTGCTTAATGTATTCTGTTTTCCGGGATGCGTTTGCTTTCATGTGTGTCGAATCTGTAAAAACCAGCTTGCCGTCTGCCAGGCCCTTTTCTATGCATATGGAAACAATTTTCTGAAAGATATTCCGAAAAAGATCACTGCCGTTGAAACGGCGGCGTCTGTTCTGGGAAATCGTAGAATGGTCTGGAACTTTATCCATGATATCAAGACCAAGAAACCAACGGTATGCCATGTTCACCTGAATCTCTTCTGATATTCTTCTTTCGGAATTGATGCCATAAAGAAAACCGATGAGAAGAAACTTGATTAAGGCCACTGGATCAATAGATGGACGCCCATTGTTATGACAGTACATATTTTCTACTTCGTTATATATGAATGAAAATTTACTTTCCGAAGCAAATGATCCATAGGGACTAAATCTTCAATTGTTATCAAATGCATTTCTATCTGTTGGTTTTCTCTTTTCGTCATCATAATGTATCACCTCAAG
>CAJTOH010000153.1 GCA_910577685.1 uncultured Dorea sp. | reverse complement strand
GTTGCACTCTACTAAACAGAGCAAAAATTACTTGAGACCATCCCGTAAAGTTTAACGTTTTATATGCCGTAGAATTAACTATATCAAAAGAGAAGAACACTTCAACACTTCTTCGTTCAAATGGTTCTTCTCCTTCTTGATTCAAGTTTTGAATTTGAGCACTGTAATCTCCTTGTAATTTAGTTGAAATTTTTTTTGTTACCATTTCAAATACCCCAAAAACTTTCCGCGGTTTGATGCCGCCTCAACTGACACATTAAAATACTCCGCTATTTTGGAGGTATTTACTTTATCCCCAATTATATTCTCGTTCATTATCTTTATATATTCTTTTTGAGGCATCAAAAATGCTGCTGCAAATTCGTTTGCTTGATATTCCTTTTCAGAACTACCCAATCTATGATAAATATTCTCATCCTGACGTTCCCATAATTCTGCATTAGTTAAATAACCCATATGCAAAAATAAATGTCCTAATTCATGTGCAATTGTAAATCTACGTCTCTTTTCGTCCTGAAAAGGCGATATCAATATTCTAAAAG
>CAJTOH010000152.1 GCA_910577685.1 uncultured Dorea sp. | reverse complement strand
GATAACAGGATGTCTATATGGGGAATAAGTTCCTCGCCCTGCGGAAAAGCGAGGTCGCCAAAGTCGCACCGGACAGGGCAGGCATCCCCAGCACTCTGGCAGGTTGGGGAACTGGGGAGCAGGGAGAGATAAGTAAAACCTGAAAGTTTGATTTTGGGGAATTCTACGAATTGATTTTAGATTTCTACCAGTGGTTGCGTAGATGTATAGAGGGCTATATGGAACGCAACCGACCATCTTGGTATTGTAAAACAAGGATTTCAGTGAATGGTTCAGAGCCAGGTTATTGTACTGAAACCTAAAAAAGAAATGAGAGGTTGAGAGGTATAAATATGCAATACCATATAATGATCAAAAACCTATCTAAGTCTTACCAATCAAAGGGGACAGCAAAAACAGCTTTATCTGATGTTACCCTCAATATCCCGCAGGGCGAAATCTTTTGTATCATGGGTTCGTCCGGCAGCGGTAAGAGTACACTGTTAAAGATTTTAGGGGGCATGGAAAAACCAACCTCCGGCACTGTCTATATCAATGGAGCTAACA
>CAJTOH010000151.1 GCA_910577685.1 uncultured Dorea sp. | reverse complement strand
TTTATACATTTTATAATGGAAAGAAGGAACAGCCGTTAGAGAGGGTATTATCTTTGTCAGACGCATTTATGAATCCGGCAGGAGAAAATTCAGTAGAGCTAAAGGTGAAGGTGATCAACATTAATTCGGATAAAGCGCATGAGCTTCTGGGAAAATGCGGGATACTAAAGGAATACAGCCAGTTTATCAGTACGGTAAGAAAGTATTCGGATGAAGAAAAGGCAATCAGGGAATGTATGGAACAGGGAATACTGTCAGATTATTTGAAACGGAAGGGAAGCGAGGTGGAGAATATGTTGATTGCAGAGTATAGTTATGAGGAAGATATACAGGTGAAGCAGGAAGAAGCCATGCAGCAAGGAATGATTTTATCGGGAGAAATTTTTCGGAAAGTAAAAGAGAATCCCAAGTTGACCAATAGACAGATTTCTGAGGAAGTCGGCTGTAGCGAGTCGGATGTTAGAAATGTGAAGAAGATATTTGGTATATAGTTTTATATTTATTTTAACGCTATCGGAGTAAGTCTGGTAGCGTTTTTTATGTGCAGATTTGTGTAAAAAATACAAATGG
>CAJTOH010000150.1 GCA_910577685.1 uncultured Dorea sp. | reverse complement strand
GATAGTCCAGATGCCGTTGCCCCCATGTGCCTACCGGCTGTTCTTCTTCGGCTGGTAAAGCTATGCACGGTATTAGATAATCTCCCTGTCGTTCGTATTTTCCACCCAGTTCCTCAAAAATCGTCTTTGCCATTGTCTGTTACCTCCACTTTCTTTTTTATTTTGAATGTCCGCAAAATCCGTCCTACATCACGAGGGCGCCAGGGTGCGTCCAGATCATGCAGAGCAACCAGCCTGTCCTGGACGTTGGTCCCGGCACCCATCTTTTGCGTAGAGCCAATCAGGACACGCACCTGTCCGCTGCGGACTTTGGCGAACAGCTCTTTTTTCTGGATGTCTGTTTTGGCTTCGTGTATAAATACAACCTGCTCCGGTTTCATGCCGCCGGCAATGAGCTTCCTGCGGATGTCGTCGTATACGTTGATGAAGCCTGTTTCTTCCCCGGATGTGCCTGCGGATGGTGTGGAAACGTCGCAGAAAACCAGTTGTGTAAGCTTTTCAGAGTCGCCCTCACGCCATTGTTTCAGCACATTTGCGACGCACAGGTTGACCTTCGTCCCCGGCTCGTCTGGA
>CAJTOH010000149.1 GCA_910577685.1 uncultured Dorea sp. | reverse complement strand
ATTTCTCCGCCGTGCTTTTGATATTGGCAAGCCCTATCCCGTGGGAGCTTTTGTCCGCCTTATCCGTTATTGGAAATTCCTCCTGCTGCCTCCGCACCAGCCGCCCGTCAAAACTGTTCTCCACTTTCAGGATCAGCAGATTGCCTTTCTGCAGGGAACACAGCCGGATAAAGGCATCCGCCTCCGGCTCCTTTGCTTTCAGCTTCCTGCACGCTTCCATCGCATTATCAACGGCACTGTGTATTTCAAGCCCCTGCGGGAGCATCAGCTTATCGGCATCCATTTTAAGGTCTGGCACATCCCGCACCGCCTCATGGTATTTCATATTCAGCAGGGTATCCACCACTGTGTTCCCCGTCTTGAAACGGACTTCCAGCTTTTCAAGTCCACGGTTCAGTTCCGACAGGTACTCCTCCAGCTCGCCGTTCCCTTCCCCTGCGGAAAGCCGCTGGATGACGGAAAGGGTGTTCTTCATGTCATGCTTCATGCCCCTTATGCCGGAATAGATGCGCTCCATCTCATCCATATGCTCCTGCAGGCTGCTTATCTGTTTTTCGAGGACGATCCTGCCGCTCT
>CAJTOH010000148.1:356-577 GCA_910577685.1 uncultured Dorea sp. | reverse complement strand
GACAGAGGATTTCGTTTTCTCTTTTTAACTGACACCAGACGCATTCCTCATGATAGTTTTCCCAGCAATCCACCTGCATCAGCTTATCCATATCGTAGCACTCCATGACCGTTTTCAGTCCCCGGCTGCGCATCTCCTTTAATATTACTTCCGGTTCTTTATAGTGTCCGAGACTCGGATTTCCCAGAAATGTTTTTCCGGTCAATTCATAGGCGACCGCC
>CAJTOH010000148.1:0-336 GCA_910577685.1 uncultured Dorea sp. | reverse complement strand
GAATTCTCCTTCCCCATACTTCTATTATAATACCAACACTGAAAAAAGCCCAATTCTTTTTTAGAACCAGACTTTTTCAATGCCCTTTGTTTTTGAGGTTTCTGCTAACTTGATCCTATTTTAACACGATGACCTGCGCCGTTCTCACCAATAAAACCGTATATATGCTTATTTTTAAGACAAATGCTTACAACATCAAGCGCAAGGAAATTTCCATATTTTACGGATATTCCGTGTGTTTGCAGGATAATGTTTTCCATTTTACGGCCCTCCTTTCATTATCGGTATTGTAAAGTATTACAATCCTATTTTTCTTAAAAACCTCATGTTTTCAGG
>CAJTOH010000147.1 GCA_910577685.1 uncultured Dorea sp. | reverse complement strand
CATATCATATTGTTCCAGTATATCTCTTAATTCGTTTTCTGGAACTCTTGATAATTGTTCAAAATCAGTTATTTTTTTAGTCGGTATATTCGGCTCTAAAATATCATTTATTGTAATTCCGTAAAGCTTAGATATTTTTAACAGAACCTCTAAATCTGGAATAGCTGCTCCCGTTTCCCATTTTGAAACAGCTTGTCTGGATATATCCAACCTTTTTGCTAATTCGTCTTGTGTGAAGTTATGTTTTTTTCGCAGTAATTGCAAATATTTTGAAATGATGTTTGTATTCATAAAAATTTCCTCCTTTTTTCTATTATAAAATGACCTTATAGAAAAATAAAGAGCTTGAACAGTGCCAAAAAGCAATTAGCAGTTGCTGCCATTTACCTTATTTCGATGGATGTCTTGTCTGTATTCAGCTTATCGTTGACTTTCTATGTATTGTAAGATAGAGCAGCAAAATGAAAAATCTTGACTGTCTGCATAAGCAAAAACAGAGCCAACAAACTGTGATTTTATTTCACAAGTTCATCGGCTCTGCGTCTGTGCGTCTGGCTCTCTGATAACAGATATATTCATTTGTCGG
>CAJTOH010000146.1 GCA_910577685.1 uncultured Dorea sp. | reverse complement strand
AGATATATCATTGACCCATGAAGCGATGCCAGATAATTTATCCTGCCATATATCCAGTGGTTCGGACGATGTAACCATACAGCTTAAAAATGCGGAATTCAGTACCGATACGGACGGATGCAAGGATGGGAGCATCGGAAAGGGAGAAAACAGTTTATCTATCATGAGCAACAGCGGAACAGTAATTGTAAAATAGTTTTGGAGTGTAGAAAGATATGGAACAGTATCATTGGATATTTTGACCTATATGCGATAATAAGACACGCATGAAAATAAGGGAAGATACAGAAATAAAGAACTTCCCTCTGTATTGCCCGAAATGCAGGCAAGAAAGTTTAATCAATGTAAAATCATTAAAAGTAGTTGTTATGAAAGAGCCAGACGCACAGACGCAGAGCCGATGAATTTGTGAAATAAAATCACAGTTTGTCGGCTTTGTTTTATTTCATAAGGTTTTAAGGCGAACGCCCACCATATAAAAAAACGGTGTATTGGTGGGCGGTTATGCTATGCCCGAAAAGACTTAACAGACACTCTCCAGACCTGTTTTTGAAGTTTGGAGGGTTTTTTATGTTCTTTTTTCGGGCAGTAATCC
>CAJTOH010000145.1 GCA_910577685.1 uncultured Dorea sp. | reverse complement strand
CTGGCAGTCAGACGCGCTATGTCGGAAGCCATTCCAGCTGCCAGCGGTTCCAAATAACAGAAAGCCTCGCGGCCTGCCGTATCATTGCGCGGCGGTGGATTCTCCGGTAAGATATTCATGCAGGGTAAAACCTGCGGAGCCATTTTGCCGCACGAGGTATGGATTCTGAGATGGTCGGGAGGTAAAAGAAAGATGATGGATACAACATACAACGTGGGCATCTACTGCCGGTTAAGCAACGACGATGAACGTGACGGGGAATCGGTCAGCATTGAGAACCAGAAGCTGCTGCTTCAAAACTATGTCAGGCAGCGCGGCTGGAATGAGGTCGATGTCTATATCGACGACGGATACTCCGGCACGAACTTTGTTGAGGTAAGATAACGATACCTTTTTTGCAGAGGGCGTTATCTTACCTCTTTTTGATGTATGTTAGATAGCATAACTCTTTACGTCAGCTCCTATCTGTCTGAAATAGGAGATACTTTCAGTGGGCTTGTCGCCTGTATCAACTCTGCCGACAAAGCTATAAAAGATTTCAATTTTGCGGGTGTTCGTTTCCTTATCCAGTTCGTGAATAAGAATACGGTCAATAA
>CAJTOH010000144.1 GCA_910577685.1 uncultured Dorea sp. | reverse complement strand
TCACAATCGGATTCTCCATTAATCCGGCAAAACATACGTCTACCGTTGGAAACATGATAAAATCTGTTTCTTTCTGCGTTCTATTTTTTGTCTTTGTCATAAAATCTCCTCTCATTTACCAGAATATACTGATTCACTTAAGAAGACTTTTGCCGTATAGATTTATCATATCATGAAACAGACCTGTAGAAAAGCGGATTTTTACAGCCGATATCTACAATCTTCCATACATAGAACCTTATATTCTGCTTAATTTATATAATCCTTGGGTAATCCGGCGAACTGCCGGACAGAAAATAAAAGATACGTACCTTTTTAATACTCTTACCTGTAAGACACAGGCTTTTCCTTATCTATATATCATAATATTTTTGCTTCCCTCCCCCCTTCCTTATAACTTATTGGAATTTTGTAAAATCATCCGCACTTTCTCTATATTCGTATTACACTCCGTGACAATTTCTTCAACAGTTTTTCCCTCCGCATGCAGGTTTAATACTTTTAGTGTTAACTGAATACCGGCATTTACTCCTATCTCCTCGCCGATCTTCTGCCCCTGCCTTCTCGCGCTGTTCATCTGTGTATTATAATCTTTCA
>CAJTOH010000143.1 GCA_910577685.1 uncultured Dorea sp. | reverse complement strand
CAAAAAATCCTCACCTTACTATTTATCAACAATTGGGGTGGAAGATAAGGATGAAAAATGGGTTCAGACGGGTTGCTTTGGATATGTAAGTGTTTTGTCTGGAAATGGAAATAAAATCATCACAGGCAGTAGCGGTGGATTTTTACTGACAGATAGTTTAGAGGATGCGAACAAGGTACGCAAGTGGTCTACACAGAGCCGCGAGGATGCCGATTGGTACCAGCATGAGGAGCTTGGCTATAACTACAGGATGAGCAATATCATTGCCGGAATACTGCGTGGACAATTACCGTATCTGGAAGAACATATTGATCAGAAGAAGGCGATTTATGAGAAGTATAGAGAAGGGCTAAAGGATTTGCCTGTAAAGATGAATCCATATGACATGGAAAAGTTTGCGCCTAACTTCTGGCTATCTTGCATTACCATTAATCCAGATGCCATGTGCCAGACCGTCCGTGGGGAAAAGGATGAGCTTTGGATTACAGAGACTGGGAAGAGTTGTCCCGGTGAGATTCTGGCGGCGATTGCTGCAATCAATGCTGAAGGTCGTCCGATCTGGAAACCGATGCACATGCAGCCGATTTATCGGATGCATGGGTTTGTGACCAGAGAT
>CAJTOH010000142.1 GCA_910577685.1 uncultured Dorea sp. | reverse complement strand
CCGGAAGCAATTTTTACTTCTATCTCTGCTTTTGTAAGCGTTGTTCCTTTATGCCCTTTTTGTCCGCCTGCTTTACGTTTTGTTTTCTTTCTTCCATTATAGGTATTTGCAGGTTTTCCGCCTTTTTGATCGGTAGATGGTGGAAGGGAAGTATTGGAGCTGTCATGATTGATAATACTTTTCAGACGTGCATTATCGTCTTTAAGCAGTCGGTTTTCTTGATGTAAGAGCCGGTTCTCTTCTTTTAAATCTGCGATTTCCGCTTTCAATTCCCCAACTTCCTGTTTGTGTTCTTTTTCAACCGTATCCAGACGCCCCATGATTTCCATGAGTTGCTGGTACATTCCATTTTCATAGTTGCTTTTTCTTCCCATGGGGCATCTCCTTCCGTTCATTTCTGATAACCATAGTTTATCAGAAACGGATAGAAAAGAAAAATCCTCTTTAGAATAGGTTCGTCAAAATGACGGTGGATTATTTTTGTGTATTCCAGAGGTTCTGTGGAATACCGGTCACAAAAACTATGAAAAATGGAATTCTGAACAGACATGTTGTTCAAAAGTTATCCACATACTAATCACAAAGCAATGAAATTCGTGAAATTACGTGTTTCCATGTGGATAATCAGAA
>CAJTOH010000141.1 GCA_910577685.1 uncultured Dorea sp. | reverse complement strand
AAAATCCCCACGCAGATGCCCGATGCACCCTGTCTGCCCCTCAAGCTGCATACTCTGGGCGTAGGTGTATTTCTGTTCGGGCTGCGTCAAAGCTCGTATCTCCATCAGCGTTCCTCCCTGCTCTTTGTTTTTTTCGCCTTTTCCTGTTCCTTGATTTTAGAAAGGGCTTCCTTTGCCCAATCGGGCATTTTTTCTGGCTTGATTTCGCCAAGCACATCGTACCTTTCCCATCTGGCATGCTTTCCGTCTGCAAGCGAAGTTCCAAACACCGCCTGCCCCCTGCCGCCCCTTGCACCGTGTCCGCCGTTGGTGTTAGTATATAAGTGTGGACAGAAAAAGTTGAACAACCTATACTATCAAGTGAAAGAGCAAAGGAGACGTTCAACATGGCGAAAAACCAAAAATCTTACACTCCGGAATTTAAACAACAGATTGTGGATCTGTATAATGCCGGAGGAACCTCGTATCCACAACTGGAACGTGAATATGGCGTAAATCGGAGCACACTCAGCAACTGGGTAAAACAGCTTTCTCCAATCAAAGTGTCCGAGGAGGAAACCGTTACACTCAAAGAGTATAAAGCTCTCCAGAAAGAGATCCAGCGTCTTAAAATCCAAAATGAAATATTAAAA
>CAJTOH010000140.1 GCA_910577685.1 uncultured Dorea sp. | reverse complement strand
AAGCTCACATGCCAACAGTGTTTATTTTAGGAAAGAGGACTGGGAGAAGAATGTTAAAGCTGGAAAATCCGCTTATTTAATTGATTTTCCAGATAAACCACTTGAAAAGTATCCGGAGAAGCACCAGGAGTATATTAAAGAGGGCGAAGAGAGAGGAGAAGATAAAGGATATAAGTGTAGAATTAGGGACAGGTGGTATTGTATACCATCTATATGGGTTCCAGATGCATTTATTTATACCCTAAATTCGTATTGAATTGTTGTGATGCTGTTTCAACAGATACAATGCATAGAATTAAATTTAATAACGGGATAATGCCAGAAAGGATAGTTTTATCATATTACAATAGTATTTCTTTTGCATTTACAGAGATATGCGGACGTAGTTATGGAGGCGGAGTACTTGAAATTCTTCCAGGGGAAGTTGGCAATATACTTGTACCTGTACTGGATAGTGTCCCAATAGAAAAAGCCAGGGAAGTTCTAAAAGAAGTGGATAGTATTGTCAGGGATGGTAAAGATATAGAGCTGGCACTGGACCTTGTTGATAATGAAATACTGGCGGCTTATCTTGGTATTGAAGAAGAGATTTGTACTGCAACAAGAAAGATATGGAAGAAGATGCAACGCAG
>CAJTOH010000139.1 GCA_910577685.1 uncultured Dorea sp. | reverse complement strand
CAAAAGTTTAGATTTGGCCCAAAATCCCAACTTTTGAGAAATCCAAACTTTCTTCTGTAAATCCTTTATTTAAGGCGTTTTCTGACAAAAAAGTTTGGATTTTGTTTTGGCTTTCTTTTGTCAAAAATGGAAATAAATTAGTTGGAACAGAGCTAAATAACAGTGTTTTTCTCATTTTGTCATAATTGGAGCATTGCATTTGGCGAAATGAAATCCAAACTTTTTCCGGCAAGAATCCCCTATTATCAAGCCATTTTCAGAAAAGTTTGGATTTCTCCTAAGTTTGGATTTTGCAGAGAATGAATAGCATTAGGGCGAGGGCGGAGGAGATTGTGAGGGAAGAGATAATCTTTTGTCTATAAGTTGGAGAGAGCGTGGCGTTAGTCATGCTCTTTTATTACAAGGAAAAAGTTACTTTTGGGAGAAGTGGTATAGTGTTATGTCTGGTATTTCGTGAAAAAGGCAGTGAAAGTGTGGTGAAAAGCACAGAAATGGTGGAAAACACAACGATCTAGTGATATAATACGAAATATATTTGGAGGGAAATGACGAATGAAAGTAAGTTATAATCGTTTGTGGAAATTAATGATTGATAAGAAAATGAAAAATTCGGAACTTCAAAAGAAAGCGCAGATAAGT
>CAJTOH010000138.1 GCA_910577685.1 uncultured Dorea sp. | reverse complement strand
GTGGGTTGGGTATTTTTTTCAAACATACTGTGGAGAGAGCTATACTGAATCTCCGCTTCTTTAGCTAATCTGTACAGTGACCATTTTCTCGTATCCAGATATTTTTCAATTTTTGTGAGAATGACATTTTGTTCCAGTTCCATAACCATACCTCTCTTTATTTAATATATTTTACAGGTGATGTAACGTGAAAATCAGATTAAAATATACGTTGTAAATTATTGAAAATAGTGCTAATATATGATACAATGTGCGAAGTAAGGGAGTAAAATAGTTAAATACTAAAAATACGGAGGATAAGACCAATGAAGAACATGAAGAAATGGAAGCGTCTTTTGGCAGTTGGAATGTGTTCTGCTATGATGTTTTCAATGTCTGTGGGGGTATCTGCCGCTGAAAACCAAGATACGGAAGAAACTCAGGAAGAGGAGGAAACAGCCACTGAGGATGAAGCTGTCTTGAAAGGAGATTCTGGCGTTAGTGCAAACGAAAATGACAAACTTCCTCAAGTAGATAAGGAGGCATTTGAAAAAGCCATAGAAAATGCTGTTGATTCGGAAACAACTGTAGAAGTAACAGAAACAGAGGAAGACAGCGATGAGTTGCCGATAGTAGAATGGAATAATAATTTTACTGTAAGCCATTCAAAAGATCAGCTAGT
>CAJTOH010000137.1 GCA_910577685.1 uncultured Dorea sp. | reverse complement strand
AAAGAGGAATGTTTATAAAAATATCAGCGAATAAAAATATCCAAAGAGGGGGCAGACAGGGAAACTTATCTGCCCCCTGTTTTTATGGAGGAAAAGGAGAGATAACCATATGGCAGATGCAAGAACTGAAAAACAGAAAGTAAAAGAAATAACGGACAGGCTGGAGGAAGGCTTGAAGGAGCTGTTTGAAGGGGAGAAATATAAAAGCTACCTGAACACCATGTCAAAATTCCACAATTACAGCGCAAACAATATCCAGCTCATAGAGATGCAATGCCCGGATGCGACATACGTTGCCGGGTACAAGGCATGGCAGAGGAATTTTGAACGCCATGTAAACAAGGGCGAGAGGGGTATCCGTATCCTTGCGCCTGCACCTTATAAAATCAAAGAGGAACAGGAGAAGATTGATCCGGTAACGAATGAGCCTGTGCTTGACCGGGACGGGATGCCCGTCATGGAGGAAGTAGAGATAAAGATACCCGCCTTTCGTGTCGTGACAGTGTTCGATTATTCCCAGACGGACGGGAAAGAGCTTCCCGGACTTGGCGTGAATGAACTGCATGGGGATGTGGAGCGTTACCGGGATTTTATGGAAGCGTTAGAGAGGGTTTCCCCTGTCCCAATCCGATATGAGGAAATGGAGGGTGACAGGAAAGGATA
>CAJTOH010000136.1 GCA_910577685.1 uncultured Dorea sp. | reverse complement strand
CAAAGCACGCAGAGTATGAGAAGCTGGCGGAGGAAAGGGCTTTGAAACGAAAGATGTTGGAGCAGGAGATAGAAGAACGATACTATAAGAGAAACTTGGTAAATCAGGCAGCGTTCAAGGCGTATGAAAAGAATATTATGGAATTATGAGGAACCTTGTTTCTAAATAATACACATATATATGTCTGGACTTATTATCAAGGGGGCATAGTCGGTTCTGACTGACAGAGGAACCGCAACAAAAGTATTGATTGTAAAGGAGAAAATTTAATATGAGCATTTTTGGAGTAAATGGAGCTTTGGCGGGTGCATACCAGTATGCGAACAAAACACAGAAAGCAGCCACAAATGAAACAGATTTTATGGAACAGTTAAAGAAATCAGGGGAAGGCACATCAAGAGTAAATGATTACCAAAAATATTTAGAAATGAAATATGGTCCTATAATGGTACAGAATGTTGATAGTGACCAAAAGAGTATGGATTCATTGGGGATGGGAACCTATGGAATGAATAATATTGTCATTGCACCTAATATTTTGGAGAAGATGGCAAACGATCCGAGGAAAGCTGCTCATTATGAAAAAATAATTGATGACTTTTTTGGCTCTCAGTCTATGGTAAAGGCACAGATGGCAGCAGGGGGATTTGAAATTCAATCTTATGGTGTGGTTATCCATCCA
>CAJTOH010000135.1 GCA_910577685.1 uncultured Dorea sp. | reverse complement strand
AATTATCCCTATAAAAAGAGAAAAAGATGGCTAACCATAACCATCTTTCCTCCGCTACATGTTATAATGTAGCTATGCACAAACATGATTATTATAACCAATTTTTTGAATTAGGGCAACAGAAAATTAACTTCAAATTTTATGAATTGAGTTTACCTGACGACGATCCGGTCTTTACCCTTAAAAATGTCATGGAGGAGATGGATTTTACTGCTTTATTAGCTCAGTATTCCGGGAAGGGGAAAAGCGGGTTTAACCCAATTATGAAATATGGAGTTCTTACCTATGCAAACATGCGTGGTATTCGGGAAATTGACCGCATTGTTGAACTCTGTAAAAGAGATCTGGCTTTCATTTGGCTCACACAAGGTGAACAACCCAAAAGAGATGCTTTTTATGGTTTTATCAATGATAAACTTACCGGTGAGATCTTAGATGATCCGAATTATCAACTCTTACGGCGGTTAAAAAAGGAAGGTTACATAACATTAGAAACGCTTTTTGTTGACGGAACAAAGATGGAAGCGAATGCAAACCGTTACACTTTTGTATGGCGTGGAACGCTCAATTATTATCTGGCAAGACTCCTTGATACCATCGATTCTCTTTACCACAAATACAACGGATTTGGTAGTGTCAAGTAATTTATGAAAAACTGAGCTGCAAAAAACAGGCTCAAATGA
>CAJTOH010000134.1 GCA_910577685.1 uncultured Dorea sp. | reverse complement strand
TTGGGGAAATGTCGGCTATTATTACGGCATGCGCAATGTCTGGATCTGCATTGACGCACCCGACGCGGATTTTGATACGCTCTATCCCTCCGGCGCGCCGGCAAGAGGCACTGCGCAATTTGATCAAGTGGAAACAGACGCCGCCGAGTCCATACAGTCCCCTTCAAAAACCACCAAACGGATTGTTCCCAAACAAAATACTGCGGTGGTCATGCTGACAGTCTTATTAGTACTTGCTGTCATGCTTGCCAGGTTTATTGCGAAAATTCAAACAAAAAGAGTAAATTAAGCGTTCTTTTTCAAATGGAAGCGGTTCACCAGTTCATGCAGGCGCTTGGACTGGTCTGACAGCTCCGCACTCGTCGCTGCACTGTTCTGCGCAAACGAGGAATTTGACTGGACTACGTTGCTGATTGAATCAACATTTGTTGTAATCTGCTCTAGTACTCCCTTCTGATTCTGTGAGGCGTTGCTGATTTTTTCCATCGAAGATAAGATCTCCTCCGCCCCCTTTACCACTGTCATCAGCGATTTTGCCGTGTTGTCCGCAATAGTCATGCCATTCTCAACTGCCTTCTGGGACGTTGCGATCAGAGACGCTGTCTGATTGACCGCCTGCGCACTCTTTGACGCCAGCTCACGGATTTCATTCGCCACCACAGCAAAGCCCTTTCCTGCCATTCC
>CAJTOH010000133.1:477-684 GCA_910577685.1 uncultured Dorea sp. | reverse complement strand
GGAATCCGCTATAAAATGATTTCAGCGGAACGCTCCGCAGCGTTTGACAATTCCGCATAAATCTGCTAAGATATACTTACATAAAGGTACTGCCGATAGACGGCTAGTCCGAATTTAGGTCAACAAAAATAGTCGCCTTAGTTTTGCAGACTGTGGGGCGGCTATTTTTGTGGTTTATTATTATCCTTGCTTCCGATGGCGTATCCG
>CAJTOH010000133.1:0-467 GCA_910577685.1 uncultured Dorea sp. | reverse complement strand
CAGGCATAAGCCAAGCACTGAAATCAATCCTTCAATCGTCAACATCCACTTAGCCCTCCTTTCCTAGATTCCTGCAAGCAGGTTTCTATGTAATCGGAGGGTCACAGTCCCTCCGAAATGCCGATATCGGAATTTCGGAGGTTATGCCGACTTTCATTAAATGCCGATATTTAAGATTTATATGGGGGAGAACCTGAAGAATCAGGATTCCCCCCTCTTTTTGTCGGCATTTTATTTTTGCTCCTGATATGATAAAGCTATCAAATTTTATCAGGAGGTATCCATATGACAAAAACAATCACCAGAATTATTGATGACACTTTATCCCAAATCCGAAAGCATGGACTCAAAGAGTCTTCAGTAACAGATTACCAAAAATCCCTTTTTCAGCCTATTCTGAAATATTTTATCCAGAAAGGCTGTGAATGCTATGACCGGGGACTTTTAGAAGAATTTCTTTCTTATCA
>CAJTOH010000132.1 GCA_910577685.1 uncultured Dorea sp. | reverse complement strand
GGGTAAGCTTCCATAAGGAAGTAAAAACCAAAAGACTTTGTAAACAGCCAGTATGATTGGATTGTAGGCAAATTCAATTCATATGGAGGAATTACAAAATGAACGAATCATTATTTAAACAGTTAGGTGGCGCATATCACGAAGAAAATGGGTATCTGATTCCAGATTTATTATTGCCCGCCGAAGAAGAACAGCCAATAGGCATATGGGGACAGCGGCATCTAGATTATTTGAAGCAATATTGCAGAGTTACATACACCAATCTTCTTACAAGCGGCAAGCTGAATGCTTATCTTATCAGCATTGACAGACAGGCGCAGGAACGCTTTGAAAGGCTCATAGAGGGCATGAAACAAGCACAGGGCATAACGGAACAGCTAAAATCTGAAAATGCCTTAAAATGGGTAGGACAGTTAGGCAACATAAGAGCTTGTGCAAGGGAGATTGTAAATAAGGAAATCATTTTTGCATAAGTGGACAAAAGCGGCAGGGAGAAATCTCTGTCGCTTTTGTAATGTCAAGAATTTTATGGATTTTGCAAATAAGTGATTTCTGCGCTATGTCAAATTATGACTATTGCATAAATTAAAGAATAGTGCTAAAATAGTTATTGACTTCAAGTCAATAACTAAATACAAAGGAGGTGCAATCACATTTGGCTAGACCTGTAAAAAAGACACCAGAGGAATG
>CAJTOH010000131.1 GCA_910577685.1 uncultured Dorea sp. | reverse complement strand
ATAGATAGTTTAAGCCATCGGTTTGTTTTAATCAAGCTGACGTGTGAACTGTAACAACCTCTCCCGGATTTTATTTGTAAATTTTTTATCCCCTTGCATATTCCTGGGAAAGCGGATATACTATAAGTAAGAAAGTTAGAATTTCTCACTTCAAAACCCAATACCTATATGCCCCAAAGCAAGGGTCCAAATACAGAAAGGAGCTGGTATTTTGCTTGCTGAACTTCGCCAGAAGGCACAGATCACAATTCCAAAGGAAATCATTGTAAAGCTCGGCTTGTCAGAAGGCGACAAACTGGACATCTTTGAAAAGGACGGCTCCATCTGCCTTATGCCGGTTGCTGTCTATCCAAAAAAATATCTGAATGAGCTGAAAGAGGAAATCAACGGTGTGAAGGCAAGGCTTGCCTCCGGGGAGCAGCCCGTTTTTGACAGCGTGGACGCTCTGTTTGATGAATTGGAGGCAGACTGATGGCATACGAATTTACCTTTACGCCCCGTTTCCAAAAGCATTTTAAGGGCCTGACCGCACAGGAGAAGAAGCAGCTTAAAAACAAGCTGGAACTTCTGGCGCAGAATCCTTCCCACCCGTCGCTGCGCACCAAGCGGATTCAGGGCGCCACAGACCTGTTCGAGTGCAGCGTCAACATGGACATCCGCATTATCTGGTATTACGAAGGCGACAAAATGAT
>CAJTOH010000130.1 GCA_910577685.1 uncultured Dorea sp. | reverse complement strand
GTAGGGCTGCATGAGAACCATGCAGGGGTGAAACTCCCGTGAGGTTACGCTATTAACCGTCCGATCACAGCCCCTTTTTCACATTAACCATTTACCCATTTTTGAAAGGGGGATTTATAGAATGAACAATGCTGATGTGCCTATTTGGGAAAAATACACGCTTACCATTGAGGAAGCGTCAAAATATTTCCGCATTGGGGAAAACAAGCTGCGGAAACTTGCAGAGGAAAACCCCACGGCGGGCTGGGTAATCTTGAACGGCAACCGTATTCAGATCAAGAGGAAACAGTTTGAAAAAATCATTGACACACTGGACGCAATTTAGCAAAAAAGATAGTGAAAAGGAGCCTTGAATGTGCTATAATAAATTTAGGCATATCAAGGCTCTTTCCGACACGGAAAGGAGCAAAAACAATGTCGGAGAAAAGACGTGATAACAGAAACCGCATTTTGCGTTCGGGAGAGAGCCAGAGAAAAGACGGGAGATATGCTTACAAATATACCGATACTTTTGGTAAAGTGCAATTTGTCTATGCGTGGAAGTTAGTGCCTACGGACAAGACCCCAGCCGGGAAGCGTGACGACATATCCCTTAGAGAAAAGGAAAAAGAGATACAGAAAGACCTTGACGACGGGATAGACACAATCGGAAAGAAAATGACCGTCTGCGAGCTTTACGCGAAGCAGAACCGCCACCG
>CAJTOH010000129.1 GCA_910577685.1 uncultured Dorea sp. | reverse complement strand
AGTGATGTTCAGAAGATTATTGCAGATAAGACAAGCGATAATGGTGCAGAGCGTATTTTCCGTTGCCAGTTTAATCTGAAATCTCTGAAATACAGCAATACTGCTACTTATTATCTGGTCATTGCAGACGAACAGGGATTGCAGATGCCGCAGCATGAGTCATTCCAGATTGACATCGCTTTTGGGGTGGATGAGTTTGATTTCTTTAGTTAAGTACCGTAGGAGGATGGAAAGATGGGGCAATTTACAGAGGGCGAAAGTACCCGTGAAGAAATAAAAACAAGCTTCGCCAGAACTTTGACAGTAAGGTTGTTCGGATGATGAATCGGTCATCGAGAAAGGCGTACAGAATGTAAAGCATATTCTTGCGGATAACTTTGTATGCCCGGACGAATCGCAGGAATTTTTTGTGACTACGATTAAAGAACTGCCGGATAAGAACTTTGGAATTGGCGGTAAAACGATTGATAAAGTGAAAGCGGAATATATACAGGCACATAAATCATAACTGGAAAGGCGTTGGGATAATGGATAATTGGTTTACCATAGACAGGATTGATAGTGAAACCATAATCATAAGTGAATATCGGCATTGGGAAGAAACCCATTGTTATTTGCTGAATGGAAAAGAAAAAAGTCTGCTTATTGACACAGGGCTGGGGATTTCCAATATATACGATGTAGTCCGAAAACTTACA
>CAJTOH010000128.1 GCA_910577685.1 uncultured Dorea sp. | reverse complement strand
ATAGAATAGTAAAGCTGGATCTCCCTTAATGTTTCCGCATGATATATTGCTTTTCCATACACACGGGCATAATTTTTCAGATAGATACTGTCTTGTATCATGTATTCCTTAAAATCCTCAATGGGGAGAGTTCCGTCCTTCATATCCTGCACAAACAAAGTAGCAATACACTTGTCCCAAACAGGCATATTCTGTTTCAAAATACCTTCCATAAATGACATTTTCTTTTCCTCCTTGTAATAATAGGTAGTGTCAAATCTACCTCTATGTTTTTTATTACAAACCCCATATTTTCAAGGATTACACCACTTTTTCAAAAGAAAAAGCAATGACCTCCCTTTTTTGTGTAAATACTATTACCAACCCACAAACACTGAAAGGAAAATCATTGCTTATGAATATTATTCCCTATTTACTCTCTTTGATTCAGTTTCTTTACCAGCAAAACTGCTGGCTGATCAACTTCATATGCAGATACATCCCCATTAGGCAGTGGGCCTTTGATGATTCCCATTCCCAAAAATACCAGAAGTTCAAGATCGACGAACTCCCCCTTATCACTGACTTCCGTCAGGACTGGACTTATAAAGAGCTTATCCCTTACTACGAAAAACGCTATGGCAGGAAAATACGCCCTGTCAGCCGACGTTCAGAGTGCGACATCCCTGATGACTGCTCCTGCCCACGCTGCAATGCCCCGAAACCATTC
>CAJTOH010000127.1:507-713 GCA_910577685.1 uncultured Dorea sp. | reverse complement strand
ACCTTTAAAAATTCTCCTATCTTTTTCGTATCCATTCTTTCCCCCTCCTTTCACTTGCACATTACCATAAATTTCAACAGCAAAACACGACACAAAGCGAGAACTGCCTTATTTTCGCCATTAGACACGATTGTCTAATTAAATTTTCTTGTTTATACAATCCGGCATTTGCGAAAGTGTGTTCTCCAACCGTTCAGCTGTTTTCG
>CAJTOH010000127.1:0-466 GCA_910577685.1 uncultured Dorea sp. | reverse complement strand
TAAATCTTCTTTTGCATATCTTTCTCAAAGAAAATAAACTGCATAAGCAGCAGGACACAAACATTTAAGATTATGGTGTTAGTATATAAGTGTGGACAAGAAAAGTTGAACAATTGGTGGTAGTATATAAGTATGGACAGGCAAAGTTGAACAATACATACAGACCACTTTAGGAACATACGGGCATTTGTACCCGAACAGCAATCTTGAAGTTGCCAATAAATTAACGGGCGTACTGACATACACACCCGCTTCACACAGCATTGCAGATTACACAAGCAATCAGCACACCGTAATCTATCACAGAGAGGTTGAATAGAAAAATGCAATCGTAATGTAATGAGAAAGAGAAAAGCCGCCAAACCCTAGCGTTTACGGGCTTTGCAGCTTAGCTCCAACTATTCGAGCTTCCTATAACTATAACATAATCGTTAAATATTTGATTACTTTTTAGGAGTTTGCATAG
>CAJTOH010000126.1 GCA_910577685.1 uncultured Dorea sp. | reverse complement strand
CCCATCATATTTCGTAGATGAGTGAATGGTTTTCTGTCCATGAATCCACCTGCTTTCAAAAAAAGAGGCGGGAAATTTCCGCCTCTCTAACCACATTTTTGAGATTATTCATCTGATTCTTATGTAATATTGCACTATATCTTTTAATCCTGTTTATAAATACTGAAAAATGCCTTTCCCTTTGTAATCTTTTTTGCGTTTCCAGACTCCAATGAATGAACTGACTCAATGTCCATGTAGCCTGGAGTGCTCACTAACCTTTAATGTGTTTACATAAAAAGTTATTTTATGACAACACACATTCCTCATTTGTATTTATCTCACGCCCTGGCATCAAAGCCTCCCTGCACTTCCACGACCCCGGCATTTATCTCCTGCCTTGCCGCCCGGAACGCATCATAGTAGGCAGCCTTCAAAGCCCCGTGTACCTGCGTCTCCGCCTTCGGCTCCTTCTCATGCCAGCCCACACCCGCCGTGTAGGTCAGTACCTCGTCGCCGTTCCCGTCATATACATGGACGGCTCCGGACTGGAACTTCGCCTCATACGGCTTCCCGAACAGGAGGCGCAGCCACCTCTCGTCAGCCTCCCGTATCTCCTTCATGTCCGCCATGTTTTGATTGAGTTTTCCCATCAGCGCCGCCCTGTCCAGTGCAACCTTGGCGACCTCGCTTTTCCGCAGGGCGAGGAACTTATTCCCCATATAGACATTCTGCG
>CAJTOH010000125.1:277-718 GCA_910577685.1 uncultured Dorea sp. | reverse complement strand
ATATAACAGTAATTATAATTAAAAGAGAGATTTTTGTCAAGTTTAGTAACGAAACTATAATAAAAATAAGCGGCAGAGCTTTTACCCTCTGCCGTCTTTATCTGCTTATCCGAAGATAATTTCCTTATTCACAATCTCCCTTGCACACGCTTGTATATTATTCATTCTCTGTACCCATTCTAAGGTATTTTCCGTCTTTAATTGTTCCGTAATGCCTTGTGACTGCTTCATCTGTTCCACAAGCCTTTCAAAGCGTTTTTCCGCCTGTTTATCGACATCGGCAAGATAAGCATTCAACTTGCCACTTGTGAGTAGCGTGATGTAAACCGCCCCTTATGTTCCTGTAAATAGCGTTTGTGTCGATGCCCCCATAAGCCGATAGGCTTGTGTTCTTTTTCGGCTGGTAAGGTCAGGCAAGGGGTATAATAATCTCCTTGCAGT
>CAJTOH010000125.1:0-267 GCA_910577685.1 uncultured Dorea sp. | reverse complement strand
CATCATAAATGTACTTGTCCATTAAAAAATCCTCCGTTATAATATATTCGCACATATGCCACAGTTTTCCGATTGCCACACTTTGTTATATTTTGTTATGAGATTTTCTTTCCCTTGATTTTGCCCTTATAAGCAGTCAGGGAAAGAGTAAACTTGTGTGAAATCATATAAAGGAATAAGGCGAACACATTGCGATAAATCCTTTATTTTCAAGGCTTTTGGAGGATTTTATTGATAACCTATGGAGAGCAATAATCACTCATAATT
>CAJTOH010000124.1 GCA_910577685.1 uncultured Dorea sp. | reverse complement strand
AATCTTTTTGCATGGAACGGTTTTCCTTCCGTACCGGACGGGGAGCATTCAGCCCTGATCGTTTTAGATGAAAACGGGGAAGTTGCGCGATGGCAGTTGGTCGGTTCAGGAGTTATGGGGCCGTCAGAGGAAGAATTGCGGCAGATAGAGGCACGACAAAAAGCAAGGGAGGAAAGGCGTGAGGAATATGCCCGACTGAATGAGGAAAGCGCCCTGAAACGCAAGCTGATGGAGCAGGAAACAGACGAGAGATATTATCAGACCAGCATAACCAAAAAGGCAGTTTCGATTGCGGCTTATGAAGCGGCGGGCATTTTGAAGTAAGGAAGATTATGCCCGGACTTACCGTAAGGGGGCATGGGCGGCCCTGAATGACAGAGGGGACGTAGGTAAGATTTTTTGAAGGAGGATGAGAATTATGTCAATGGAGATCACAAACAATTACAGCGATTATGGGAAAGGCTACACAAATACTGCAAAGGAAGGAAATGTGACGACAAGCACGGTGGAACTGAAAACCTCGACCGGGGGAACAAAAACGGAACAGATCAAGACGGGTTACAGCAATGTCAATGACTATTCCAAATATCTGCAGGGCAAGTACAGCTATATGAATTCGGGTACAACTTCCATGCAGGGCGTTCCGACAACGGTATCCGTATCGGGAGTTTTCCTGAAGAAATGTATGAACGACCCGGAAAAAGCAAAGTATCTGGAAGAAAATCTG
>CAJTOH010000123.1:513-729 GCA_910577685.1 uncultured Dorea sp. | reverse complement strand
TATAGTCAAGGAATTATTGAGTACGACCGATCACTTATTGGTTTTCAATTTGAAGAAAAAGTTTATGATGTTAGTCATGTTGGATTTTATTGTTCAAAAAATGGAATGCCTTATGAAGTTAGACCAGAAATATTTATTGCAGTTTCTCACTAATTATTAATTCGTGTAATTGAAAAGAAAGTAGGATGCGATTTTCCGATGGATGCCCTCTAGTCT
>CAJTOH010000123.1:0-503 GCA_910577685.1 uncultured Dorea sp. | reverse complement strand
GCCCTATGAGTATAATGGAAGTTCTTACATTATTACTTGTATTGTTTGCGGCTCTGTCTTACATAGACAATCATAAAAAGAAATAAGCATCCCTACCGCCCAAGTTTGGATGCTTATTTCTTATAATCATTTTTACTGAGGGCAATCGGAGATTCAAATCCGATCACTTCTAAGTAGATTATACATGAGAGCTGCTTGATTTTCAAGTGGCCCTTTATATTTTTTATCAAAAAGGAGATAGTAAATTGAAAAACATTATAATTTTAAATAAAATTTATGAAAAATTGAAGGCTCCTTTTACCTATACAATTATAGCGGCATTTGCTATTTTCTGTTCGTGCCTTTGCATCACGGTCAGCCAATTTTCAATAAAAGAAACATACTCCGAAAAAACAGAACATGTGGGAGTTTCCCCTCAGCTTGATTCCGAAACAATTATTCATCAAGAAATTAATGTTAGAGGAAATATTACAGAATTAGAACTGAAGACAGAGGGAATATCA
>CAJTOH010000122.1 GCA_910577685.1 uncultured Dorea sp. | reverse complement strand
GAGTATATCACAACATGCATTTCTTTTCATTACGGTGTTTTTTGTATCACTTACATATATACTTTTCTTGGTGCATACTTCACCGTAATTACCTCCCATCTGAATTTTTGAAATGCTAAAAATCCAGATAGAGAAGGTGGGGAGCGACATCGCATATCAGAAATAGCCCTATGGCATATTCCGATAAAAAACGACATAAGAAAAACCGCAAAGGCTCTGTGACCTCTACGGTTATAGGAGATACATATTCTGTTAAGCAGAGATTCTACTTCTGATTTCATGGTGAGAAGCAGCGTTGCATGGGCAGGGATTTTTTTAACTGGCTTCCTGCCAATCCCCGATATGCTATGTATAAGTCAAATCTGCGTTGCATGAGCAGATAGATTACTGCCCGAAAAAAGAACATAAAAAATCTCTCCAACCTACAAAAACAGGTCTGGAGAGTGTCTGTTAAGTCTTTTTGAGCATAGCATAATCGCCCACCACACACCGTTTTTTTTATATGGTGGGCGTTTGCCGTAAAACCTTATAAAATAGAATAGAGCCAATAAACCTGTGATTGCTCACTTGTTCATCGGCTCTGCGTCTGTGCGTCGGGCTCTGTGATGATATATTGTCCTACCCGATAAATAGGGTTTTCATATCAATAGGATAAAATCATTTGTCTTTATCTTGGTTTTATCTCATAGTTTTTAAAAAACCACTTGACCAAAAGAATAGCGGCAATAGCTAT
>CAJTOH010000121.1:466-733 GCA_910577685.1 uncultured Dorea sp. | reverse complement strand
TTCCTGACATCTCATTCATAAACCACTGTTTGTATTCGTCCATCGTCATTTCTTCTTTAGGCTTATTTGAAATAGAACTGTCATAAGTAAAACCATTGTAATTTGGCGGTTGCGGAACAACCATGTCCCCTTCCCATGCGGAAGAACCCGTTTTTCCTGCTGTTCTTTTGTCCTCCTCCGCTTTTTGTACCGCCCCTGCAAACTTTCCTGTTTCTGCTGTTTTCCTACTGCTGTTTGTGCAAGCATACGGATTAACTCCCATGCCGC
>CAJTOH010000121.1:0-436 GCA_910577685.1 uncultured Dorea sp. | reverse complement strand
GATTCCATTAACACTCATTTTCCTAATCCTCCATTGTTATCAATTATTTTTGATAGCGGCTCCTCTGTCAGTCAGAGCCGCCCCTGCTCCCTTGCAATAAGTCCAAGCAGTCCTCAGAGGCACCCTTTTAAGTACCTCTACCAAATAAGTGTACGAGATATTCAACACGGTATAAATCCTGTCACTTTCGGCTTTCTATTACACCCTTGCTGAATGTGCTTATATTATTTTCATACGCCATTGCAGCTAAAGCACTCATGCCGGCTGATTGAAAATGCATCATATCCATACTAACCTGAGTGTCATCTGAAAGGAATTTCTGTAATCTCTGCTGACCAACCAGACGGCTGTTCAGAAAACGCCCCTGCTCAAACGCTCTCTGCGCCTGCGCTTTTTTCATTGCTTTCTGCGCCTGCTCCTCCATTAGTTCTTCCAC
>CAJTOH010000120.1 GCA_910577685.1 uncultured Dorea sp. | reverse complement strand
ATTCGCATTATTGCTGAAATACTTATCCCACGGATAATCATTCCTTCCCCATAAGGAGCCGTCAATCTTGGATGTATCCATCACGTTGTAGTATGCTCCCGGAAACCTCGCCTGCCACATACCCTTAAAACTTACATTCTCTGTTTTCCCTGCCGCTTTCGTAGCCGCAAGTTCCGCAAAACTCACCTCATTTGTATTTGTTTTCTGTGCCTTGTCTGCATACTGGTATGCGCCAGCAGCCAAAGCACCGTTTACTCCTAAAATACTCATAATCAATCCTCTCCTTCCTGCTGATTAACTTTTTACCATGACCGACAGCGTGAACTTATTTCCTTCCACAATACAGTCTAAATCGCCGCCATATTTTACTGCACATTTTCTGATATTTTTTAACCCTATCCCATGCACCTCCTTATCCTTTTTCGTTGATATGGGAAGGCCGCTGTCTCCACGGGACAGTGCCGAACCATCAAAGCTGTTTTCAATCTCTATAAAATACATATTCTTTGCTTTAAAAGACCGGATCGTGATATGGGCTTCCGCATCCGGCTGCTTTTCCCTCATCTGCATACAGGCTTCCACTGCATTATCCAGCCCGTTGTTTAAAATGATCCCCATGTCATAAGCCTTTATCGTAACGGCATCCGTCAGCATAAATTTACTGGCATCCAGCCTGATACCTTTTACCTTCTTTGCCGCATAACGGAATTTGCTGCCAACCACCGCATCGCTTAC
>CAJTOH010000119.1 GCA_910577685.1 uncultured Dorea sp. | reverse complement strand
AATCCACCCACGAAAGGAGGTTCACAGCCATGAAAAGATACAACACGCCCCACCGCCGCCGAGTAATCAAGACACGCTTGACCGAGGAAGAATACGCCGAGTTTTCCGAGCGTGTCACCCTCTGCAAAATGAGCCAAGCCGAGTTTATCCGGCAAGCACTTACCAAGTCAAGAATACAGCCTGTTATTACCGTTTCCTCGGTCAATGATGAATTGTTATCTGCCGTTGGGAAACTTACAGCCGAATACGGGAAAATCGGCGGCAATCTGAACCAGATTGCCCGCTGTCTGAATGAGTACGGCACACCCTATAACGCCCTCCCAAAAGAGGTACGAGCCGCCACAGCGGAGCTTGCCGCCTTGAAGTTTGAAGTCTTGCAGAAAGTAGGTGAAGCCGTTGGCAACATTCAAACATATCAGCTCTAAAAATGCCGACTATGGAGCTGCCGGGCAGTACCTAACCTTTAAGCATGACGAGTTTACCATGAAGCCCACCCTTGATAAAAATGGGCGGCTTCTCCCTAATGTCATCAACTTAAGGATTGCAAAAAGAATTAAAATTGATTTATTCTGCTAATTGACAAAGAAAAATAACCAGTATAATTAAATGAAGTAAAATGTTTAGGAGACCAATTTGATTATGCTAAAAAAATTTATAGAATTTACAAAATTAATTGTTAATACAACTGAATTTATGGAGAAATCCAGAAAAAACAAAAAGGTTTTTATACGAAATAGAAAGG
>CAJTOH010000118.1:274-752 GCA_910577685.1 uncultured Dorea sp. | reverse complement strand
GATAAGAGGATAGCAGAGATGGCATTAGGGGAGAACATATCCCGGTTACTGGAATTGCACTAAGGATAAAGAGGAAAAGGGCTCACAGGCCCTTTTTCCGTATGCGGCGGTCAGCCATTTCCGCAGGCAGGCCGGGCGGCTTGATAACGGAAATTACTTGGAATCCGGGGAAGTTGATTAAGGCAGAATTTCTATATGGGGAATAAGATCCTCGCCTTATTGGGGAACGGGGAGAGGAGGTGAAGATTACATGAAATTTGACCGTGGAACATAAATCAAGCACCTTTTCATGGAGAAATAAACTGCTCGGACTTATCACGAGAGAACAGGAGCGGTTCTGACTGACAGAAGAGCCGCAATATTAAAAATAATGGAGGATTAAAGGAAATGAATGTTAATGGAATCGGAGCGGCAGGATACCCGGCAGCAGGGTATGAAACGAGAAGGACAAGAAGGAATTACATCGACCAGATGTGCA
>CAJTOH010000118.1:0-264 GCA_910577685.1 uncultured Dorea sp. | reverse complement strand
GGTTCCGGCAGCACAGTCATCCGGCGGCACATTTGAGCTACATATTTCAAACGATAAGGACGGAAAGGCAATCGGCTCAATGTGCGGGGCGGATTATTCCCTTACGGTCTATCAGCCGAAGGACTTTGACCTGCAAACCCGGTATATAAGGTGAAGGTATGGGATAAAGACGGAAATGTAACAGAACGCATGGTGGATGTGTCAAAAGTTGATACAACGGGCAGTGACTATATTGATATGTTTGCATATTCCAGCCACTTATTG
>CAJTOH010000117.1 GCA_910577685.1 uncultured Dorea sp. | reverse complement strand
CGGTGCAGAGGAAATATGTCACTAAAGTGGCGCATCAGCGGCGCGCGAGTAGGGGAAGATGGCTCTTTCCTACTCGATTGCGTAACCGATATGCTATGTTAATCTTAATTTCGCCAACTTTCTTTGCAATATTTCTTTTGGTACTCGTAGCGGCATCAAGGTGGGGACGTTTCCTTCCAACCATTTCGTTACAAGGAATTATATTGATTGGTATGTTTCTGGTTGGAATTGATATTTTGTATTTTATTATTATTGGGAAACTATTCATTAAAAAAATCAATGAATAGCAAATTTCACTACGAATGGGCAGTCCTGCCCATACTTCGGGTAGGACTGAAAGGAATGGCGGAGATAGGGTTGTAAACTGAACCACTACCGGCTAAAGCCGGTAGGTTCGGTGTGCTGCTAAAGCAGCCTAAAGCGTGCACGCTAAAGGGTATCTTCCTTCCTTTACTTCTTAGCCTATCTCAAAGTTATCAGAGTTACGTTCCCGCTACTTGCCACAAAATATCCTCTTGACCACAAATGTTGTCCCCAAAATTGTTTGTTCAATTCCTTATATTCCATCTGCAATTTTCTTGATGTATTTCCTTTTATATACTGCACTAACTTACTTGCAGACAAATGGGGCGGTACTGATACCAGCAAGTGAATGTGATCGCTCCCTACATGACCTGCCAATATTTCTACCTCATTGCTCTGACAGATCATACGAACGAGTTCTCTTGTACGTATAGCTATCTGACCAGTTAT
>CAJTOH010000116.1 GCA_910577685.1 uncultured Dorea sp. | reverse complement strand
CGTCGGCCTCCAGAATAGCGGGGGCAATCGTGTTGAAGTCGTCGTCAAAGGAGCAGGCTTTTCCAGTCTTAAAGCAGGTTTCGCAAGCCCGACAGCCGCCCACATTTTTCAGCGCGGCATCAAAGCGGGTAACAGTATGGCCTTTCGCCTCTACCGCCTGGATGAACGCCTCCGTCATGGCAAAGCTGTTGCCCTTCTTACGAGGACTGCCAGTAATAACAACAATTTTTTTGCTCATGCAAAATACCTCCTGATTTTGTGGGCTTGACTTTACCCACATCTGATAGTATGATTGTAGCAAGAATTAAACTAAAATCAAGTACGCACATATAAGTGCGATACTTACCCGGAGGAAAGTGTACTATGGGCGAACGCTGCATTTCAAAAGAGTGTCTTAACGATACGGGTTTCAGCTATACCCTGTCTTTAATCAATGGCAAATACAAAATGACAATCCTTTATACCTTGATGGAATTCAAGGTCGTGCGATTTAACGAAATGAAAAAATATATTGGGGAAATTTCCTATAAGACGCTGAGTTCCACACTGAAAGAGTTGGAAAATGACCAATTGGTACATAGGGAGGAATACCCGCAAATTCCACCTAAAGTTGAGTATAGTTTAACAGAGCGTGGGAAGTCCCTTATGCCCATTTTGGATGGAATGTGCGAATGGGGTGAAAAAAACAGACTTCCGACCGCATGATTAGCGGCAAGCAGGGCAAGTGTATAACACTTGCAATTTTCGCTTTGCG
>CAJTOH010000115.1:266-756 GCA_910577685.1 uncultured Dorea sp. | reverse complement strand
TGTCACTGTCAAGGGAAATACGTTGTTGGAAAAAGTGGAACAGATACTTTTAGAGAAATTGGAAAATTCCGAAAACGGAGAAATTTACCTTGATGATGACGATATGCAGAAAGTGCTTGAAGCAGCAAGGGAACAGGAAGAAAAAGAGGCTGTCAAAAAGCAGGGCAATCATGCAAATCCGGTTGGAGCAAATCTTGATTTGCAGATATAAGCGAAAGATGGCTGCAATTCAGCCACATAAATATAAAATAATCATGATTAGTGGTGGGTTGATAAGGATTGACTAACAGTGCATTGGTAATAAGGGCATCCATACATAAGCATATATAGGGAGGGTAAATTTCAGATGCCTTCCAAAACGGCAGGAAAGCAATTTGGTGAAATGTCAAGAGGAAAATAAAAAAGATTTTCTGGAAAAAGGGTAACTTTCTCAAGGATCTGGGGTGAATAGATGTCAGCTATGGAAAGTATGGCTCCTGCTGTCTGCATG
>CAJTOH010000115.1:0-250 GCA_910577685.1 uncultured Dorea sp. | reverse complement strand
CTCGTCAAACATCCTGCGGATTACTTCAAAGGTTTTGGGGCCTGTTTCCCTTGCCCTGTCGCGCAGGGCCTCCACTGACAGATTTTTCCGAAGCGGGAATGGCAGATGATCCGGCTCTGTCCGCATGCCGTTTGCCATATGTCTGGGAAGTATCTGATGTCTTCCTATCTCTGTTCTGTTATAATAGATAAATACAAGATGGCTGTTAAATTTGACATCCACCTTGCAGCCGATATATCTGTATGGAACG
>CAJTOH010000114.1:281-761 GCA_910577685.1 uncultured Dorea sp. | reverse complement strand
GAAAGGGACATCTAAAAAGCAGATGTCCCTTTCTTTTCTCCTCTAAAAACCCTTTGTGGTTAATTCCCCATCAGGGTGCGGGCGAAGCCCGACTTTAGTATCCAGTCTTACCCATCTTATAGGCAATACCCAGAGAATCTATCTAAAAATATTCTAATATCATCTATCTAACAAGTCTCATATTAACAAGTCCAAGCTATCCCTAGCCATTACCAGCTTTGCCTATTGAAATTCCATCAACTTAACGAGAACATTTAACAAGCCAGATGTCTTTTTTATCTCTAATAATACAACTTACTTATGTGATTGTTTTATCTTTTTTCTTATGTTACAATAAAAATATTAGGAGGTATATTTATGAGAATTTATTTAGACAATTGTTGTTATAATCGTCCTTATGATGACCAATCACAATTTAGAATTTATTTAGAAACACAAGCTAAACTCTATATACAAGAATTAATAAAACAAGATAAAATT
>CAJTOH010000114.1:0-219 GCA_910577685.1 uncultured Dorea sp. | reverse complement strand
CTTGTAACTTCTTATATCTTAGAATATGAAAATAGTAAAAATAGATTTTTATAGAAAAAACAAACAATAGAAAGTTTTATGAATACTTATGAATCTTATTATGTCGGCAGTGAAAGAAATAAAAATATTGCAAAAATAGCAGAATCAATTATGAACACTGGGATAAAAGAAAAAGATGCATTTCATATATCATGTGCAATTTATGCTGAATGCGATTAT
>CAJTOH010000113.1 GCA_910577685.1 uncultured Dorea sp. | reverse complement strand
AATGTCCATGAAGCGGACGCACACTCTTTTGCAGAAATTGTACTCAAATACTTATTAACTACATCATGCCTTTTGCTTCCCTCTGGTATTCCTTTTCCATTGGTGCTAATGAAATCCTGCTTCACTACTTCTGCCAAATCTGCTTTTACCTGTTCCGGCACAGGCACGATTTTTTTGTAATCACTTCTTCCTTTAAGGCATCTTTCAGCGTGTTCTTTGGAAAAGCATGGAACGCCATCATCGTTATAATACAAATAACTGTGCTTATACTTCACCCCTCCACTGACATTCGCACCCGCCTGCTTGGAAACGCCAGCGTTATTTCCATTCTTCTGTGAAAACAGCTTGTTCATCAGGGAATACCCCGAAAACCATTTCATATTGTTACTGCTGATATTCATATCCCCGCCTCCTCTTATATCTTCAAATCCAGATTCGCACCAACCTGCGGCTGATCTTTCACAGCAGTTTTGCCTGCATCATCTTCCTGGGCAGCTTCAATGATTGTTCGGATATCTGTGTCATTCAGATAAACCGTTCCGTCTTTGGAATCAGCCATTTTTTCTTCCAAAAGCTGCTCTGCCTTGTTTGGAGCTGCTGTTCCATCCTCTGCCTGCCCTGTTTTCTTTTCTTCTAAAGCTTCCTCTAATTTCTCTTTCTTTTCTGCTGCCTTTTCTTTCGTTTTTTCAATCAGTTTCTCAGAGTTTTTCTTCCTCTCTTCCCGGAGCTTGTCGCTCATATTCAGCATAAAGTCATTTCTGACAAGGGCAAT
>CAJTOH010000112.1 GCA_910577685.1 uncultured Dorea sp. | reverse complement strand
TCCCGATACAGATACGAGAAAAGGACGGAAAAACTAAATGCAGCATTTATCACATACCATTAAGGGGAAAAGGCACCCCAATTTACGCAAACAGAAATAGAATTGTATAAACGCACTTTTACCAAAGTACATCTGTCCACTCAGAAAGTCGAGGAAATCTGTAAAGAGATTTGCAAACATCACGGAGAGAGCAATTCGTTTTAATAGGAGGTGCAGTGTGAAGCGATTGATTGAATGGGTGTGCTGTCCAATGTGTGGCAGCAAAACCCGCATCAAGATACGGTCTGATACGGAATTGACAAACTTCCCACTATATTGTCCGAAATGTAAGCGTGAAGCATTGATTAAGGCAAAAGATTTACAAGTAACCGTCATCAAAGAGCCAGACGCATAAGACGCAGAGCCGATGAACAAGTGAGCAATCACAAGTTTATCGGCTCTGTTCTTTATATAGCCATAAATAGGACAAGCCCACCGAATAAAAAAAACGATGTTTCGGTGAGCCGATTTGTTATGCTCTGAACACTCTCCGACTTCGCTTTTTGAAGTTTGGAGGGATTTTTTTGCTTGCAAGCAGTAACTTCTACTTACATATACCATACCAAGGATGGACGGATAACCTGTTAAAAAAATCCTCATTAACGCATGGGGGATTTTTACCCTAAAAGTAGAAGTCAAATTTCTACATATTAGAAATAAAATCGCCACAAACCGTAAAGGTCTAACAACCTTTGCGGTTTTTCTTTTGTCGATTTTTGCAGGAATACGCTATA
>CAJTOH010000111.1 GCA_910577685.1 uncultured Dorea sp. | reverse complement strand
TTGAACACACAGATGTGGCTGATTATTGATATGCTGATGCTGGCCTCCTTTGTAGCAATCTTCACGATTATCTATTTTATGCCGGAAGATACTGCCATCGTATATCCAATTTGCGGAGCATCTATTTTTTCCAGCTTCGGATGTATGTATCTGGCATCTTATATTTGTGAAGCAATGCAGACTGCTTACCATGCACAGGAATTGGAAATGCAGCGTAACTATTATAAAGACCGGATACGGGATGAAGAACGGGTACGCAGCGTCTACCACGATATGAAAAATCACCTGTTATTGTTGCAGTCACAGGCAGGAAACGGTCAGGAGGTTCAAACTTTTATTCAAGAGTTAAAAGATCAAATTCAGGAATATGAAAATTACCACCATACAGGAAATGAATTTCTGGATATTATTATTCGGGATAAGGCAAAAGCTGCACAGGAAAGAAAAATAGATTTCAGTGCAGTTATATCTTTTGAATCAGGTTCCTTTATAGAACCGCTGGATATAAGCACAATCTTTGGAAATGCGCTCGACAATGCGATTGAAGCCAGCGAAAAACTGTCAGAAGATATGCGGTTGATAACGGTAAGAGCAAATCGGGTTCGGAATATGCTGGTAATCATCGTAGAAAACAATACCGCATCTACTTCTCCTGAAACAAAAGGTACTACAAAAAAGGATACGTTTGCTCATGGATTTGGGCTTTCCAACATCAAAAATGCGGTTGAAAAGTATGACGGACAATATAGTACAAAGTTAGAAAGTAGAATGTTTACACTCAAA
>CAJTOH010000110.1 GCA_910577685.1 uncultured Dorea sp. | reverse complement strand
ATGGGCAGGGAGTCTGCTTGACAGAGTTAAAAGGATACCAGCCAGCTATTGGTAAATTTATTTGCCAACCCCGCCGCCCGAATAGCCGTATAGATAAGGTTCGGCATATGTTCCACAAGTTAGCTTAACAGCTTGCAAAAGTCATATAAAATGAGATTTGAAAGGATTAGAGACTAATTATGATGAAATGCGAATGGATATTGTGTCCTGTTTGTGGGAGCAAAACCCGTAATAAAATTAGGAAGGACACTGTTTTGGAGAATTATCCCCTTTATTGTCCAAAATGCAGACAAGAAAGATTGATTAAAGTTGACAACTTGAAGATAACTGTCATCAAAGAGCCAGACGCTTAAGACGCAGAGCCGATGAAATTGTGGAACAATTCACGAATCATCGGCTCTTTTTGTTTCGTATTTGAAAGAACAAACTCACCAAATAAAAAAAACGATATTCGGGTGGGTTATTTTGTTATACCCTAAATTACCCTCTGAATTTGTTTTTAAATTTGGAGGGATTTTTTTATGTCCTTTTTTCGGGCAGTTATCTATCTGCTCATACGAAGCAAAATTTATCAATACATAGCATATCAGAGAACGGCAGGAAACCAGTTAAAAAAATTTCTGCCAGTGCAACGGTACTTCTCACCTTGAAAGTAGAAGTACAATCTCCATACAATAGAATTACTATTTCCTATAACCGTAAAGGTCACAGAGCCTTTGCGGTTTTTCTTTTGTCGATTTTTGTTGGAAAGTGCCGTAGGGCTGTTTCTGATATGCGGTGTCGT
>CAJTOH010000109.1 GCA_910577685.1 uncultured Dorea sp. | reverse complement strand
TTTACCGGATAATTTCGTCCGGTTTTAATTTGAGGCTAAGCTCACGGATTCAGGTTTAAATTATTAAAGGATAAGACAGTAATCATTATTACCCATAGAGTGGGAATTACAAATTATGCTGATCGAATTTTGTTTATGGACGGCGGAAGGATAGTAGAGGAAGGAACACAGGAAGAGTTATTAGAAAGAAAAGGGAAATTCTATGAATTGTATGATTCACAAAGAAAGTGGTATCAATAGGAGGTTATGATGAAGAGAACAGTACATTTTATTCATGAGATTGGAGAAATTTTAGATAGAAAAACTTGGTTTAAAGTGAAACTGTTTTACCTAGCACTCTTTTTGTATGCCTCTTTTGAACCAATTGTATTAATTTTCTATCAGAGTTTATTGAATATATTATCTAAAAAAGTTGTTTTTACAAACAGTATTCTATATATCATTTTTGGGTATGAGTTCCTGCAATTGTTATCTGGCTAGTATAATAATGATATAGCAACAAGAGCTATAGTTAATAAGTTACAAAGACAAGTCAAACAGATAGCTGAAGGGGAATATTCCTTCCACCATCAGATGCTGTCAATAAAAAGATTTATCATGTCTGAGGTTTCCTTAATGCACCAGACAAAATATTGAGGTATAATCATCGAAGGCAGGATCATTGACGTTTCCTCCTTGGGAACCAGTGGTTTTCCACTGGCCATACCTCTTAGAAAGTCTGTCAGTCCATTCGGTGGTGATTTATGTTTTGGCTGGTTGGGAAGCCCCAGGCTATACCTGTATAAGCCG
>CAJTOH010000108.1:233-795 GCA_910577685.1 uncultured Dorea sp. | reverse complement strand
GAAGAATGACCCGGAACTGGCAAAGAGTGTCATGGCAAAGGTTGAGGGGTTTATTGCAGAGCAGGATATTATGAATCCAAATCCCCGGAAAGGTTATCTGATTGCATTGGATGAAAATGGGGATATCGCGCACGCCTGCGTGACAAGTGAAAAGATGTCAGTGTCATCGGCAGAATTCATAGAAGCCCGCAAAGCAAGGGAAGAAAAACACGCAGAATATGAAAGGCTGGAGGAGGAAACTGCGCTGAAACGCAAGCTGATGGAGCAGGAAGAGATATTATAAGGACAGCATGACCAAAAAGGCGGTTTCGGTTGCCGCATATGAGGCGGCGGGCATTTTGAAGTAAGGAAGATCATGCCCGGACTTACCGCAAGGGGGCATGGGCGGCCCTGAATGACAGAGGGGCCGCAGGTAAGATTTTTTGAAGGAGGATGAGAATTGTGTCAATGGAGATTACAAACAATTACAGCGATTATGGGAAAGGCTACACAAATACTGTGTCAATGACTATACCAAATACCTGCAAGGTAAGTACAGCTATATGAATACGGGAACAACCTC
>CAJTOH010000108.1:0-223 GCA_910577685.1 uncultured Dorea sp. | reverse complement strand
GGAGCCGCCGTTGAAATATTTATATCAAGGAGGATAATATTATGTCAATTTCAGGAGTAACGGATTACACGAATACATATGCGGCGGGCAGGACAAATGGGAACAGTTCCCTCAATGGGGATTCGCAGGCTTACTTGAATAGTCTGAAAGAGAAATACCCGGACGTGAACATAACGGTGGCAGACTTCAAGAATGGGAAACAGGAAGATGCTTATATGTTTGG
>CAJTOH010000107.1 GCA_910577685.1 uncultured Dorea sp. | reverse complement strand
AAAAAGAGCATTGATTGTTGAACTTTTACCACATCCCGTAGCACCTGTAATCATCAAGTTAATCTTTTGCTCTTTTAACTGTAAAAAATTTTTCATCAGCTTGTTTTTTTCTATTTCAGGAATATCGGCATTCATAATATCGGATTCCATAGCGTTTAAAAACTTCTTTTCATCTTTCATTGGTTTTCATCTCCTTTTTTAATTATGTATTCTAAATATAGTTGGAAAAGTATTCGTAATTAATTTTGCAAAAAAGTATATATCGTATAATCTTAACAAATTTCACCTTGTTTTTCAATATATTTCGATTCAATTAGCACGGTAAACGCATGTTTTGATATCTTTGCATTAGAGAAAAGATCTGCTATATTGTATTTAATAACTGACAATCTCCGCACAATCGTGTACAATGGGTTCCATAACTTCTTGAAAGGAAACCATGATTATGGCAGAAATGCAAAACACACCCACATTGATCGGATGTATGCAGGAGATTCCGGATCCGAGAGCCCCATACAACCAGAGACACAAGTTTCTTGATATTATCATAATTGCTGTTACCGCAATCCTCTGCGGAATGGATACCTGGAACGAGATTGAGGACTGGGCATGTTCCAGAAAAGAATGGCTGGAAACATTTCTGGAGCTCCCCGGCGGGATCCCTTCCCATGATACCATCAACCGGGTGTTCCAGATGATCGATCCGGACCAGTTTCATGATGCCTTTTTTCGCTGGACGAAAGCAGTTGCCGGGAAAATCGAAGGAGTTGTAGCCATTGACGGGAAAACCATTCGCCGCAGTAAAGATG
>CAJTOH010000106.1 GCA_910577685.1 uncultured Dorea sp. | reverse complement strand
AACATATTGATTGCAGCAATCTTGAAATTGAACGGTTTGGCAGGATTTTGATGAGCAAATTAGAGATGGTTTATGTAAAATGTCCGGATATTAAATGTTTTGCAAGCCGAATGTATAGCCTATGGAAGGGGATTCCTAAGAACCTTCGGAACATAGAACCTTTTTGGACTCTGTGTTATGCTGACGACCCTTTATCATGGGGAGATGAAGAACAGACCAGAAATCTTTATGAGCATATGATGAGTTACTATAAGGATGGGAATGTCAAAATTTTCTTGTGAAACAAATAGTCGTCTATTCTAAACATTCCGGGTCACCGATCTCTTCATTTCCATATTTGGCAGTAGCATAAAATCTGTGTAATTAAGTTGTCTGAAAATTCCCTTCGGACTGCTTGATTACCTTGCTCAAAATGCCAGAAGCCAATCAAGGCAAGGGTTCCAGCCTTTACGGGCTTTTGGCATTTTGATAAAATTCATTACGGCAGTCCAGAGAACTTACACTCATAATCTGACACTCTCTTTTCCCTAAGGGTATCTAATTATCTATTTATCAATAGGGAAATCATACATAATTTTTTACTACTATCGCTAACTATGCCAATGTCTTAGCTTGACTTTTTGATAATTGAATTTCCGTTTCTGATTTTTGAAGCAACGCATGATACTCATTTTCCCCATCTATCGGATCTGGAATAACACAAACTTTAACTGAATCACACTGTGAATCTGTTAATTGAATAATTGCTTTCAACTCCTCTCCACGCTCTCTCACCTCTTCGTCAGAAAATCGGCTTACTTTTTACTCTGCGGAAAATTG
>CAJTOH010000105.1 GCA_910577685.1 uncultured Dorea sp. | reverse complement strand
AACCGAAAAAGGATCATGCCTGTGTCAGATGAGATGAAGCAGTTTGTCTATAATAATGTGAAGGATGCGTTTTATAAGTATAACGGTATGTCGGGCGATAACGAGGCAGAGCAGAAAAGATATAGTGCGGCCATAAATGATTACCTGAAAACGGTAAAGAAGGAAGACCGTTCTGCCACCTCTTGGACTTTGGGGCAGATGAAGGTAAATTTTGCGAACAAGGTAGCCAGTGCCGTAAAGGAGAAAGTACCCGGCTGGACATATGGCAAGCCGATTCCGTCTGATGTGCTGGATGAGATTTTTGCGGATGAAGGTATCATATCAACGGTATCAGGAGAGGCAAAAGGGCTGGATATACAGATATAACCTTTACACCCTATTCCGCAGAGGCGCATAATGCTTTGCCTCTGCGGTCTGCCCGGAAGTGAGGCAATGAACCGCTCGGACTTATTGCAAGGGAGCGGATGCGGCTCTGACCGACAGAGGGGCTGGATAAATATAATTAATGATAATGGAGTGTGTAGCTATGAGAAAATACTTTGCTATAGTTGGGGCATTTCTTTTATTAGGGCTGTCTGGTTGCGGAAAGGACGAACAGGATAATAGTTCTTATAACTTAAGTGTTCAGCAGAGTGAAGAAACAATCGGGTTGGAAGAAAACAGTTCAATAGAACAGGAAACAACCGATAATTTTGACAATAATACAATGTAGGTTTATAGTGAAGCCCATCCTCTCGTGGATTATAGCACAGTTGATGAATTGCTGGGTGATGCGTGTGCGCTTGTAAAGGTAGAAATTTTACAAGCAAATAGTGAAAATGTGCGT
>CAJTOH010000104.1:633-847 GCA_910577685.1 uncultured Dorea sp. | reverse complement strand
ATACACTATAGATGGGCCGGCTGGATAGAAAGAATGGATAAATTAAATCATTATCTTGTGTGGCAAACTCTAATGAGGTTTGTATCCACTAAATCTGTTGTGTTTCTTTCAAATGGTTTATTTCTGCCAGCGGCAACTTGGTAATCTCTGCAATCTCTTCAAGCGTATCTTTTCCCCTGATAATCAGGCGGAGGGCAAATTCCTTCGTCGTTTC
>CAJTOH010000104.1:0-623 GCA_910577685.1 uncultured Dorea sp. | reverse complement strand
TGCTGTTTCATTGCGCATTTCCTCTAGCATACGGCACATAATCAACACTCCTTCCTTTTCGCTCTTAAAGTAGCGATATTATGGAACATATACCAGATGATAATTTCTTCTAAACGGTAAATTTCTTGCTAATAATTATGGATGGGCGGATAAGCGTTTTTGGCTTATCCGCCTTGATTGCTATCAGACAGAACAGGCTGTCTACTTAACATATTATGCCATATAGGCATTTTACAAAGATTTTTTGTTTATCATATTATCTTACGTTTTCATAAATCATTCGTGAACAGCAATAAATATTTCCCTAATAGCAGTACAAGTAGGAATATTTCTATTGCTTGTCTATATAGTTTTTCAGATGCAGAAAGAGCAAGGGGTAATTTCTTCCCTCTGCCCAAAACTTTTCTTATGTGTAAATGAGTTCTTTATTTACAATCTCCCTTGCACAAGCCAATATGTTGTTCATCTTTCCTGTCCATTCTAAGGCGTTTTCTGCCTTTAGCTGTTCCGTTATGCCCTGTGCCTGCTTCATGTCCTCTATGAGCCTGTGGGAGCGTTCCTGTGCCTGTTCGTTGATGTCGGCGAGGTAGGCGTTCAGTTTGCCACTTGTGAGAAGATTGGTG
>CAJTOH010000103.1:270-853 GCA_910577685.1 uncultured Dorea sp. | reverse complement strand
AGAATCAAGGTATTCGACGCACAGATACCCCACTCCATCCGTGCCGTGGAAGCCACCGCAGAGGGAAAGAGCATTTTTGCCTACGACAAAGGCGGCAAGGTAGCCGCCGCTTACGAGCAGTTCGGAAAGGAGGTGGTAGAGCTTGGCGAGAAGCAGAGGAAGCAAAATCGAGCTGACCGCATACGATGACCTTTTTGAAACGGACGAGAGCCGTGCGGAAGCGAATCTAAGCAGGATAAGGGAAATCCCGATTGCGGAGATTGACGAGTTCCCAGACCACCCGTTCAAGGTTTTAATGGACGAGGACATGGAGCAGCTTGTGGACAGCGTAAGGCGGAGCGGCGTGATGACCCCTGCCACAGTTCGGCAGATGTAGGACGGATTTTGCGGACATTCAAAATAAAAAAGAATGTGGAGGTAACAGACAATGGCAAAATCATTATTTGAGGAACTGGGCGGCAAATACGAAAGGCAAGGGGATTATTTGATACCGTGCTTAACTGTACCCGCCGAAGAAGAACAGGCAATAGGCATCTGGGGGCAACGGCATTTAGATTATCTAAAACAGTACCGTAAAGTTACA
>CAJTOH010000103.1:0-240 GCA_910577685.1 uncultured Dorea sp. | reverse complement strand
GCTAAAGGCAGAAAACGCCTTAGAATGGACAGGATGCCTCAATAACATAAGGGCTTGTGCGAGGGAGATTGTGGAAAAGGAAATTATTTTTGCATAAACAGATGATTAGTGGCAGGGGGAAATCCTGCCGCTTTTTCTGCTTTAGTTTGTCAGCTTGACAAATAAAGGGTTAAGGAATATAATTAGATTCAGTATTATACAAGGAGTTAATAAATATGCGGCAAGGTATTCTTAAATAAA
>CAJTOH010000102.1 GCA_910577685.1 uncultured Dorea sp. | reverse complement strand
TATACCTATGAAGGCAACATCTACGAGCATAAGATTGAGGTTTCTGGAATTGAAGGAGATTCGCAGGTTACATTTATTGTTTTAACAAATGATACAGAAACTAGTTTTGAAGATGTTTCTTATAGTTTAAAAAAAGCGGAGATGAGTGTTGGAATACCGGAATTTGTGATATTAGGATGGTATTATTAAGAGAAACGAAATGATTATTTTTAATGGGTGTATTTCCTTATGCATGTATTATCCTCGGAATATTCGCTTATTGATGGTACAGTAATGGGGATGTCTGCTACGGTAGCATATCCCCGATAAGCCACAGCCGGACAAGCCAAAGGGCAGGTATCTCCGGCATTTTGACAAAACAGAGAGAGGCGATTGAAATGGATATAACAGGAATAGCAAAAAGTCATCATGCAAAAAGCACCACAACGGGAAAGGCATCATCCAAACAGGAATGGAAACTGTCCGATTCCCTCCGGGAGAAGATAACAGGATGTCTATATGGGGAATAAGTTCCTCGCCCTGCGCAAAAGCGAGGTCGCCAAAGTCGCACCGGACAGGGCAGGCATTCTCAGCAGATTAGGTGCAGAGCAACCAGAGCAAGAAAATGTCCGTTTCCGATATGATAAAGGCAACCTGCATAGAAGGGACGAGGGCAAGGTTCCGCTTTGCGGGGGAGGATAAGATATACACGTTTGATGAATACATAAAGGAGCTTGACAAGCGTTCAAAGAACAATGCGTAGGTTGATTCTCATGGGAAAAAGAACAATAAAGAACAAATGATAAAAGGGAACCAAGCAGGAATATTTCATGTTTGGTTCCCTTATTAAATATCAGTGCGGGGAGGCGGTGGTCAATGGAAAAGG
>CAJTOH010000101.1 GCA_910577685.1 uncultured Dorea sp. | reverse complement strand
TTAGAGGTACACATCAATGGCGCATTGAATGTAGGAATATCTCCCGAAAAAGTGATAGAAACATTTTTGCAGTGTATTCCATATACAGGATTTCCAAAAGTGCTAAATGCTGTATTTGCGACCAAAAAAGTGTTTGCGGAGAGAGGACTCTTATAATTGTCAAAATCGAAAATCGTATACAAATTATGCTATTTTCAAGAAAAACAGCGGTAAAACAGCAATGTTCTACCGCTTATCTTCCACAATTCAATAATCATATTCTGCCTTAATGTTGGCAATAAGTCAGACTAATAAATCGTTATGATTGCAACTTTGTACCAAGTTTCTTTACACATATAAAAACTACTACGGCAGTCGCTATAAGAAATTCTGCAAAAAGTATCTCTTGACCACCTAATACATCTAGCTCATGGAAGAAAAAACGCTCAATGAAACATACCGCAAAGAATACCAAATATACTACAACCGAATACATAATACAGCTAAAAACCTGCCGCTGTTTTTGTTCCCGACCAAGCATCATCTGCTGCTGTTTTTCCAGCATTTCCATTTTGAAATGGACTGCCTTGAAACATTGAGTTTTTCAGCAAGCTGCTCCTGTGTCATGTCATTGGCTTTCCGCAAAGTTAATAGTTTTTCTGAAAAATCCATAATATCCTGTCCTCCTTGTTTTTGATACCTAAACAATATCAAAAACCCCGGTTGCCCTCAATATAGTTTCCTACACATCTGTGCAACCAGTGGTAGAAATACAAAAACATTTTGTAGAACCATGCAAATGTAAACCGAAAGCTGCCTACTGCTTTGTGATTTCTAAAATATATTGGTATGCAAATTCAATTCCATTACAGGTCAGATTTTCACAC
>CAJTOH010000100.1:258-909 GCA_910577685.1 uncultured Dorea sp. | reverse complement strand
TAAATCTTCTAAAAGCACATCTTGATTCTTTCCCGCCGGAAGCTCGTATATGAACTCTTCCATTATTCGATACTCGTTGATATCGAATTGTCCCGGTAATGGTATATAATCCTCGACAAATCCCTCTTTGATATCTTCGAAAAGTTCTGGATTATCCGCACCATCCACCATTCCATCAAACAGCATCAGAACTTTTTCGTTTTGGGTATCATAATAATATTCTGTTTTCATACTGGCAAATTCCATTGCCTCGATTATGTCTTCTAATTTTACTTTCATCTTTTATCCTTTTTCATGTTCCTTTTTAATTTGTTCCCCAGCCTGAGGAACATTTTTACCATCCGTTTGCATTATCCTATAAAATATACTTTATTCTTTGTTTTTCCGTAACTTTTAAGAATATCCAATTTTTCTGCCTTCAATAACAGTCGACTTGCCGTCTTTATTTCCACTTTCAATAATTTTGCTGCAATAGAGCTATTTATTTCTTTATTTGTATCGAGATAATGCAAAACAATCTGCATTCTTGTCCTTTCCAATTCGGACATTGATTCGGACATTGATTCGGACATTGTCTCATTTCCTTCAAAATCTTGAGGGACATCATAGTTCAGGTTCGGCATCACTACAGTAAACTGATATCTGTCTGAG
>CAJTOH010000100.1:0-229 GCA_910577685.1 uncultured Dorea sp. | reverse complement strand
TAATCTTTCCAAATCCACTACCTTTACGCTCCATATATCCAAGCCGGTTGAATACATCGGCAAGTACCGGATTTCTTCTGGTTGACGGTACTGTAAGAGGATCTCTGTCCTGAATCATGGAACCATCCGGCATTCCTCACGGAGAATAAATTTCCATTCTGTCATCATATATGTCAATATGCACTTCACTTCCATTTACCAGATAGTCACGATGTGCCAAAGCATTTAT
>CAJTOH010000099.1 GCA_910577685.1 uncultured Dorea sp. | reverse complement strand
CAACCAGACGTTCAAGCTCAACTGGCTTCTGCCTGATATATAAATCCTGACGCCCCTTATATTCATGTATCTTTGCGACAAGATTAAGTATATCCATATCCCACGTTTGGTCTGCAAGGCGAATATAATCAAATGTTCTCATGCTATCTCTCTTCGTCCAATGTCATTCTTTTTCATCCAATTATAAGCCTTTTTGGATGAAAAATCAATTTGTTGGACGAAAAAACAGGCGAAACTGCAAACTATCGCGAAAACTCCGAGCCATTTCCGTGTTTGTATCATAACTCCCGTTTTTCAACAGCATTTTCCGTCAAGCTAATACATCTTTCAGCCAAAACCGACAATATCCTACACCCTTTTACCTTTCCGTTTTATACTATCACGGAAACCCCTGACTTTTGCGTGAAAGTATACTTTTGCCTGATAGTACGATTTTTTCCCCAATCGCCACCTTTTCAGCGGTATCAAAAAACAAAAAAATAGGGGCTCACCACCCGCCGTGATGAACCCCACCAAGCCTTAAAACCCTTGATTTTAAGCCATTCTTCAATACTTTTGCCTGCAAGTACCAAAATTCCTATGGCATCATTTGGAAATAGCCGCCTGTGCCGCTGTTATACTTTGATGACTTTTACCCCTCTTTACCCCATTTACCCCACCCAATTCGACATTCGACAAACGGGATTCGACAAAATCCCCTTGCTTTTATGCGGAATCCGGCATAAAATGATTTCAGCGGAACACCCCGCAGCGTTTGACAGATGCGGGGGAATCTGTTACAATGAAAATACAAAAGGGAATACTGCCGATAGACGGTCAGTTCCGAAAGTTAGTTACAAAAACAGTAACCGCGTTCCTCGACCAAAGGGCGGTTACTTTTTTGTGTGATTTATGTAAGCAATCAGGATTGATACGATGATCCCAAG
>CAJTOH010000098.1 GCA_910577685.1 uncultured Dorea sp. | reverse complement strand
ATCAAATCTGGTAATAACTCCCCATTCTCTGTCTTGACTTAGATATTCATCCATCAAACTACTCATAGCTTCTCTCTCCTTTGATATGCTTGTCTACATTCTTTGAAATTTTAAATTTGATGAACCTTCTCTCTGGAAAAGTCAATTCTGTTTTACAGATTGAGTTATATTTAGTCCTGGCTTTCCTCACTTTTGACACGAAGTTACCAAAACCTCTTAAGCTAATATCATCACCATCAACCATACACTGGGACATCTCTTCCAAAAATATATTGATAGCAATCTCGATATCCTCTTTTTTCACCTTTTCCTTACGTCCTTCCCTGCCTACATTTACCTTTCTCCAAACTCTATCAACTAATTCCGGCTTAAAAATAACCATACTATTTATCCTCCTTCGCTTCTAAAATCTCTTTTACCTGCTGGGCTGTCAGATTGAACTTCTTGCCATATATGGGCTTTTTATCTTTCTGATTCTTGAAAATTGCATATCCACTAACCTTAAGTGGATGGTTTCTTGTACTACATTTCTTCACACAATAGCCTTTTCTGCTTGCCAACTGTTTAATATATGGCTCTTTGATTTAATCTCAGCTTTTGACATAGAGCATCTTATCTCTTTAATCCATGGAAGGATCTCCTGAAATCTTTCATCTGACTTTCCAGTAAAATCATTTCCAAACCATTTCTGCCATAAATCCCACAGATATGCTTCTGTAAATTGTGCTTTACGACTCGTCTTGAACCAGTATGCCATGATCCATTTCTTTTCCTTGAAAAAGTGTATCTTGTTTCTTTTTGCCGTTGCTTCTGTCATCCTTGTGACCTCCTTCATTATTTTTGTTGTTTGATTTTTTTTACTACATGTTTGAATTGTGCCTTTGAAAATAGGATTTTAAGTTGTGGTTCTAAATGTATATTGGAATATCCTGTATGCCCTGCA
>CAJTOH010000097.1 GCA_910577685.1 uncultured Dorea sp. | reverse complement strand
AGTCCACATCCCCGTTTGAATCCAGTTTCCCTTCCAGATAGCTGTCCCTGTTCTGCAATAATATGCCTAAATCATATGTGCTGAAATAACTGTCTACCCTGTCATCATATTTTGTTCTCTGTCGGTAGCTGTCATTCCTATTTTCACCGTTTTCTACCAGAACGGTCTGATCGTTCAGCTCCTTCATGGGAGAGGCGAATCCCCTGTTCCCATAATGGGAGCCATTGACCAAAGGGCTGCTGATGTAATGTATATAGTTCACTTCTAAATCATCTCCTTTCCTTTATGTTCACCCACTAATCAAAAATCCTCCCTGCTCCCCGATTCTCCAATCTGCCGGAAAACCGAGGATGCCCGCCCTGTCCGGTGCGACTTTGGCGACCTCGCTTTTCCGCAGGGCGAGGAACTTATTCCCCATATAGACATTCTGCGCCGCATCCTCCCTGGCGTATCCGGCTATCTGCTCCCGGAGGGAATCAGACAGCTTCCATTCCTTCCAGGATGATGCCTTTTGGATGTCCGCTTGATGGCTTTTTGCTATTCCTGTTATATCCATTCCAATCGCCTCTCTGCTTTGACGGAATGCTGGGGAAATCCGTTTATTCCCTATACCCTACAACAGCAATTGCATTTCCATCTTTCAAAATGCAGGCAACAGCCTTCCCTTCCCCATAAGCTCTGCGCTACTACTGATCTATGCTTATTTCCTTTGCAGGCAACCAAGAAAACACATCTAAAACTGTCATCCTATCGCTCCTCACCTATATATTTTCTCCCCGATTCCCCAATCTGCCGGAAAACTGGGGATGCCTGCCCTGCCTTGTCAGGCTGTGGCTTATTGGGGGTATGAGTTTTATTTCCTGCTATGCTTTTGCGTCAAAGCTATTCTGCGGATTTTCCACCCCCACCGCTTCTTCACCCGCCAGCGGTATGCCCCTCTTGGCATTTCCCCATGCCTCGTTATATAT
>CAJTOH010000096.1 GCA_910577685.1 uncultured Dorea sp. | reverse complement strand
TCTTTTAGCGTTGTTTTCAAAGATTCATATGTAGACACTGACGCGGCGCTTTGATAACCGCACGCAAGCGCTAACTGAACCAGATTAACGTCCCCCGCAACTGTTGGCATCCCCCCGACAGTTTCATGCGCCCCATTATTGATGATAATATGTATAAGGTTCTTCGGTTTGACAGAACCAATCACCGCCATAGCGCCCATATGCATAAGAACCGCCCCATCTCCATCAATACACCAGATACGTTGTTTCGGTTTATTGACGGCCACGCCGAGCGCAATAGAACTGCCATGCCCCATCGACCCGACCGTGAGAAAGTCATACTTATGTGATTGCCCATTATCCCTCCTCGCCTCAAAAAGCTCTCTGGATGCCTTTCCAGTCGTACAGATTACCGGATCTTCGCCTGAAATGTCCACAATATGCCTGATAATTTCCTCACGCAGCAATGTGTTATTGTTTTTATATATTACTGGCTCATCATAGCTCAACGCACCTTTGCGTATAACAAAAGCCACGCCTTTCCCTCTATCCACTTCGGCTCGGAATTGTTCCATAGCGCCGGCAATCTCATCATCCGAAGTCTCTTTCCCAATAACAAAACTCCGAATTCCCATATCTTCCAAGAGTTTTATTGTCACCTCGCCCTGATAAATATGCTGCGGCTCGTCATATATTCCAGGTTCCCCCCGCCAACCAATAATAAAAATTACCGGAATCGCATATACTTTATCATTTAAAAGACTTGCGACCGGATTCATTATATTTCCCTCGCCTGAATTCTGCATATACACTACCGGTACTTTTCCTGTAGCCAAATGATATCCCGCAGCCAAAGCAGCCGAATTCCCCTCATTAGCCGCAATAACATGATGTTTGGGATCAATACCGTAAATATTCATCAAATAGTTGCACAGAGCCTTTAACTGGCTGTCCGGAACTCCGGTATAAAAATCAGAATCTATGATTTCT
>CAJTOH010000095.1:804-1068 GCA_910577685.1 uncultured Dorea sp. | reverse complement strand
CTTCAACTTCTCCTATTCAAATAGCTTGTATTTATTATTGGTTAAATGTGTATATTTAGCACGATATACTGAATATCAAGAAATTTCTCTAACTTTTCCGCCTGCCTACGAAAATAGCAGACCGCCGCATATGGCGGCAAGCCATAGCGACGGTTATCTTTTGTATATTTTAATTCTCATGGCTCCCTGCCATTCACGAGAAACTCCCCTTTCTGCCGTAAGCCCGCCCGTTGGACTTATGCCCTTGCATCAAAACCGCCCTGC
>CAJTOH010000095.1:0-789 GCA_910577685.1 uncultured Dorea sp. | reverse complement strand
GTACGCATCATAGTAGGCAGCTTTCAAAGCCCCGTGTACTTCCGTCTCCGCTTTCGATTCCTTCTCATGCCAGCCCACGCCCGCGGTATACGCCAGTATCTCATCGCCATTCCCGTCATACACATGGACGGCGGAACCCGTCCCTTCGGACTGGAACTTGGCTTCATACGGCTCGCCAAACAGGATGCGCAGCCACCGCTCGTCTGCCTCTCTTATTTCCTTCATATCAGCCATTTCCTGATTGAGTTTCCCCATCAGTGCCGCCCTGTCCGGCGCAACTTTAGCGACCTCGCTTTTCCGCAGGGCGAGGAACTTATTCCCCATATAGACATTCTGCGCCGCATCCTCTCTGGCATATTCCGTTATCTTCTCCCGTAGGGAATCAGACAGTTTCCATTCCTTCTTGGATGATGCCTTTCCTGCTGCCGTGCTGTTCGTCTGATGGCTTTTTGCTATTCCTGTAATATCCATTTCAATCGCCTCTCTGTTTTGCCGGAAATGCCGGGGGTGCCTACCCTCTGTGGCTTATCGGGGATATGCATCCACATTCACTAAATCCCAAAATGTATCATAAATTTGTTCCTGCTGATTGCATCCTGTATTTTATCCGCCAATTCCCTCAGATGAACGTCCTCATTGATTCGTTTGTCGAATAACACAATCTCTTGAAAACCTGGCAACGAATCAGGCGGCATCAATGTAATCCCCCACCTCGCAAGCCCATATTCTGGGCGGTCAAGACTGTGAAAATATGTCTTTAATAAAGCCAGCTTATTCCACCAATCATCT
>CAJTOH010000094.1:596-1144 GCA_910577685.1 uncultured Dorea sp. | reverse complement strand
CATAATAGTATCAACAGCAACATTATTATTATTATTTAATCTATTTATAATAGTAGGCGAAATTTTATATTTTTCTCTCAACTCTCTTTTTTTTATGTTTTTTTCTTCCATTAATGCAAATAACTTCTTGTAACTAATGGTTCCATTATATTGTTTTTCTCGTTCTCCCATAAAAACCGCCTCCCTATATTTATTGTACATTATTGTGTTCATTATGTCAATACAAACAAGAATTGTATACTATTGTGTACTATATACAAAATGAAAAGTATATTTTTGTGTACTTTTATTATTGACTTATAAGTATACTATAGTGTACAATACGCTTACAAGGTCAAACAAAACAACATACAAAACACCACACAAGAAAGGACGGTAAACAATATGTTATTTGAAAAAGAGATAAAAGAAGCACAAGAAAAGCTATATGAAAAAGGTTATTACACATGCAACATGACAGAACTTTACAATGATCAATATGAAGTTTCTGATGAGAATAACAACATTATGATTGACCATTTATCAGTTTCACAGCTTATCCAATTATC
>CAJTOH010000094.1:0-586 GCA_910577685.1 uncultured Dorea sp. | reverse complement strand
AAAAAATATGACAAGAGAACAATTTGAAAACAATACCAGTTACAAAATGAGTTATGAAGAATTTCAGAAATGCGATTGTACACATTGCGACAAAAAAGATTGTGTACATCGTGAAGCATATAGACGAGTACCACGCATTGACGGCGGTTTAGGTTTATGCCCTAACTTAAAATAAATCCCCTGACGAGTCTTTGAAAATTAAGACGAAATCCCCAAAACGGGGATCGGGATAGCAGTATCATCCTATATAAAGTTCTTTGATAATTGAATAAAGGCTTTACACTTAAAACACCGATTGATATAATGAAAGTACCAAAGTAAACGGCACTTTAAAAGAGAGGTGATAATATGCCAGGTGAAAAAGAAATCAATATCACTCTGTTTGATCAATTAACATTGCTTGAGAGAATAGAAAGGGAGCTTGAAAGAGGTGGGGTAGAGACAGCGAAAAAAGAGATTGAAATTATGAAAAACGAAATCAATCGCAAGCTCTACCAGAAACCACCGTTAGATGGCAGTAAATAAGTAACTATAAAACAAGGTGTAAAGTCTTTATTGAATTATTAAAGGCTTTGCACCTTTTTTA
>CAJTOH010000093.1 GCA_910577685.1 uncultured Dorea sp. | reverse complement strand
AATGGAGCCTATTTTTTTGACTCCAGTTTTTCATAGGCTACTTTACACTACCTTTTTCTGTATATTTCATTGCAAAAGTATGTTTGATATTATTAATACCAAACGTTGGTATGTATAGCGGTTAAAAGATATCTGCCCATGTTACAGGGCAGATTTTTGTTTCTTTTGGTAAATAGCTGCCAGTTCTTTCAATCGTTCTAATATTTCGTCGTCTACGATATCCAACCCGAAACCTATAAGCATTTGACGGAATATCATGAATTTGCGATAGGATTCTTCTTCAGAGCTGTTGAATATCATTGGATTCATCCATACGTTTGCCGCAAGCAAAATCAATTCGGCCAACTGTTCCGGATAATCCGTTTCAATGGAGCCGTCAGAGATTCCTTGCTTAATAATCGGTAAAATGTATTCCGGCGCCGCATGATCGATCGTATCATGCAAGAGGCTGAAAAGAAGTTTCGTGTTATTATGGAAGGCTGGGGCTACCGTAAAAATGTCGTTCTGAACAGGGCGGTTGATGGATTCTTTAAAAATAGCTTTCAGCTTTTCCATGCCGTTTAAGTCGCAGCGGTCGCGGATGGCCGCAAGAAGCTTATTCGATTCAGCCGTCATTCTGTCCGAAACAGCAATCAGGATATCTTCCTTTGATTTAAAATGATGGTAGATTGCGCCTTTGCTTAATCCGCCTAAATGATCGATGATATCCTGGATGGAAGTATGCTCGTATCCTTTTTCCATAAATCGTCGGAAAGCCACATTTAATATTAGATTGACGGTTTCTTCCGGGTGCTTATTTCGTGCCACTATTTTTCACCTCATAAATATATTTTGAGTATGGGGCTATATTAACATACCATTAGTATGTTTGTCAAGATGATTAAAATAATATTTGTAAAGCAACTTTGTGAGGAAGTTTTTGGATTGAAAAAGAAAGAAGTATTATGGTAGAATATATAGAAAAGATTGGATTTGAGGAGGAAGCGCGCGAATGGATTCTACAAATAATTTTAATGAATTATCTGATGATTATACTGTTGGAAGGCCTATATATGTAAAAGATTTTATAGACAGTTTGTATATGCGGTATGGGTTCGCCGAGGATTCAATTATTGCGGATATAGGCGCCGGCACCGGAAAATTTTCAAAACAATTGCTAGACCGAGGGAGTACCGTGTATTGTGTTGAGCCAAATCATGATATGCGGAATACTGCTATAAAAGAGTTAGGAAAATACCAAAGATTCCATGCAGTAAACGGTACTGCAGCAGATACAAAAATGGATGACGAATCTGTTGACTTTATAACGACGGCACAAGCATTTCACTGGTTCGATACTTCTCTATTTAAGAAAGAATGTAAAAGAATCATACACAAAAATGGTATGGTTTTTCTGATATGGAATATGAGAGATATGTCCGGTGATATGAATCAGAAAAGCTTCGAAATTTTTTCTAAATATTGTCCACAATTTAAGGGCTTTGGCGGAGGAATTAAACAGAATGATATAAGGATAAGGCAATTCTTTGATAATAAATATGAATATATAGAATTTGATAATCCTATTTCCTATGATAGAAATACGTTCATAAGCCGCAGCGTATCGGGCTCTTATTCATTGAAGAAGAGTGATGCGGATTATGATAGATATATAGAAGAATTGTACAAAGTATTCGAGCAATATGCAGAGAATGATAAGTTAGTTATGGCAAATAAAACAATTGTATATTTAGGGCATTTGGGGTAATTTGAACATAGATTTAAGAATGTTATGATTCAACATTTGGTAAAAAACGATATGCAGTAAATGATATGCAGTGAAATAAATGTTTTCAATAAACGGTATTCCTGCACTTGTTTAAGGTATCGAAAAAGCTGTTCAACAACCTGTAATACACCGTCGGCTTGCTGCCCCCAATATACTCCTGATTTTATACGATTGGCTGAAAGTTATGGCGCAAAGGCTATTCGTGTGCGGCGGCATGGGGAAATAAAGACAGCGTTAGAAGAAGCGAAGAAAACGCCTAAGGTTCCTGCCGTAATCGAGTTTATCATTGAGCCGGAAGAAAATGTATTTCCTAATGTTCCGCCGGGAAATCCATTAGATGATATGATTATGGGAGGCGATGGGGAAGAGTAATATTCCTTTAAGAAAAAAAGCATATTTTTTCAGAGATAAAAGAGCGTTTACAAGATTGTGCGTAAATGTTCTTTTAGTTTTTTGATTTGTTGTCCCAATATTGACAAATATGTCCCAAAGTGTTATAACTAAAACATAGAGAAAAATGAGAAGGAGAGTGCGTGTCATGAAGAAAAAAAATGTGATAAGCTTAATAAAATATTATACGGAAAAGAATGA
>CAJTOH010000092.1 GCA_910577685.1 uncultured Dorea sp. | reverse complement strand
CTGTACATGAACACCGTATCCCTGGACACGGGCTAAAATATCGGAAAGCGCCGGCGTATTATCCGGATAATAGCCATGCTTCCAAGAATGAAATTTTATCCCATCCAGACCATAATCCCCCAGGCAGCGGTCCACCTCATCCAGCGCATCCGGGCTCTTAGGGTTAATAAACGCATAGCCTTTTATTTCATCGGGATGCGCCTGTTTCGCCCTTAACACCAAGTCATTCTGTACCCTTGTAGATGTACCTGACAAACTGCTAATCCCCACTTTTGATATTCCATATGCATTCAGATCCTGCAACAACTCTTCCGGCGTATTTTCATCCCCGGAGCTTGTTTTTCCAAGATGCGAGTGAATATCATAAATTTTCATCTCCTTCCCTCCTTTTTAACATATTAAAGTTATAATGTTATAATAATATAATAATGAATTTTTCAAAAATGTCAATAGTTTTTATCGAAAAATTTGACAATTTGGTAACATTTCACCCCATACCTCTATAATATTTAGTGTGTCCGACAGCCTGCTGACATATTTCATTTAGACGCCCATGTGTGTAAAAAAGAATTGGCCCAGCGGCCAATTCCAAAGAATGCTTCGCATTCTTTCCTGGCGACTTACAACGCTGTGGCGTAATTTCCTAATATATAAAAACAACCGCCGGCAGCCCTCTTTAGGGCTATCGGCGGTTTCTCCACTCCACAATTATAAATATGCCTCCGCTTCCTCTTCGGAAAGGGAATATTTCTTCATAATCGCTTTCTTTATCTGTGCATCTTCATAATCGAAATCCCGTAATGTATCAACGGTTCCCTCTACTCTTCCTTCTTTTCTTCCTTCTTTTCTTCCTTCTTTTCTTCCTTCTTTTCTCCCCTCTTTCCTCCCTTCTTCCCTCCATTCATTTTCTTTGAGCAGCAGCTGCGACTCCATAATTTCCATCAATGCCTGACACATATTATCATCTCCCATCAGTTCTTCAATCACATTCCTATTTGCTCCAATGCTTACTTCCAAAACAGAATCCGCAAATTCTTTATCTGCTTTTTCGGATAGTCTCCCGACACTTTCCAGCAGCCTGACCATGCCCTGCTTTTCCATCCGTTCTGATAGTGCTCCCAGCCAGACATGCGCCGCTTCATCCAATTCCCTTGTAACAATGATTTGCGTTGGAAATAAAACCGCGCCTTCCACATAGTATATTCCATGATAAGGATTCGATACCATATAATTGTGTTCCCTAAAATAACGGAATAGCCCTTTGGGTTTAACCTCTCTTACGAGGGATACCGTCACATCGTCCGCCTTAATGGCGTCCGATGTATCCCCATAAGATTTATAAAGCCCTGCATAGGCTCCCGCCTTATAAAATGCATCTATATCAAGTCCGTCTTCCGGAGATTTATATTCCATGATATTATGCCCCTTGAAAAGATTTCCTATTTCGTTGGTTATCTTCATAGAAGCCTCTTTTTTTATCACCAATAAGTCGACTTCTAACGGCTTCGTATTCAGATTATACTCTTTCTCAAATATCAGCCCTGTCCTGTCTTGTGCAAATTCCAGGTTCATGGCCGCTACAAATCCCGGATGCCACTGTATTTTTTTGTCCTTCATAGAATCTCCTTTGTATATTAAAATTATAACACATACCCCTAAATTTTTACAACCTCAAACAAAGCTTCAAATTTTATTCGAATTTTTATCTGCACAACCCCTCAGCTTTCGGCTTTCTAATTCTATTTTGCTCATTTTGGTGCAATTTCAACCATTTTATATTTTCCCCAAAATTTCTCCAAATCCATTGCAAAAAATCCCGCTTCCACTGCTTTTCATAAATCCATTCAGTGAAGCGGGATTCTCTCCCAGACAACTTCTTTATTCTAATTTTATCCATATAAAGATAAGAGCAGATAAGCCACGCGGCATTCGCCAGGATGCTAAGCACAGCACTTGGCTCGTTGCACGCAGGAATAAAATATCGGAATAATTTAGAAAAACCCATCCGTCTCCGGAATTACAATATCCGGCCCAGCATCATATTTTTCCAATAAATCATCAATATCCCCCGTATAAGTAAATCCGCAGTAAGCATTGGATACGCTTTCCCCTTCCCCGGAATATTTCGGCACTGAGGGGAGGGTATCCACGTATAGGCGGACCCACACCGTCCTCTCACGGGGCTGTTCTGGTGAAATGTCGCTCACCGCCGGCCCATATGGCGTATAATCAATCCCGGCAGCCTGGGCAATAGTAGCCTGCAGTTCGCTCAAACTAATGGGCGCGCTGCTCACCAACATCTCATCATGGGTTTCATTGGCATTTTTCATGAAAAATACTACCTGGGAATCCCTCGGGCCTCCATGATCCGATGTCACGATGATCGTAGCGTCATCATAAACCCCCAGTTCCTTTAACTGATTAAAATATTCCTCCACAAGCACCATACACCCCTTTGCGGTTTCTTCCAAGGTAGATTCCTCTTTCAATTGACAGTTTTCGTCAATATTATAATTATGGGCTCCCGAC
>CAJTOH010000091.1 GCA_910577685.1 uncultured Dorea sp. | reverse complement strand
CCCTGAAAACATGAGGTTTTTAAGAAAAATAGGATTGTAATACTTTACAATACCATATCAGAAGGGAGAGAAGTTACATGAAGGATTATATCCGAGTATGTGATGTGGAAAAATATTATGGCAACGCCTCGAATGTGACGAAAGCCATCGACCGTGTCAGCTTTACAGTAGATCAAGGGGAGTTCGTAGGAATCATGGGCGCATCAGGCTCCGGCAAAACGACGCTTCTGAACATGATGTCTACCATCGACCGCGTGACGGCCGGCCATATTTGGTATGGGGACACGGACATTGCGGAAATGAAAGAGAAGGACCTTGCTGAATTCAGAAAAGCGAATCTGGGGTTTGTGTTTCAGGACTATAATCTTCTGGACACACTAACTATCGAGGAGAATATCATCCTTGCCATGACTCTGCGCAAAGAAGGAAAGAAGGAGATACGGAGAAAGTGCGACGAGATGCTGAGGCTTCTTGGAATAGCGGATATCCGGGATCAGTTTCCTTATCAGGTGTCCGGAGGACAGAAACAGCGATGCGCGTGCGCGAGGGCGCTGGTGAACCGTCCGCGCCTGATTCTGGCAGATGAGCCGACAGGGGCTTTGGATTCCAGATCTGCCCAGACCTTGCTTGAGACATTTACGGACATGAATCAGAAGATGCAGGCGACCATTCTGATGGTGACCCACGACGCATTTTCCGCCAGCTACTGCAGAAGGATCCTGTTTTTGAAGGACGGGAAGATTTTCCATGAATTGATGCGGGGCTTGAAGGGAAGGCGGGATTTCCTGAACGAGATTCTGGACGTGCTTGCCCTGACGGGAGGTGAAGTAAGCGATGCTGGGTAAACTTGCTTTTCGCAACGTGAAGCGTTCGGCCAGAGATTATCTGGTATATTTTCTCACAATGACTTTTGTGACGGCGCTTATGTTCGCGTTCAACAGTCTTATTTTTACTAAAGATATTGAAGAAATGTTCGGTATCGCAGGAATAATGGCGGCGTTGGTAGGGCTTGCGACATTTTTTATCGTGTTGATCGTGGCGTGGCTGATCAACTATATGGTGCGGTTTATGCTGGAGAAAAGGAGTCAGGAATTTGGAATTTATCTTTTGATCGGCATGAAGAAGAAGGAAATCGCGCGTCTTTATATTCGGGAAAACGCCATACTTGGAGCCGGGGCGTTTCTCACGGGAATGGCCTTTGGCGTCCTCTTGCAGCAGGTAATCATGGCAATTCTCTACAGCATGATCCGGATAAAATACGATCTGCAGATGGAATTTAACCGATCTTGTATTCTGATGACGTTAGGCTGCTATGCAGGATGTTATATACTGGCCCTTTTTCGAACCGGCAGGAGATTCAGAAAGATGAATATCCGTGACCTGATGGAAGCGCAGAAGAAGAATGAGGAGATCAAAGAATCATACGAGCGGCTTAAGAAATGGCTTTTCCCGCTTTCGATTCTGTTTCTTGCCGTTTTCGCGGCGTTTATCTTCCTTGGCGGAATCCGGAATGTTGGATATGCGCTGTTCTTCCTTATAGGAATTGTCGTCGTGATTTATCTGTTCTATACGGGTCTTTCCTCATGGCTGGTGTGCTATGTGAGGAGGAGGGGAAACGGGGTATACAGGGGACAGAACCTTTTCCTGTTCAGGCAGTTTTCCTCCAAGCTGAAAACCATGAGCTTTACCATGGGGACGCTGACGGCTTTATTTACCGTCGCTTTCCTTGGGTGTACGATCGCGCTGATGTTCAGCGATTATCAGAATAAACTTCTTGATACAAAGTTTCCTTTTGACGTACAGATCTACAGTGAGAATGTAGAGGATGATTTTGCGGACGAGTTGGAAGTGATTGGGAATATGTCAGAGATATTAGATGCATTTCCCTATCATATCTATGTGGACGTTCCGGCAGAGTGGTCAAAAAAAGGGCCGGATAATCAGGAAGACATCAGGGCCGCAGGGGCGAATCAGGTGAATCTATGGCTGGGTACACATTTGAAAACATTTGGAGGCAGGTATCTGAAGAAAGACGGAAGTCCGGATTTTAAGAAGATTGAAAAGGAGTTTGCAGAAGGGAGTTTTTATTGCAGGTACGACACATACATGAAACTGTCGGACTATAATCATCTCCGCAGGATGCTGAGGCTTGGAGAGGTTTCGCTTGGAGAGAGGGAATACCTCATCCACGTCAAGGAACGGATCCTTGAGGAAGTGGAATCTATGCCGGAGGATATTGTCATAGAAGGAGACGACGGATCGCTTGAGTTTGCGGGGTATTATACGGAGCCATTTTCTCAGGACGGGCATAACGGCGGGGATTATGTGATCGTCGTCCCGGATTCTGCGATCTCGTCCCTTACGCCTTACTATTCCGAGCTGGCCGTGGATATCGAGGGGGAAGCGCCGACGGGACTGGGAAGGGAACTGGATAGTCTGACGGATCAGGAAGAGGAGGAAGACGGCGAAGAGGAAGAAGACGACGAAGACAAGGGGGTTGCGGGACATAAGATAATGACGGGAAATAATTGCTGCGGTTCGGATACGATTGTTGTAATGTCCACTACAAATATGGTGCGGGATAATCTGATACCTGAGACCAAGTACATGCTGTCCGCCCTGATTTTCCCCTGCTTCTATATCGGATTGGTGTTCTTGTGCGTCGCGCTGACGGTTTTGTCCGTCCAGCAGCTAAGCGACTCTGCAAAATATAAATTCCGCTATTCGGTCTTAAAAAAATTGGGAATGAACAAGCAGGAAATCAGTACGGTCATTCTAAAACAGCTTGTCTGCTTCTACCTGTGCCCTGTGATCCTCGCGTCTGTGATTGGCGGAAGCGTGTCCGTGTTTATGAGCGGAAAGTTTATTTTCTATACGG
>CAJTOH010000090.1 GCA_910577685.1 uncultured Dorea sp. | reverse complement strand
AGCCTTTAACTGGCTGTCCGGAACTCCGGTATAAAAATCAGAATCTATGATTTCTGCAAATTTTTCTACCTTCATTTATACCTCCACTTCCTTACCTCAGAATTTTGTGATAAAGCATATCAATCGTATTCACGCTAAGTTCTACGGGATGATTCTTCAATCTCACCGGGTTCACGCTCATTTTCAATTCTTCGAACTGCGCCCGGGACGCTGTCGGAATATCAAGCTTAAGCCTGTCAAATATCTCTCCTATTTTTTCCGCGGCGTCCTTTGCCGTCCGCTCTCCCATTGCGTGGGCAATCTCCAAAAGTATTCTTTCCAGATACTCTTCTCCTCTCGGATCAATACACTTATCCTTGTTCTGAATCATCCGCGAAAACAGCGCCCTATCGCATAAGATTGCAGCATGTCCATGTGCAATTCCGAACAAACCGGTAATCTTATAGCACATTGCGTGACCTGCCGTAGTCTGGGCAATATTGATCGCTTTACCCGCCATATAAGAAGCCATAAGCATATTTCGATTGCCATCATCTGTATTCGCCAGATAACCCTCCATATTCTCTAATATCATTCCTATCGCGTCACGGCTATACCTTTTGCTTTCATCCGTACTATTAATACTCCAGAAGGACTCCAGAGCATGACAGAATGCATCCAGCATTGAAACCTTCTTCTGATAGGCCGGAAGCGTCTCTAAACATCCGCTATCCATCAGCACAGTGTCCGGAATAAAACTTTCGCTCATTATACTCTGCTTCTCACCAAGATAATAAATCACCGCATACCGGGTAGCTTCGGATCCGCTTCCTGCCGTCGTCGGCATTGCAAGGAACGGTATGGTATTCGGCACAATTTTCTGTTTCAGATACCCGCCGTCTTCGCCTTCCCCCCTCATGTTACTGAATAACTTAATACATTTAGCCACATCCATCGTTGAGCCGCCGCCTGCTGCAATAATCGCATCGCAGGACTGCATTCTGAACATAACGACTCCGGCGGCCGCCGACTCATACAGCGGATTGGACTGATAGGCCGAGAACTTGATAATTTCTACATGTTTTTCTAACTCCTCCAAATGTTTCTGAAAAGATTCCATACGATTTACAGCCCCACGGCAAACCAATAAGATCTTCCTTGCTCCCCTCTCATTTATCCACTCGTCAAGTTCCCTATAGTTATCTCCGGCAGTGATAATATTTTGTCTCATAACCTAACTTTCTCTCCTTAATTCTACTCTTCAACAGGGATAAGCCGAATGATATCTGAAAATGGCATTAAGATCTCATCACACTCCTCGGCTCTATGGTTTTCGAGTATCATTTCCGCTGCTTTCCGGATAGACGGAACCGTAGCGCGCATAAGCTGATTTGCGTAGATGACCACATTCACCCCACGTTCCTTCCATTCCTCCTCGGTTACGGAGTTAAAGCTAGTCGGCACAAGAACGACAGGCGTGACCTTATCCTTCCTACGGAAAAAATCAATAAACTCAAATATTTCAGACGGATCCTTCCTGCGGCTGTGAATCATAATCGCATCCGCACCGGCCCCAACATATGCAAAAGCACGGTCAAGGGCATCATCCATACCACGGTCAAGAATCAAGCTCTCTATCCTGGCGCAGATCATGAATTCCCTGGTTCTCTGGGCCTTCTTCCCAGCCCTGATTTTTTCACAGAAGTTTTCAATATTATCCTGCGTCTGTACTACCTCCGTACCAAACAAACTATTTTTCTTAAGCCCCGTCTTATCCTCAATAATAACCATGGACACGCCAAGACGCTCAAGCGACCTTACCGTATATACAAAATGTTCCGGCTTTCCGCCGGTATCTCCATCAAAGATAATCGGCTTTGTAGTCACCTCGGTAATATCCTCAATCGTTCGAAACCGGCTGGTCAGGTCTACCAGTTCAATGTCTGGCTTGCCCTTTGCAGTACTGTCACAGAGAGAAGATATCCACATCGCATCGTATTGCCTCGCCCCGCCGTTTTGATAAACAATCGTATTTTCAACAACAAGACCCGTCAAGCCGTCGTGAGCTTCCATCGCCGTAACCAGCCCTTTAACCTGAAGCATCCTCTTAAGTCTCCCTCTTCTGATATCCGGCATTGCAAAATTTGATCTTGTCCTTGTGTCAAGTTCTCTATATCTGTCGTCCTTGCTATAAGGATACTCTACAAGCTTACCCCCATAGGATGCAAGAATAGACGCTGCCTCATCTCTCACAGGTTTCTGGAAACCACTGCTCCAATCATCTCCATGGACGACAATATCGGGGCGATATTTTTCAAGGTTAGCACGGTATGATAAAGTCTTCTGCTCCACGACTTTATATACACCTGCAATATTTTCCAGCATGATTTTTCGATCATCGTATGTAACCAGAGGAAAACGGCGATAGGAAGCAACCGCCTCGTCGGACAGAACGCCGATAATAAGCTTTCCAAGCCTCTGCGCCTTCCTTATAATCGATATATGACCGCCGTGGAGGATATCGGTCGAGAAACACATATAGACCGTACGTGACTCCGCCTCTTTAAGCTTTGCCGTTACTACTGCGAGATCTTCCGGATTGTCTATTTCCGCACAAAGCAGATTCCGGATATCAAGAGGACGGATGTCAACCTTCCCATCCAGCTCATTTAATGCACTCTCCGCATAGCACCGCTTTTTACCTTCTTCTCCGGACTCACAATAAACTTTTATTTTGTCAAGCCACAGCATCCAATCCTCCCGGAGCAGCTTGTACAAAGGCCACGCCGCCATGGAATGATTGAAGAATTCCACCCCGACTGACTTAACAACTCCATTCCTGATTACCGCTTTAAAATCTTTATCCGGCAGAAGAGCCGTAGAAGAAACGGTCATACACGACTTTT
>CAJTOH010000089.1 GCA_910577685.1 uncultured Dorea sp. | reverse complement strand
CGGGAGTTTCAAAATCCGGTTGTGGGCGGCCGTGATATACGTTTAGATATTTTAGCCAAAGACAGCATGGGGAAATACTACAATATCGAAGTCCGGAAGAGACCGGAAGGCGCACATGTACGCCGGGCAAGATTTAACAGCAGCATGATGGATTCCCGGATGCTGAAGGCGGGACAGGAATTTTCGGAACTTCGGGATTCGTATATGGTGTTTATTACGCAGACAGATATATTCGGTTATGGGATACCAATCTATACGGTAAACCGTAGATTTGAAGAAATTGATGTCCCGTTTCAGGATGGTTCCCATATAGTATATGTTAATGGCAGCTATAAGGGAGAGGACGCAGTCGGCAGACTTATGCATGATTTCGGATGTAAAGAATCGAAAGATATGTATTATCCCGAATTGGCAAAAGGTTTGAAGCATTTCAAAGAAGAAGGAGGACGGAAGATTATGTGTGAAGCGGTTGAAAAATATGCGAAGAGTTATGCAGAAAGAAAAAGAATAGACGTTTTGTATGAGTCTGTAAAAAACCTGATGGAAACTATGAAATTAAGCGCAGAGCAGGCAATGACGGCTATAAAAGTATCTGAAAACGATAGGGCGATACTCCAAAAAAGGCTGTGAGAGGAAAATAAAATAGTATGGTTGCGAAGATGAAAAGGAGTGTTCTGGAAAAGCGGAATGCTCCTTATTTCGTCTGATAAAGATTTATATCGGATACGAACTAATGTTTGTTTTTTCTGTAGACAAGAGAGAGGGGATGTGATATAATACAATTCGATTTATTTCCGAATCAGTTCATTTGGTTTTACGGTTTCCGTCTGGTACGGAAAATCAATTTGAGTAACCAAAATTCGTCGAGAGGTCATTTTTGGAGAAAACAGAGTATGTGCCCCGACGGATTTCTGCCTAATAGGCGAACTTTTTTATTATAAATCTTGGAGGTGATTTTTGTGCAAGATGCACAAAGTATCTTTAAATTACACAGCGATTACCAGCCGACAGGCGACCAGCCCCAGGCGATTGAAGCCTTGGTGAAAGGCTTCAAAGAAGGCAACCAATGCCAGACTTTACTGGGGGTTACGGGTTCCGGTAAGACCTTTACCATGGCGAACGTGATACAGCAGTTAGAGAAGCCGACTTTGGTAATAGCGCACAATAAAACCCTTGCTGCACAATTATACGGCGAGTTCAAGGAGTTTTTTCCTGAAAACGCGGTGGAATATTTTGTGTCCTATTACGACTACTACCAACCCGAGGCCTACGTCCCCTCGTCCGACACCTACATCGCCAAGGACTCATCCATCAACGATGAGATCGACAAGCTCCGCCACTCCGCCACAGCGGCATTATCCGAACGCCGGGATGTAATCATCGTAGCCAGCGTTTCCTGCATCTACGGACTTGGTTCCCCCATAGATTACCAGAACATGGTAATATCCCTGCGCCCGGGAATGATAAAAGACAGGGATGAGGTAATCAAGAAGTTAATCGAGATTCAGTACGACCGCAACGAGATGGACTTTAAGCGCGGTACATTCCGAGTCCATGGAGATGTATTGGAGATTATTCCTGCAATCTATGAGAGTTTGGGATACCGGATAGAATTTTTCGGAGACGAAGTAGATCGCATTACGGAGATTGATATCTTAACCGGGGAGATCAAGAATGAATTGAACCATGTCGCCATCTTCCCGGCATCCCACTATGTGGTATCCAAGGAGAGCTTGGACCGGGCGATTAAAGAGATTGAGGTTGAATTAGAGAAGCAGATTAAGTACTTTAAAAGCGAAGGGAAACTCTTGGAGGCCCAGAGGATAGCGGAGAGGACGAATTTTGATATAGAGATGATGCGGGAGACGGGATTCTGTTCAGGAATTGAGAACTATTCAAGACACCTGACCGGTCTTGCGGCAGGACAGCCGCCGCATACGCTGATTGATTATTTCCCGGATGATTTTATCATGATGATTGACGAGTCCCATAAGACCGTGCCGCAGATCGGGGGTATGTATCACGGAGACCAGTCGAGGAAATCAACATTGGTAGAATATGGTTTCCGTCTTCCGTCTGCAAAAGATAACCGCCCCTTGAATTTTGAGGAATTTGAAAGTAAGATAGACCAGATAATGTTTGTTTCCGCAACTCCCGGCCCTTATGAGGAGCAGCATGAACTTCTAAGGGCAGAGCAGGTAATCCGTCCCACCGGGCTTTTGGATCCGGAAGTGGAGGTGCGTCCTGTGGAAGGCCAGATTGACGATCTGGTAGGAGAAGTGAATAAGGAGATCAACAAGAAGAATAAGGTGCTGATTACAACGCTGACGAAGCGTATGGCAGAAGACCTGACAGATTATATGCGCGAGGTGGGAATACGTGTCCGTTATCTCCATTCGGACATTGATACTTTGGAGAGGACAGAGATTGTCAGAGATATGCGTCTGGATGTTTTCGACGTGTTGGTGGGAATCAACCTGTTGAGAGAAGGATTAGATATTCCGGAGATTACATTGGTTGCGATTCTGGACGCGGATAAGGAAGGTTTTCTCCGTTCCGAGACTTCTCTGATTCAGACAATCGGACGTGCGGCTCGTAATGCGGAAGGGCATGTGATTATGTATGCCGATACAATTACGGATTCCATGCGCCTCGCGATCGAGGAGACCGAGAGACGCCGTAAAGTCCAGATGCGGTATAATGAAGAGCATGGTATTACTCCGCAGACCATAAAGAAGAGCGTGCGTGATCTGATCGCCGTATCAAAGAAGGTTGCTGCGGAAGAGCTTCGGATGGAAAAAGATCCGGAATCTATGAGTCAAAAAGAACTGGAGAAGCTGGTGCAGGATCTCACAAAGCAGATGAAAAAGGCGGCGGCAGAGCTTAACTTCGAGGCGGCGGCAGAACTGAGAGACAAGCTTGTTGAATTGAAGAAAGTATTAAATGATCTACAGTAATGAGGTCTGTCAATTTCGGTAATATATGCCGAAAGGATATGGTTCATTATGAAATAAGATACATTCGTAGGAAGGATAAGTTTGAAACAAATAAGTAGTGGGTAGAGAGAAAGTAAAGGGCATAACGACAAA
>CAJTOH010000088.1 GCA_910577685.1 uncultured Dorea sp. | reverse complement strand
GCTGGAGCTTGCCATCCTTTCCTATAACATACTACGCATGATAGGGCAGGAAACGCTTGGGAAGCGGAATCCCCGCCAGAAACGAGCTGTAAAACGCCGCAGACACAGGACAGTCATCAACAATCTGGTCAATATCGCATGCCATGTGACAGAACACGCCCGGAAGCTGATCATAGGTCTGGGGAAGAGTAATGTCTGGCGGGATGTATTCCAGCGTGTGTACTATGCCTTTGAATATTTCGCCCTCTAGCCCGGCTGACAACAGGATACGTACCAACCAACCCCTGTACGGACAGGGGTTCATGGAGTGATGCCATTTTTATAGAACAACGGCCGTTGCCTCGCAGGCAGCAATGTCTTACCCCACATTTTTACCGGATAATTTCGTCCGGTTTTAATTTGAGGCTAAGCTCACGGATTCAGGTATCATTTATCTTCCGCCTAAGTTCAATTCTCCTCTCTACAATCTTATACGATTCAACCATTTTTCTTTGCTCACCAATATCAGGTACAGGAAGTTCCATTCGGCAAATATCATCCCAAGTGATTCCGCCTCTGACACTGCCATCTGTGTGCAACCAGCAAATACGGTCAAATTCTGCCCTACGAAACCACATCATCAAATAATTTTCATCAAGAACATTATTATCTATAATCTCAAACATAAAATACGCCGGGGAAATAAGAGCAGGTTTATCTTCCTCATATAATGCAACTGGAAGTCTTTCATCACGACCAACATGCATAGGATTACAAGCAAATTTTCCTTTTGTTATCAGTTTATATTTACTTAAATCTGTTCCAATCACATTTGCAACGGAAGGCATAAAAAATTTGTCAATATTAATCCCCATCACTTTATTCGTTACATTATCTTTATTACGTGTATCAATCAAACGAATATAATTCCCCAAAATGTCATAATTCGATTTCATACCCCAACTCCTTAAACACCTCTAACAAATCCGTTTTCGATTTTTCCTCCTCAATCAGCAATTCCTTTAACTCCGCTTGCAATGTTTTCATCTTCGTATCAAAATCAATATTTTCATCCCGATTCACAAACTCAATGTATCTACTCGGCACAAGCGTAAAACCTTTTTCTGCCACTTCATCATATCCCGCAGAATAACAAAATTCCGGTATATTCTCATATGTATCTTCATAGCCTACCTGTTGCCAATTATGATAAGTTTCAACCACTTTTGCCCTATCCGCCTCTGTCAACTCTATGTATTTCTTTTCATACGGACTTCCTATCTGCCGCAAATCCATAAAGAGTATTTCCTTTTCCCGATTGCGATAATGTTTCTCCACCCCATTCATATCCACTGTACGCTCTTTTTTATTCTCATTTAGAATCCAAAGAGTTACACTTATATCAGTCGTATAAAAAAGATTTCTCGGTAATATCAGAATTGCTTCCACCAAATCATTTTCAATCAATCTTTGTCTGATTTTTAACTCTGTTCCATCATCGGACAATGCACCATTCGCAAGCAAAAAACCTGCCATTCCGTTTTGTGACAATTTTGATACAATATTTAATATCCACCCATAATTTGCATTACTTGTCGGTGGTACATCGTATCCATTCCATCTTACATCATCTGTCAGTTCATCAGCAGCGCGCCATTCTTTTTGATTAAACGGCGGATTTGCCATGATATAGTCAGCTTTCAAATCTTTATGCTGGTCATTTGTAAACGTATTTGCCGCCATTTCTCCAAGATTCGCCGATATCCCCCGAATTGCCAGATTCATTTTCGCCAACTTATACGTCGTATTTGTATACTCCTGTCCATATATGGAAACTTTCTTTTTATTCCCATGATGTGCTTCAATAAACTTTATGGACTGTACAAACATACCTCCTGAACCGCAACACGGATCATATAATGTTCCATCGTAAGGCTCTATCAACTCTGCAATTAAATTGACAATTGTTTTAGGCGTGTAAAATTCGCCTTTCCCTTTTCCCTCTGCAATGGCAAACTTACTTAGAAAATATTCGTACATACGACCAATAATATCGTTCTCTTTATCCTTTGTCGTGTCAATCTTATTGATTTCATCTAGCAAAGATGCCAATTTAACCGTATCAATCTGTAAGCGGGAATAATAATTATCCGGCAAAGCGCCTTTTAAAATGGGATTCGTTTTCTCAATCGTAAAAAGCGCTGTGTCTATCTTTAACGCAATATCATCCTGCTTGGCGTTCTCCATAATATAAGCCCATCGACTTTCCTGCGGCAAATAGAACACATTATCTTTTGTATAGAACGCAATATTATCCACAAATTTCTCCATGCCATCTGCAATGATTCTTGCTCTCTGATCCTCAAATTTATCACTTGCAAACTTAAGAAAAAATAAACTTAAAACTACATGCTTATATTCAGATGGTTCTACTGAACCTCTCAATTTATCCGCAGACTTCCATAGAGCTTCCTCCATGGAAACTTCTTTCGCCTTTGCTTTTGCTGCCACGCCTGTATCCTCCTCAATCTTTTGAAAATTCTAAAATATCGTCAACACCGCATTCAAGCACATCACAAATTTTCGCAATCGTTTCCATAGAAACAAACTCGTCTTTATTAAGTCTTGTAATGATGTTTCCGCTTATCTGTGCTTTCTTCTGAAGTTCCGAATTTTTCATTTTCTTATCAATCATCAATTTCCACAAACGATTATAACTTACTTTCATTCGCCGCTTCCCTCCATAACAATTCATATTATATCACTATATCGTTGTATTTACCACCATTTTTGTGTGTTTACTATGTCTTTCTTCTATGACTATATATTTTCATATAGCTGCAAAAATAACAATATTAATTCAACACAAAGGAGTATTTCCCTTATAGAAAAAGAGCACAGCCCATGCTGCACCCTCTTATCAAGTTACAAATTATATATAATTTCTTCCCTCACAATCTCCTCCGCCCTCGCCCGAATATTATTCATTCTCCGCATCCAAAGCATCTGATCCTGTGCCTTTAACTGCTCCGTCACTCCCTCCTGTTTTGCCATTTGCTCCACAAGTAAATCAAACCGTTCCTCCGCCTGTTCCTGTATCATCAGCAGATGCCTTTTTAATTCTCCCGATAACAGCAA
>CAJTOH010000087.1 GCA_910577685.1 uncultured Dorea sp. | reverse complement strand
AAGAAAAAACTTTTTCAATTTCTCTCTTTTGCCAGTCGCAAGGCTGAACTGTTACCTATTGTAGAATTTGAACGGATAAAAGCCTTGCAAATGCAAGGCTTTTGTGCTATCATGAAAAAGTCGCAAAAATCACGCATTTGTTTGTCCGAGAGGGTGCCAAAGCTGACGGCGAGAGGCTGTAAGGATATTTTAGCTGGTTTCAAGGACTTACACATATGCGGAAGCAGAAAACCAAATGGAGGAAAGAATCATGAGCGTTATTTCAATGAAGCAACTTTTAGAAGCAGGTGTTCACTTCGGACATCAGACAAGAAGATGGAATCCTAAGATGGCTCCGTACATTTACACAGAGAGAAACGGCATCTACATTATTGACTTACAGAAGTCCGTAGGCAAGGTAGACGAGGCGTACCAGGCAGTATCTGATATTGCGTCAGACGGAGGTACGGTGTTATTTGTCGGAACTAAGAAGCAGGCGCAGGACGCTATTAAGACCGAAGCTGAGCGTTGCGGAATGTACTATGTTAATGAGAGATGGCTGGGCGGTATGCTGACCAACTTTAAGACGATCAAGAGCAGAGTTGCGCGTTTGAAAGAGATTGAGAGAATGTCAGAGGACGGAACTTTCGACGTACTGCCGAAGAAGGAAGTTATCCAGCTTAAGAAAGAGTGGGAGAAGTTGGAGAAGAATCTGGGCGGAATCAAAGAGATGAAGCAGCTTCCGGATGCAATCTTCGTTGTAGATCCAAAGAAGGAAAGAATCTGCGTGCAGGAAGCACATACACTTGGAATTCCGTTGATTGGTATTGCAGATACTAACTGTGATCCGGAAGAGTTAGATTATGTTATTCCGGGTAACGACGATGCAATTCGCGCTGTTAAGCTGATTGTATCCAAGATGGCGGACGCCGTTGTTGAGGCGAATCAGGGAATGACCGGCGATGACGGGGCATACGACGATACGGACGCAGAAGGATATAACGAAGAGAACGAATAGATGACATATATTTGGAGGAGATAGACATGGCAATTACGGCTAGTATGGTAAAAGAGTTAAGAGAGATGACAGGCGCAGGTATGATGGACTGTAAGAAGGCTCTGAACGAGACGAACGGCGACATGGATGCGGCTGTAGAATATCTGAGAAAGAACGGACAGGCAAAGGCTGAGAAGAAGGCCGGACGTATTGCGGCGGAGGGTATCGTGGCTACTACAATCAAGGACGGCGACAAGGTTGCCGCAATTGTGGAAGTTAATGCCGAGACTGATTTCGTTGCGAAGAACGAAGTATTCCAGACTTATGTTAAGGAAGTTGTTGAGCAGCTTGCGGATTCTGATGCGGCAGATGTAGAAGGCTTCAAAGCAGAGCCATGGGCGCTTGATACGTCCATGACTGTTCAGGATAAGCTGGCGGCAATGATTGCGAAGATCGGCGAGAATATGAACATCAGAAGATTCGAGAAGGTGGTTTCCGAGAGCGGAGTTGTGGTATCTTACATCCATGCTGGCGGAAAGATCGGCGTTTTGGTTGAGGCTGAGACGGACAACCATTCTGACACAGTGAAGGAAGCTCTTAAGAATGTGGCTATGCAGATAGCGGCCTTGAATCCGAAGTATGTTTCTACTGATGAAGTGCCGGAAGAGTATAAGGAGCATGAGAAGGAGATTCTGATCGCTCAGGCTAAGAATGATCCTAAGAATGCGAATAAGCCGGAGAATATCATTGAGAAGATGATTACCGGACGTCTGAATAAGGAATTGAAGGAAGTCTGTCTGTTAGAGCAGGAGTATGTGAAGGCTGAGAATAAGGAGACGGTTGCGAAGTATTTGGAGGCGGTTTCTAAGGAGGCTGGGTCTGCGGTTACTTTGAAGAGGTTCGTTCGGTTTGAGACGGGCGAAGGGCTTGAGAAGAAGAACGAGGATTTTGCGGCGGAGGTTGCGGCGCAGATGAATCAGTAGAATTTTGTCGAAATAAGGCGAATAGAGATAGGAATGAGAACCCTTGTAAGTGGCGTTGGTGTGCTGCTTGCAGGGGTTTTTATTATGCGGTATGTATAAAAGTTATAATGGATATTGTCTATAGAATGTGGTAAAATAAATAAAAACAGAAATCGGGAGTTGATTTTATGCTAGTCAGTACAGATAAAAAATGGGATTATGCATTAGGTATGATTAAAGTAGACGGATTAGAGCCATCCCCAGAGTTTAAAAAATTAATTGAAAAAGAAAGTCGTGGAGAAATGACCACAGAGGATATGCGTAAAGTTTTAGACAAAAAATATAAGATGAAAGAATAAGGACAATATTATGAAAGATCCATATTTATATCTACATACAGATATTCTGAAGAATCTTGCTGATATACGGGACAGGGAAATGTTATCGTGCATGGAAGCAGAATATACGAGTATACGGCTTGCGGAACTTGTGACAGGAGAATCCGTCAGCCGTTTTGATTTTGCAACGCTTTGTGATATGCATCATTATATTTTTCAGGATATTTATGAATGGGCAGGAAAAATCGTAAGCGACACAAAACATACCGTAGTGAATCTTTCCCTGCCAATTGATATACTTTCCTTATATCACAAGGAGGTATTTCAAATGAGTACAAAGTTTACAGATGATGAATGGCTGCTGATCTTTCAGCAGAGAACACAGAGCGGCCTGTCTATCCGAAAGTGGTGTGACAGCAAGCAGATCAGCTATGACAAGTATAAATATTGGGAGAAGAAACTGCTTCGTAAAGCGGATCCGGAAAAAAAGGTATCCCACACGGATTTTGTAGAACTCCCACAGGCATTTCTTCCTTCACTTTCACTTGAACAGGAGCAATCCTATCCTTTTGAACTATCCTTTCATGGATCGCATCTAAAGATTGCCAGTCATGCACAACTCTCACAGTTAGCAGGGATCCTTAAGATCCTGCAAGCTTCATGCTGAACCTCATCACACAGGGGGTGGAACACATCTATCTTGCCTGCGGACCTACAGATTTCCGCAAACAGATCGAAGGACTGGCCGCCCTGGTCAGCCTGAGATACCACCTGGATCCCTATTCCCCTGCCTGTGTGTTCCTATTCTGCAATCGGAAAAAGAACTGTTTGAAAGCCCTGCGTTTTGATAAAGATGGCTTTCTTCTTGCAACAAAAAAACTGCTTGGATCTATGTCAATACTTTGGACAAAAAAAGTCGAAAGATTATGCTGCTTTTT
>CAJTOH010000086.1 GCA_910577685.1 uncultured Dorea sp. | reverse complement strand
AAGGTGGTAAAGGGCGAGGGAGCGTTCTGGGCCTCCTCCATGGTCTGGATGTGGACAATCTGGAAAACGGCGTTCCGCTCCTTTGCCATACGCTCCAGTACCGGCACATATTTCGCCGTAAACGGGCACTGGCTGGTGTAATAGAGCACGAATCCCTGGGGCATGGCATCATGCTCCCGCACCGTATCCCGGAAACGGGGCCGCTCCGCGCCCTTCATGAAGGGCAGATACAGCAGTTCAAAATAGGGCTCCGCCGTGTCCGCCAATACAAAGCCTCTGTGCCGCATATATCCGGGGTCGGAGAGAAAGCCCAGCTTCTTTTTGGAGGACAGGATCACAAGCCCCTTTTTCCCTTTCTCCTTGCCGTCTTCTATGCACGCATTGAGCAAAAGATTCGAGTACCCATGTCCCTTGAACTGTCCAGAAACCCACAGACAGTCGATGTATAGATACCCTTCCGCCTCAACGGGCGCCCAGGCGTATTCGGCGGGGATGTACTCGATAAAGCATTTTCCCCGGACGTTTCCCTTCAGGAAAACAAGCCCCTCGTCCAGCCGCTCCTTCAGCCAATTCTTCTTGGACACGACCTGCACATCTTTATTGTTCGATATGGCGCAGCAGATGTGCTCCCGGTCAATGTTGTCGAGAGTCAGTTTGAAAAGATACGGTTCTTTCATCTTTTGATCCATAAGATTGCCTCCAATTATTTAGGTTTCAGTCCGTTTTGCCGTATATCGTCTAGTTCTTCCGCTAATAAGCAACCTGATTCATACAGTCGCAAATATTCCTTAGACACATCTGAGTCAAAAATTAAGATGTCATCCGAGTTTATGGTGACATCTACGTCACTGCGGTAAAGCCGTCTAATGGGATGGTCTGCCATAGATGTGACCCGCCCAAGCAGTACATTGCTGCTCGGTGTGATATTGAGACGGATGCGGTAATCCGCTAAAAAGCGAACAACTTTTTTGTCTTGAATGGCGGAAATTCCATGCTGAACCTCATTCAGTTCCAATTCCTCTACCGCTCTCCGCACATCATCCGCGCTTCCCCACTCACCAACGTGCGCTTTTAGGCGCAGCCCTTCTTGCTTTGCCCTTCGATAAATAGTCTTGAAATTTTCAATCGGCTGGGCAAATTCGTCTCCGTATAAATCAATCGAATAAAAAGCCGCATTCCCCCAGAAGTGTGACAGGCAGTCCTCCAAATATCCGATGGGACAGTGCCTTGACAGGCCGATTTGCAGCCGTAGTTCAATATTGGGAGCAATCTCCCTCTGCGCTGTGGTAAAGGCTTCAACCAATTCATCAATATCGTTATGAAAAAATTCCCTCAGCCCCCAGACATCTTCTCCAATCTCCAGCACGGTAACGCCGTCATCGCTTGCCTGCTGAAAAGTCGCGCCAATCAAAATTCTTCTCATTTCTGGGGTATCAAATCTTTTTCCAAGGTTATCTCGATTCCAAGCATGCATTTCGTCCATGGACGATAGGCAGCCATGGATAGGTTTAATCTGTACGCCTGTCATCTGCCACAAATACTCTCGGCTTCCGCCCAGCACAAAATGGTTATGTAAGTCTGATTTTGGAAAAGAGCTGATCTTTTCCAAGTCTCTCTGTTCCAGTGCGGCTATGAAATCATCCATTCCGTAGCTCCTTATTTTTTGATACCGTCTATTCAACTCGTCAAGCGTTTCTGCTTTTAAGATGTTTCAAACGGTGCCGCCAAATAGTCTTGTTCAAATTCTTCCAGCGTGGGATAGCGGCATATTTTTAACCCTATCTTTTCATACAGATGACCAAATTCCTCAAGAACACGGTCGAACGTCTCTGCGGCTGCGGAGAAATTTTTAGTGGAAAATCCAGAGAATAGATCAAAGCGCGGAAGATAAAAACGTGCCTCAAATTCATCGAAATAATTCTGGCAGCTGGCAGCAGTCATAAGAGACAGATAGAATCTGTCCGGTTGAACGGCCCAGTGCATCTTCCAGTGCCAGTTGGAGAACGCTTCTTCATAAGTGCCTTTGATCCATGAGATTACCTCCGATTATGTCTTATATGTCGCCCCATAGCTTCTTGTTTTTTGTCATGCTACCTATCAAATTCACTCGTATATAACTTCTGGCATATAATTTTCTATTAAATTGTAATCTTCCTTGGAAATGATATATACTCCGTTGCCAGTCTGCTCAATGAAATATTTTCCATTATCTTCATATAGAAACAATCGGCCAATCATGTTCTCTCCGCTAAAGAAGTCTATATTGATAATGTTTTCAACACGAACAGGCGTACCGATTTCCCCGCTCATTGTGGTGGGCATGGTATTTTCTAATATGTTCAAAATGGTTTCCATATCATTCCGAGCGCTGATGGTAATGAGAGGATCCGCATTCTTTTTGAGAGAGATGCTGTCGATTGAATCCAGGCTCGGTAATTCAAGCTCATAAGCGGCTCCGCTTAATTCTTTCGCTTCTGTAAAATCCGGTATGACCGGCCTTCCTTCTGCCTCGAATTTTACACTATAAAACCTGTCCTCTTTTTCATCGTAGAGCAGCAGGTATTCAAAATTGCAGATTGGCAAATCCTGTTCCTGTTCTGTCGTGAATGCTTCGTCGATCTGATTGGGGCGAACAGTATATTCATCGCAGGAAACTCCAAAGATCGTATATGCCGGAAGATATGTTGTTACCAGCATCTGCACATCAATCACTTTAAGGGAATACGTTTTATCGTCCCTGATGTTCATTTCTGTATAATTTGATATTGCTTCGTTCAAGCGGTCAACAACAACCTGCTCCCTTGGCTTATGCTGCAGAAACAAACAAATACATCCAATTCCAAATAAAACAAAACCTGGAAGAAGCATTAAAAATTTCTTTTTCATATATATAAATCGCCTTTCTGCGAAAGGCACCGACGAGGTAATGAAACGACGAGGTGCCATCGCGTAAAAATGTTGCTATACTTAACCACGGGAAGATTCAGCAAACTACACAACCCGTGGAGGTGAGTGGCGGGGCTGTATAGCGGCAACCCCGCATATATATGTGGTGTCGGTCATCCGTTAAGGGACCAACGATTGGCGCAAACAAGTAGCCCGAAAACTTATCTCTTTCAAATCGACTCGATTTTGCCGGATGGCCAGTCCCTGCTGAACTTCCTCAATCTGTATTTGAGGAGGTCCGAAGTGGCATTTAAGATTTTTCGTAAAAATTGTTGTGGACTCGACGTTCACAAG
>CAJTOH010000085.1 GCA_910577685.1 uncultured Dorea sp. | reverse complement strand
ATGGAGCCTATTTTTTTGACTCCAGTTTTTCATAGGCTACTTTACACTACCAAAACAGCTCGTTCCTTCTATAGTTAAACACAATTTCCACCTTATGTTTCGGATATACATTAATCTTTTTAATCAGGCGCTCTGCAAGCTCCCTGTCAAATTTATCCCCCGCCCTCCGTTTCAAAATCTCTCCCACAGACCGATTCACTCTGCCTGTCTCCCTATCAATCATTTTTTCCTGCCGTTCCAAATCCTCCGTCCCCACTTTTAACGCCGCAAGCCTTTCTGCTATTTTTTCTTTTTCCTCCAAAAAAGCCTCCCGGGAAAGCTCTCCGTTACGGTATCGAAGATAGAGCTTGCTGCCCGTCAGCGCCAGTTCCTCCTGTTTCCGCAGGGATTCCCCTATCTTTTTATGAACCGCCCCTTTCTTTTTCCCTGCTTCCCGTATATTTTCTCTGCAATAATCCTTCGGGCGCATTTCAGTAAATGCAAACTCCTTATCCAAAATTTCTTTTATAAGAGACTCTAATTTCAGAAATGAAATCCCCTGACCCTCGCACTTGCCGCCGTCTATCTTCTTTTTATTAGGACACGCATAATAATACCGGCGCACCCGATTTCCGCCGGCAAGCGCAATTATGGACATATTGCGTATCATACGTCGGCCGCATCCGCCGCAATAAACCATATCCTTAAAAATATCCTCGCTTTGGGGAATCTTTTTAGAAAAACCGATACGATTAGAACACTTGCTTTGCCTCTCAAACCGTTGGGAAACCTTCCGGAACAATTCCTCCGGGACAAGGGGCTCATGGGTATGCTCCACAACCGAAATATCATTTTCTTCATCCACATCATGACGCCTGCGGTCCCCATACGCCTTCCCACTGGTTCTCGACTGAAAGAGTGTTCCAATGTAAGCAGGATTTGTCAGAATCTTCTTGATTGTCCCCGGCGGCCATTGCTGCAATTCTCCATCTTCCGGGCAGTATACCTCCCCCGTCCCGCGGTACGCCATAGGACGCCGTATCCTCCTTCGGTACAGCTCCTGCGCAATCTCTTTATATGTGCCGCCCGCACCAAACATCTCAAATATCCTCACAACAATCTCTTTCGTATCCTTATCCGGATATAAAACCTTCCTGCCGTCAATTTTCTTTACACAATATCCATAGGGCGGCGCTCCCCCGGTATAGTTCCCCGTCTCCTGACTTAATTTCCGCGCAGCCCTGACCCTCTGTGCAATGTCTTTTGCATAAAGCTCATTTACAATATTTTTCAAATTCATGGAAAGCTTTAGATTGCCGCTTGGAGTCCGCTCGCTGTCATAACCGTCCGTAACCGCAATAAACCGCACTTTCATAAAAGGAAAGATCTTTTCAATATAATTTCCCGTTTCTATATAATTCCTCCCAAACCGGGAAAAATCCTTAACTACAACACAATTAATCCTCTTCCTGCGTACATCCGCCATCATCCGCTCAAATCCTTCTCGATTAAAATTTGTGCCCGTTTTCCCCAAATCCGTATAGCACTCAATCAGCTCCGTATCTCCCGACTGTCCGATATAACCCTTCGCAATCTCAATCTGAGTGTCTATGGATTCGTTTTTCCTGTCATTGCCGTCGACAGACAGCCTCGCATAGATGCCTGCTTTCCAAACAGGCTCTTTGGCAGGCTGTTCTCTTTTCCCTCTTTTGGATGTCCTCGCCATTTATGCCCTTCCCTCCCTTACCTTTGCCTCCGGATCTTCCTTTAACGCCGCCATCTTGCCAAATTCTTCTTTTCCCCGGAACTCCACATAGACTTTCTTTTCCTCATAGACTTCTATCCTGCTTATGAAGCATAGGAGTGTATCCCTGTTAAGTTCCGTAATCTCCATCTCTTCCCTGAATTTTTTCAGTTTTACTCCTGAAGAAATACCGCTGCAAAATAACCGCTTTACCAGCTTCTCCTGTTTCCTCAGGGCATCCGTAATCTCTTCATACTGTTTCTCATAAATTGACCGGAAACTCTTAAAGTCTGCTTCTGTAATCAGACCTGTTTTTAAATCTTCATACAATCCCGCGCGGAGTTCCGAATATTTATCCTGCTCTCTATGCAGCCTTTCGATCTCCTTCCCGACCCCGGCGATTTCCTCAAACCGTACCTCCGTCCTCCGGATATATTCCTGTTGGCCGCATACGTCTAAAAAGAGCGGCACATACGCCTGTAATACCTGAAATACAACCGCTTTTAATTCCTCCTCCAAAATACTATGTCTGGTACATCCCATACTTTTGTTTCTGGTAGGACAGATAAAATATACCTTTTCTCTTCCCTTATAACGATTTACACGCCGGATCATCGGCTCTTTACAATCCCCGCAAAACAATATCCCGGAAAAAAGATGCGCGCGCCTTGAACCGTTTTTTGCCCTTATATCAACCCCTGACAAAGTCTGCGCCATTTCATAATCCTCGTGTGAAATAATCGCTTCGTGGGTTCCTTCTACCCGTATCCAGTCTTTCTCAGGCTTTACAACCGTCTTCTTTACTTTATAGTTCACCTGCTCATATTTTCCCTGCACCATTACCCCGGCGTATACTTCATTGGACAGAATCCTATTTACCGCCACCGCAGACCATTTCGCGGCAGGTTTTGTCTGGAAGCTGGTAGAGAACTTTTCCCCATGGGCTTTTTTATACTCCATAGGCGAAAGTATCCCCAACTCATTTAATCTCTGTGCAATCGCCAGAGCGCTCATACCCTCCAGTTTCCATGCAAAGATCTTCCGGACAATGTCTGCCGCATAACCGTCCGGACAGAGCCGGTTCTTATCCCCGTCACATTTCCGATAACCATACACGGCGAACGCCCCGATAAACTTCCCCTGTTCCCGCTTTATCTTCTGGTGGCTCTTCACCTTCTGTGAGATATCACGGCAATAAGAATCATTAATAAAATTTTTTACCGGCAGCACAAGAGATTTTGTATTATAATCTGCCGTCCGGCTGTCATAATGATCCGTCACTGCAATAAAACGCACATGAAAAGCCGGGAAGGTCTTTTGTATCAACCGCCCGGCTTCAATATAATCTCGTCCCAGTCTGGACAAGTCTTTCACTATGACGCAATTCACGCTGCCCGCTTCAATATCCGACATCATCCGTTTAAACTCCGGCCTGTCAAAAGCTGACGTTAGATAACGATACTTTTGAAAACACTGGAAAATCAAGGTTTTTCGAGCGACGGACAAGCAGGGTATTGTACTAAAAACTGAATACGACGCAGAAGCGGCGTTTCTTACTCTCTACATGGGAGAACAGGAACGCCGCTTTTTTCATGCCCTTTGTTACGCAGTAGGGGCAGAAAAAGCCTTGCTACAAGCGGTTTTCCGGGCGCGTATCTGGCGCGGAAAGGGATTTATACCTTATCCCCCGAAACCGCGCTTCTACTGCGTAACAAATCCAAAGCAAAGGAGCTATGAACTATGGCAGTTTTCAGAGTGGAACGGAACAAGGGCTACACCGTAATGAGCAACCACCACCTACGCAACAAGGAGCTATCCCTAAAGGCAAAGGGGCTGTTGTCGCAAATGCTGTCACTCCCCGAAGATTGGGACTACACCTTGAAAGG
>CAJTOH010000084.1 GCA_910577685.1 uncultured Dorea sp. | reverse complement strand
GTGTAGAAAGAGAATCTCTTAATGAAAAAGGAAGAAAGATTGAAATGTGTAGAAAGAGAATCTCTTAATGAAAAAGTAAGAAAGATTGAAATGTGTAGAAAGAGAATCTCTTAATGAAAAAGTAAGAAAGATTGAAATGTGTAGAAAATGAATCCATTATTGAAGAAAGCGATAAAATCTAGGTGATAAGGGAGGAAAATAGGTGAAAAGAGAGTTAGTGATTGTGTTGGATTTTGGGGGACAGTATAACCAGCTTGTGGCGAGACGTGTCCGGGAGTGTAATGTGTATTGTGAGATCTATTCCTATAAGACGGAGTTTGAGAAGATTAAGGCGATGAAGCCTAAGGGAATTATCCTGACGGGAGGGCCGAATAGCTGTTATGAGGCGGATTCTCCCACCTATTCTAAGGAGCTTTTTGAGTTGGGGATTCCGGTTCTGGGGCTTTGTTATGGGGCGCAGCTTATGATGCATGTGCTTGGCGGTAATGTGGCGCGTGCGGATGTGCGGGAGTATGGTAAGACGGAGGTTTTGGTGGATAAGAGGGAGTCGAAGATTTTCCGGGACGTTTCGGATAAGACGGTGTGCTGGATGAGTCATTTTGATTCTATTTTTAAGGTGGCGCAGGGGTTTGAGATTACTGCCCATACGGCGGACTGTCCTGTGGCGGCGGCGGAAAACGCTGATGCGGGACTGTATGCGATTCAGTTCCATCCGGAGGTGCTGCATACGGAGGAAGGGACGAAGATGCTTTCGAATTTCGTGCTGGATGTGTGCGGATGTGCGGGTGACTGGCGGATGGATTCTTTTGTGGATGAGTCGGTGAGGCAGATTCGGGATAAGGTTGGAAATGGAAGGGTTCTCTGTGCGTTGTCGGGCGGGGTGGATTCTTCTGTGGCGGCGGTCTTGCTTTCTAAGGCGGTCGGAGAGCAGCTTACCTGTGTGTTTGTGGATCATGGGCTGCTTCGGAAAAATGAGGGTGATGAAGTGGAGGCTGTGTTTGGACCGGAGGGGGAGTATGATTTGAATTTTATCCGGGTTCATGCGCAGCAGAGGTTTTATGATAAGCTGGCGGGTGTGTGCGAGCCGGAACAGAAGCGGAAGATTATCGGGGAAGAGTTTATCCGTGTGTTTGAGGAGGAAGCGAAGAAGATCGGCGCGGTGGATTTTCTGGTGCAGGGGACGATCTACCCGGATGTGGTGGAGAGCGGCCTTGGCGGGGAGTCGGCTGTGATTAAGTCTCATCATAATGTGGGCGGGCTGCCGGATTATGTGGATTTTAAGGAGATTATTGAGCCGCTTAGGGATTTGTTTAAGGATGAGGTCAGGAAGGCGGGGCTTGAGCTTGGGATTCCGGAGTATCTGGTGTTCCGTCAGCCGTTCCCGGGGCCGGGGCTTGGCGTGCGGATTGTCGGGGAAGTGACGGAGGAGAAGGTAAGGATTGTGCAGGATGCGGATGCGATTTACCGGGAGGAGATTGCGAAGGCGGGGCTTGACAGGGGGATTGGACAGTATTTTGCGGCGCTTACGAATATGCAGAGTGTTGGGGTGATGGGGGATGAACGGACCTATGACTATGCGGTGGCGCTGCGGGCGGTGGATACGGTTGACTTTATGACGGCGGAGGCGGCGGAGATTCCGTATGAGGTGCTTAAGAGGGTTATGGGGAGGATTATTAATGAGGTTAAAGGGGTGAATCGGGTGATGTATGATTTGACGAGTAAGCCGCCGGGGACGATTGAGTTCGAATAGTAAACAGAAAGCCGGGAAGCCGCATAAACAGCGGACTTTCCGGCTTTTGGTGTGGGGCGTGATACCTTTTTGATACCTATATTAACAATTTTAATTTGAAGTAAAAAATTTAGAAATGGCTATTTCTTCTATACAATAATAGCGTTTATCAGTAATATTGTAAGAAACATATCCTAATGGCTTAAGTTTCTTCATTGCATTTGTGATTGCAAGATGGTGTTTATCAATTTCTAATGCAATTTCATGTGCAGATAATTTGTTAGGGCGATTATTGTATAATATCCTTAGAATATTAATGTATAAATCCGGCAAACTAATTTTTTTCCAGCTTTCAATTTTCTCCTTAAAAAGTTCTTCAAAGTTATTTACAGCATGGACAGTTCCTTCTTCACCACATTTAAGGCAGCGATTAAATTTTTTGACCATTTCATATTCTAAATCGTCTTTATATTCATATCCACAGTTTTGGCAAATAGGAAGTTCAACATTGCTAAGTATTTGTGGAATTATATCTGTATAATCAAATTCATCTTGCCGCCAATAGTCGTAGGAACGACGAAATTCGGGTTTCCCATAATCTATATTGTTTTCTAGACAGAGACCGTAATTTAGTCCAAAATAAGATATTTTTTTCCCGGGCTTTCTGCTGCTACCTTCATTAAATTTATTAACAATGAAGTATAATTCAAGAGTATGAAGAATACTTTCTATGTCTTTATCAACGAAAAAATGCGATGAAGGAAGCCAATATGTGGTACTGACTTTATACTTTCTTAAAGTATCTGAGTAAATTTGCTTTATATTCTCTTTTTTGCTGTAGCTTTCTATTTGCATACGTTTAAACTTTTTTGATATATTTATAAGTTGTTCCATTAAATTTTTCTGGGCTAATTGGTTCAATATCTTTTTGTCATCATAAAAAGATTGTTTGAATCGTACATCATTAAAAAAGTCTGGCAAAATATTATCAGTATAATATTTTTTGGCTGCATTATTTATATTGGATATAGTTATTGGATCGCCTTGATTTATTGAACCTAAAAAGCAATATGTTAGGACATATCCCAAACACCGAGGAATTCCAGCAGAGGCAAAAAACAGGGTTTTAAAATATTCGTCTAATTTATTTTTATCAGTATCAAATAATTCATTAAGTTGAATTTGGTTATGTGTATATACAGTTATTCTTTTCTCTAATGTTCGTTTAACATAATTTATGGCCGAATCTTCTACTTTGGTATAATTAGTTGAAGTTTTTTCAAATACATCATAGAAATCTAATGAATGTGGAATGATTTTTGATGAATCAATATTACCCAAATAAATCCTGTATGGATATGCTGCTAACTTAATTACAAACATATCATTATAGGATGTAATAATTGGTGAAATCAGAGAATCAATAACTAATTTTTGGTGATTAAAGTTTAATTCACTAAAATCGTCTAAAAATAGGTATACCTTATTTATGCGATGCTTAGATAAAATCTCTTTCAGTTTAGTTAGTATTTTGTTTATTGATAGTATTCTAATCTCTCTACTTTCATGCTTAGTTTCAGACTGGATTTTTTTATCTTTAGTCAATGAAGCGTGTAATTCGGAAGGTGCTTCTTTAGCTTTGCTGTAATTAAGTGATACACTATTAGAATTTTCAGCATTTGTTGTTACCTGCATATTTCGTAAAAAATCGGCGTCAATATATTCTCCGTCATGAATTTCCTCAAATAGTTTATCTAGTTTTTTGTCTGGAATAATTTTTGATATATTCTTTTTAATAGTTGTTAAAATTTCGTTGAAAAAATTGTAATAAATATTATAACGTGTCAATTCTTCCTGAGTATCTATATTTGAGACCCGTATCTCTTCATAACATGATTGTAAGTTTATATATACGGACAATTTATTCTTATTTTGTTTTAACATATTTTCTGCTTGAAGAAAAACGGTAGATTTTCCAGTACCTTTTCTGCCTTTGAATATTATATGATTTTCATCTAATGCTTGCCGTAATATATAGTTGTTTTCAAATAAATCGACATAAAGTTGAGGTATCAAATCATTGTTTTCTTCATCTCGAATATCTGGTCTACCACTTTGAATTAATGACTTAAAGGCTTCTTCAATATTGTTTCTACAAGCTAATAAATTTATATTTGACATTTTTATTTCTCCTTATCTTATGAGGTTATTCTATTTGGTTTATGCTCTCCACTGATAACTGTTATTTTTCTTATCGTTTCCTTTTTCATCAACACTGCTACTCGTAGCAGGCCAGTTGATTTTCCATTCAAAATACTCATCCTCTGAAATCTCTCCGCTTTTTAACTGCTCTTTCCGTAGACACCATTCCCGCATGAAATCATTGACTAACCCATACTCTAGCCACATACCCACTGGAGCATGAGCAGGCCAGTCATCATTGTCATAGTAACGCACCGACTTATCATCAGAAGCGTTGCATTTGCCGGGATTGCGGACAAGCTGAAATAAATGGATCGTGCTATGGTCATCTTCATCAAGCCAAAGGAATGTAAGCATAATATCTTCGGCGCAGCCGGGTGTAACACCAATAAAATGGATATAATTGACATTCAGTATCTTTGCCATTTCCATTAAAGTGTTGTTTTTGGGAACACGATAGCCGGATTCATACTGTGCGATACGAACATCAGCATTGCGTTCCTCATATCCCAATTTCAAGCCTAGTTCACGCTGTGTCAAGCCCCGGAACGTGCGTATTCTCTTTATCCGTTCTCCTAATACCATAGTCATGTGTCCTTTCTGAAAATTAGAGTGATTGTTTTGAAATTATCATGTTACATCTGCTCCACAACTCGTCTTTATATGCAAATACATCTTTATCAATCTTTCTTTCAACAAAGCCGACTTTTTCATAACATTGCTTTGCTAATACGTTTTTACTGAAAACATTTAGTTGAACCACTTTTGCGCCGGTTATCTGAAAAGCGTATTGCAGAGCAAGATTCAGCATTTCTTTTCCGTAACCTTTTCCACGTTTTGTTTTATCAACAATTACAAATTT
>CAJTOH010000083.1 GCA_910577685.1 uncultured Dorea sp. | reverse complement strand
TTTGTCGTTATGCCCTTTACTTTCTCTCTACCCACTACTTATTTGTTTCAAACTTGATTCCTCCTTAATTCTGCCCCCACGGCTCTATTCTCATACTATCGTTCCGTAAATCTATCCCCAAAGGCGCTTCTGCTGCTAAACCATCACCTTAGTTCCCGTAAACGTACCCGTCATGGTTTCTACAATACTGTTCTCCTCATTCAGACCGAATACCAGCATCGGCATCTTATTCTCCAGACACATGATCGAGGCTGTCAGATCCACAGCCATCAATTTCCGGTCGATTATCTCCTGAATAGAAATCTCGTCGTACTTCTTCGCATCCGGATTCACCTTCGGGTCGCTGTCATAGATCCCGTCGATCGCCTTCGCCAGCAGCATCGCGTCCGCCTCAATCTCAATCGCCCGAAGCACGGCCCCCGTATCCGTAGAAAAATAAGGATGCCCCGTACCGCCTGCAAAGAACACTACCTTCCCCTCCTCAAGGGCCTGCACCGCCCTGTCCTTGGAAAACAGCGTCGTAAAAGCGCCGCAGACAAAAGGCGTAAACACTTCCGTCTTCATCCCGGCATAGCGGAAGATATCCGACACATAGATACAATTCATCACGGTGGCAAGCATCCCGATCTGGTCAGCCTTCACGCGGTCAATCGTCTCGCTGGTCCTGCCGCGCCAGAAATTGCCGCCTCCGGTCACAATCGCTACCTGAATCCCCTCGTCCACCAGTTTCTTCACCTGTCCGGCAACCCCCACACAGGTCGCCTCGTCAAATCCGGTCTTCTTATCGCCTGCGAGAGCTTCCCCACTTAATTTTAACAATACTCTCTTCATCCGTCCATACTCCTTATTCTGCGTAATCTTAGTCTTTAACATACTCTGCCGGATCCGAAAATCCGCTCCTTGCAAGAATAATTTCAACTATTCTTCGCAATTACCATGATAAATTATATCATAGGAACAAAAAAAATGGAATACACTACCGCCAACATTCTACATCATTTGAAACGCCGCGTTACTGTTCCCCCTCAATCTCTGTGCTTCGTTGCAAGTCAGTGAAGCAATATGGCAGATTTTGTACAAAATTCTAAAATAATGTTGCAAACTGTCGAAATTGTTAAAATTCTTAAATTGTACATCTGTAATTGACAGCAATTTAACTAAGTGTTATAATATGCCATAACAAATCGTTATGATCATATAACATTTTGTTATGATACTATTGCATATTAAATAGAATAAGCTTTAGTAAAACCAATAAAAAGGAATGAGGTGCAGTTTATGAGTATTAGTATTGTAATTTTGTGTACAATTCTTGCTTATATGTGTCTGCTAATCGGCGTCGGCATATATAACGCAAAGAAGAACAACAGCAGTGAAGATTTCTATCTGGGCGGCAGGAAGATGGGCGCGCTGGTCGTTGCTATGAGCGCGGAGGCCAGCGACATGTCAAGCTGGCTGTTAATGGGACTTCCGGGAGTTGCCTATCTGACCGGTCTTGCGGACGCGTTCTGGACGGCGGCCGGCTTAGCGATCGGTACATACCTTAACTGGCTCTTTACCTCCAGAAGATTAAGACGTTATTCCGAGAGAATCGGCGCGATTACGGTGCCGACCTTCTTTGCAAAGAGATTCCACGACGAGAAGAATATTATCACGGCTATCTCCGCAGTAATCATTGTAATCTTCTTCGTTCCGTACGTAGCCTCCGGATTTGCGGCATGCGGCAAGCTGTTTAACTCTTTGTTCGGATTAGACTATATGACCGGAGTTATTATATTTGCAATTATTATCGTAATCTACACGATTATGGGCGGATTTACCACGGTTGCCACCAACGACCTGATTCAGAGCGTCGTTATGTCGATCGCCTTAGTTTCAATCGTGACCTTCGGCGTGAGCAACGCCGGCGGCATGGGAGCCGTTATGGACAATGCAAAGTCCCTGTCCGGTTACCTCTCCCTCTCCGCAATACACGATGCGGTTGCAGGAAGCGCCATTCCATACTCGCCGCTTACGGCCGTATCCCTTCTGGCATGGGGAATCGGATACTTCGGTATGCCTCACATTCTGGTACGATTTATGTCCATTGAGGATGAGCAGAAGCTCGTACTTTCCAGACGCGTCGCTTCTATCTGGGTAACGTTTGCAATGGGTATCGCAATCTTCATCGGTATCGTCGGTCTTGCGGTAGTCAACGCGGGCGGCATGGCTCCGTTGGATGACAGCGAACGTATTATCATTGCGCTTACGAATGAACTGAGCCAGAACGGCGTCCTTGCGGCAGTTCTCGGCGGCGTCATCCTTGCAGGTATTCTGGCGGCTACCATGTCCACGGCAGACAGCCAGATGTTAGTTGCGGCTTCCGGCGTATCAGAAAACATCGTTCAGGACTTCCTCGGCAAGAAGCTGACAGAGAAGCAGGGCCTTAACATTGCCCGCGCTACCATCCTCGGCATCGCCGTGATCGCCCTGTTCCTGGCAAGAGATCCGAACTCCAGCGTATTTGGAATCGTATCCTTTGCATGGGCGGGAATGGGCGCCGCATTTGCAGGAGTCATGATCTGCGCATTATTCTGGAAACGCACCACCTTACAGGGGGCTCTTGCCGGAATGATCGCCGGCGGCGCGATGGTATTCATATGGAAATACATGATTCGTCCGTTAGGCGGAATCCTTGACATCTACGAACTTCTTCCGGCATTTTTGGTATCGTTGATCACAATTATCGCAGTAAGCCTTGCTACAAAGGCTCCTTCGCAGGAGATCATCGATGAATTTGAGAGCGTCAATGTGAAAAAATAACATACTTGTACATTTACCTTTATAAAAAGGGGCTGTCGGTTAATAGATAGTCATGAACAAGAAGGGAGTCTCGCGTTTATAACTGATTAGGCAGTTATAAACGCGAGACTCCCTCGCTTTTGATAAAAAAGAGAAGATTTTCCACATTTATGGATCTCTTCTCTTTTTTTGACGCACTTTAACAGAGCTTCTATTATTTTGTCATTTTTTTACGCTGTTTTTACTTCAAATTATTGAATCGTCAACCGGGCGATATATTGGAATATGTACCGGATGAACCAACTGAAACACAACTGGAGAATGAATAGAAAAAACTATGTAGTTTTAGCATAGTTTTTATGGTATAGATTAAAAAAGGTGTAAAGCCCTTGATAATTCAATAGACTTTACACTCTCTTAATCTGGTTACTTATGCGGTCAATCATCTTCAAGCATTAACTGGAAAATGTCTTTTACTTTTTTCAACTCTTCATTATCGGGAGATTTTTGCAATGCTCTTTCAAGAAGTTCCAAAGCAAGTCTAATAAAACCCTGAAATTGTTTATTTGTCATTCCCATATTTTCACCCCCTTTTGCTAGACTATCACGATATAGTTACTACCTATATTATAATAGAAAGATTAAGGAGTGTAAAGTCTATTCAATTATCAAGCAGCCTTGAAAGGTAAACTTATTTTATGGCTTGCCGTTTTCAAGAAATCTCTTTCAGGAAGTTATCCACATCATATAGTTGCAGTGTCCCCTCATTGAAAATTTCTAAAAAAATGTATAAATTTTTCATTTTCTCTTGGCAAACATCACCTTCTTTGCTAAAATCACCTTAGTTTAGGTCTGCTTTATGCAGCTTAGCTTCTATATCTTCTGTTTCTGTTAGTTGCCATCAAAAGCTGGCTAATAGTTCAGAAGATATATTTTTTTGCAGCTTTTTTATTTCATTTTTTCCAGATAAAAATATTCATATAGCTGTTTCATAAAATCTGCTATATGCTCCATCAAATAATGGTTCTTCTGTGCCCCCCCCCCTCATCCCAACTGCATGCATGCCCTATATTTCCCTGCCAATGCTTTTATGCTCGAAAGCCCATCGATACATTTGTAATAGATCATTCCTAACATAGTTTTTACAGAATAATCAATATAGCTCTGATGGCGCGGATCTTTTACCCCGGCAAATTTTAAAAACACCCCCGAATAAAACCGTTTCTGGATTTTATTACATTCAACAACCGGATTCTTATACCTCAATTATTCGCAAATTTCCATACACAGGAATGTCATATTCCCACGCACAGAAAAAGCGGCCGGAGCATCTGGCATACCCCCGATCCCCCGGCCGCTGCTTTCTTTATTACCAACCTTTCTACATATGTTATCAATTTTAATCCATTGACCACTCTGTCATTCAAAAACGCCCATGCTCCCTTGCGGTAAGTTCGGGCATAATCTTCCTTACTTCAAAATGCCCACTGCATCCATAATGTTCTTCTCATAAGCCGCAATCACAGAACCCATAGTTTCCGGCGTACTTGTGTATGTAATCATGCCTGCGCCCACTGTACGGTTGGCAAATGCCTCTGCCATAGCCTGCTTTTTATAGGCTATCTCAATCCTCTGTCTCCGTTCCTCTGCCCCTTCCTGACTCCGCTCTATACTCTCTTTCCTCTGTGCCGCCTCTTTTTCACGTTTCGCTTTATTGATTTCATTAACCTCCCTTACCCGCTCTGGTGAATCACTGCAACCGCTGATATACGTTACGCTTCCATCTTCATGGACTACCACACCGCCCGGTTCATAGACAAGCCCCTTTGCCGCAAACGAAGCTGTTAACATCGGAGTGGCATTAAAGAAATCATCAATCTTGCCCTCATAGTAAGCGGCCTTTTCCGGATCATTTGCCATCTGCTCCAGAATGTTCGGTGCAATCACAACATCATTGCCGTTCATACTCTTTCCCGCCCTGTCAAGGCTCCGTTGGTCTTTCCCGACACTCTGGATTCTCACATTGCCATACTTTGACCTGAGATATTCCGTATAGGCATCTACTTTTGATGTGTCCGCCGCCTCACCCGTTTTCTGCAACTGCTCCATAAACCCTGTCTTATTTGTGCCTGTTTTCTGTTTCCTGTTCGCATACTGGTATGCGCCCGCCAAAGCTCCGTTTACTCCTAAAATGCTCATACTGAGTCCTCGATTTCTAAAAAAAATATATATTACAGCCCCTCTGTCATTCAGGACTGAATCCGCTCCCTTGCAATAAGTCCGAGCGATTATTTCTGAATCCCCTGCACAGTGAAAGCTCTCATTTCATAAGCCGCAATCGCAGAACCCATAATCTCCGGCATTCCTGCATATGTAACCCTGCCTGTTTCTGCCGTCTTATTAGCAATAAGTTCTGTCATGCTCCGCCGCTTGTAAGCCATCTCCGTTTCCAGTTTCCGCTTCTCTGCCGCTTCCTTGCTAAGTTCCTGATACCGCTTTTTCCGCTTTGCCTTTTCTTCATCCTCTGCTTTCATTTTAGCCTCTATTTTTGCCCTTACTTCCGGTTTTAAGTCACCGCTGATATAATGTGTGACAGTTCCATCCGGATGGATGACAATACCAGAGGAATGAATCTCATGCCCCATTGCAGAAAGTTCTGCCTGACACCTCGGCACTGAATTAAAATAATTCTGTATTTTTCCTTCATAATAAGCTGCTTTCTCCGGATCATTTGCCATCTGTTCCAAAATATTTGATGCAATCACAACATTTCCAGTTCCTGCTGTTCCTGCACCAATACGGTCTATGCTGCTCTGGTCTTTTCCTACATTCCGGATAGATACCCCCGCACCATACTTCTGTTTCAGATATTCCGTATAGGCATCTGCTTTTAATGCGCCCGACTCACCAGTTTTCTGTAACTGTTCCGTAAAACTCGCACCATTTGCCGCTGTTTTCTGTGTCCTGTCCGCATGCTGATATGCGCCTGCTAAAGTTCCGTTTACTCCTAAAATACTCATTTCCTTCTCCTTCCTGCCGATTAGCTCTTTATCATGACTGACAATATGAATCTATTGCCTTTCACAATACAGTCCATATCGCCGCCATATTTTACTGCACATTTTCTGATATTTTTTAGCCCTATTCCATGCACCTCCCTATTTAGTCAAGTCTTTTTTCCTTGAAAATCAAGGATTTTTCGATATA
>CAJTOH010000082.1 GCA_910577685.1 uncultured Dorea sp. | reverse complement strand
AGCTTATCCCGGCCCGGGGTACCAGCTGCAACCTCGCGTTATCAGCACTGGTCCAGGAGAAATACCCTGCTGGAGGCTAGACCTGGCGGTGCAGCATTTGTGTAAGCAGTCAAGGTACGGCGGAGCAGGCTGCATGCTTTCTGAGCAATAGCGGGTGCTTTGCAGGGGGAATGAAGCAGTGCCTTAGCCCAGGTTCCACTGGGAACCATTATAGCACCGGGAGGCTCTGGTAAAAAGTAGCAAACAACAAAACATCAGATGAGACAGGATGAACCAGCATTATGGGAGAAAGGGAGAACCCCTCCAGACCTCCATCAGAATATCCTCACATCTATGTAGAAAGAACTGAGACTGGTAACCATTAACTGTATAGATGGAAAAAGATGGAGAGGGAGTCCTCTTAGAAATCATCCTACATCTATATCAAAAAAGAATAAGTCTATAGCCTGTTCTGACTGGATATAAACTTATTATACGAGGGGGAACGGATATGTTTACAAGCGTACTAAACAGTGCGGAAGGAAGTTTGGCTATTCAGAATGGGGTCTTGTGCTCTCTGGTATCGTTGACTCTGGGGTTTTTGATCGCTTTCATATATGGATTTCAAGGCGCGTGCAGCAAGAATTTTATGATGACGCTAGTGATGCTTCCGGTATTAGTTCAGATGGTGATTATGCTGGTAAACGGGAATCTTGGAACCAGCGTCGCTGTGCTTGGCGCTTTCAGTCTGGTGCGGTTTCGCTCTGTTCCGGGAACGTCAAAGGAGATGGCGGTAATCTTTTTTGCTATGGCGGTAGGTCTTGCCACAGGTACGGGGTTCTTAAGCTTTGCCGCCGTGATGACCTTTGTGGTGGGAATCGTATTTCTTGTGTTGGAAAAGTCCCGCTTCGGCGAGTGGAGGCAGGAACGCAAGGATCTGCGTATTACTATTGCGGAGCATCTGGATTATACGGAGATTTTCGACGACATTTTCCAAAAATATACCAGCAAAAGCTGTCTGCAGAAGGTAAAAACGACGAATCTTGGCAGTATGTATGAGTTAGATTATCATATCACCCTGAAGGATATCCGTAAGGAGAAGGAGATGCTGGATGCGATCCGCTGCAGGAACGGCAATCTCACCGTGATTTGCGGGCGGCGTGCCACCATGCAGGAAGAATTATAAAGGATGCAGAAGGAGAAACAGGAAAATATAGGAGCGGATGCATATGAAATCAAAAAGCAGAAAGATTACGGCAGGGTTGGCGTCTATAATGCTTGTCTGTACGATAACGGGATGCAGGCAGGAGAGAATTTTGGCTGATGCGTCTTCACATGCGTCGGTCAGTACGGTTACGCTGACAGAGGGGAAATACAGTGAAGAAAAGCTGGAGAATACATGGGATGAAAAGACGGCGGTATATTTTTCCCTAAAGGAGGATGAGGTTTCCGTTGAAGAGAAGGGGATCTGTGATACGGCCGTTCTTAAGGACATGGCGGAAATTACCGGCAGTACCGTCAGGATCAGGAAGGCCGGAACCTACGTCTTTTCGGGGAGCCTGACGGACGGGCGGATTATTGTGGATGCGGACCAAGAAGAAACAGTCAGGATAATCCTGCATGGCGCGGATATTACATGTACCGATTCGGCGCCCGTCTATGCCAAAGGAGGCAATGTAATTATTACGCTGGCAGACGATACAAAGAATACTATTGAGGATGGCAGCGTCTATACCTTTGACGAGAACAGGGAGGACGAACCTAAAGCGGCAGTCTTTGCAAAAGACGATCTGACTTTTAACGGAACCGGAACATTGCAGGTTATTGGAAACTATAATCATGGGATTCAGTGTAAAGACGATCTGAAGTTCGTCTCGGGAACATATGTTATCCATGCGGAAAATGATGGGATTGTGGGGAAGGACAGTGTTTCGGTCCGAAATGGAAACTTTACGATTGAAAGCGGCGACGATGGAATAAAAGCTTCAAATACCAAGGATTCCGATAAAGGCTATGTTATGATTGAAAACGGATCTTTTAAGATTAACGCTTTGGGGGACGGGATTCAGGCGGAGACACTCCTGAGAGTAAACGGCGGAGATTTTGAGATTACGGCGGGAGGCGGAAGCCAAAATGCGAAGAGCGCTGCGGAAACGGCGGAGAGGATGAACGGAAAAATACCGGAGGGAAGAATGGAGCCGCCGGAAGGAAGGACGCCGGAGGGAGGAGCGGAGCCGCCGGAAGGAGGAACTGAGCCGCCGGAAGGAAAGATGCCGGAAGAAAGAATGGAGCCTTCGGAAGGGGGACCGCCATTCGGAGGGACACCTGCGTTGGAAGACGAGAACAAAGCGGCGGATGTAAATAACGCAGCGGACGTAAATGACGAAGAGACGGATGAATCTGCCAGCGCAAAAGGGTTAAAGTCTTATGTTGAGCTGGTCATAACAGGAGGAGAATTTTACATTGACTCTCAGGATGACGGTCTCCACAGCGACAGGAACCTTACGGTGCAGGGGGGAACCGTCTCGATCTCCTCAGGAGACGACGGAATTCATGCCGATGAAGCTTTGACGATAGACGGCGGTAATCTTGATATTCAGAAAAGCTATGAAGGGCTGGAAGGATTTGATATTACGATTAATGGAGGCGACATTAAAATCGTTTCCTCAGACGATGGAATTAACGCGGCGGGGAAGAAGATCGAAGAGTCGGTTTCTGATGAAGGCGGACCTATGAAGAATCGGTTTATGGAAGAAGATCAGGGGGCGCTTATGACCGTCAACGGCGGCGTCATATCCGTCAATGCCGGGGGCGACGGATTAGACGCTAATGGAGACATATCCATTAACGGCGGTACGGTTACCGTACACGGACCGTCTGACGGGGGGAACGGTACTCTGGACTATGCATCCTCCTGTAAGATCACAGGCGGAACATTTATCGGAATTGGAAGTATTGGAATGGCGCAGGATCCAAGCGAAGATTCCACTCAGGCATCCGTTGTCGTCCGGACGGACGAAATAATGGATGCTGGAACTGACATTTCCCTGAAAGACAGAGAAGGCAATATCCTTGCACAGACAAAGACACTGAAAGACGCGCAGTGGGCCGCCGTCTCCCTGCCGGAGCTTAGGGTTGGCGAAACCTATATATTGTGTGCGGGAACAACTGAAAAAGAAGTGCTCCTGACCCAAATGGTCACAATTATAAAATATTAGCAGCAGAATCGAATTAACATATAATGATCGTAAAAACTAAAAAGTAACTGTTCATACTTATTGTTTCATGTTATATTATAGTTACGGGAGGGGGATGGAAAATGGCAAATGTATTTGATACTGCAAAATATATTCTTGAACAGCATGAAACGATGTCAACGATGAAACTTCAGAAATTATGCTATTATTCTCAGGCATGGTCTCTCGTATGGGATGATTCTCCTTTATTTAGAGATAATTTTCAAGCATGGGCAAATGGACCGGTTTGTCCGGAATTATTTTATAAGACACAAGGAAAGTATTCTGTTAGTGCAAGTGATGAAACAGGCGGAGAGGATGATTTGTCTGAAGACCAGAAGGACACGATTGACCGTGTACTTGAACATTATGGAAGCCACAATGCACAGTGGTTAAGCCAGTTGACACATATGGAAGCACCGTGGATTCAAGCACGGGAAGGTGTTCCGTCGGGAGCAGGCTGCAATAATGTAATCACAAAAGAAAGTATGGCGATATATTATGGCGGGCTCTAAGAAGAATAAACAAATCAAACAAAACGAATTTCCGAAAGGAAAGAGTATTGCTCAGGGTGGAAATCCTGAGCAATACTATCTTCCTCGTTTAAAAGCGTTAGAAAGTCAGACATGGAACGAGATAAATCTTTCGAAAATCTTGCTGTCGTGAAACGAATGTGTTACAATATTCCCATCTTGAACGAGGGAACAATATGAGATTTACATTCGGTTTCGAATACGAACGGCAGATTTGGAGGACAAGATGATAAACCGGGATTGGGAAAAGTTCGGGGAGGATATCCGGAGGACCGTACAGGATGCCATCGACGCCCAGGACTTCGGAAAATTAAATCAGACGATTACAAACACAATCAATAATGCGGTTGGAAATATCCGAAACGCACAGAATATGCAGAAAAATAAACAATGGGGCGCAGGTCCTGTGGACAGAAGATTCGGTTCACAGGCTTCTGTACGTGGAGACAACAGACGCTGCGGTCCGGACGGCAGAAAGCAGCTTCCGGTTCTGTACCGTAAACCGAACGGCGTACAGGTGACAGGGACGCTTGCAGCCGTGTTTGGGGCGGTAACTGGCAGTATGTTTTCTACGGCAATGATATTCTTTATAATCACGGCATTACTGGCGGGAGCCTTCGGGATTCCTGAGATTGTGGTGACGGCAGCCTTTCTTATATTTGCGGTGGGAGGATTCATTGTCTGCGGATGCGGAACGGGCATAAGAGGAAGAGCCAAGAGATTCCGTACTTATGTGCAGGTAATCGGCCGGCGTGAGTATTGTGATATCCGCGAGTTGGCGGACCGGGTTCATAAGAGCGTCAAATTTGTAGTTAAAGATCTGGAATATATGTTTGCGAAGGGGTGGTTTTTGGAGGGGCATCTGGACGATGAGAGAACCTGCCTCATTACCAGCCATGGAATGTACATGCAGTATCAGCAGATACAGGAAGACCGAAGGAGAAGCGAACAAGAGCAGGCGAGGCTCAAAGAACAGAGACAGGCGGCATTGGAGCAAGAAGATCGGGAGGAGGAGCTTCGGAAGACAGAATCCCGGAATCATTCGAAGCTTCCGCCAAAGGTACGGCGGATCGTCGATGAAGGCGACGCCTATATCAGTAAGATTCATGCCTGCAATGAGGCGATTTCAGGAGGTGAGATCTCTGCGAAGATTTCACATATGGAGACGCTGGTGGACAAGATTTTTGACCGGGTGGAACAGGACCCGGAATCGGTGGACGACATTCGCAGGCTGATGGATTATTATTTGCCGACTACGGTAAAACTTTTAGAGGCGTATCGGGAACTTTCCGCCCAGCCGATTGACGGCGAGAATATCCGTTCTTCCAAACGAGAGATCGAGGCGACGCTGGATACGCTGAATCTGGCGTTTGAGAAACTTTTGGACAGCTTATTCCAGGAGAAGGCGTGGGACGTGTCCGCGGATATCTCGGTGCTGCATACGATGCTTGCGCAGGAAGGGCTTACGGACGACGGGCTTCGCAAGCCAAAGTAAGAAATCAGGAATGATTGTGGAGGATGAGAGATAAGATGAAGAATGAATTTGAAAACTTTCAGACGGTTCCGCAGCTGACGCTGGAGCCGTTTCAGGAGGAACCGAAGCCGCAGTTTGTAAAAGAAGAAAAGCCGCCTGTGCTTGATGAGAGCATTTTGTCAGAAGAAGAGCGGCGTGCGGTAGACGCGTTTGCGGCCCAGATCGACCTGATGAATTCCAATGCGATCCTGCAGTATGGGGCGGGAACGCAGAAGAAGATGGCAGATTTTTCTGAGGCGGCGCTTGAGAATGTGCGGACGAAGGATCTGGGGGAAGTAGGAGAACTGCTTTCAGGGGTTGTAAAGGAGCTTCGCAGCTTTGATGAGGAAGAAGAGAAGGGATTTCTCGGGTTATTCAAGAAGGGGTCCGGCAAGATTCAATCCATGAAAGCTAAATATGCCAAGGCAGAGACGAATATTAACCAGATCTGCAAGGTATTGGAGTCCCATCAGGTCCGGCTTCTTAAGGATGTGGCGGTGCTGGATAAGATGTATGAATTGAATCTGACATATTTTAAAGAACTGTCCATGTATATTCTGGCGGGGAAGAAGAAGCTTGCCGAGGTGCGCGGTACGCAGCTTCCCGAGCTTCTGGGGAAAGCTTCGCGCACCGGGCTTGCGGAGGACGCGCAGGCGGCGAGAGATTTGGATTCTATGTGCAACCGGTTTGAGAAGAAGATCCATGATCTGGACCTGACCCGGACGGTTTCCATGCAGACGGCACCGCAGATCCGTCTGGTGCAGGGGAACGATACCCTGATGGTGGAGAAGATTCAGTCTACAATCGTCAATACGATTCCTCTCTGGAAGAGCCAGATGGTACTGACTCTCGGTGTGGAACACTCCGCTCAGGCAGCGGCCGCCCAGCGGGAAGTGACAGATATGACAAACGAGCTGCTGAGAAGGAATGCGGATAAGCTCAAGATGGCGGTTACGGATACGGCAAGGGAATCGGAGCGGGGGATTGTTGAAATTGAAACATTAAGGCATACCAATGAGACCCTGATTTCTACTTTGGATGAGGTGATGCAGATCCAAAGGGAAGGGCGCAAGAAACGGGCCGAGGCGGAACAGGAGATGATACGTCTGGAGCATGAGCTTAAGACGAAGCTTCTGCAGGTACAAGGGTAACAGTTTAGCCGGCAGCTGCAGCAGACAAGGTGTTACTATTCAGCCTTCCGGCTGTCTAACTGGCAATGCACCGGCTAAAAAATAGC
>CAJTOH010000081.1 GCA_910577685.1 uncultured Dorea sp. | reverse complement strand
CGCCATTTCTTTTTAGTATATCATGAGGTGGTAAATAATGGTAGTACAATTAATTTAAATATAATATGGTCAGCACACTAGCCTCTTTCGTCCGAACCTATAAAAAGAATAGGTAGGTGGAATTTGAGATTCTAATTTATAACCAAACTCCCCAATCCCCATAGTTAAATGTTCCACTGCCATGACGAAGTTTTCCGGCTTCCTTAAGATCTCTGAATGTATCCCGCATGCGAATTAAAATCTCCGGCTTTATGTCCAATGAATGATGCGCCGGAAATACTTTTTTCACAGGTAACGCCGCAACTTCTTCCAAAGACTCAAGGTATGCCTGCGGATCGGTAGACGGATAGTAAGCAAAAAGAATATCTTTATAAACCAAATCGCCTGTAAATAAATATCCCTTGCTTTTTTCCCAAAAGCACAAATGTCCCGGAGAATGTCCGGGAGTATGCAGCGCTTCAATTTTTCTGCCGTCAATATCAATGATGTCATGGTCCGTTAGAACTTTTGTCGGCATACCCTGAAAAAATTCATAATCGTTCACACAGAAGCCTTCGGGCAAATCACAACGGTCTACAACCATATCCTTAATCGTTTCGATTGATAAAGGGAATCTACCATTCAGCCATTCCAATTCATCAGCGTGAGCATAAAAATCCGGAAAATATTTGTGTCCTCCAATATGATCCCAATGAATATGCGTAGCGACAGCCGTGACCGGTTTATTAGTAAGCTTCACCACTTCCTCATATATATTTGAAATACCAAGCCCTGTATCAATAAGCAGACTTCGGGTATCTCCGATTAACAAATAGCAATGCGTTTCCTCCCAATGTCTATATTCACTGATAATGTATGTATTTGCGTCAATTTCATCTATTGTAAACCAGTTTTTCATCACTTTACGCTCCTTAAATCAAGAATCCACCCATTTTAATGTTTGCCTGCGGTCCCGGCTGCTCCAATTCATTGACTGCTTATTAATTCCTCCGACAGACTGTTCAAAATTATTTTTTCAGAAAATCACTAAATTCTTTTAAATCCTTTTTTGTTTCTTCTGAAAGTCTGTTATATTCCGTATTATGAATTGCTCCCTCTAATGTATATAAATGTACCAGACACACTTTAGGATATTTTTGCTTTAGCTTAAGAAATGCTCCTTTTGCACCTACTTCAATAAGCTTCTCGGAAGATTCAATACCAACAGATAGTAGCTTATTTTCCATTTCTTTACCAATATTCATCATTAATTTTAAATCTGACATATCAATCTCCAACTCTCCTTGATTTACTTATCTATACTGAATAAATGTCAAAAATCACTATATGGGAATTCTTTAACTCCGCTTTAATCTTCTGCGCCGCATTTTCTTCCATATTATCGCCGAACTACAGATCTCCGTATCAATATGTAAATATGTGCCTAATATTCTACTATCTACAATATCTAACGCTTTTTCTATATCGTCCGACTCACGTACAATACAGTCCACCATCTTCAAGATTTCTCGGACGATCTCAATCGGAACACAATCTAAAACAGGCACTACAATATTTCCGACTTCTCCCGGTAATATTTCTAAAACACCGCCTCCATAGCTCCTACCGCAAAGCTCTGTAAAAGCAAAAGAGATACTATTATAGTAAGATAAAACTACCCGCTCCGGTTCAATCCCATCGTTAAATTTTATTCTATGCATCGTATCTGTTGAAACAGCATTACAACAGTTCAAAACAAACTTAGGATACAAATTATTTCTGCGAAGAAAAAATGCGTCAGGTATCCATACAGACGGAACCTGATACCAATTTTCTCTAATCCTGCATTTATAACCCTTATTTTCTCCGCGTAACTCCCCCAGCGCAATATAGTCTCTCTGTTGTTGAGAGTACTCTTCTATTGGCTTATCAGGAAAATCTATCAGGTACGCCGCCTTACCCTGATTAACATTTTCTCTCCAATCGTCAGGATAAAAATAAATACTATGTGCATGTGAGCTACGCCCTATCAAAGGATGTACCACTTCTGCCAGCCCATAGGTATCAACAGTTTTTTGGTCAACGGAAAAAAACTTATTGTTCCCCGTAGTGATACCCACATTGATAATCCCCGTATCAGAAAGGTTCTGAAATCGATTATCTTTCTTTATCAGAGAAATTAACCGGTTTTCTTCTTTCGTTGTAAAATACTTTGTCCATTTCTCATGTACATGGTTTAATCTCTGAAAACCGTTTGCATCAATATCAAGACTATCCAAATCATCTAAATTGTTAAGCTCAATAATCTTAATCCCCTTTTCAGAACTCCCCTTTTCACCGACAAAAACAACTATTTCCTGCTCGATTCCGGGGAACACTAATTCTTCAAAAGTTAGCAGAGTTATTTTCGATAATTCATTAGACAAAAACAGTCTTAAATCCTCCGCATATGCAACTTGAAGAATCTCAGCCGGAATTACCAATGCAATTTTACCTTGTTCGCTTAACATATGTACGCAGGCCACCATAAATCCAACCCATGCATTAATCAGTTTGTTGGACTTCATTCCATGAGAAATTATAATATCAGACATCTCTGCTCGTTGTTTCTCCTCGAGGTATTGATACCGAATATACGGCGGATTTCCTAAAATCAAATCAAAATTCCGGCTATCTTTGTTTTTGTGATAATATTCAAAAAAACATCCATTCAGCACATTTACTTTAGAATTTCTACCTAACCTTTTGTTTAACTTATCTGTTTCATTTTTTTCAATTTCAATCGCAGTAATGATGCTTTGTTCTTTTAAAGACTGTGTTTGAAGCAGCGCCTCCACAAAAACACCATCCCCGCAGCTTGGCTCCAGAATGGTTTGTATAGATTGGTCATTCTTAAAAAAATCCACCATTTTTTCAGCTAATTTAAGCGGAGTATAATAAGCCCCTCTCAACTTCCGTTCTGAACTATCTTGTTTTAGAATCATAATGTCCACCTAAAATTCTAATCTATAAACTTTTGTAATACTATCCTCAATTTCCTTATACAACTTTTCTTTTTCATTTTGGATTACTACTGCTGTTGACTTATCTTTTTTCGCCTCTAATATTCCATTCAATTCATAAACTCGTTTTGATGCATTAACTACCGTATCATATAGCTGTTTCTGCTGTTTATCTGAAAAATCCAATTCCACAAAGGGTATCTTTTTTAGTAAAAAAGTTTTTCTGTATATGGATGATCCAGCCAAGCTTGAATGTAAAACAAATCATACTTTGAGTTTGGGATCTCTGCTATTGCACAATATCCTGCTGTTCCGCCTGATGCAATTAACATATCGTCTTTATCATAAGCATACATGGGTTCTTTGCTTAAAACTCTAACAATTAATTTTGGTGTATCAATAAACGCGGTTAATGCCTGCGTCCTTCCATATTGATACCAAGTATCAGGAGTCGCATTTTTTATATCTCTTCCTTTCCCACCATTCAAACATTTCGGAACTAACAATTCATAACAGTCCAATAAATATCGATAAGTCTCGGGATATTCTTTTTGCATAACAGCAATATCAATTAAACTGCCATCAGAATTGTACGGAAATATAATTTTTTTATCAGTGTTTAACAATGAATATGTATCCAATCCCTTTTCATCTGCTTTAGTAGGCTTAAAGTACGGCTTTAAAATCCTTTTTTCAATATGATATTCTCTGCCAAACTTCCGAACAAATACTTCATCATCTGTTTCGGAAATAATTTCGTCTTTTCCAAACCAATATACCGGCTTGGGCCGCTCAGCGCTCGTTTGTATCCCGTTAAAAATATTTACGACTTCTCCCAAAGGTTTACTATATTCCTCTAATCCGGCAATCATTTTCATAAAATGAATGTCTGTTGACAATCGCCATGGTGTTTCGTCCAACATTTTATTTTTAATTATAATATCTTCCTGTTCCCTACCTATCCAAAGAGCGGTCAAAGACGTCACATTCGTATATTTGACTACTGCACATTTTTCTTTGCAAATCAAAACTATAGAACTGTAAATCGTTTTGTCAGGAAAAAGCTGCATATCCCCAAAATCATCTAATTGAGCTATATACGGAGCAAATAATCTTCTTAATTCTTTTCCCGCCTCAATTTTATAGAACTTGTTCGGTATAATATAGCAGAGTTTCCCATCGCATTTTAACAAATCAAAAGCTTTTTCAACAAACAAAAAATACTTGTCAAACTGTTTATATGCACTTTTATATTTTTTCTTATAAATATTAAACTCATACTCTGAATCCAAAGTATGCATATCTTCTGTTTTTACATATGGTGGATTTCCAATGATAACATCGAATTTATATCCTTCATTAATATCTTGCCACTGGAAGGGCTTTATACCACAAAGCAACTCAAACGAAATGTTGTCATTCCCCAGATCTTCCCTAGAAATTAAAGAATTTCCGTTTCTAATATTTAACCCTAAGTCTGGCAAAATCGGAACACATTCTCTGACTGACGCAGGAGTTTCGTCCTCTATTAATTTAATCAATAGCGAAAATTTACTTACCTCAACTGCATGAATATCAATATCTACGCCATAAATACATTTTGTTAAGATGTCTTTCTTATCGGTCAAGGGCAATTTTCTTTTGCCATTGCTTAGCTCTAACAAATATTCAGGATTATATTCTAAATACCATCCGATACAGTAATCGATAAGAAACTGATACACCTCCTGCAAAAATATCCCTGAACCACATGCAATATCTGCTATCCTAAGTTCCATAAAATCCATGACGCAAATATCTTTTTTAAGACTTCCCTTACTGCTTTTTATTTAAATTATCAGCCATTTACACAGCCCCTCCTAACCGACAAACCATGATGTATTCTTCTTCATTTTCGCCTACGACTTCAAAACCTACTTTCCGATACATATGAACCGCATAATTTGCCTTCTGTACAGAAAGAGATGTCTGCTTATAACCTTTCTTCCTCAAAAGTTCGAGCATATTCCTCATAAGTGCTGTCCCAATACCTAAGTTCCTGTATTCCTTATGCAGTGATATGGCAAATGAGGGCGTTTCATCATCAATATGCCCATAATCATTCATAATACGCACCCATACCGCACCTACAATCTTCCCTTTTATTTCTGCAACTAAGCACCAATCATCTTCTTTCCCAAAATCCTCAACATATACTTGCAGCTCTGGCTGTTTAATAATAGATTTTGGCGGCATATCCATGCCCTCCGGAATAAAAACTGCTTCATACAAAAAATCAGATAAGATTGGATATTCATTTTTTCTAATTTCTCGAATTTTATATTCCATGTCTATGTAAAACCTCACATCTATCAATTCAACAAACGGACTAATTGTCCGTCTAAACATAGTTTACGGTCAACTATTCTTTGATAAAACTCCTGCAAATCATTCTGTCACCTGTAAATCATGAGACAACAGGAAATTTGAAGCTGATTTTTCAGCTTTAAGAAACATCCCTTTTCCTTTCTTATAAACCTGCACTGTTTTAAATCCACAATTGTAAAAGATTTCCCCTAACTCTTTTTTGCTGTATATTCTTACATCTCCACTTTTTGAAAAGGGAAACCAAATTTTATTTGCTATAAATCTGACTACTGCTCCAAAATTAGGATCAGCTATATATACTGCACCGTTTTTCTTTAAAACTCTTTTACATTCACTTACGAAACCTTCCGGATTGTCAAAATGATGAAATGCACAACACACAGTTATAATATCAATACTTTCATTACTCCACTCAAGCGGATAGCACGATTTTACCGCAAAACTCATATCAGGGTATCGCATCTTTGCAGAACTAATCATGTTCTCAGATATATCTATTCCATTTGCTTGGATTTTCGCTTTTTTCGATAATTCCCGCAACAGAGTTCCATTTCCGCATGCAACATCAAGTACAACATTACCCTCATGCAAATCTATAGTGTTAGATAGTTCCATAATATGAAATCTTGTATATTGTCCTTCCCTTGACGCATCATATTCAGATGCTATTTTATTGTATGCAATTCTTGATTCTTCTGTCTTCTTATTCACGTTATTTCCTCACTCCTGATTTCTCCCTTTGATTATACTACTTCCATTCTCTGTTTACCATTATAAAATATAGGACATAGCAACTGCTACGCCACATACTTTTATCGTTCCAACGATAGCCTATTATGATATAATTTTTTATTGACTTGAAGTGCGCTTCATAGTTTATAATGAAACAGAAAGGCGGATTTATATGTATTCAGCTAAGGAAGCAGCCAAAATAACCGGGTTATCAACAGCAACTTTAAGATATTATGAAAAAGAAAAATTATTGCCCCAAATAGCAAGAAACAGCCAAAGATACAGACGATATACAGACGAGGACATTGAATGGATTAAAATGATTCAGTGTATGCGTATGGCAAATATCCCCATTCATTCCATTAAGGATTATGTTTCACTGTTAATACGGGGAGGAGAAACCCTTGAACAGCGTTTTGTTATGGTGCAAAATCATATGGAGGATATAAAAAAACAAATGGCTTATCTACAAAATGCCTTTGACCTGACACAAAAAAAGTTATCATTCTACGAAAAACTTTTAGCGGATTCTTCCTATAAAGAGATATCCTACAGCGAAGAATGGAAGTTGTTTAATCATGGAGAAAATTAAAGGGGAAAACGGGAGGAAATAATCAATGCCTTATATCACAGTAGAAAGCGGTGTTTTATCAGATATGCAAAAAGAGGCGCTGATAAATCAATTAACAGAAATATCTTCTGAAATCATGAAAATACCGAAAGAATTTTTTGTGACAACCATTAAGGAAGTGCCTGACAAAAACTTTGGTATTGGCGGAAAAACCATTGATAAGGTAAAAGCAGAATATATACAGAACCATAGTAAGCAAATATAAGTTATTGCAGGCACACTTGGAGGAAAGAAATGGAATAACATTATACTTGTTTCAAGAGATCTGCAAAAGTTGAAACAACAGCAATTGTATTTGCAGAATCAGTATCATGTGACCGTAAATTTAATTGCCTATGATCTGACAAAAATATTTCATATCGTTCCTCCGATAAACTATCCCTCACTTTAATTTTTTTCAATTATACACGAAAACATAAGCCATTCCAATTCCCCTATCTGCTTTTATTTCGGCTTTGGCGGCACTTCTACATACTTGCAAGATATTTCAGCAGATTGCTCCCGAGGTAAGAGACTAATCTTTCGTTCCACAACCTCTTGATTTACAACTTCGGTTTACGTTTACCTTTCGCACTTCGGTTTGATTTGATTCACTACACTTGTCGGTAAAAACCCGTGATTAGACTTGCAACAACGAGATTAGCGCCATGCTCGGCACACAAACTAAGGGTGTGGCAGCAATACCGCACCCTTCCTATATTTCAAATTTATAGCCCACTCCATAGACGCTTTTCACATATTCCGGCAAGTCATAGGCAACCCTGAGCTTCTTTCTCAGGCTGCTTATGTGATTGTTAATCACTTTCCCAAATCTCCGCCAACGGCTGATCTGCCTGCGGCAGAATATGATACCGGCCTCGAATTTCTCATAATCACATCTTCTTTCCGTAACCAGATATTAATAGAAATTTTCTGTAAGTGATACAAAAAACACCGTAATGAAAAGAAATGCATGTTGTGATATACTCTATCAAAACATACACTTCTTACTTTGTTCTATGTTCCCTGAGTCGGCAGCTTTCTGGCAGTGTCTCAGACCAGGGAAGATATGCTTCCAGTAATTCAGGATGGTTTCGGTGATCGAGATCCGGCAGACTTTCTAATAAATAACTTAGATAGCCAAATACATCCAGATGATTCAGTTTCGCCGTTTCTACCATTGTATATACGATGCCGCTGGCTCTTGCACCTGCCGGTGAGTCCGCGAACAGCCATGCCTTGCGTCCAGTTGCAAATGGACGGATACTGGTCTCACAGTCATTGTTTGAGATCGGTATGCGCCCGTC
>CAJTOH010000080.1 GCA_910577685.1 uncultured Dorea sp. | reverse complement strand
ATGGATCAAAATTTGTTGTAATTATATTTTCTATATATCCATTTTCAACTAAATACTTTATTGCAAGATATCCTTCCGAAGGTTGTAAATCATTAAAATATGGTTTTAATAGATTTATTTTATCCTTTTTACCAAGTCCATTCCATGCCAGATTTACAAACAATCTATATAATTCCGACCAAGACTCTGGTATTTCTGAATTATTTTGAAGGTGATTTCGTACAATATCCTTTACTATCCCCCATGTGGAAATGTCTTTTGGAGAACTAGCTAAAGAGCATCCAGCACCAAGAAATAACGTTATTCCATCTTTTTCACAATACTGATGTATCTTTAACTGATGTATTAATTTACCTATTCTTATATCTGAATAATTATTCATTTAGTTCGTTCCCTTCATGATACTTATTTGTTTTAAAATTAACATTCAACTAAAAAAGCATTGAAAAGTAGATTCTAAAAAAGCTTTTGACAACAGATAACTAACAATTATCCTCTGTTCATATTCTTCCTAATATATTATATTTATTATACGATTTTTTCCAGTATATGACAAATTCCGCACATCATATCCGCACCCTTTCACATCATATAATAAAATTTCTATTAAATTTCCTCATATCCCGTCAGTTTTTGTCACCTCAGTTGTCTTATATATAGAACCCCACAAAAAGGACATATAAACATGAACTGGATACAAAAATTGACACAAAACGAATCATTACACTATTCTCTGACTGCTTTCTTAGACCAGCATGGATTTTCCGGCTTAGAAAAAGCCCTGCAACTTTATTCAAACACACAGGAAGAATACATCTGCAAAACCAAAAACACCGTTACAAAAATTAAAATAGATGACATTAACTATCTGGAAATACAAACACATACTATTACAGTCCATACAGAACATGGAATATACCAAAAGTATGGTTCTCTGACAAATGAACAGAAATTCTTGACGCCATATGGATTCATCCGATGCAGACAAAACTGTCTTGTCTCTTTATCGAAAATCCATAGCATTTACGACAATACTATCATTCTAATCAACAGCCAACAGCTTCATATGAGCCAGCGCTATGCACCAAAGGTCCTCGCCTCCTTTGTCCACGGCCGCGTTTCAAGATAAAACATAATTTTTAGCAGTTTATATATGAAAAAAGATTTAAAGCGGGATGTTTCTATCACTATTAGGTTAAAACTTTAAAGCGTTTGCGGAAGGATTCGAACCTTCGGTGCGTTACCGCACACCATCTTAGCAGGATGGTGTCTTCGACCACTCGGACACGCAAACGGAAAATTAATGGATCAGAACTCAAAACATCCCATATACGTTTCATGCCCCCTCTGCATTTGTACTGCCATATTTATCGCCAAAATATCATCCCTTCTGACCCGAAGTACCGCCGCAAGCACGACCAGATTATCTATGGATGGCAATGCTCCCCCCCTGCTGCCACTTGTAAATCGCCTGCGGTGTAGAAAAACCCAAAATATTCTGCAGCTCCTTTACTGATAATCCCGCCTGCTTCCGCAGTCTGTTAATATTCTCTCCTGTCCGTATCATATCTATTGTTGGCAGTTCCATGCCCATTCACCTGTCTTTACATATATTCAGGCGGTAATGCCCCATGTGAGATTCGAACTCACGGTCTCTCGATTAAAATTCGAGCGCTCTGCCATCTAATCCAATGGAGCATGCACAAAATATACGTACCCGCCAGATTGACTGTGCCAAAAAGATCATCGAGACGCAAGGACGAAAACGCAAGGGAAAAACTCAAAATGATCCTATGCGATTTGTCAAAAAACAGCTGTAACCCCTGAGGGTGAGTTTGCCGAAAAAAAGGTTTATAATCTCGATCAGGAACAAATCCAAAAGGAAGAGATGTACGATAGCTGCTTTTATGCTGTCATTACAAACTTGGAAGGCGATATCAGTGAAATCATAAAAATCAACATACAGCGATAGAAAATCGAAGAAAACTTCAGGATTATGAAAACAGAATTTGAAGCACGACCTGTATTCATTAGAAGGGATGATCGAATCAAGACACACTTTATGACCTGTTATGTCAGCCCTCTCCTCTACCGTCTATTAGAAAAAAGCTTAGAAATGATTATATAGCCAGATTTTAGAAACGCTGCGTTCTATGCGTATGACACTGTTAAACACTGCCAATGGGTACATCCCATCTTAATACAAGAACGGAATTAACCGATGCTTTACATAGGGCTTTCAATTTCCGAACAGACTACGAATTTATTACCAAGTCATCTATGCGAACCATAATTAAAGAAACAAAACAGATAAAATCAGATGCATCATAAAGCAGCACAATTGTTGCAAGAAGAATAACGGACACACCCCCATAACTATAGGCTTTGTGTCCGTTTTATTACTTTTCAACTGTCAAAGATGGGATTATATTCTAACACCACTGAAGGCTTTTACCTAAAAATTTTACATTCCCCGTTTCCGAAGCCATATTTTCAAAAGGATTTATGAAGCTATATTATATCAAAACTTCCACTCTGCAGGAATGCTTTTTCTCTGCCTTTCCATAACTGATTCCAACAGCCAGAATCCTGCCTGAATATTTGATATTCTCACCAATTTTCCCTCGGAAACGAAGCGCATAGTTCTTCTCCTTAATCTGCTGAATTGCCTCGTCCGGAGTATGGTCTACTTTTAATTCCAAAATCAGACAATCTGCACTTTTATCCGTTTCCGGGTAAAAGATAAAATCTACATATCCTTTCCCGGCCTTATCTTCCCGCTCTACCCGATAGGTATCACGTGCAGCCAGATAAATCAGATTTACGACTGCTGCCAATTCTGTCTCATGGTTATAACTGAGAATCGGAACTTCTGTATCATGTACAAGTTCCAGAACCTCTTCCATAGTCTTTGTATCTCCAGCAAGCGTTGCCTGAAGCATGCGCTCTGATTCCCTTGCCAAGCGATAAACATATCCCAATGAAGGTTCTTTTTGAAGCATCTCTGCAAACTTATCTCCCAGTTCCTTATTTGGAATGGATACCTTTCCGTTTTCGTAACTTAAAAAACCATATACTACCATTGCGGAAAAGATTTCTTCCTTTGTTTTCAACTCCTGTGAAGTTGCCGCATATTCCCTGACCTTTGCCGGAACCGGAATACCGGATACCATCCGTGGCAAATCATCCCGTACTGCATCCACATTACGCTGGATGTAATAATATAATTCATCATATGGCCCGGAACTGGTCCAGTAATTTCCCAGGTTATTGTTTGACAGAGACATTACTACCGAACGTGGATTATACAGCCGTTCTCCGGCTTTCGTATGATACCCGTCATACCATTCTTTCAATCCCTCACGCGTAACCTGCTTCTGTTTTTCATTCCGCCCCTGATAACGCGAAAACAGCAGATCTACGTCCTTTTCGGTAAATCCGAAATATTCTGAAAACCTCTCCTCAGATGCCATCGTAAATTCGCTGAACATATTCAGTTCTGAGCCGCTTGATCTGTTATAAAGTTCTGATGAAAGATAAAATCCCATTCATCCAAGACAAAAATAAACCGGGCTGTGTCATCTTCCGCATACAACTCCAAAAGTGTCTCTGCCGCACCTGCTTCCTCGCTTATGCCGGCTTCCGGATACTCCTTCTTTAAATCCTTGACCAGCCTCTTTTCAATCCAATCGATATATTGTTCATATGAGTTACAACGCCTGCCAAATTCATTAAACGAAATATGAATGACCGGAAACTGATTCCTATATTTATCATACTCCTCTGACTGTGCAATCCGGAGCGACTGAAAATATCCTGTGCATTACATGCTTTTGAAAAAAAGGAGGCAATCATATTTGCCATGACTGTTTTTCCAAATCGCCTCGGCCGTGTAATACAGATATGATTGTTTCCCGTCTGCACCAGCGGAAACAATTCTTCCAACATTTTGGTTTTATCCACAAAGTATGGTTTTTCTGTTTCACTCTTATATAAGGTATATGCCGATCTGCTGTTCAAATAGATCCCCATCTGTTGCTCCTTTCTACTCCGAAGAATCTCGGAAACGGCTTCCTTTCCTTATCCTCCGTTCAAAATCTTTCTGACCTATTATATCAGAACTCCTTTTAAAATCCTACCCTCTGTTTTATGCCCATTCTGTATTCCCTTGATACGGATTGGATTCCGGCCGCAGTTCTTTTAACATTTATATCGCCTCTCTTATCTCTTCATAAACGCCCGCTCCTTTTTATCCATTACCTGTGCCGGCGCTTCAAATTATATAAATTGAGCTTACCTGTCGACGCTCCAATCTTTCCTCTTAAAAATGTCATGGAGGAGATGGATTTTACTGCTTTATTATCTCGGTATTCCTGGAAGGGGAAAAGCGGGTATAACCGTTCAACCGAAAAAATATACAAGGAGTTTATGCTGTATGTGATAGTTAGAAATATCAACAAATATCATCTCTTCTTGAACAGCAAACTCTAGAAATTTAAAGGTAAAAAAAGAAGAAGATATTTCTTAATGAAAGGTATGATTTAACAGAAGAGGAACCTTTATTTAGTACGGCCAAAAATAATGCTTCCCCTATAAATAGAAATGCCCCGCAGAATGTGCCGGTGCTAAACGGCATCATTTCCGCAGGGTATCTCAATTTCACGCTTTGTCATTATACTGGTAATACAAACTTACAGTTCTCACCTATTTTTTCATTCTGACAACTGTCGGATTCCAATGATTGCACCGGTAAGGATTATCGGCGCTGCTCTGACAAACAACCATTCAAATGAGTGAAATGCCACTCCTAAAACGGCGGTTTCAGGATCATTATAATTCCACCCCAAATAAGGACTTTCCAATGCAAATAAAATTACAAAAATTGCCGCTATGCCTACACACAATGTGATGAGAAACCAACGCCAAATCTTTTTCCATGCGGTTTTTCTCTGTGCAAGCTGCAAGTTTATCACTTCCAGCTTTGTGGAAATCGCCTTTAAGTCGTCAGCTTCCGACTCAATGACGTTTTCTCCAAGCAAAGTACTCACGGGTGTTTCAAGCACTTCTGATATGGAGATCAACATATCGGAATCGGGAACTGACAATCCTTGCTCCCATTTGGAAATTGTTTGCCGCACTACGTTCAGCTTGACAGCAAGCTCCTGCTGCGAAAGTCCTCTTGATTTTCTGATTGTTTTAATATTTTCGCTGATCATTAGGGATAACCTCTTTTCTTTCAGTTGTTACCGCTATTATAGGCAAAAACCGCCCGTTGCCGCAAGCAACGGAAATTAACATCGTCACTTTTTCCATCAAAGTAACTACTTTTCTAAGACCTTCCCTTGATATTCTTCCTATAAACTCTTTCCCAACTCATACGCCTGCTTCGGATATTCAGAATTTATAATATCATCAAGTACATAACAGCCTTTTGCAGAGACGATCCCCGCATCTTCCCATTCCAGATATTTTGTCATACCCTTATAAGAAGCAATAGCTCCTTCTGCCGATTCTTCGGTTTCATCGCCATATGTAAGCATCAGGACTGCTTTTTTATCCGCCCCCTTTAACACCGAATTATTTGCATAAAACCGATCAATTACAGCTTTTATCTGCGCATTGATATCGTAATAGTAAATAGGTGAAACAAACGCAACTGCATCCGCCTTTAATAGCTCCGAATTCAACTCCTGCATATCGTCTTTAAATACACAGATCTGCTCATTCTTCTGACAGGAATCGCAGCCAATGCAGGGATGCACATTCTTAAATGCCGCGTCAAAACGGCTGACCGCATGTCCCGCCTCCTTTACTCCCTTAATAAAAGCATCCGCCAAATAGGATGATGTTCCTTTTTTGTGTGCGCTTCCGGTAATCACCAAAATATTCATCTTATGACTCCTCCTATTCTATTTTTATTCTACCTATTCTTTTATTATATCATAACATGTTCTCTTACAAAATAAATATTCAATACCTTTAAGGCTGTTTCACCGCAATCCTGCCGCAGCCGGAACCTTCCCTGCAAAGAGGAGGGGCAGCTTTTGGGTCTTTTTAAATCCCTGCATTTTCTTTATTAATACCGCCAATGACAACAATAGGCAGGGAAACTTCACTGCGGATATTTTGCAGCTCTTCCAGCGATACAAGTTTTGCGTCTGTCTTTGTTACTGTGGGAAACATTGCGCCGATACCCAAATAGTCAGCCCCGTCTTTCATGGCTTGTATAGCTTCTTCTTTTGAAGCAGCGGAAACGCCCAATAGCATATCATTTCCAATCATTTTCCGGGCAATAGAAGCATGAATATCATGCTGCCCGATATGTACGCCGTCAGCTTTTATTGCCATAGCAATATCTATACGGTCATTTATGATAAGTGGAATATGATATTTATCTGTAACTTGTTTGACTTCTAACGCCAGTTTGCAGAAATCTGCGAACGAAATATCTTTCTCTCGGAGCTGTACCATAGTACAGCCGCCAAGAATTGCCTGTTCAACCGCTTCGGTCAAATGCTTACTGCTCATAACACTTCGGCCTGTTACAAGATACAATGTATAATCAATAACCATAACGCTGCACCTGCCTATTCTTCTAACAATCCATGTTGATAGAGATTATAAAAATGGTTTGTAGGGCCGCAGCCCTTTCCGATTGCAAGAGAATGTTCGATTGCCGTAGTAACATAATCCTTTGCCATCTTAACTGCATTGGGGATAGACATACCTTTTGCAAGCCGGGAAGTGACAGCGGAAGAAAAGGTACAGCCTGTCCCATGCGTATTTTTTGTATCAATACGCATGGTTTCAAAGTGATAGAATTTTTCACCGTCAAACAAAACATCAATAGCATTTCCGATATGATGTCCGCATTTAATAACAATCGCTTTGCACCCCATTGCATGAATAAATGCTTGCTCTTTCGAAAATTGCGCTTAATTGTTTTTTCTGTTCCTCCGGTAAACAGACGCACTTTGTATCAGCAAATACTCCCCATGCCTTGCAGTCTTGATAATACCGGTCGTCCGCATAGTCTTGAATAAAATCCCGGTACCGTGAATGTTTGCTTTCGGAATTAACCGCTATTTTTCTGAAAATGTAGCTGTAACTCAACATACATGGAAGTAACGCCATGAGCATTTCACAAACATTACCTTGTTCTGCAATCTCCATCATGAAATCAATATATTCTTGATTTTCCGGTAATGGGTCTATAAATTCTATATCTTTGTCTGTCATGTTAAATTGTTTTAGGTAGTTTAATCTAACGGCCGACTCCGTATCTGTAACAAAATTAAGCACAGAATAAAACATTTGAATATCCTTTAGGGTCGTAGAATGATAGATAATCTTTCCATAGATACGGGCATAGTTTTTCAAATAGATACTATCCTGTATCATGTACTGCTTGAATTTTTCAAAGGGCAGTATCCCCGATTGCATTTCACGCACAAAGGGCATTGCCGCACACCGATCCCATATAGGAATGTTACGTTTCACAATTTCCTGCATAAATGACATTTCTTTTTCCTCCTGTAAAATGGTAATAAAAATAGAGCCTCCAAATCACTAGAAGCTCTTTCAGACGCAATACGGCGTAAGAAATTGCTTCCCTACGCCGGTATTAACCGACAGGTCAAGAGGTCAGGTCTTAACCTTTTTCAACTTGTTTAGTTCCCTCGCAAACACATATCATAAATATTCAATTAAAAAGGACATTCCGCCTATAGGGAACGTCCTAAAAAATACAATATCGTATTATTTAGCTCCCTACGTCGGTATTAACCAACAGGTTCAAAGGGTCAGGTTTTACCTTCTCAACTATAGAAATAGTCCCCCTGCTTTTTGATTATTATAAGGGAGATTAACTAAAAAGTCAATGGTTTATAAAAGCAGACAATATCAATTTGCGGCTCTGTCGTTACAGTTCACACGTCAGCTTGATTAAAACAAACCGATGGCTTAAACTATCTATAGTAGTTCAGCCATCGGTTTCTCTTTTATCCAAATATTCTGGATACTCTATTGAACAGATTTGTTTCTTCGTTTTTGCGCATCATAAGCAGCATGCTCATGCACTGACAGAGAGACTCGATACTGTCGAAACTCCGAAATGACACGGCCTGCGTTTGTTTCCTTTTATATGCCCTGAGCAGACGCTCTGCAAGATTATTTGTTGCAGGTACCCTCCGATCGTGAAGGAACAGCATATGATTACTCATATATTTTTCCATCCTCCG
>CAJTOH010000079.1 GCA_910577685.1 uncultured Dorea sp. | reverse complement strand
CTGAAAATCCATTCTGCGTCATTTGTCTGAAAGTAAATGTGTCGTCACACTAGTCGCGGGAACGGATATCGAACTCGGGGTTGATCGCATAGAAGTTCTTGCTGTCTAAATGATCCTGAACAATTCTTAAGGATTCACCGAAACGGGAAGATTGAAGTAGTTTTACCCCAAAAAAGATAGCGGTTAAAATCCGCCTTAGATTTTCCATGTGATTTCAATATTCCCGTTTGCTATCTTAATTACTTTGATTAAAGTATCGACGACTGTCTGCTTATCCTCAAAGGTAATCTTATCCAATTTCTCTACATGGTCTGTTATCTGTCCGATTTTATTACCCGCTTTAGAAACGGTGAGAGAAAGAAGTTCTTCCTGTAAGGTCTGGCGTTCAGCGTCTAATTTAGAAATCTTTTCATTGATGTATTTCATCAAAACGTTATTGGCGTTTACCACTTTTGAAAGCAGGTCGTTGATTTCCTCGTCGATTTTCGTCAAACGGATTTTTGCTTTTGATAATTGGGGATTTGCTCTGGAATCTTTTCCACTGGATAGCTTTTTAAACTCTGACAGTCTGTCACGGATCGTGTTCAGCATATATTCTTCCAGAACATCGGCATAGATGGTACAGCCAGTTCCTTTGCAGGCTCCACTGTTTCCTGCGCAGCTACATACAAAATAGCGTCCGTGTTTTGTCTTTGCTTTTCTTACTACCAATGCATAACCGCAATTACCACATTTTACTTTTCCTGCCAGCCATGAATTTTTAGCCTTGCAGGTCTTAGTTGACCGGCGGTTATTCAGACAGCGTACCCGACATGCGATCCATGTTTTAGAGGGGACAAATCCCTTATGTGGCGCTAACACAATTTCTTTATCGGCAAGGTCGCATTGCTTTCTGGTCTTTGATACCGTTCCTTTGTAGAGATAGCAAGCATTGTAGCCGGTAAAATCACTTGCAGGGTTGAAAATATTCGTACCTTGACTTTTGTAGAAATTGTACACATCAATATCTGCTTCAACATAGACGGGATTTCTCAGCATCTCACTTAACCTTGCGGTATTCCAGTTTTTACCTCGTAAGTGATTGATACCGTGACTGTTAAGATACCGCATAATCTCACCTAGCGAATTTGACGGGTCGGCGTACATGGAATAAATGAGTTTCAGTTGTTCACTTTCTTCCGGAACTTCTTCATACATGGAAGTGCGTACATTATCAATCACCGTATCCACAAGCCGGAAACCATAAGGAATACGCCCACCCATGTAAAAACCATGCTTACACCTTGCATAATAAGCGTCCGTTACCCGTTTCTGTATTGTTTCACGTTCAAGCTGTGCAAAGACAATACAGATATTTAACATAGCTCTGCCGATTGGGGTCCCTGTATCGAACTTCTCTGTTGAGGAAACAAATTCTACATTGTATTTCTGAAATACTTCCATCATGTTAGCAAAGTCCAGTATCGAACGGCTGATACGGTCTAGCTTGTAAACGATAACTCGCTTGATTTTACCAGTTTTGATGTCAGACATCATTTTTTCAAAATCCGGTCTGTTTGTATTCTTTCCGCTGAATCCCCTGTCTGTATATTCGATATAAGGGTCTCCGTGGGTTTCATATTTACAATACTCAAGCTGGCTTTCGACGGATATACTGTCTTTCTTTTCTATTGATTGGCGTCCATATAATGCGTCATACATCATCTCTTTGCCCTCCCGACAAGGACGTATATACTTTTGACAAAATCAATCATATTTTTTAAAGATTTGGAATAATTGTTTTTCAATTTCCTGTCTGTCAGTTTTTGGTGATTGTTCTGTATATTGCGGGCGGCGGTTGACTACAATTAGTTTCATTTTTTGTTGATTAATTTTATCTTTATCAATCGTATAAGATATTTTATCCTCCACAAAACATATCCCCTTACAGGTGCTTTTGTATATTTTATGAAAGACAGCAAGTACACTATAACAATGAGCAATCAGATGACTTTGGAAAGCTCCGCTGGATTTTCACCATTCCTATTCTGATGGGCGAACCGTGTCATAGGGGCGTATTATTATTCTGATATACAGGTCATGGCAGCGGATTTTCCAGCGGCCGCTTACGTTTCACTGGAATTATCGCTCTATTAATTCCCCCTTTCGGTCATAGTGTTCCGGTTCATTTCTGAACAATAGCTATTTAATTAATCTGCATTTGTATATAATTTGTATTTCTTTAAAACGGAATATATACATTCCGGTTTTGCAAAATAAAATCATTATAATTTTAGTTAACAGAACTTAAAGGAGAATGCAGTTGATTATGAAACTGATTATTTTAAGACTTGAGAGCCACTGTTCTAAGGCTTGAGAGCCATCTATACTAGTCTATTTTAATCTTTCAGATCCACCACAATATATAGTGTATCTATGATCAAAGTACACTTATCCTTAACCGCTTGATTATCCTGTCTCAGAATTGTTTTAACCCTGCAAGGGCTGCAACGCAGTGTATTTACCCTTGCAGGGTTAAAACAATTCTGAGACAATGTTATAATCGGTAAATAATAGACATACTATATCTAGTATATTGTAATGGCTCTCAAGCATTAAATTATAAGCGGCTCCCAAGGATTAAATTGGTGGCTCTCAAGCATTAGAATAATCAGAGGAAGCAAAAGACTTTAATAAGCGTGTTATAAGTTTTCTAAACAGGTAATTATAATGATGAAATTAGAATGGCTTCGCTGCCCTATTTGCGGGAATAAAACCAGAAATCGAATACGAGTAGATACTATTTTAGTAAATTTCCCTTTGTACTGTCCTAAGTGCAAACAAGAAACTTTAATCAATGTCTTAAAATTGCATATATCAGTTATCAAAGAGCCAGACGCACAGACGCAGAGCCGATAACAAGCAGAACTTTTTAGCTGCTGTTATCGGCTCTTTCTTTGATAATAAAAAATCGATAATAAAAAATCTGCCGGACGACGGCAAAAGAAAAAGCCGTCGTATAGCAGATATTTTGATACGACCATTTTAAGAAATGGCGGTTTATTAGACACAATGTATATATTAGATATGTTCTTTGATTTTTCAAAAACCATTTCTCATGCGTATATATCACCGCTAAGAAAAGCAGCTAATCATCACGACCAACTGCTTATGCTTTTATCATCTGATGGAGGGAATAATTTATAAATGCATATCCGTATCTCTAGCACCATACAGCAAACGCCGCACCTCCATTATATCATTAATCACCACGTAATAAATAACGTAATTTCTCACATAGATTCTATAATACGGATAGTCTCGCTTTTTTGCAGAAACGTATGGTTCAAAAGCAACAGGATTATTCAGACTTTCCAGAATCGCAGCCTCTACATCGTCAATCAAACGCAGAGCAGCGTCTTCATTCTTTAAAACATTGGTAATGTAACTTGCTGTACTGATTAAATCCTGTTCAAAAATCGGCAGATAACGAAGATGATAAATTTTATTTTCCATGTATCGTATTCCTTACATTGCTGAATACGGTTTCGTGGGAAAGCCTTTCTTCCGTCATTGCCGCCTGCCTGTCGGCTTCGTCAAGTTTCATCTCTATATTATCTGTCAGATTTGCATATTCCTCCAAACTCAAAACTACCATAGCTCCGTAGCCATTCTTTGTAAGATAAACCGGTTTTCCGCTGTTTACAATTGTTTCAATTTCCGGAAATTTATTTCTAAGGTCAGAAACAGGTCGAATTTGTATCATAATCCAAGCGCTCCTTTTTGTTTATTTTATCCTAATTTTATCAGAATATTATCGTATAGGCAATGTTTATTTATGATTCTGTAGATTTTCCGTTGTGTGTCCGTCTTTATTATTCAAAACAATATCCTCTGCCTTGATAAACCAGTCCACATCCGCTCCTTGAAACGTTACTGTCGCCAGTGTATCTGCTAAAGGATTGACAATCTCCGCCTCAGCATTATACTTGAACTCCTTTAGCGTCACGGCAGCCGGAATATTCACCCGTATCATGCGCCCCTGCCCTCTGGGTTTCAAATTTTTGAAATCAATGGACTATGTAGGATAGTATTGTTTCACCTTATTATTTCAATGGACTATGTAGGATAGCATTGTTTCACCTTATTATTTTTTGAGATATACAGGAAGTAGGGCGGCTTATGCCTGCGTCCTGTGAATTTCCTGATTGTTAGTATCTGCTCAAAAGTGCCGGAGTTGCGGGCTTTTGACACCTTTGGATTTTTATTACAATCTTCCCGATTCGTTTCACCGAAACGCTGATAGTGGACAATCTCGCGTTCTCTTAAGAAACGGATTGGTTCGCATACTTCCGGGTCTTTGACCAGACGCAGAATATTGTCGTAGGTGGTTCTCGCTTTCTGTTCTGGTGCGACCTCGTAAGAACAACTTACTCATTTTCGTGATTGTAGAAACGGGTTTCAAATGGTATAATAGCCATAAAGATTCGGAAGGAGGTCTTTGCTATGCTAAAAATGATTATCCGCATGGATGATGATAAAATCAATATCGAAAAGAAATACCGTCTAGACGGGATATACAGAACAATTGACAGTACCTTCGTCAAAATGGGCCTCCCGCGTATGGAGGATTCGTCAGGCTCTTTAGTGTACCGGGACAACGGGCATACAAAGGATTACGGACGGTTTGGGAAGATTGTCAATACCCTGAAAAAGCAGGCATGGTTTATGGACAATGTGGCGGTCTGGCTTTTATGCGACAGCGATGATTCCGATAGTCCGGACGATTTTAACGAGGAAGATTTGCTGAACCATTACAGACAAAAACAGGCTATGGGGGCTTAGTGCTTGGAGAGAAAATACTTTAAGGCGCTGAATTTTGATTTGGATACACACCAGCTAAAAGCGCATTACCCGGGAGCAAATTACCGGCAGGCTTATGACGATTTGCGGAGATTTTTCAAACAGCATCAGTTCTCTCACCGTCAGGGCTCCGGGTACATATCCGATACAAAACTCAGTACAGCGGATATTTATGATTTGATGGATGAATTAGTCCGGAAGTTCCCTTGGATTGGAGCTTGTGTCAATAAAATTGACGTTACAAATATCGGTCGTCAGCATGATTTAACGGAGCTTCTAAAGCCAACGGAGGATATAGAAATAGACAGTTCGGTGCTGCTTGTGGAAGGAGCAATGCCGGATACGGAAAGCTGAATATCTTCTTCAAACGGTGGGGGAGGGTGCTCCTACTATTTGTGTATCCTACTTCGAGTCGAGCTGACCACATCATAACCGCCCAACGGGATAATTCCATGCGCCTAAACAAAATACAGTAGCCTTACGGCGGTTTTGAAATAGTAAATTTCAAGCCGCCGTTTTCTTTTCAAAAATGGAAATACGGAGGGTATATTAAAGTTTCCGAATACTCTAACATAGTGCCACCCTCCAATGTAAGTTTTATTTTCGGCGGAGCAACAGAATTTAGGCTGCAATTTTTCTCTTGCCTGGGAAGGCGTTATCCCATGAAATTTAGTGAATGCTTTTGCAAAGCTGTCAGGCGAACCGTATCCATACTTCAGTGCAACATCAAGCACCTTAATATCGGATGCTTCGAGCCACTACCAAAAGTAAAAGAACTTTTTACATAAGGTACAAGCGTCTTGGCATAAGCTGTTTATGTAGAAAGGGGGATTGAATGGCGAAAGAAACCCAGATTATTTGCAGAAATGTTTTTAAGACCAGTACCAAAGCGGATACCAACAAAGAGTTTACAAAGCGCTGGATTGAGCTAATCAATCAGAGAGAGAAAAACAAAGGACGCGCCGTCTCGAATTGACAACATTTACAGACCATACCACATATAGTATATAATATATATAGGGATGGTTTGTTTTGTTTTTCGGACAAGGAGAATAAGACATGGCAAATCTAAAGGTTGGTATTTATTGCCGCTTATCCGAAGAAGATAGAAACAAACAATCCGAAACTGATGATAGCAACAGTATTCAGAATCAGAAATCTATGCTGATTCAATACGCACTTGGCCAAGGCTGGGAAATTTATAATATTTACAGTGATGATGATTACACGGGTGCGGATCGGAACCGTCCTGAATTTAACAAATTGCTTTTTGACGCAGAACACAAGAAAATTGATGTGATTCTTTGTAAGACACAATCCCGTTTCACCAGAGAACTGGAATTGGTAGAAAAGTATATTCACGGTTTATTTCCTCTCTGGGGAATCCGTTTCGTTAGTATCGTTGATAATGCCGATACGGCAAATAAGGGAAACAAAAAATCCCGCCAGATTAACGGACTTGTAAACGAATGGTATTTAGAGGATATGTCTGAAAATATCAGAAGTGTTTTGACAAACAGACGGCAGAACGGTTTACATATTGGAGCTTTTGCATTATACGGTTATAAAAAAGACCCGGAGAAAAAAGGACATTTGATTATTGATGAAGAAGCTGCTGAAATCGTCAGAGAAGTTTTTACCTTGTTTTCACAGGGGCATGGCAAAACTGCCATTGCAAAAATGCTAAATGACCGAGGCGTTCCGAATCCTACAGAATACAAAAGGCTTCATGGCCTGCGGTATCAACAGCCAAAAAAGAAGCAAAGTACCCTTTGGAAGTATTACGCTATCTCTGATATGCTGGTGAATGAAATTTACATTGGAAACATGGTTCAGGGGAAATATGGGAGCGTTTCTTATAAGACCAAGCAGAACAAGCCCCGCCCCAAAGACCAATGGTACATTGTAGAAGGAACACATGAGCCAATCATAGACAGAGATTTATGGGATAAGGTTCAATCGCTCATTGAGCAAAAAGCAAAACCTTTTATCGTTGGTGAAATCGGACTATTTGCGAAAAAAACTCGCTGTATGAATTGCGGTTATATCTTGCGTTCCAATAAACAGACTGACGGCAGACGTTATCTCTGTTGTCCTACCCGCCATGTGTCGAAAGACGCCTGCGAGGGAGCCTTCATCTCTGTTACGCAATTAGAACAGGCTGTTATTAACGAACTGAACCAAATGTCTGCGGAGAATCTTGACAAAGACGAATTGGAACGAAAAGTTGAGTTCTGCATTAACCTGAATGAGCAGAAAGATAAACTGGGTAGAGAGCTTCATTCTTACCAGAAAAAAATTGCCGAATACACGAAAGGAATTCGGGAGCTTTATTTAGACAAGGTAAAAGGCGTTATTACAGAAAGTGAGTATGTGGAATTTTCCGGAGATTTTTCTGCTGAAAAAGACCGTCTGGAAAATCTGGTTGTTGAAACCGAGAAACAGCTTGCTGCTATCGAGAAAAAAATGCAGGCCGGAGATAACCGCCGTCAGCTCATTGAACAGTATACAAATCTTGAAAAATTAGACAGGGAAATCGTTGATAAACTGATTGACTATATAGAAGTCGGGAAAAGGATACCGGGCACCCGCAAGGTCCCTGTTAATATTCATTGGAATTTCTGAGGTTTTTGCTATTTGGAGGCAAAAAACCAGATAGCAAAAACCATTCTCTAACACTTCAATGTTGTTCTTATAAAGTCGCACCATCTGCCGCCATATCTTCATGTATATCTGTAATCGGGTCGCCCTTGGACTGGAAGTAGGTTGCGGTCCAAGGCGCTCCGCTTGCCGCCTGCGGCCAGAGGGCAAGGGTGTGGTCTACATAGTATTTGTCGAATCCGGATTTTTCTAACTCTTCCGGAGTCAGGTTACGGGTGAGCTGGTGGACGATGGCGCAGATCATCTCCATATGGGCCAGTTCTTCTGTACCCAGAGAAGTACCGGTAATGTTCCGCTTACCGTATTTGAGGACGAGCATGTTCTATATTCAATTTTTCCGCTTACGCACTGACTTATAAAACCGCTTATCACACACTTACATCTAACGAACTGCCGGAAACAGATGACCTTTTCACATTTGACAGATTCGAAAGACTGCTGCTTTGATTTTTTGTTCCAAGCATCTGTGACATCAAATTATATTTTGATGTCAAACTTGCAAAGTTGAAATTGATATTCATTCGGACACCTCCTATTTTTACCTTTGCGATAAGCCGTAGATTCCTAAAATTGCCATAACTTTTTTCTATTTGTCCTCGACAAAATATTTGGAATCCATTTCATGTTTATATAATTTGTCGGCATATTTATCTAATTCTTAATAACTTCGTATTTTACATGACTGTTCCAACTATGAGTTGATTAGAAAATCCTCCTTTCATTTTCCCGTGGTTTTCTTCTCTGCCAGTTTCTTGATACAATACCTCGCGCAAGGCGGCTCCCGGTTGTAGGGACAGCCCTTGCAGAGCGGGGGAATGGAAGCTTCTAAGAGGGCAGAGCCGCCGTAAAACCTACCGACAGCCTCCGAAGTAGTGCAGACGGTTTTGCCGGTAGAATGAGGATTGCTAGTCGTGATGGGGTATGGTA
>CAJTOH010000078.1 GCA_910577685.1 uncultured Dorea sp. | reverse complement strand
CTTGTCACAATAGAAATCGTACTTACAGGCATGGACATAACCATATCATAATCTTTTAACCCGATAAGCACTCCTGTACTTTTAACAAATGTAAGGGTCAAAGTTGCTAAAGAGCAGACCACTACCATGAGCGTTGGTAATGCTTCGCTGAGTCCCGCTAATGCCATACTATTGCTGAATTTTGTCGTATAGACTACAAGAATGGCAATGGCGGTAAGTCCTAAAGCACCAACAATCGCAGAACGTTGTTTTTCCTGTTTATCGCGGGAATGAATCAATCGGTTAATTCCGAAAAGATTGTATAACTGCATTCTCAAGAGATACTTATACTTGCCTTTCATTTTCAACTACCTCCATGAATACATCTTCAAGACTATGGCTTCCTTTGATTTCTTCCATTGTTCCACTTTCTATCAATTTACCGTTATTGATGATAGTAACCTTGTCGCACAATTTTTCGGCAACTTCAAGTACATGAGTGGAGAAAAAAATTGCTGTCCCTGCATCACAAAGTTGACGCATCATCTTTTTTAAATGGAAAGATGCTTCGGGGTCAAGACCAACAAATGGCTCGTCCAACACTAAAAGCTGTGGGGAATGTACAAATGCGCCAACCAACGCAAGTTTCTGCTTCATACCATGCGAATAGGAACTGATTAAATCCCCAAGACTGTCCGTTAATTTGAGAACATCCGCATATTTTTGTATTCTTGAAACTCTTTCTTTGGCAGGAACAGAAAACATATCACACATATAGTTTAAATATTGGATGCCTGTTACATAGTCATATAAGTCGGGATTGTCCGGAATATAAGCTGTCATAGATTTGCATTTAACAGGCTCGTCCTTTACAGAATGACCGTTTATAAGGATTTCCCCCTCGTCAAAGTCCATTATCCCGACAACTGCACGGATTGTTGTTGTTTTCCCTGCACCATTGTGACCAATAAAAGCATGGATTTCTCCTGCTTTCACACTCAAATTCAGACTGTCAACAGCCTTTTTATTTCCGGAATAAACTTTAGAATAATTCCTAATTTCTAATACGGCGTCCATTTTATTATCCTCCTTTGAATTTTAGTTTTTGTAATTTTTCACAATTGCCCGGTAAAGGATTGCGGGTACAGGGGTAAATAATAGAATAAAATATTTATTTACAACCGAACCAGAACCAGAAACTCCAAAGTGTAATGGGATTTCCTGCGGCAATAAAAAAGTTAGGGCTGCTAATACAACAAAAGTTACAAATGTAATGATGATGCATTTTTTCTTCATGAGTCTTTCCTCCTTTTTAATATCATATTGATAATAATATCATACTGATAGTAAAAAGTCAAGAAAAATCCCGTCCATCACTGAGGACAGGCGGGAAATTTTTAATCCATTTTAGGCGGAGAAATAATAACGCCAATAGAATGCAGTTTTCGCCCCGATGATGGTGTGTTGTTTCCATAAGGCTTTATTGCATCCCGAATATTTCTAATTAACATCTCAAGTTCCTCATCTGTTAGATAAAGAGGGGATAAGGAAAAACCAGATTTATCCTTTACAATGTCTATATCATCCCGTTTACAATAATCTTGGAATAACTCCGCAAAGCCAATGATATATTGCATAAACGACTGCATATAGGCTTCACCAGAGTTGCTGTCTAAAATTTCTTTAAAATCTTTTGTCATATCAATATCTATCGCATAAGTCTTTTCTAAAGCACCTCTGATTTGCGTTTGATTTACAATTTTTAATACTTTGTCATTTGTCATCCTCTTTAAATAGCGATAAAGCGTTGCGGGCGGAATATCCGAAAAGGTCTCGGATAAATGTTTAGCGGTAGTTTCCCCACAATTCTGTATTTCCAGAAATAGTTTGCATTTAATCGGGTTCGTCAATACATCCATAATTTTTTTATCCATGCGTATCCCTCCAATAATTCGGTCTATTTGATAATATTATCATTTTGGTACTAGAAATTCAAGAATCTTTCATTGATGATAATCCAAGATAACAAACCTAAAAGGGGCTGTCGCATTAAGCATAAATTCTACAAGATATGGCATTTCCCAAAAACTACTTTCTGCCATATCCTGCAATCATTCTGCTTATTGCAACAGCCCCTTTTAGCACTTATACGAAGATTATTTCGTTATTCTCAATCCCCCTCGCACACACTCTTATGTTATTCATTCTTCCTGTCCATTCTAAGGCGTTTTCTGCCTTTAACTGTTGTTTATGCCTTGTGCCTGTTTCATGCCCTCTATGAGCCTTTCAAAGCGTTCCTGTGCCTGCTTGTTGATGTCGGCAAGATACGTATTCAGCTTGCCGCTTGTGAGAAGATTGGTGTATGTAACCTTGCGGTACTGCTTCAGATAATCCGGATGCCGCTGTCCCCATATGCCTATGGGCTGTTCTTCTTCGGCGGGTAAAACTATACACGGTATTAGATCATCTCCTTGTCGTTCGTATTTTCCACCCAGTTCCTCAAATAATGATTTTGCCATTGTTTGTTACCTCCACATTCTTTTTTATTTTGAATGTCCGCAAAATCCGTCCTGCATCACAAGAACTACTACAGAGAAGTAAAAGACAAAAACAGCGTTTACTATGAGTTTTATCATCCGGATGGAACAGAGGAAATTCCCAACGATTATAAGGAAGCAACCTGTTGGCAAACGGAGCAGCACCAAAGGATGTGCAGAAACTGTTAGGACATTCAGATGCCAGTACCACCATGAATGTCTATGCCCACTCCACAAGAAAAAGACTTTCCCTTATTTCCCTTACGATTATCTCATAAGGGCAAAAATAAGGGAAAATACATATCATTTCACTAATGAACAGGCTAAGATGCCTGTAAAATGGGAAAAGTTAGCCGGATTTTTCGGCAAACCGGAATTTATAATACTTTTTTACTTCCGGCCCTTAACTTCCCATCTTCTACATCCAGCACAATCGTATCCTGCGCGCCCACATCCCCTTGAAGCATCAGCCTTGCCGCCATAGTCTCCACATTCTTCTGCAGATAACGCTTAAGCGGCCTTGCCCCATAGGCAGGGTCATACCCGCCCTCTACCACATAATTTTTCGCCGCCTCCGTGAGCTCAATGGAAATCTCTCTGTCTGCCAACCGTTTATTTACATCCGTTACCAACAAGTCGATAATGTGGTAAATATCCTCCTTGGTCAATGGTTTAAACAGAATTGTTTCATCCAAACGATTCAGGAATTCCGGCCTGAAATGAGCTCTCAGGTCGTCCATTACCATCCTTTGACTTTCCTGACTTATATTACCCTTGGCATCAATACCCTCCAATAGATAAGACGAACCGATATTCGAAGTCATAATGAGGATCGTATTCTTAAAGTCCACGGTGCGTCCCTGAGAGTCTGTGATTCTTCCGTCGTCCAACACCTGCAGCAGCACGTTAAACACATCCGGGTGGGCTTTTTCTACCTCGTCAAAGAGTACCACGGAATAAGGTTTCCTCCGGACCGCCTCCGTCAACTGGCCTCCCTCGTCATATCCAACATATCCCGGAGGCGCTCCGATCAGTCTGGACACAGAATACTTCTCCATATACTCGCTCATGTCAATGCGTACCATATTGCCCTCATCGTCAAAAAGGCTCTCTGCAAGCGCCTTGGCAAGCTCTGTCTTTCCAACGCCCGTAGGTCCAAGGAACAAAAAGGAACCGATCGGCTTCGTAGGATCCTTAATCCCCGCCTTGGAACGGATAATCGCCTCTGTCACCAACTCCACGCCTTCATCCTGACCGATCACACGCTTATGCAGCTCTTCCGCCAGATGAAGCGTCTTGCTGCGCTCGCTCTCATTCAGCTTCGCAACCGGAATTCCTGTCCACCGGGATACGATTCTACCGATCTCTTCATCTGTCACGCTTTCATGCACTAAGGACTTCTCTTCGTCCTTAACCCTCGCCTCTTCCTCCTCCAGCCGCTTCTGAAGCTGGGGCAGCCTGCCATACTGCAATTCCGCCGCCTTATTAAGATCATAGGACTGCTGCGCCTTCTCAATGTCCTTGTTGACCTGCTCGATCTCTTCCCGCAGCTTTCTTACCCGCTCTACGTCTACCTTCTCATTATCCCACTGGGCTTTCTTACCGGCGAATTCCTCCCGCATCTCAGCCAGCTCCTGCTGCAGATGCTCCAGACGCTCCCGGCTTAACCGGTCGTCCTCCTTCTTAAGCGCCGCCTCTTCAATCTCCATCTGCATAATCTTCCGCTGCAGTTCGTCTAACTCCGTCGGCATGGAATCAAGTTCCGTCTTGATCAGCGCGCACGCCTCGTCTACCAGATCGATTGCCTTATCCGGAAGAAAACGGTCCGAAATATACCGCTCCGATAAGGTTGCCGCCGCCACGAGAGCGCTGTCCGTAATCTTGACCCCATGGAACACTTCATAGCGTTCCTTCAGCCCCCGAAGAATAGAGATCGCATCCTCCACCGTCGGTTCGTCCACCAATACCGGCTGAAAACGGCGTTCCAGAGCCGCGTCCTTCTCAATATACTGCCGATATTCGTCCAGCGTCGTAGCTCCGATACAATGCAGCTCTCCTCTTGCAAGCATAGGCTTGAGCATATTGCCGGCATCCATGGCTCCGTCTGTCTTGCCCGCCCCTACGATCGTGTGAAGTTCGTCGATAAACAAGATGATTCTTCCGTCGCTGTTTTTCACATCTTCCAGAACGGCTTTCAGACGTTCCTCGAACTCGCCGCGGTATTTCGCCCCCGCCACCAGCGCGCCCATATCCAGCGAGAAAATCGTCTTATCCTTCAGTCCTTCCGGTACATCGCCCCGGACAATTCTCTGCGCCAAACCTTCCACCACCGCCGTCTTGCCGACGCCCGGCTCTCCGATTAACACAGGATTATTCTTCGTCTTCCGGGAAAGGATACGGATCACATTGCGTATCTCCGAGTCTCTCCCTATCACCGGATCTAACTTCTGCTCTCTGGCCCGCTCCACAAGATCCGAACCATATTTGTTCAAAGTGTCATACGTGTCCTCCGGGTTGTCGCTGGTAACGCGCTGGTTGCCTCTCACCGTTGACAGAGCTTTCAGAAACTCGTCCCTCTTGATACCCATCTCCCGGAAGAGGGACTTAATCTCTCTGTTGGGATACTTCAAAAGCGACAGAAAAATGTGTTCGACAGATACATATTCGTCTCCCATCTGTCTTGCTTCGTCTTCGGCGTGGATCAGCGCCTTATTCAAGTCCTGACCAATATACTGCTGGCCGCCCTGCACCTTGGTACGTTTCCTCAACGCTTCTTCCGTCCGGCCGACGATTGTATTCTTATCAATTCCCATCTTCTCCATCAGCTTGAGAATCAGACTGTCCTCCTGCGTCAGTAACGCGTAGAGAAGATGCTCCTGCTCAATCTCCTGATTGCCGTATTCCATTGATACGCGTTCACAGTCATTCACTGCCTGCATGGATTTTTGCGTAAATTTATTTATATTCATAGTACAGCCTCCTTCTTAATTCTGAACTGATTGTTGTTCTATTTACGATATAACAATATCTCATTTTACTAGCACTGTCAAGGAACGAGTGCTAATATTTTCTGAAAATTTTATAAAGTGCTGATTTTATGCGGTTTCCAGTGTTTATATATTTCTATTTTACCCGTTTTGACATACGATTGACATATTTTTTCTTCTGACATACAAAAACCCACCGCCGATATTGCTGACGGTGGATTCTTACTTAAAAATTGATTACATTGTCAATTCACTGCACTTCCTTTTCGGTTCTCTCAAAGCTGCTATGATTATACACATTCATTGTGATACTTGCATCACCCCGATATGCTATGTATGGATAAACTCTGCGTTGCATGAGCAGATAGGTTACTGCCCGAAAAAAGGACATAAAAAAATCCCTCCAAACTTCAAAAACAAAGTTAGAGGGTAATTAAGGTACAGCAATACAGCCCATCGAACATCGTTTTTTTTATTCAATGGACGTATTTGCCTTCTCACAATCTATCTATTGATTATTTAATTTTTCATTAACAAGTTTTTCATGGTAAAAGTAATTGACATAATTTAATCCCAGTTCATCACAATACGTGTTGAGCAAATCAGCCAACGTATACCAATATGCACTATCTTTATTTAAATAAATTGCTTCATATTTTTCTTTTAAGTCTGGATAGTGTGTATTGATATAAGAGAGGATACTGCTTTTGTATGCACCTCTAAGATTCAGATTTTCAAACCAATATTCACATACATTCTCTTTCGTACCATCAATGATGTCTTTCCATTCTGTGATATACGGAAAAATAGGAGACATAAACAAAACCGTATGGATACCCACATTATGTAATTTCTCTATCGCATGAAGCCTATCCTTTATCGAACCGCCTTTATCCATATCCGCCCTAAAATTGTCATCTAAAGTGTTGATTGAAAATGCCACTTTGAGATTGGACATCCTTTTCAATAATTCTATATCCCGTAAAATAAGCGTTGATTTTGTTGAAATTGTAAGTTGGCAATCTGCATTCACAAGCTGTTCTAATATCTTTCTTGTGATGCCGTATTTCTCCTCATAAGAATTATAACAATCTGTTACAGACGACATAAAAACAGATTTTCCCTTTAATCTCTTTAGGTTAATAGGTTTTTCACACTGCTTAATGTCTATAAATTTCCCCCATTCTTCCTTATGCCCTGTAAATCTTTTCATAAATCTTGCATAGCAGTATTTACAAGCATGGGTACAGCCGACATAGGGATTTATCACATAATCACTTGCTGGCAAATTTGATTTCGTTAAATAGTCCTTCGTATTTATTTTTTGTTCTATAATATCCATCTATTGAATCACGCCTCCATGAAAATAACATTCATAAATTTTTTCATCCAAATAAAAAATATCTTCGTACCCTTGAAACCAAACAAATTCACCATCTACTTTACAATGATAATGGTAATCGCCTTTTGTATACATTTGTGGTCCCCGATAAGGAAATTTTTCCGTAACCTGCAACAAAACTTCTTTCAAAAAGCCATTGTTAAAATTATCCCCTATAACCCGGCCAGTATAATTCATGCACCAAATAGGATTATCATAGTACCATACCGCTTCTTCACCAGTGAATTTTTCGCCGCCTAAATATGTATCGTAATATTTATACTCATTTTCCGCATAACAAAAATCACTGGATTTCATTCGGGAAGATTGCACTTTATTTTCATTGATTGGATAAGTATTCTTTTTTGCAGAAACCAAAAAGGAAACAGCCTTATTGATGTCAATGTCCGCACCCTTACATAATAAAATGTTGCACTCATCATCATCTTTCACTATTCTGTCAATGGTTACGCCATATAATTCGCTTAATAATATCAATCCATTCAATTCTGGAATTGCTTGTCCGTTTTCCCATTTACTTACAGTTTGCCTTGCTATCCCAATCTTATCTGCCAGTTGCTCTTGGGAATAACCATTCTTTTTCCTCAGCATTTGCAATTTTTCTTCTAAATTCATATAACATCACCTCTTAAATAACATTATATATGTTTTTTCATGGAAAACCACCACGGAAAGTAGGCAATTATGCCACCCTTAGTATGCAAGAACAAACTGTCCGCTAAATGTTGTTTTTCATTTAGTCTGCTCGGTGTTGTTTTCCTAACATTATTTTGCTAAGATTATCAACCAATCTGTTAGGCAGGATATAAGATGATATAACAAGAATTTTATTGTAAATTCCTGCCACGACTGCCGTTTTTCTTTTCATAAGAGCTTTATAAGCAATATCAGCAACCCGTTCTGGCGACATAACAAATAACTTAAATAATAAAGTATCTTCCATGCCTGCTTTAGCGGCAAATTCTGTTTTTGTAGAACCTGGGCATAGAGTTGTGATTGTTACGCCAGTGCCTTTGAGTTCTGAACTAATTCCTTTTGACACAGATAAAATATATGATTTCGTTGCTGCATATACGGCATCATAGGGACATAATATATAAGAACCTGTTGAACCAATATTTAAAATCTTTCCCTGCTTGTTATCTACCATTGAGGGCAGGAATAATTTCATCATATCTGTTACAAAAAACATATGTAAGTACATCATATCATGCTCTTTTTCCCTGCTTGTTTTAATAAAACTTCCAAACTCATTAAAACCCGCATTATTAACAAGCACATCAATTTTCAAATCCAATTCCTGCACTCTACGGAATACATATTCAGCGGCTTCTGGCTTTTCTAGTCCATAAACAATGAAAACTGATTTTATGCGGAAAGTCTGCGACAGATGATTTGATAATTCTTTCAATTTATCCTTATTTTTTGCTACCAAAATCAAGTTGTAATCTTGCTGTGCAAATTTGACAGACAGAGCCTTTCCTATTCCGCTTGTACAGCCTGTTATCAAAGCTATTTTATTATTTTTCATATGCAATCCCTCCGAGAAGTTCTTGGTAGTGTCAAGTTAACTACCATATTTTTTTAACAAACCTTATTATTTCAAGG
>CAJTOH010000077.1 GCA_910577685.1 uncultured Dorea sp. | reverse complement strand
AAGAGCGTCCTTAAAGAACTTGTCCTTGCCGATTTACAGCGGGTGCTGTCCTATGTGAAAGAGCATGAACAGGAGTTTATCGAAACCGCCAACGAGTGCAGCGCAAAGGCAGTACAAAAGACGCTGACACAGCAGCGGAAAGAACTTGACAAGGCGCAGAACCGTATTAACGAGCTGAACATCTTATTCCGCAAGCTCTACGAGGACAACGCTTTAGGGAAACTTTCAGATGAACAATTTGCTTTTCTGACTTCCGGCTATGATGAAGAAAAAAAGACGCTGACCCGGAGGATTGCGGAGCTGTCACAGGAAATCGACAACGCCACCGAGCGCAGCGCGGACGTGAAAAGGTTTGTCGCACTGGTACGCAGATACACAGTGATTGAAGAACTGACCTACGAAAACGTCCATGAATTTATTGACCGTATTCTTATTCACGAACTGGATAAGGAAACGAACACCCGCAAAATTGAAATCTTTTATAGCTTTGTCGGCAGAGTTGATACAGGCGACAAGCCCACTGAAAGTATCTCCTATTTCAGACAGATAGGAGCTGACGTAAAGAGTTATGCTATCTAACATACATCAAAAAGAGGTAAGATAACACCCTCTGCAAAAAAGGTATCGTTATCTTACCTCAACAAAATTGACCCCTGAATAACCGTCGTCTGCGTATATGTCAAACAATTCCATATCCCCATGCTCTCTTACATAGGACCTGATCAGTTCTCTCTGCGAACTTATGCTGTTGCTCTCTGATTTCATGCTGCCGTCAATATCTTCATCGTCCCTTGACAGACGCAGATAGGCCGCGACAAAATAAACATGTTCTTTCATTCTATTCGGCTCCCCAATTCATTATCTGATCCACAAGACTTTTACTAATACTTTATCTCAGCAAGTTTTTTAATATACTGCTTCATCCGGTCGTTCAAGGTCTCCTCACAATCTGAGTACCCAATCTTAACCGCATACTCTCCGACTCTTACAAGGAATGGATTTCCAACCTTCCGCACATATTCCTCCACTCTGTCCGGAACCGGTTTCTTCATATCTATTTCAATCCCGCTTATATCTGCTAAGTCGTCCAAAACAGCATCTCTTATATCCGCCTGTTCCATTCTATGTAATTCCTGCATTGACACCCGCATACTTCTCCCTCCTGCATTACATTCTATTTCATTACAGGTAAGTCCTATTACATTCTTTCAGGCCCAGCAAGCAGAAGTCCGATTACAATCTTTTGGAACATATAAGCACAAGTCATTTATGGCGAAGATCAGATTTCCTTCCGAATTCTCAAAATATTCTGCCCATCCCTATACTCGTAAGAAATCTCATCCATACTCTTTTTCACCATATAAATCCCAAGCCCCCCGATCTCCCTCTCCTCCAGAGAAAGACCCACATCAGGATCCTCCTTGGCAAGGGGATCATAGGGAACCCCATGATCAATAAAAGACACCACCACCGAAAGAGGTTCCTCCACAACCTCCACCCTGACGGTCGCTGCCCCGACCTCAGGATTATAAGCATAATGGGCAATATTCCCAAACAGCTCGTCAATGGCAATATCAATCTGCATCTGCGCCTTTACCGGACACCCCAGTTCCTCAAGCTGTCCATCCACAAACTCCGTCACCCGGGCAATATTCTCTACCACAGCGTCTACGGTTAATTCCTTCATTCCTCCACCTTCATTCTTTCTTTATATTCCAGACACAGCATAGTAATATCGTCAAACTGCAAAGCCTCTCCCACAAAAGCGTCGATATCCTCCTTCACGCTCTCCAAGAGCTTCTGCGGTTCTGCGTCCACATTCCTGCATAGAATCTCGCCCAGACGTTCCATGCCGTATAACTCCATCTCCTGATTGGTGGCCTCCGTCACTCCGTCCGTGTACTGGAATATCTTGTCCCCAGGTTCTAACTGCATAGAGCCGCACTGATAGCGCATCCCCTCCATCCCGGCAAGCACGAAGCCCGCGCGGATCTTATACGGCTCATATCCATTTCCCTTACAGATATAAGGGATCTCATGCCCTGCGTTGACAAACCTAAGCTCGCCCGTCGCCAGATCCAGCACTCCCTCAAACGCCGTGATAAACAGCCCCTCGCTGTTGGACTCGCACAACAGCTCGTTTACTTCCGTGAACACTTCGCCCAGATCTATCCCCGGCTTCGTGTGATCCTTAATCAGCGTCTTTCCAATCACCATAAACAGAGCCGCCGGAACACCTTTTCCCGACACGTCCGCCACCACAATGGCAAGATGCCTCTCATCTACCATAAAGAAGTCATAGAAATCGCCGCCCACTTCCTTTGCGGGATCCATAGAAGCATAGATATCAAACTCCGCCCGGTCCGGAAACGCCGGAAAGATGCAGGGAAGCATGGACGCCTGAATATTCCTTGCAATATCCAACTCCGTCCCGATTCTCTCCTTCTCCGCCGTGACCCGGGAAAGATTCCGGATATAATCCTTCAGACTGTCGGTCATATGGTTAAAGGCCTCTCCAAGCAGAGCCGTTTCATCATCAGATTGTACCTCAATCCGGTAATCCAGATTGCCGCCGCTGATCTGCCCCGCCCCTTCGGTCAGGGTGTAAATAGGCTGTGTCAATCGTCTGGCAAATTTATTTGACAGGAAAATGATAACGACGGTAATCACCGAAGCAATCACTACGAATAAGCCTGCCATCAGCCTGATCTTTTCATTAATGTCCTTGGTAGTCCGCCGGGTAATGGCGCTGATATTTTCCTGCAAATCATTAATAGGTGTGACAATCGAGGCGTCGTCCAGACCGATCACCGTCACCACCACCCAACTGGTAGTGGTCAGGGGCGAATAGGCAAGATAAGACTCCTTCCCGTCCAGCGCCGCCTGAGCGATTCCCGATTCCCCCTCCCTGATCTTTTCCATCACGGCAGTCAGTTCTTCATTTCCTGTGTCCAGAAGATTGTCCCTGAAACGGTTAATCTCACTGTCCTCGTCCGGATTTGCATTGGCAATCACATTCATGCTGTTTGTGTTGAGAAGAAATGCATAGCCGCTCTCGCCGATACTGGTGCTCTGCACCATCTCCTGAATATTTTCTATCAGGCCTCCGCTTCCTGCCACGCCAACCAGCTTCCCGTCCACATAGACCGGCATAGAACAGATCAGCGCGATCCCGCGGCCTGACCCGTCCTGAATGGGATGACTCCAATAGACCTCCCCATCCTTTAACTTTGCCGCCTCCTGATACCATGAGGATTCCCTTGCGTCATATTCTATCATAGAAGCGGTCAGCGTGTCTGCCAGCACATCAATTCCCGACGACTCCAGACAGAAATAGGTTGCGCCGATTCCGCTGTACGTACCGTCCCCGTTGTCAAAATTACGGATGCCTCCCAAGGCATTTTCCAGATAACGGGCAAGGTACAATTCCCGCCTCATCTTATCGGTGAGACGTGTCTCGTCAAGACGCGCCTTAATGATTGTTCCGTCCTTTTCAACAATAGAAGACGAATCCATCAAGGAACGGGGCGCGCGCAGGTGATAGGAAAATGTGCCCAGAGTCTCCGGCGGGTAATTGCAGGAAAAATCATAGGCATTTATCGAAAGTTCGCCGTCAGGCTGCCCATGGGTATAGAATTCCTGATTAGAATAAACCTCCTTTGCCGCCATAGCCACCAGATTAGTCTGGTTTAAAATCAGATTCAGACTGGTATCCGCAAGGCTGCTCTTATTCTCTGCCATCGCCTGAATTTCTTCCTTTTTCTGGGTACGCAGGGCGTCCGTCGCGTCCGCCGCGGCCTGATCATTCAAGCCCTTAAGTCCGTCGGTGGTATTCTGGCGGATTCTTTGGATTTCAAAACCCGAGGCCGCTCCCAGAAGCAGAATCGAGGCAAGGGAAATCGAGAGCACCAGCCGAACCACCTTGTTTTTAATTGTTTTCAATCCCATTCATCCCCCTTTTTTGCATCGCGCTTTTTGTCTAACAAGACCTGAACCCGAATGTATACGCCTGCTGTGTCAGCTTCACTCAGCGCTCCCTCCGGCGCGTCCTTATGTAAGACAATAATTTCTCTCCATTCTCATGCAAATGGATATCCTCATAACGAATCTCCTGCCCTCCTATATAGGTCAGAAGCATATATTCTTCCTTCTCCTGCATAGGTTTAAGTCCCGTAAAGAAAAAACCTGCCCGCACAAGAATCTCATACCCCCAGACAGCCCCAACGTCCCGAAGATTCAGGTAACATATCACCGTTGCATCCCTATGCTCTTCAATCTGTTCCATCCTGAGGGTCAGCCGTTTGTCAAAATCCGTCCCGACCTTTTGAACCCTCAAAATATAAGAGTTGTGCGCTTCCTCTTCCTTCCAAGACATATTTGTTTCTGTTCTGTCAGGCGCCCGTACCGAACTGCTAAGCATACATTCATACTCTGTCCGCCCGTCTGCCTGTACGCCGCCGTCTATGCGGTCTGCATCAGCAATCCCGCACTCCACGCCAAGCTCTCCGTAGATACGCCGCACCACTCCTATATGCTCTGACGGGCAATACAGGACTCCAATCCTATGCGTACCTCCCCTTCTGCACATGACAGCCTGACTCATTTTCCCTTCTTCGGCAAGCCCAAGCCCCGGCACCATGACAGGATTCCGGTACAGCATCATCCGTATGCCGCAGAATACGAACCCCCGCCGGGCAAGGCTGCCTTGGCTGACGCTGTTGTGAGTCATCACATCCGCATAGAGGGAGCAGACGCCCTCCTGCCCCTCGGCATAGTGAAACAGACGTTCCTCCTGAACTTTTCCAATCCCCATTCCCCGATAGGCTTCCTTTACCACCCGCAGCATCAAAAGAGCGCTGCCGGGAAATTCCTCATCCTGACGTACAGCCGAGGTGCTGATAATCTCCCCGTCAGGCGTAACCCCGCACAGCACGGTCATTTCCCCGGAAGCACATTTTTCCAGAAGAAATTCCTCCTCCAGATATTCTTTATAAGGATATCCATCGCCGTAGAAATCCTCAATACAGCGGCGAAATTCCTCACCGTCCCCCCGCCGGAACAAGCGGAAGCTGACAGACGCACGGCGGCCTGATTCCTTCTCCCAAAACTCCATGCCGCTATCCTCAACACCGTCCCCTCCCTTGTCTTCAAACACCATGTCTCTCCCTCCTTATCTCGCCCGCACCAATCAAAACCGAATCATCAGATTATTCATTCCAAAGGTCTCGCGAAACTCAATCTTCTTCGCCGTCCCTGCAATCATCTTAATCCCAAGCACTCGTTCCTCCATCTCCTCGCACTCCCGATTCTCCTCATAAAAACTCACAGGATCAAAGATCTTGCCGGAATTACGGATACGAAGCAGCACGTCCTCCCCTATTTTCACAATACGGATATCAATAAACTGCTCCTTTTCCTCATCCATACAATAGGTAATAATCACCGTCAGCATCTCCTCGATAGCCAAGCTCACCTGCATGGTCTTTTTTACCCCAAGGCCGGAGGACTCGCAAAAATCCGTAATCTTATTGGACGCAAACATAATGTCCTCCACCGTATTGCGGACAGAAAAGGATATCTCACTCTCGCCTTCCATAGAAGTATCAAGAAGATACCTGTCAAGACAGGGCGAACGACGCCGAATCGCCTTCACCACCAGCAAAACTGTTCCCAGAGTCAGCATATCTGCCGCCGCAAGCGACATCCAGATTCCCTTTGCCCCTGCGAAAGAGCCAAGCAGAAGAACCGCCGGCCCAAGATAGACCAAAAGCCGGAGAGACAGAATCAGATTCGACAGCATAGGCCTTCGGATGGTATTAAAATAACCGGACATCATCAGGTTGGGAAATGCGAACAATAAACTTACTGCCAGCCAAACCATTGCCCCTCGGCTTCCCTCTCTGGCAGACGACTCCGTAATATTAAAAAGAAAACAGAACATGTTGGGAAACAGGGCGATCATGGCCGACAAGCCCGCAGTCAGGATACCGCCGACCCTCATCGCCCTTCGGCACACACGCCGTATACTTCCTCCGTCCTTCTCTCCCAGAAATACGCCGACAATGGGCATCAGCGCAGAGGCAACCCCTATACACACGCCTGTCGCCAGATCAGAAACACTCTTGACCAGCGAGAACACAGGCAGGTACACGGCCCCGTCAATCCGCAGAATCATTCCGTTAATCAGCAGGATTTTCAAGGCGTTCAGCAGATTGTTACATCCGTTCGGACTGCCGCAGACCAGAATCTCCCCCGCCATCCGGATTGTAGGACGCATTTTCACAAGACGGGTATTTTCGGTCCTGCAGAATAAAAAATAAAGCCCGATTATGGCCGTCAGGTTCATGGAAATCCCTGTGGCAATGCTTGCGCCCTTCATACCCATCCCGCACACAGGCGACATGAACAGCCAGGTCAGAAGCACGTTTATACCGCCGGACAGCAAAAACAAGAAGGAGGATACCTGAGGCTTTCCCTCACACTTTAAGAAATTCAAAGGAAGGTAGATAAACAGCGTACCGCTGCCGCCGACAATATACCAAAACAGATAGTCTGCGGCATATTCCTTTACCAGCCCTTCGCCGCCAAGCAGTAAAAGCAGAGGCTCTATGCACAGCAGCGCGGCGATTGTGGTCAGCGCGCACACGGCCGCAGTCATCCAAAAGGACAGTGTAAACACCTGCCGGTATGCCTCGTAGTCATTTTTTCCGATATACAGATTCCCCGCAATGGACGCGCCCATGCCGATGACTGCACCGATGGTATAATAGGACAAATAGACGGGACTGACCAACGACATGGCAGCCAACCCCGTCTCTCCTAAAAACCGTCCCACGATTACCGTATCTATCGTACCGCTCATACTGGCGGCAAGCATAGAAAGAACCGATGCAATCACATATTTACCGTAGACCGTTTTCAAAAAAAAGTTATTTTGCTTTAGTTCCCGTTCCATATATATAACCCTGCTCCGGAATTACTTCTCAATGGTAAGAATCTCCCCAAAGCCAGTCACATCAAAGATTTCCATGATTGTTTCGTTTACATGGGTCACCTTCATGCTTCCCTGCTTGTTCATGGTCTTCTGAGCGCCCAGAAGAACACGAAGCCCTGCCGACGACAGGTAGTCAAGCCCCTTCATGTCAATAATCAGTTCCGTTACGCCGTCAAGACGGCTCTTTGTTACCTTCTCAAGCTCCGGCGCGGTGGTCGTGTCAAGCCGGCCCTCAAGGGAAAGGCACAGCTTATTTCCATCCTGATTTTCTGTAATATTCATGATATTCCTACCTCATTTCTTGTGATCTGTCGATTCATTTTATACCCGCATATTCGTATGTATCAGTTTCGCAGGCTGAGCGTCTGCCGGACCGGCGTACCGCACATTAATCTCCTATATCCGTATGGCCCTGCTCAAACTCCCACTGAAGCCCATACTTGTCTATAAAATAAAAATATTTCGTGTTTCCAAGAATATCCGCCGCCTTCTGTTTCCCTTCGGCATCCTTCTCTTTTGCCTCGTCAAAATAGTAGAAATCCGACGGTTCCGTCTTGCTGATCTGGTAAACCTTGTAGTCCTCCGTGGTATTAATCAATGTCACGTCCGGCTGCGCCTTAATGTATTCAAAAGCTTCTTCAATGTTGATAACCTTCAAAGCCACGTGCCTTGCGCCGCTGATATCGTTTGCTTTAAACACAACCGGCTCCTGACGTCCCTTTGGATTGTGATAGCACATTAATTCAATAGTGAATTTCGTTCCCGGCACATCCATGAAACCGATCGAAACTTCCGCTTCCTCGGCCTCTTCTATAAAACCGCCCGCCTCAAAAAAGCCCTTGTTCTTCCAGTGCGGGATGTGCTGATTTGGAACCGCGCCTAAAATCCTCTCGTAATACTTGAATGCCTCCGATACATCGTCTACAAAGATACAGACATGGGATAATCCCGTAAAGTTTGGTTTTTGCATGATAGCATACCTCCCTATTTAGTCAAGTCTTTTTTCCTTGAAAATCAAGGATTTTTCGATATACTATCAATAAATATCTCAGAAGAAAGAGCCATTGGTATGGGCATTTCTCTGTATCTGGTACGAAAATAGCTGGTTCTGGGTACACGAAGTAAAACGTCTTGCTTTTCCGTTCTACATGGCCTTGTGTATACCCCTCCATCTATGGCAGCGCACCTCCCGTGTCTACCAGGATCTCCTCCATTTCTGTAGGGCCCTAACTTCCTTCGTCCCGCCTGTCCTTATCCAGGGTGTCAGCTTAGCTCCTTGTCAGGGTCATGCCCTATGGTGATCATTCCTGCCGACTACTGGCTCATTCTTTTTCTTAAGTCTTACTGACCTCTTCTGTATGTTCCACAAACCAGCACCTTGTGGTGGACGTATTACTTAGTTTTCTCTCTGCTTGTTATGCTGCCTGCATCTGCGGCCTCCTGATGTCTCTCATCAGTTTCTCTGCATCATAATCTACACCTTTTGTAAGGATTGCGTAGAATACCCTTATAACCTTGCAGGCTACAGCAACCACTGACTGCATCTTTTTCAGCGGATTTTCCTTCCGGCTCCGATAATACTCATGTATTTCCCGGAACTGTTCATTCTTTCCAATCAGCGATATCGCTGCCTCATAAAGCACATATCTCAGCCGCTTCCGTCCGCGGTAGCTGATCCGGCTTTCTCCGTTATGCCTGCCGGACTCGTTCGCCACGATTGCATATCCCGCCAGTTTCTGCACTTGTTTGGGATTATCAAAACGTCCAATGTCCCCCACTTCTGCTATAAAACCGCTGACTGTAATCAGACCGATCCCTTTGATCGCCATCAGCTTATCAATATACGGGATCTCCTTTAGTTTTTCTTCTATA
>CAJTOH010000076.1 GCA_910577685.1 uncultured Dorea sp. | reverse complement strand
CCCTTGAAATAATAAGGTTTGTTAAAAAAATATGGTAGTTAACTTGACACTACCATGTAAAAATAGGAGGTAACATTTATGAAACGAAAAGCAGGGATTCTTCTTCCCATCACCAGCCTTCCGTCACGTTACGGCATCGGCTGTTTTTCTCAGAGCGCTTATGATTTTATTGACTGGCTCAAGGAAGCCGGGCAGTCCTACTGGCAGATTCTTCCGCTGGGACCTACAAGCTACGGGGATTCTCCTTACCAGTCTTTTTCTACATTTGCCGGGAATCCTTATTTCATCAGTCTGGAAGCTTTGGTCGAGGAAGGGGTTCTTCATCAGGAAGAGTGCGACGCCGCTGATTTTGGAGACCAGGCGGACTCGGTAGATTATGAGAAACTATACAAAAGCCGTTATACACTGCTCTACAAAGCTTACCAGCGCAGTTGGATTACAGAGAACCACGACTACCAGCATTTTGTCAGAAAGAACAAGTGGTGGCTCTCTGATTACGCCTTGTTCATGGCAATCAAGGAGCAGTACGACAACGTTTCCTGGGAGCAGTGGCCTGAGGATATCCGTTTGCGGGAAAGTTCCGCTATGGAGGAATACTATAAAGAACTATATCCGTATGTGGAATTTCATCAGTATTTGCAGTTTAAATTCCATGAACAGTGGAGCGCATTGAAAGATTATGCCAACCAGAAGGGAATCCGTCTGATTGGAGACATCCCCATATATGTGGCAATGGACAGCGCTGATACCTGGGCGCATCCGGAATTGTTCCAATTAGATGAGAAGAATGTTCCTCTTGCTGTGGCTGGCTGCCCGCCGGACGGTTTTTCCGCCACGGGACAGCTGTGGGGCAATCCGCTCTACCGCTGGGATTACCACAGGGATACCAATTATAAATGGTGGATTTCCCGCCTGACCTATTGTTTCCAGATGTATGATATACTGCGCATCGATCATTTCCGTGGTTTTGATGAATATTTTTCTATCCCTTATGGGGAGAGTTCTGCTGTAAACGGCCATTGGGAGAAGGGTCCCGGGCTTGAACTTTTCCAGTGTATGGAACAGCATCTGGGGCATCATGACGTGATTGCGGAGGATCTGGGATATGTAACGGATTCCGTTCGCTGGCTGGTTCATGAGACTGGTTTTCCGGGAATGAAAGTGTTAGAGTTTGCGTTTGACTCAAGGGATTCTGGTTCTGCCAGTGATTACCTGCCTCATAATTATGTGGAGAACAGTGTTGCATACACGGGAACTCATGACAATGAAACTATCGTGGGATGGCTGGATTCTATCAAAGAGGAAGAATTGGAGGCTGCAAGGGACTATATGTGCGACCATCATACGCCTAAGGAGCTGCTGTATAAGTCTTTCATTTCTATGGCAATGAGGAGTAATTCCAGAACTTGTATTATTCCGCTGCAGGATTATATGGGGCTTGACAACAGCTGCCGTATGAACCAGCCTTCTACCGTAGGGAAGAATTGGAGATGGAGGCTTACGGAGGCAGATCTGTCTAAAGAGCTTAAAGATGAGATCTTTTCGATTACGAGGCGGTATGGCCGCTAGGGCTCCTGCTTGATTGCCTCACTTAAGATACCAAAAGCCCGTCAAGGGGTCAGCCTTGACGGGCTTTTGGTATACATCTTTCACAAACTGCCTTAAAAATATACGCCATTTACCGATTTTACTTCATCTATTCCGCCTGCTAAAGTAACCTCTCCTGCGTATGGACGGTCAGCGGCGCATCACAATTCCAATCTCATATAAATCACTTCTTGAAAGCCTGATATGCGGGATTGGAAGCCTTTGGGATTTCTGCCGTACTCGGCAAATCCGGCTTTCTGATACATAGATATCGCTCTTATATTTTCAGAAACCACATTCAGCTCAAGCTGAATATATCCCGCGGCCCTTGCACATTCAATACACGCTGTCATTAATGCCTTTCCAATCCCAAGCCCCCAATATTCTTTGGCAACGCTAATACCAAATTCGGCTCGGTGCCGTACCTTGTATTTTGTACCTATTGCTCCGATTCCAGCAATTCCCACAACTACATCGTCAACTACGGCAACCATTTCAATCTCATTGTCACTTTCGGATTTTCTTTTTAGAAACTGGCTCTCCTGTATCACATCGAAGCTATTCTCATCCGGATAAGACAGTAAATAATCCGTTTGTCCATGGGTCAAATTAAAGTTATCGAACACAGCCTGTCCGTCGCTTTCGGTTCCATCTCTTAAACAACATTCCATACCATTTTTTAATATTATTATCTGATTATATTTCATAGCTTTCTCCTGAAAATTCTCAATGTATCCAATATCGAGCTTCTTTCTCTCTTTTGACTAATATTTCATATGTCAGATTATATACTATTTTCTTCTTTTTGTATATTATTTTTCATCCAATTCACAGACATATCCCATCTACAGACAGCGAAAGACCGCTCCCCACAAGGAACAGCGGTCTTCGTTGTTATTATAGTAGTTAAAGGAATGAGAGTTGCCAAGGTACTTTCTTTTATAAGCTCAAATGGTACAGAAAGTCCATAAAATAAGGATTTCCAAGGTATCCGTTGATTACGGAAAGCTACTATATTCCAATAAGAGTTTGGTAAAAGTTTGGTACTAATTTAGTATAGAATGGAGCTCTATCCTTATTCTCTCATCCTAATTTCCGGTATAACTGATTCAATTTCTCCATTTCTGACCATGCTTTTTCCCCGGTAACATGGGTATATAAGTCCATGGTAACAGCGATAGAAGCGTGTCCAAGATAATACTGCACAGTTTTCACGTCAATCCCGGCCTCAAAACACCTTGTTGCAAATGTGTGACGCAGAGAATGCGGATAAAAATGTTCCATTAATTCCGGTTTTTTACCTTCTGATTCTGCTTGTTTTCTCCTGTCCTTATTAATGGCTTCCCTTATTCTCTCTAAATCGTTTAAAAAATCATTGCTTCTTCTGGGATTCCCTGTAATGGTTAAAAATACCAGATTTTCAAATTCCGGCTTCACATTCCATCTCTTTTCCCGCATTTTCATTTCCGTAATCTGCCATTTCTGACGCTGCAGAGCTTTATATACATCATCCTGCATGGGTATCGTGCGGATACCGCTTTTTGTTTTCGGCACTTGGAACTTGAAAACATATTTCTTCGTCTGCTTATCCCGAACGTATACCAGCGTCCTATTGACATGAATTTCCCGATTCTTAAAGTCAATATCTTTCCACATGAGCCCCTGCAGTTCTCCTGCACGCATACCGGTGCCAAGCGCCACTCTTACAAGCTGCTCACAGAGACGGCCTCTGGAATATTTAACAACAAGCTGCTGTTCTTCTATCGTCAGCACACGCCTTTTACGTTCCTTTGTCTTGGGCAAAACAACTGCGTCACATGGATTTCTATATAGAATGTCATTCTGTACTGCCAATTTGAACATACTGTGAAGGATATTATAAGTGTCTGCGATGGTCTTTGTGCTGTAATCTGCGGCTGCCATCTGGTTCAAATGACGCTGTATCATAATCGGCTTAAATTGCGCTATTTTCTTCTGCCCCATCTTTGACTTGATATACATCCTATAATAATCTTCATACCGAACCCTTGTACTTTCCTTGATTGTCTCGCTTTTATAGTCATACAACCATGTCTCAAACCATGCGTTCAGCGACATGTTATCGCCCTTTCCTTTTAAACCATGTTCCACCTCGTAACGCAGCTCCGCAAGGTCTTTTTCCAGTTTCTTGACATTCTTTCCATATATTGTATAAGATTCCCCTTGATACTGGAACCTTCCTTCAAATAATCCATTCGTTTTCAAGTAAATCCCCTTGGGCAGACCTCTAGCATTCGCCATATGTATCCTTTCCTTTCGCCAGTTTGCTATCTTCAATCAGCGCCATAATTTCTTCATGACGCTTTAGAAACTCAGTACTCCCTACGCCCAGTTCTTTCATCTCGTTCTCTACTAAAGCCTCCATATTTAACTTTTCTTTCATTCCATAATACCTCTTTGACTTACCGATATTCTTGGAGAGGCATAAGCCTCTCCAAGCTGGCTACTGCTGGTCGCACCATGCGTCGAATTTTATTCGGTCAATCAAAAGGCGACGGCCAAACCGGAATACCGCACCGGATTCTTTTGCCAACTGCGTTGCTCGGCTCCTTCCTAAACTTGTGTATACCTGAAATTCTCCAATATCGAGCAGCCTTTTCTCATTCAGTGCAATGTGTTCTATCTCCGCAGTTTCTAAATTATTTTCTCTCTCATTTACACTATTCATATAATTCCCTCCGCTTTCTTCTTTCTTGCGCAGATATTCTCTGCCCTTTTCTCATTTTGCCCTCTTATCTTGCTTTTTCAAGCACTGCCTCCATAACCATACGTTTGAGGTAGAGAAACCTCTTGGTATTTCCCTTTGACTGCTTCAATTTTCTTGCACATTCCGCATGTCCTTTGCTGTTGGTAAGGTAGTCCAGCAGATTCTTCTCCTTGAGCTTTTCAACTATCATATTCACGTCCTTAACAAACTCGATGTCGAATTTGTTGCAATAACTTTTAGTAAACTGGTATAGAGATTTTTGCTGCACATAAATATATTCGCTGTCCAGATAAATCATCCCATCGTCGTCCTTACATAACAGTTCGACATCTTTGACCTTCTCTGGAAAGTTCTGCATTGCCTCCTCTAACGCCTGCAAAATAACCGTCGCCATATCTGTATTCGCAAGCCTTCGGTCATTTTCCCTAAATACCTTTAGGATGCCTTGCACCCAAACCTCTTTCACATTGTCGATATCATATTCGGGTAACTCCTCCTTCCAGTACAGTCCCAACACATCCAATGTAGTAAGTGAATGCGCTGCAGACTCATTGAGACGTGCGATGCTAAAGTTTAGCGTTCGTCTGTACATCTTCACTTTTTGTTTTATCAATTTCATCACTTCCGTTTGATTCTGAGTTATAAAATCAATGAAACCATACAGAAATGTTGGCAAAATCAACGGATTTTCCTGATAATAGGTAAGAATCTCCTTATCGACATCACCCTGCTCAAATTTTATGTTGAGAACGCGCGTTCTGGATGATTGAACACCCGTAACCAACTCTCCTGTAACCATGCAACATCCCCGAACTGGATATTCGACGTCCTGCTTGGCAAAAACGGTCATCCGCTTCTTAGCTGTTCGGTCGCCATATGCCCTGCTCAAAAATTCAAATTTTGAGTCAAGTTCGGACTGCTTGGCATTTCCACTCCCCGGCATGAAATCATCCACCAGAAGGATTGCGTCCGAATATTTTGCCACAAAAGTTTCGATTCCCGCCACTGTTGAAGTAAAGGTCACTTCCGGTTCAGTCTGCTCTTGAGCATTAAAAATCTTTGAAAAAACCATAGCCACAGAAGTTTTTAAGGTATTCGTCGTTCCAAAAACGCCAAGAAAAAATTTAATCGGAAATCCTGCCACTTTAAAAATAGTGGTCAAAACGCTCATACTCGAAAATGTCATAAGCATGTGCGCATTCTCCATACGCCTGCAGATTCTTTCCATCCCCCAGAATTGCTGAATACTTTCCCTCTTTGACATGTTTTTCACAATTTCAAACTTCATATCATACGCAGCTCTAATGTTAATGTCCAGATTACCGACAACACCTGAATCGCAAACATACCGATATTTTTCCCCCAGTTTTTTCCATCCATTGGTGCCATAAACCACCCGCCTCTCAACCCCATCAATCTCTTTTTCGATGACTTCATGGACGTAGGTGGCAAATTCAGCTCGGTCTTTCCGTTCTGAAAAAAATGCCCTGCCTTCGGTCGCCTCTCTTACCCAAGTAAAATCTTCCAAATTCTCTGCCGCAACCTCTTTACGGTACTGCCCCCATTGGGTTTGGACCAAAAATTCATACGCTATCCTGCAGATTTCTTTTTCAGCAGTTTCCTCAATCCTTTCGGTGACGGCTAACAGCTTCAACTCAAAATTACCGGAAGCAAATGCCTCAATATCTGTGACAACCGATAAAGATAAAGGCACTGGCGCAACTTTTGAAACCGGGGGATGCTTTATTTCCGTAACGTTTTCCTCCATTATCGGTGCTGTCCCTATAAACACCGGATAAATGCCATCTCCATAATCTTTTTTTAGCCCGATTTCTCCGTTTTCTTTCACAATCAGCCGGTCATCCAAATGTTCCATCAGTTTTTCCCCCGGGTCGACATGACTAAATAATTTCTGCCGCGGTGGCGGTGTATCTGAATCCACATGCGTAAATAGTTTCATCCTCCACTCGACCTTAACATTTTTCGTTTTAAAGTTTTCCACGATTTTCACTCCCTTGATTTTTTTTGCTGATTCATTCAGCATGTCTGGATTCTAACATATTTTGGAATATTTTTATTCTTCCTTAATTTCTCCAGCTTCTTGACAAAATAAAAATATTGATGTATAATAATTATTTACATCAATATTTTTATTCTAATTATTTATTTTTACATAAAGCCAAAGCTTGCGTTAAAAAATCATTTACATCTTTTTCAAATCCCTTTTTATTTATAATATCTTCCATTATAAATATGATTGGAATTGTATTATGCGGATTATTTTTTATATCCTTCTTCACAAACCAACCAATATCTTCGTAACCCATAATAGTATCTTTATTCCTCTTTGATACTATTTTTTCCGCACATTTCTTTATCTTTCCCCATTGATTTATCGCTTTTATATCTTTTACTCTCCATAAAATATCCTTCTTTATTTTTTTCTCATTCAACCTTTCAATTACTAATTCTTTATATAAGCCATACACTTCATTCGACATCTGAAACAAATCATCAAATTTTTGATGTATTTCTGCATTTAATTCTCTATATAAACATATTCGACTGTATGCTTCAAATCCTTTAAACTCCATCTCCCTTATGAAACTCTCTATTTGTGTGGACATATATTCTACTATATCTCCGTTTCGTACTTGATACAATCTACAGCTTTTTTTAATATAGTTCTCATCTACACATCCTTTGGACGGCGAATGTACAAAACTGTTACCTATAATATATTTTATTTCTTCTACATAAAAAGAATGCAATATAATCTCCGACCATACTATTCGACCAAATATCATTGGAAATTTCATCATTTTCTTCAATAAATATAATAAAGCCTTTTTTAGCCGCTCTTTATAATCCTTTTGATTTCGTTCCCATATTTCATCTTCTATTCCCTTTAAGTCATAATCACAAACAGGCAATCCCAAACAATCAATCATTTTGACAAAATAATTTGCAAAAAGCAAAGCTATATTAACTCCTGTTAATCGCTCATAAGTATAACCATAAAAACCATAATCATCATATTCATTTAATAAATTACCAAATTTAATAATATTCTTTCCATATTTTAAATCATTTTTCCTCCCTTGAATAAAAAGCGAAAAAAAATCTTCATTTTGAAGATAAAGTATAAAGAATGGTATCAAAACACTCTCTGGAAATGTAATTGTATTCTCATCTACTTTACACTTATCTACATGAATATACTCTAGCAAAGTTACTCGTTTCCTTCTTGATTTTGCCATTCCCACTTCTGAATCAAATGAATATTCAGGATGTTTATTTTGTAGCAGAGGCGAATATTTCTCCCATTCTTCATCTGTATAATCAATTATATATTTTTCATCATCCAATAAATATTTATAATATAATTCCCATATGATATCTGGCACATACAGCATTGCATTTTTAACTATTGTATCATTTCTCAGGGATGTGCAATCATATATTCCTATACTCTCACATTGCGTATCCATATAAATAGTATTTATTAATTCACTCCACATATTATCTATAACCTCTTTTTCTACCGTCAAAACCGTCAAAACCGCTTCTTATATTCCCTTATAACTCATAAAAAGACGGTTTGAACGGATTGGATGGATGGTGTTATTATAAATCCAATTTCATTATAAAATATCCATCTTTATTTCTCAAGAACCTTTTCTACCGTATAGATTACTTCATATCCTACTATTAATGTCACAAACCGTTTAAACCGCCAAATATCCCCATATATACACGGAATCTTAGACGGTTTAAGCGGTTTTAACGGTTTTTATCTCCTATCCTTTCATTGAATATTTATATGACATTTTTTCTGGTTGCCAGATTTTATAAAAACGCTGGCAGATTAACTCTGACAACGTTTCATTATATCATATAAAATTAAATTCTTTTCCCTTTCCCCTTATGTGAATGGCTTTCTGCATATTGTCGCGCTTCTCTCCTAATCTGTCCTGGAGACATCTGGTCAAAATATTCCCTCTGCCATGCCGTATAATCAAAACTTTCTCTTTTAATCGTTGCAATAAAATGTTCTGCATTAACAATCCCCAATTTTTCAACCAGACATTCTAAACCCATATCCATGATTTCAGCCGTACTATAATTCTTCTAATAAATTCTTCCCGTGTAACCAAAGGCATCTTGCCATCCTGATACTTTAACAAACGATCATCCGTTGTAATAAAATAATCACATTTTGATTTGCTTATCCTTTACTAAATTTTGAATATACAGTTTAGCCTGTGTTTCTAATGATATTCTAATCTGCGATTGGTCATCATATGGTCTATTATAACAACAATTATCCAAATATATCTTCAACAATACCACCTTCTTTTTACTATTTCAATGAACAGAATATAATCCTTGCTATATTATTGTATACTAACTTTCTGATATAATGCAACTGCTATTTAAAATACACTTCACGATTTTCTAAAATTCCTTCTGGTTTCCACAATTTTTAATTCACCAGTCTATTGCTATGCTGCAATTTCAACTCTATCTTTATCCTTATTATAATAATAAACTGAATCCGACAGGCATTCTTCTGGATCTACTGTACCAGAACAATGATTGATCTCATAGACCATATTTTTAAAATCTTCTGCCGTAACCATATCATCTCCCTTTAGTATTAAAATTTCATGAACGGAACAGGGCAGGATATAAAAACTCCCGCCCTG
>CAJTOH010000075.1 GCA_910577685.1 uncultured Dorea sp. | reverse complement strand
TAAAGTATTGATTTTTCAAGGAGCAAATCCCATTTTTAATGTGGGAAGTTTGAGTTAAGTAATATTTTCGATATCGGTACATTAACCGCATAAAATACCGCCGCCAAGAACGCCAATATGATTGCCTTAATATTTTTCATACTCCCTCCTTATTTTGCTCCCAGGATCTCTCCCACTAATTCCATATGCGGCCTGTCCGCACTCTTCTGATAAACGTTCACATGATTCAAATCCCCGCTGCGATCCGTAAATGCTGGAAACAGGAATCCGCACTCCGGCTCTCCCGGCTCATATTCCCCTTCCAACGGGCAGATCACACAGATCAAATATTCAAACACTTCCTCCGATTCCCCTAACCGTTCTTTATCAGCCGCCTTTGCCGGAATATCATACCGGTCGTGGAACACCAAAACAGCATATTCATAGTCTGCATGGAAACGCTCCATAACTACGTCATAGAATGTATCCATCAGCGCGTCATTCTTCAAACCACATTCCTTCATGGCCATAAGAAGCTGCCACATACTTCCTGCTTTCTGCGATTCCGGCTTAAACTCATATTGTTTCAGATTCTTATTAGTATCAGAAAACGGAACCGTCTTTGCAAGCTTCAGATTTTTTGATTTATCAGAACCGGAAAGCTTCAGAAAATTAGTATTAAAACTTCCGTCAAATTCTCCGTCCCTATCTACGTAGCACCCGGCAATCCTTGTAATAGATGTTCGGGCAGGCGTCATCCTCCTTGTCAGCTCCAGCATGTCTTCCCTGACAATCATTTGTATTTCCTCCTATCATTGATTATATGGGGCTGCCGCATTAAGCATAAAAATATTTTGCCTATTGCAACAGCCCCATTTTATCTCATTCCTATCACCATTCCAAGAATATACGGAACAAGCCAGATCGCCCAGACAGCAATGCTGAATCTGTGAAAATTCTTTGCAGAAGCTTCATTATTCTTAGCCAGAACAATTGTAGCCCATATTGCATGCACTATCATTAAAATAATAGCCAACGAACCAGTTATGCCATGCAAAGATAATTTTCCAGAGAACATGGACTGCTTTGCAATCCGCCCCATCAAGATTGTCCCCGTTGTATCCATACACAATCCAAGCCAGAAAAAAATCAAATGACTTTTTTTCAGCTGCCTGCTCCTATGCTCTGCCCACACGCCAATTGTGTAAAAAACTAAAGCCAATGTTATTGTAATAATTGCAGCTATTAATTTCCCAGACATCTTAAAATACTCCTTTTTTCTTTTGTTTTAACCCTTTCCTGCTCCTATTCCATGCTTAACCATGCTTAACAAGCTAAAATACTTTATTAATTAATATCGGCATTTTATAATATAAATAAAGATTATGTTGAAAAAATGAACTGAAAGCCCCTTTTCATGTCAGGAACAAACTCTGCTGCTCATATTCCTGTTCCCGGCAAAGCTTTGGCGGGATCTTATGAAGAGCATATTCCGTGAATTTATCATCATATATCCAGTCCTCCAGTTCGTTCTTATCCAGAACCAACGGCATCCGATTATGAACGATACTCACAGAAACATTCGCCTGTGTCGTAAGAATAATAAAACGTTTATCATCCTGAAACCTGTTATAAAATCCCGCCATATATAAGGTCTGCTTCCCTTCCATGAAAAATGCCGCCTTATTCTTATGAGCATCCCACTCATAAAAATGCTTTGCCGGGATAATACACCGTCTGCAAAGCACGCTGTCTCGGAACATCTTTCGTTCCAGCGCAGTCTCCGCCCTGGCATTGATAAGAAGCCCCTTCCTCTGATACTGAGGAAATCCCCAATGCATTTCTTCCAGTTCAAATGCCGGCGTCTTACCGGTTACAGAGTCCGCTGCCGGCAAATCTTTCTCCCGGCTGCAGCAAATCAGAATCCCCGCAGGCTGGGAAGGATAGATATCTCCCGTATGCATCTTCCGCATCCTCAAATCCGTTCCCCTGATTACCCGTTCAATCTCTCTGGCCGTCCCCTCGTCTACATAAAAACGTCCGCACATAACTTTCTCTCCTTTTCCTGTCGCAAACTATCCACTCATCCAGCGTCAGCGGGGTGTAATCTGAATACATACAGAAACAATTAATCATGTTTGACGGAATTTCCCTTTTCACCCCATCCGGACTCTCGCGGATACTGTTCTTAGTTATCTCCTGAAACTGTTCAATCAACCTCTGATCATAGGAATCATGCACATGGCCATAGAGCATATATACTTTAGGGTTCCCTTTTTCGTCCAAACGATACTGCCCGTTATAACACATAACAGGGTAGTGGCATAGGACGACCTTCCGATTATTATCCCGAAGTTCCTCATAGGGCTTAATCCATACAAAACGACCGGCGTTATAGTCTTTATTCTTTAGGAAACGGTCATGGTTTCCCTGAATCAGATAAAGACGTCCATTCAGCTTCCCAATCAGCTCATTGGTTTCTTCCGCCTTTCCCCATGACAGGTCGCCTAGGATCACGACCTCGTCATTCTTTCGAACTTTTGCGTTCCACTTCTGCAGCATATACTTATTCATTTCCTCTGCATCCGCAAATCCCCGACAATCCATCTTTGTATTCAGATTCCCATGGAAGAAATGCAGATCTGCAATATAATATCTCAACTTCTATCACCTGCTTGTCCTTTAATCTCAGCAGTCTAACCTTTGACCGCTGTTTTTAATCTATATTTAATATGATATTATACTTGAACAGAAAGCTTCGTGTCAAATAACAAAAGGAAGCGTGACATAAAGAAAGACATAAAGAAGCTCGATAAAATAGTATACAAAAACATAATTTTTTATTACAATATAGAGTAAAATGATCCTGTAATTATCATATAAGGAGATAAGTTATGAATAAAGAAACCTATTGTTTACTTGAAAATTTTATGCTTTCATGTATGGATGATGCGGCTCATGATAAAGAACATATATATCGTGTGCTTTATAATGCATTAGAGATTGCGAAGACGGAAGATAAGGCAGATCTTGATATCTTGACTGCGGCATGTCTATTACATGACATCGGAAGAAAAGAACAATTTGAGAATCCGGCTCTTTGTCATGCAATCATAGGAAGCGAAAAAGCTTATCAATTTCTTTTGGCTAATGGTTTTGAAAGATCCTATGCAGAACAGGTAAAACAATGTATTAAAACGCATAGATATAGAAAAAACAATCGTCCTCAAAGTTTAGAAGCGAAAATTTTATTCGACGCAGATAAATTAGACGTGACGAGAGCAATAGGGATTGCAAGAACGCTGCTTTATAAAGGCATCGTTTCCGAACCATTGTATTCCGTACTGCCAAACGGGGTAGTTTCGACGGGGGAAAATGATACTACGCCGTCCTTTTTTCAGGAATACAAATATAAATTGGAAAACATTTATACAAATTTTTATACCGAAAAAGCGGCAGCAATCGCCAAAGAGCGGCAACGCATTTCAATTAAATTTTATAACAGCCTGTATCAAGAGGTAAGTTCATCGTATCAAAACGGAATAAACGAAGTAAATAATTTATTCGGCAGCTAAAAAATCCTACAAAACAACGGCGATTTCGGACAATTGAAGGGGGATAAAAATGAGTGAAATTCATCGAATAAAATGCGGAAATGTTAATTGTTATATTATTGAAAATGGAACAAATGGAATATTGGTGGACACGGGAAAAAAGGAGTTCATTGACAAGGTTATTGAATCCTGTAAATCTTATAATGTAAAACTGATTATCCTAACCCATGCACATTTCGACCATGCTGAGAATGCAGCCCGGATATCTAATGTATTAGAAATTCCCGTTGGAATGAATGAGAACGATTGTAATTTGATTCAATCGAATACAAATCAATCCCTATCTGCCGTTAATATTTTAGGTAAAATCGTTCTATCGGCATCCCTCCGGGAATTTTCAGTTCATCCCATACCGGAATTTAAGCCTAACGTATTATTACATGATAACGACAGTCTATCCAACTATGGAATAGACGCGCGTATCATTTCCTTACCGGGACATACGGATGGTTCTATTGGTATCGATCTGGATCATAGACATTTGATCGTAGGCGATGCGTTGATGAATATGTTTTATCCCACAGTTTCTATGCTGTATCACGACAGGGACAGGATGCTGGAAAGCGCAGGTAAGATTAGCGGTATCGGCAATAGAACTATATATTTCGGTCATGGCAAGCCGCTGCCTAATAGACAATGGGTAAAATAATCTTTGATATTCCATTACCGGATCTGTTATTTCTGAACGGAGAGCAGCTTTACTTTCCAAGCTGTCATCCCCCTTCTTTCACATTTTATACATAATCCGGGATATTTCCAAACTCAACTTCTTTTTATAAATTATAACATTTCCCCAATGCCTTTACAACATCGGCAGGGGAAATCCCTGACTTATCCCAAGGACTTCAGTTTTTTTCTATATTCCTGCATCTTACTTTCATCCGTGTTATCTAAAACATATTGCAATTCATTCGTAACCTTCTCCCGGTCATACGGAAGATACGCGGTTACTGGCGCAAAATTTGAAACAGTATTTGCAAATAAATGTGTGCGTATATTTAAGCCATTGATTAAAATTTGTAATTCACGGATACGCTCTTTTTCTTCAGCAGGGATAAACAAGCCCTGCTGTGCCATTTTGTACAGCTCTGTGTCCGGAAAAAGCGTAAGGGAGTCTACGGAAATAAAATACGGATTAAGCCTGCCAAACAGCTCGGCGCTATTCTTTGCATTTCGATATCCACCCCCTTTTCCTGCTAGACCGGTCATATAAACAAAGTAATATTCAATACCCGCTTCATCCAACTTCCTGCATTGCTCCAGAATATCCACAGAAGTATATCCCTTATTTGCAAGGGCAAGCGTATCGTCGTCGCCGCTTTCTACGCCGATACTTAGTCCGTTAATCCCCATTGCCCTAAGTTTCCTAAGCTGCCATACCTCTTTGTTTTTAATATCACGGATGCTTGCGAACATAGCCATTGTCTGGCATTTAATCAGATAGTCCCTTACAGTCAATGCCCTAAGCTTAAGATTTTCGTAACTCATTGCAAAAGGATTTGCGCCTGTCCAAAATATTCTCCTTGCATATGGCTGGCAGCTTTTAATCTCCGCCAAATCTTCCTCAAATTCGGTAATGGGAGACATTCGGAAGCGCTCATTTTTGTAAAGGCTGCAAAACTTACATTTATTATAGGAGCAGCCGGAGGCAGCCTGTATAATAACCGAATGAGCTTCATACGGCGGCCTCCAAGTTCTGCCTGTAAAGTGCATAATTGTCTCTCCTTTCTTTATTCCTGTATAGCTCCCTGCATATAACGTCAGACCTGCAGAATGTTTCACTTACAGATGATGAACACTTTTTCTATATCGCTGTAATTCTTCTTCGCTGACATTTCCTATGATTTCATCAAGAAATGACAGCAGTTTACTCTTGTCTTTCGGCAGCTGTCCATGAAATTGGTATGCATTGGAAGCTCCCATTGCCGCAAATATAGTAGGTATCTGCAAATTTTCGATAAGCGTCCTTATCTCTTTGTATTTTTCAAGTTCTCCTTCTTCCCGCCAGCTTCCGCGCCGGATTTCTGCAAAAAGTTCTGACTCCGGATATATCGTAAGCATATTTGCCCCGATGAGCTCAGGGTGTATCTGATTACATATATCCGCCGTCAATTTTGCCCCCATTTCCCCACGGCCGGCCCCGGAAATGCTTACCAAATAAAAGAAACTGTAATGAATATCTGCTGCGTCCAGCCTCCCGCATTGCTCTATGATGTCAGCCGAGGTATATCCCTTGTTCATAAACCGCAGGGCTTCATCATCTCCCGTTTCTATTCCTATCGTCAGGCCGTCATATCCTAATTCCCTCAGTCTGGTAAGTTCTCTATCGGATTTAGGTGTAACATCTGTAATCCTTGCAAACGAACCGATAGACTTCACGGAAGGAAGATATTGGTGAATTAACTCCGCAATCTCAGATAATTTGTCATAGGACAAAACGAATGGGTTAGCTCCTGTCAAAAACACCCGTTCTATACGCCCGCTGTTCCAACCCTTAATTGTTTTTTTAACCTCCTGCAAATCACATTCAATATCCTCCATAGGTGACATCCTGAACTTGAACGGCAAATCATTATACAATGTACAAAACTTACACTTGTTATGCGTACAGCCTGCCGTAACCTCAACCAGAAGTGACGCCGCTTCGTACGGAGGCCTCCAAATTGTTCCTGTATAGTGCATAAAACACATCTCCTCTCTTTGTTATTGACGCTCTTTGCGCCGTAATGTATACCCGCAGGGTATTTCCTGTAGTTTACAATAATTATACTTTTACACACTGATTTTACAAGTACTGTACTTTTTTGTAGTACCTACATATAAACGGTACATTGTTTTTTTAGAAAATGTGTGTTAAACTATTCCGAAAAGGAGCAGGAGTTATGAAGAAAAGTACATTGTCTGTTGAACGGTGCAAAACAGTTTCTACCATACAAAAAATTTTAGGCGGCAAATGGAAAATTGAGATCATTTACTACATTGCCTTTCGGGATATACACCGTTTCGGCGAGCTTCGCAGGCATATCGGCGATATTACGGAATCGAGCCTGACAAAACAGCTTCGGGAGTTAGAGGCAGACGGCTTCATTTCTCGTTATGATTACAAAGAAGTCCCTCCCCATGTGGAATATAACCTTACTGACTTGGGAAAAAGCTTCATTCCTGTCTTTGAACATATGAAGCAATGGGGCGATGAAAATCTCATTATGTAATCATACTTTCTTGATGAAGTTATTACCTCTTTAACAACTACTTGTGCCAGATCTATTTTTCCATATCTTCGAGTCCGGATTTGCACAAACTTGTACCTGTCCTTTTACATTAATTCAGTGCAATATACTTTTAAAATTAGTAAAATTTCACCTAATTTCACTAATTTCTTTCTCTTTTTATTTCTTCGGATTCATTTTCTTCTTCATTAAGTTCTTGAATCTGTGTATTAACTGTTCCTGAAAACGCTTCAAGCATTTTAAGTATCTCATTTTGGGCTATAGGACTTGAACCTAAAGACAGACTTACCATTAGGGCAAGAACTAATTTATATAACTTTTCTTTCATTCATCTTCCTCCAATTCAATGTACGCATTGCTTTATTCTCATAATAGGCACGCGGTTTTTTGACGGTTTTTACATACAAAAGTAAACCATTATTTGATTCAAAAATGGCTCATAATTACTATTCTATTTGCAATGATTGGATAAGAAGTTGATTCAAATGTCCAGACGTATTTTCTGATTGACTAATGTCCATTTATTAGAGAATAATATATCTTGGGATAAAAAGGAAAAAAGAGAAAATATACTACGAAAAATAAGCAGGCTAAATTCTTTTGGAATAGCTGCTATCATGGGTATTGAGCATATATTCTTTGTTATTGTTTTTGTATGAGGACGACATTGGTTCAAAAATGAATGATTTAAATAAACCTCATTGTTATCGTCCTTATTGGAAATGTTATTTTCAGAAATTGTCCATTCCTTAATTGCAGTTGTCTTATCTAAAAATTCATTAAAATTGTATTCACTGCCTAAAAATACACTCATCGTCAGGAACGCAGCATACAGAAACATAACGAAAAAAATTGTAATATGATATAGATAATTTTTCTTTGTATTCATTCCCATTACAATTCCTTTCTTAACTTCTGTTACTGCCAATGTTGACAGCTTAGTCTATATTTCTTTTAACTCCATATCGTGAGATGCGGGGAATTTTCTCTTTTCCCTTAGGGTTATTATACAAGACGCGGCTCTATACTATCCTCTGCGGACATTCAAAATGAAAAGTGTTTTTTAATCATTTTAATAAAATAGTCCATTGCAGGGCTAATCCATTTATTTTTATTATATCCGCACACTGCGGAGATCTGAAGGTCCGAAATGTCAGTTTCAATTTCTACTAACTCTCCGTTATTCAATTCTTTTTGAACAGTGAATGTTGGCAAAAACGAGATACCGACATTGCTTTTAACTAAACTTTTAATAGTGTGTATACTCCAGAGTTCAATCGTATAATCAAGCATTATTGATTTTTGACTTAAATATCTCTCGAAAATTTGTCTGAAGATACATTTTTGCTCATTTATGATAAACGGAACAGGAATTTTTTGATTTGGTGTGATAAAATCAGAAAATAGCTGCTTAGTTTCCGGAGAAGCCACCAATGTTAAAGAGTATTTTCCGATTGGTAAAGTGGCGATATGATCGCCGACCCCTCCAACATCTTCGTAAAATATGCCTAGGTCTAAAGTACCTTTGAGAAGTTCATCACGGATATCATAACAATTCATAGATTGTAAAAACAGCTTTGTGTTAGGCGCTTGTTGATGAAAAGTTTTTAAAAAAGAGGGCATATGATAGCATAGTAATGTTTCTCCAACACCCAATTTTAGATTTCCCTTAAATTCGGCTAAATCATTTTCAAAGCAACACATCCTTTCAACGGACAGCAATACATCCTTTACATAAGGATATAATTGTTCGCCTGCCTTTGTGGGTAACATTCGTCTGCCGATTTTTTCAAATAGATTTGTTGACAGCTCTTGTTCTAATTGTCCTATCTGAAACGTGATGGTGGATTGTGTGTAGTTTAATTTTTTTGCCGCTTTTGAAAAGCTGCCCTCTTCCATGATGGTTTGAAAAGTTTTCAAGTATTTTAATTCCATAAAACTCCCTTTTTAATTCAATATAATTGAAGTATTTATTCAAAAACATCAATTTGATTTAACTTATTATCAGTGATATTATAACAGAAAAGAAGATGTATAACAAGAATAGCCTAATCGAATACAATCAAAAACATTAACTGAAAGAGAGGAAGAAAACAATGAATGTACTTGAACCGGCACGAATGAATGATATTGAAACATGCATGGATATAATTAAACAAGGTAAAAAATTCCAAAATGAACAAGGATTTACTCGGGAGTTTGACAATTGAATAATCCAAAAAGTACTCGCAGGTCGCACAAAACCTG
>CAJTOH010000074.1 GCA_910577685.1 uncultured Dorea sp. | reverse complement strand
AGGCCCTGTCTGGTGACAGGGCCTGGGAAAGTGCGTCCATCTAAAAAAGCAACGGGGAATACATCTCTAATTTCAATAAAAAAACTACTCTTTTTAGAAGAAGGGGCTGTTACATCCGAGATTTTTTGAACTCTGGTGCAACAGCCCCGTACAGGTGGGAAATTTTTATCTTGGCAGATCCGGAATTTTATGTTATGTTTATATACAGATACGAAAAGAGAGGCTGGATTTATGTTCTGGAAAATGACGAATCTACAACTGAAAAAAGGCAACATTTTTCCTCTTTACGGGGATAGTGCGCCTTTTTTTAGGAGGATTTGCGGCAAAACGGATATGCTTAAGCCATATATTTGACGGCTTCTGCGTATGATCCGGCGGATCTTTTTACATTGGTATATTATCTCCTTAACGATATTCATTTTAAAGTTAAGGAGATTTTTTTATGCAGAATATTAAAAAACAAATATCAAGACTTTATTTATCAACCGTGTTCGGTTATTTGTCACTGTCAGGCGCATGGATCGCAATTCTTGCGGCACGCGGTTACAGCCTGGTTGAAATTGGTTTTGCAGAAACCGTATTTCATATAACCAGCTTGATCCTGGAAATTCCGTCAGGCGTCTTTGCTGACGTATTTGGAAGAAAAAATATGCTGATCGCCAGCAGCATCATGCGGACGATCGGCAACATTGTTATGATCTTTTCCTGCAATTTCTGGATGATATGCATCTCTATGATATTTCAGGCGGCAAACTATAATTTTTCGTCTGGGTCAGGGGAAGCTCTGGCATATGATTCACTGAAACTGGCAGGTCAGGAAGCGCGTTATGAAAAATATGCATCCAATCAACTGATGATCCTGCGATTTTGCAGAGGGCTTTCTACTTTATGTGCCGGATTTGCGCTTTTCATCGGGTATCAAATGGCGTACGGCGCAGACCTTCTGATCGGCATGATACAGATCTGGATGCTGGGATCGCTGTATGAGGCGGGCACAGGCCGCAAACATGAAAACAATGAACAAAGCCCGTTTGCGCAATCGGAAGCGAAGCTTCGGAATCTGCGGAGCATTTTACATAATATAGGGCGCGAGCTTGTTTCCTGCTTTATCACAAGCCTTTCCTTCATGAAAAAAGCAAAGGGCGCCGTCCTGCTCATGCTCTGTAATTCACTGGTCGGAGCTGCGGACATTTTGCTGCTGTATTTTCTGCAGGCAAAGCTGCCGGAAGCCGGCATGTCGGATTCCGCGCTTGGATTTACGCTGTTTTTTATGGAGCTCGGCGGTATACTTGGCGCAAAAATCATTCTCAAATGTAAGAAGCTGCGGTATCGAAGCGTCTTTGTGATTACCGGGCTGCTTGTATTTTGCGGAATACTGGCGGAGCACTCCGGGCTCTGTATACTGATGACGGCAAGGGGCTTTGCCGCGGCGCTGGGGGATGATGCCCTGCAGGTCAGGACAAATACGGTTCTTCAGGATATGTTTCCGTCAGACCAGCGGGCGACGTTGATTTCCATAGAATCCTTTACATTTTCGATGATTATGATTGTATTGTCGCCGCTTGCAGGGGGATGGTTTTCACGCTGGTAAACGGAGCGTATCTTTTTTTCAAAAAGCGGGCAGATGATGTACGATGAGAGTTTTTCGCCCATTTATATGGAACATATGCTATACTTAATGTGCGGATTGGAAATTGTTAGATGATAAGCTTTAGTTTGTAAGATCAGAAAAACTGATCGGGAAAATGTAAGCCGCAAGGAGAAAAATACGATGATAAGACAAGCAGTGAAAAATGACGCGTCAAGAATAGCGGAAATATTGATATTTACAAAACGCATGAATTACAGACGGATCTTTCAAAACGATCTGGTGTCGTTTGGAGAAATGCAGGTTTATCCATTAGCAAAGGATTATATAGACAACCCGGATAAATTAAAGGGTATTTGGGTCTATGATGATGAAATTGTCAAAGGAATGGTGCATATTCAGGAAAACCGGATTGAGGAATTATACGTTGACAGTTTTTTTGAAAATCAGGGCATCGGCACTGAATTGATGGAATTTGCGATTGAACGGATGGGCTGCAATTCATTGTGGGTTCTGGAGAAGAACACGAAAGCAATCCATTTTTATAAAAAGCACGGTTTTTTATTTACAGGAGAAAGGCGGCTGCAAGAAGGGACAACAGAAGCTCTTCTTGAGATGGGGCGGTAGATTTCAGTTTGGAACGCAGGGAAAAAGTGGGATTTCCTGCGTTCTATGTCTTTACGGAACATGGAATGACTGATTCGCAATTCGGATGAAAGCGCATATTGTAAAAGGAAGGAAAGGGAAGGCGGCGATGTTTTGTGAATAGTCAGAAAGCAGATAATCAGTTGAATCTTGCGCTGGATGCTACGGAGGATGAACGCCGAAAATCACTGGAACTGGATGTGGGATATGATCCGATTGAGCGGGAATGGGATCTGATTATTAAATATTCCGGAAACCTGGACGCTGTCCGCCTGGTGGCGGAGTCTGTAACGGAGATGGCCAATGAATATGCGATCATTGTGATACGTGAATCCAGAATCCCGGAACTGGTAACGATTCCAGAGGTCGAATATATTGAGAAGCCGAAACGACTGTTTTTTCAGGTGTCAAATGGGAAACGGGTTTCCTGCGTCAATCCGGTACGTCAGGCACCGTTTTCTTTGAGAGGGAAAGGGGTTCTGGTCGGGATTGTAGACAGCGGGATTGATTATAATCTATGGGATTTCCGCAATCCGGACGGGACGACCAGGATTCGCTGCCTGTGGGATCAGTCGATTACAGGAAATCCGCCGGCAGGATATGCGGCAGGCACGGAATATACACGGGAACAGATTAACGAGGCGTTGTCAGCAGAGACCCTTCAGGAGAGATACCGGATCGTACCCAGCCGGGATTTTTCCGGACACGGAACGGCAGTGGCCGGAATTGCCGCCGGGAACGGGCGGCAGCGCGGGGAGAGACAGGGGGCATCAGGCAGTCTGCGGCCGGATGCGGCAGGAGGAACGTCGGGCAGCTTGCAGGCAGGGACGTCGGAAGGAGCGGCGGGCGGCTTACAGCCGGGGGAGTCGGAAGGGACGTCGGGCAGCTTGCAGCAGCCTGCGGCAGGAGGAACGGCGGGCGATTTACGGCCAGGGACGTCGGAAGGAGCGATGGGCAGTTTACAGTCGGGGGTATCAGAAGACGCAGGAAACGGCGTTCGCTTAGATATGCCGGCAGTGGTGGAACAGTATGCCGGGGTGGCGCCGGAGAGCGAACTGCTGGTTGTGAAAATGGGCAGCCCCCGGGCGGACGGATTTCCGAGGACGACAGAGCTGATGCAGGGAGTTGATTATGTGATCAAAAAAGCGCTGGAACTGCGGATGCCGGTGGCAGTCAATATCAGTTTTGGAAATACGTATGGCCCGCATGATGGTTCGTCATTGCTGGAACGATTTCTGGATGATATTTCTAATTACTGGAAGAGCGTGATCTGCGTAGGCACCGGAAACGAGGGAACCAGTGCGGGACATACGGCCGGGCGGCTGCGTGAGAACCAGGAGGAAGCCATTCAGCTTGGGGTGCAGACGAATGAGCCTGCGCTGAATGTGCAGATCTGGAAGTCCTATGTAGATCAGGTGGATATCTCCCTGGTCAGTCCTTCCGGTGTCCGGGTGGGACCGATTCAGGAATTATTGGGACCTCAGAGATTTGTGCTGGGAAATACGGAGATATTGCTGTACTATGGGGAACCCAGCCCCTATAGTGTGCGGCAGGAAATTTTTATAGATTTTCTGCCCAGACAGTCCTATATTGATAGCGGAGTCTGGAGGATCATACTGACCCCCAGAAAGATTGTAAACGGAGAATACGAAATGTGGCTCCCAAGCCAGGGGGCATTGAATGTGGGGACTGCATTTTTATATCCGGAAAGCAGTGCTACGCTTACGATTCCGTCTACTGCATCGAGGGTCGTTACAGTGGGGGCATATGATGCTTTGAATTATACGTATGCAGATTTTTCCGGAAGAGGGGTACGGACGGAATATACGGCGGGATATGAAAATATGGCTGCCTTCAAGCCAGATCTGGCAGCACCGGGGGTCAATGTGATGACAGCGGCGGCAGGAGGCGGATATGCCCCGGTAACGGGGACCTCATTTGCGGCGCCGTTTGTGACAGGGAGCGCGGCGCTGCTGATGGAGTGGGGGATTGTGAAGGGGAATGACCCATTTTTGTACAGCGAAAAAATTAAAGCTTATTTGAGGAGAGGAGCAAAATCATTACCGGGATTTACGGAGTATCCTAACCCACAGGTAGGGTATGGGGCGTTGTGTGTGAGGAACAGTATACCTGGTTGAAAATAAATACTAACAATTATTGAATTGTTTTGCTATTTAGTTGAAGATGTTTTATAATCATAACATATGAATGAGATTATGTAGAGGTGTTAAAATGAGCAGAATAATTGCAATTGGACCAAGAGAGCAGGATTTTGAACATACAAATGATTTTTTTTGTGGTTCGATTACTTTATATGGAAGTAATCAAGGAAAAAATATTTCATATTCTGGGAATTATGAATATAGAATTAATCATAATGTTTTTTCAGAAAAACAAGGAGAATTCGTGGAGAATGAGATGCTTAAGAAACTTAAGGCAGATTCTAATGTGCAGTTTATGTCATATGATCCCAATCAGGCATATGATTGTGATAAGGAAATAGTTGAGCGTACTTTATGCTTGAATGATAGAGAGTTGATGAGAAAATTAAATTATAAAATTTCTTTTCGAAAATGGGCAAAGGATGTGTGTAGAATACATCATTCAGATTTATTGTATGGTAAAGAATGCAGTTACTACAAATTACAAGAAAAGTATAAATCATATAATGCATTTGTAGTGCAGGCAAATTTTGCAACCGGTGGAGAGGGAACATATATTCTGACAGCAAAAAATAAAGATATAATTGAACAACAAATAAATAATGATGAACAGTATTTGGTTTCTGGATATGAATATTATAATATACCAATTAATATCCATGCAATTATATATGAAGATGACATTTTGATTTTCCCAGTATCTATTCAGATTATGCAGATACATGATAATAAGTTATTATATCATGGGGCGGATTTTTTAGAGGCTATGCGGATTGACAGGAGTGTTCTAGAAGAATTTAAGCAATATATGAAAAATATATGTGCTAAATTACAAAACGAGGGGTTTCGTGGCATTACAGGTGTAGATGGTATGATTGTAGACGGGAAAGTGTATATTTTAGAGATGAATAATCGTTTTCAAGGATCTACACCTTTGTTAAATTTAGCTTTAAATGAAATCGGTCTCCCAAGTATGCAAGAATTAAATTATGATTCTTTTCGAAATAAGAAAGCGAGATATGATGTTAAGAATTTGAAAGTACCTTATAGTTGTTTTACTTACCTTGCAGATAAGAATGGAAAACCTAATAAAGGACATAATAGAAATTGGACAGAGGAAAAAAATATAGTTGAAATTTATGATGATGGGTTAAACTATTCATATGGAATTGCCCCATATGCAACATTAGAACGAGTGGTTTTTCGAACTAATATTGTATCTATTTCTAGTGAAAATAAGGTGATTATTCATCCTAATATTCCTGATATTAGTAATGAATGGTATAATGAAATTACCAAAAAAAAGAATATGCTCTATCTGAAAATTGCTTTAATTAATCAAGGTGTTGTTTTGAGAGAAGATGCAAAGCAATATCTTCTAAATAATGGTGGAATGCGAGAAGGTGTGTATAATGCAGTAGATATTTTTATGGAAAATATTGTGGTAAATAGTGCCGTTAAAGTTAAGTTTACGGCATTGTCGCCTTTTAACATTAGGGCATCTGTGAATAGTTTGATGCTGTATTGCTGTGATACAAAAATAGGAGATGTTGTAATTCAAAAAGCAGACATATTGGGAGAACAAGTTACTTCTTCTGGAACTAAGGTAAAGGATATTTGCCTTTTAGCAACGGATCGTGTAAGAATTCAACATGCTACAAATTGTTATTTTAAGCGTTGCGAAGTAGGATGCGAATTTTGTGAGGTCGAAAATCATGAATTTGTATTTGGAATGCAAGATATTTTAGAGGCGGTTGATATGTATATAGAATCATCATATGATTTTAGGCATTTTTTAATTGGTGGACGTACAGGTATACCTGAGAAAGAACCAGAAGAAATTATAGAAATAGCGAATCATATTAGTAAGCAAGGGGATTGGCCAATTTATGTAATGTGTATTCCGCCGAGGAAGAGGAAAGTATTGAAGCAATTTTATGATGCACATGTTACAGAGATTGCATTTAATCTTGAAATTTGGGATCGTACTCTTGCAAGGAAATGGATGCCTGGTAAGGGGGCAATTCCAAGAGAAAGATATATAGAAATGCTGGAATATGCTACAGAATTATGGGGAAAAAAGGGAAATGTTCGTTCATCTTTTATCGTAGGGTTGGAATCAGAAGAGACATTAATGGATGGGATAAGAGAAGTATGTAAATGTGGAGTTGCACCAATATTATCGGTATTTCGGCCGATACCAGGAACAAAAGGAGAAGATTTTACTCCTCTTTCGAATGACGAGCTGTTGTCGATTTATCTAAAGGCACAAAATATATGTGACGAGTATGAACTCGAATTAGGGCCAGAATGTGTGTTTTGCCAAAATAATACATTAAGTATGCCACATGAACTATTGTAGTCAATGAGGAATGATTATTATGAATATATTAAGCGAGATGAATATGAAAGCGCATGAGGGTAGGGAGCTTACACCGGAAAATAAGAAGCTAACATTATGGAGACCTTCAAAGGAGTTTGTGCATTGCTGTATTGAAAGTAAGGGATGTCGTTTTAGTCGAAATAATGGAGCTTGTATTATGTGTGATTATGGGATTGGCCGAAATCTAACACCAGTTGAGTTAAGAGAAGCGCTAGACGAAGAATTAACACCACAGTTGAATTCGGTCTCTACACTATTGTTTGGAACATATGGAAGTATTATGGATACAGAAGAGGTGTCAGAAAAATGTTTTAGTGTTATATTGGATTTTGTGGCGAAGCAACGAATTAAGACAGTGATTTTTGAAACACACTGCTGTATGGTAAATGAAAAAATACTTGATAAAATACAAAAAAAACTAATGAGTTTGGGGATTAAAGTAATTATTGAAATGGGATATGAATCTTGTGATACATATGTTCTTAAAAATTGCTTGAATAAAGTATTGAATCTTGAACAGTTAAGTAGTGTAATTAACCTTATACATAAGTTTTCCATGGAAGTTAGTTTGAACGTATTTCTTGGGGCTCCTTTTTTGAGTGCCCAAGAGCAATTAGAGACGGCAGAGAAATCTGTAAAATGGGCTTTTGAAAAGGGTGCAGACTCTATTGTTATTTTTCCATGTAATATAAAGCCCTTTACATTGATTTATAACTTATATAGAAATGGTTTATATAAACCAGTATCTCAGTGGATGCTAGTTGAGCTTCTTTCTCGTATTCCAGAGGAAAAACTTAGTCGTGTTACATTGTCTTGGTACGGAGATCGGAAAAATTTTTATGATAATGATGAATTTGCGTTAATTCCGCCAGAAGATTGTGTAGAATGCCATGATGATATATTTGAATTTTATCATATGTTTATGAACGAATCTGTTTCTTTCCGGAGAAAACAGTTAGTAGAAAGATTTATTAACGGAAAGAAACATTGTGGCTGTTACAACAAATTTTTAGAAGATTTCAACAATAAAAAGGAGAGACTTGGCGCAGAGGAGATTAAGAAGTTATTAAACGACATGGAGTAAGTAAAGGATGAAAAGTAGAGAGTATATTTATAGAAATAAAGGAAAAACAATATTTATATTTTTGGTGTTTGTTTCTATTGCAGTAATGATATGGGGAATTAGGGGTATATATATAGAAGTTTTTCGATTAGATCAATACGCAATTACTATATTTAGCACTACAGCAGGAATTATAGGAACTATGTTTGGCTTGACAGCGGCTTCCTATGCTTTTATTTGGGGAGATTTAAGATCTGATAGTCAAGAAAATCGTCATTTAGGAAAGGTGCTTGAGCATTATAGTAAAAAGCTCTGGCATCTTTTTGTCTGCTCTCTGATATTGACGGTATTGGTAATTTTTACGAGTTTGACTGGACTAGCCTTAGCTCAGTACATAACAAATCCAAGCTTGTTTAAAATGAAAAAAGTGTGTGGAGGAGTGCTTTCTGAATATCAAAATAAAGATTTTATTCAAATATCAGTATGGGCATTGTTTAATTTGATGTTATCAGGAATTGCAGTGAGTGCGATGGTGTGGATGAATTGGGACATTTTTAGGAGAAATGCGCAATATGCTGCAATTGCTGAATCAATTTTAAATTGTATTCGAGAAAAGTATGATATGAAATTGCCGGAGAAAGAAAATAAAAATTCGAATAGTATAGAATATGAAAAAATTCACAATATAGAAATTTTAGTAGAAAGAGTTCTTGAAAATCATGAGAGTGTTGGCAATGCTTTTGCGGAATCTCAAAGAAGGGAGAAGTTGTTGACAGCAATTATTACAAATGAGTTGAACGCATCATATATTGTAGGAGATAAAAAAAGTAATGTAAACAGTTCTATTAATAAAGAGAAAATAAAATGGGGATATCTTGAAGAAAAAAAGGGAGAAAGTCGTTGGGAACAATGTAATAGAATTGCAGAACAAGAATATAATTTGTTACAAGAAATGGAGAATAATAAATTGCAAAAGAAGCATTCTTCGTTGAAGCCATGTAATTGTAGTTTTATTACCGTATATGATGATTTGATGTTATATCGTGATAATAGTTTGGTTTGGGAAGAAAAGCAGAGAACATTAGGTCAAAAGTATATAGAAAAACAAGAATTTATGAAAATGTTTGAACAGAGGGCCTTGCGATATACAATAAAGAAAAGGTTATTGATTTTCTATCTCAGAGGAGAGATGTTTAGCGATATGGATCTTTCAAAAATAAGTTTTTCGGGAGCGGATTTACGTTTTACAAGTTTTATGGGGTGTAATCTTACGGGAATACGATTGAAAGGAGCAAATTGTGAAGGAACTGATTTTACTAATAGTAAAATGGTAGGAATGTTTTTTTCTGATGTTTTGGAAAATGGTGAGAATATAAAGGGGGAGATTCAGCTTACGTGTATAGATGTTCCAGAAAAAGATGAAGACGCATGGAATCCATATCAAGGAAGAGAAGCAACGCGTCTTTGTGAAGCAACATTTAAAGGAGCGGATGTAAGTCGTGCGTATTTAAAAGCACCAGGCGAACTTAAGGGAGAGCAAGACTTTCCATTTGGCTCTTTGGGATTTAATAGTTGGGAACTCGAAGGAAAACAAGTAGAATTTTCATTGATTGGAACGAATTTTGATAATGCAAAAATGTTTTTTTCATATTTTAAGAATATAGACTTTACAAATGCTAGTTTGGAAAAAGCACAGTTGTATAATGTTGGAATGATTCAAACAAAGGCTAAATCAACAAACTTTACAGGAACAATTTTAACAAATGCCTGTATAGCTTGGTGCGATTTCGAGAATGCAGATTTTTCTAATGCTTCGTTGGCAGAAACTATCCTATTACGAGTTAATTTTAAAGGTGCCAATATGAAAGATGTTAATTTTTCATATAGTAATATTATCGCATGCAATTTTGAAGGTGCTTCTTGTCAAAATGCATCTTTTAAAAATATAATTCAAGATTTGGCAAGATTAAAGAATAGAAGACCTGAAGCATTAAAAGGAATAGAATTGTATATACCAGGAGAAGTAAGTTTCGGTTATGCTACTTTAACGAATACGGATTTTAGTGGTTCGGAATTAGACAATGTAAATTTTTCTAATGCGGTTGGGCAAAACTGCATTTTTACCAAGACAAAAGGGATACAGACTTTTTTCGACAATGCAATATTTAATTCTTCAGTATTTAATTCAACTAAATTTGAACATAGTAGTTTTAAAAACACTGTTTTAAGAAATTCTATTTTTACAAAGGCTTTTTTTATAAATTCTTCTTTTTACAAAACGGATTTTTCCGAGTCACTTTTTTCTATGGTGGATGAGCATATTTTTGTTGGCGGTTATATGTTTGAAGCGGATTTCTCTAATGCAAAAGGACTTACAGCGTTTTGTTTTTCTAACATTTGTTTGAAACTTGAGAGTGAAAAGTTTGTACCATTAAGAAGCCAGGGAATCCCAATAGCTTCCTGACGAGTCTTGTTGCTTCCGAATTATTTGCGTTATACGTAATTCCGGTTGTTTTTCCATAAACAGGAAAAAATAATTCCTCAAGTGAACCATGAGGGCCGCTTCGGATACTCTCCCTCTGGAGG
>CAJTOH010000073.1 GCA_910577685.1 uncultured Dorea sp. | reverse complement strand
TGATAGTATAGATTGTTCAACTTTTCTTGTCCACACTTATATACTAACACCAAATGTCCTACTGCGTCCACGCCGAAAGCGAAATCCACGAACATAATCTGTCCAAAATGAAAGATTATGTACAGGTTCCTCTGGTATTCGTCACAAAGAAAAGAACCGAGCTGGATTCTGTCGAGTCTCTTGCAACCGTTTCTTATCTCTCCGATACCGCGGAAAAACTGATCGGTTCATCCGATACCAAGCTCCTGATCTATGATACTCCTCAGGACTGTCTGGACGCAGTGAACGATAAAAAGGCAGACTCGGTGCTGTGCGACGGTTATCTCACGGAATATCTGCTAAGTTCCCAGATGAAATATTATGATCTGGAGATTAAAAGCGTGCTGAGCGACGGGCTGGGTATCTCTATGACGGTCCACAACAACCACTCCGAGCTTGCAGGGATATTGAACAAGACCCTCTTAACCATCGACGCGCGGGCAGTCAACGACTATATGCTTGAGAGCAACGTTTACTCTCTGGCAAGCGTGGGTACGTTCATACAAGAGAACAGCGTCGCGATCATCTTTACCCTGATCACGCTCATGATGATCATTATCTTTGTTGCGGTGCATATCATCCGCAACGCCAAGAAGATACAGCATCTGATGTACAAAGATGTAGAGATTGATATCGGGAATCTGAATTATCTGATCTATACGGGTAAGAAAACTATTTTGTCGGAACGGACCAATCAGTATGCCGCCGTCTACCTTAATATTTTACAGTTTCAGCGCTACAAGGTGATCTATGGGTGGAATAATGGGCAGAAGCTGCTTGCAATGATCGCAGACGCCCTTTCAGAGTGCGTCGCCGGAAAAGACGAAGTCTGCGCTAAAGCGGACGGTGATCATTTCGCATTTCTTCTGTCCGACGCGAAGGGCGATATTCCCGAAAGAGTCCGCAATATACGGCGATTTATTGAAGAACGTATTTTTCAGGAGATCGGAAGCCGTATCGAGGTTCAGATGGGAATATATTTTATACCGCCGGAAAGCGATGATTTGCGGGGAGCTATCGACTGCGCAAGTCAGGCGATCGATTTTATAGAAAGCGGCAGCGAAGAGAATATCCAGATCTACGACGACGCACTGGAGAATGCTCTCCGTGAACGGCATAAGCGTGAAAAACTGCTGGATTCTGTGGATATTGAAGAGAATTTTGTCACCTATTATCAGGCAAAGGTTGACGTCAACACAGAAGAAATCGTGGGCGCTGAAGCGCTGGTACGTTTTCTGGATCCGACGGCATCCCAAGCCGTGCGGTCCCCGGGCTTCTTCATCTCATATTATGAACAGACCGGCAGGGTGATTGACATTGATTTCTTTGTTCTGCGATGCGCATGCAGAATGTTGCGCAGACGGATGGATCGCGGGGAAAAGGTCGTAACCATCTCCTGCAATTTCTCCAGAATGCATTTTGTCCAGCCTGATTTCGCCAAACGATTCGAGCATGTGCTGGCCGAATATGACATACCTAAGAATTTGATCGAGGTGGAGATTACGGAGACGCTTGTCATGGAAGAGATGCAGGAAAATATTGCCAAACAGACGCTGGACGACCTCCATGCTAAGGGGATTCGGCTCTCCATTGACGACTTTGGCGCAGGATATTCTTCCCTTGGCGTCATTGAAAAGATTCCTGCTTCCGTTATAAAGCTGGACCGTTCCTTCCTTCTAAACCAGGAGGACAGGGGGCGTCAGGTGAAGATTATGAAGAGCATCGTCGATCTTGCAGACAGCCTTGGATCACAGATTGTATGCGAAGGCGTAGAGACCGAGGCAGATGTGGAATTGATGCGGGAGATTGGCGCAAGCGTCGCCCAGGGATATCGTTATGCCAAACCTGTATCGGAAAAGGCATTTGAGGAACGGCTGGCACAAAAGTTCTAGATTCAAAGGAGAAGACCATGGACCGAATTATTGATTATGTCATCGATCCCGCAAGCGGCGGCTTGCGGGTAGAGCAATACTTAAGGCGGCTCGGTTATTCCGGTCAAAATCTGGCGGAGATTAAACGGATGCCCCAAAGCATCCTTGTAAACGGCGTCCACTGCTATATGCGGCAGGAACTTTCGGCAGGCGACCGCCTCATAGTCCGTATCCACGAGACAAAATGCTCGGAGAAGATTCCTCCCGTTAATCTTCCTCTGGACATCGTGTACGAAGACGAAGACCTGATTGTAATCAACAAGCCTGCCGGGATGCCTATACATCCTTCTTTGAATCATTATACGAATTCCATGGCCAATGCACTGGCATGGTACTATCAAGAACAGGGAAAGCCTTTCATCTTCCGCTGCTGCAACCGGCTGGACCGTGACACCTCCGGCCTTACCGTAGTTGCAAAGCATCTGGTCAGCGGCAATATCATCTCCGAAATGGTGCGCAGGCGAAGGATACGACGGGAATATCTCGCTATTGCGCGCGGTTCTGTCACTCCGCATGCCGGCACTATTAACGCGCCTCTTGCCCGCAAGCCCGGCACCATCATCGAACGGACGGTAGATTTTGAATACGGGGAGACAGCGGTTACCCATTACAAAGTTGAAGCCGAAAAGAACGGGCACAGTCTGATCTCTCTATGTTTAGAGACAGGCCGTACCCACCAGATCAGGATACACATGAAATATCTTGGATTTCCGCTGATCGGAGATTATCTATATAATCCGGACATGGAGAATATAGGAAGACAGGCATTACATTCCCACAAACTGGCATTTCCTCATCCGATCACAGGAAAAGAACTGGCGTTTCACGCGCCTTTGCCAAAGGATATGCGGAAAGTACTAAGCATCAGCTAAGCCTACCACATACAGCTCATGCAGCGCCCGCGTCGCGCAGATATACATATACTGCTTGAAAAGCGGGCTTTTCCCTTCCCCTCCCGCCACGAAAACCTGATCAAATTCCAACCCTTTTGCCATGTAAAAGGTGGTGACCGTAATTCCTTTTCGGAAGTTTTTACTGTCACGGTCAATATAGGATACATCCTGACGTATCTCTCGAACTTCTTCATATATCTCCCGTGCTTCCTGCTCTGACATCGTGAGTATCGCGGCAGTCTCATACTCCTCACCGCCCAGCTTCACCCGGTCAAGGATGCTTCTTACCGCCTCCTTACGGGAAATACACTTGATCTCCTCCACGTCTCTTCCATGACGTTTCATATACTCAATCCCTTGTATCCCCGCGATCCTGTTTGCATATTCTGCAATCTCGCAGGTGTTTCTATAGCTTCGGTTCAGCTCAATCCTGCGCACTTTCTTTCCCAATACCTTAGGCAGAAACGTCAGCACATCCTGCGCCTGAACATCCGCCGTCTGCGCCCGGTCGCCAAGGATGGTCATATTGCAATGAAACATCCGCTCAAGAATTACATACTGAAGGTAAGAATAGTCCTGCATCTCATCAATCACCAGATGACGGATATTTCTATGCTCCGATGCGGTAAGCAGACGATATTTCAGATATAACAGCGGATAAACATCTTCGTAAACCAGAACGCGATCTTCCCACTTCATATTCGGAAGCTTCTCCCACCCGTATTCTTCCAAGAGCCAGTTATAAATCTTGTAGATATCTCTGGTGACATACATACCGTAGAACTGCTCCTTCACAAATTCCATATCATCATCCGGAATATTACGTCCGCACAGCGTCTCATATTCATCAACAAAATATTCCATCACCGCATCCATACGGGATAAAATCGGAATGTTCTGGAAACGGAAGTAAAACATATGGAGAATATCTTCCTCCTTCTTCACCATCTGCTTATACTTAAAATCTTTAAAATCCATCAGACGGTCCTCCAGCTCTATCAGGAAACCTTCTACCGCTTCCACATACTCTTTAGACTGTTTCCAACGATAACGCTCATCCCCGGCGACGCCTTTATCCCCATCGTTTCCTGTATCCATAGGCGCGCCGCCGGACTTTCTCATCTGTCTCTCAATCTGATCCCATCGGTCTTCACAGTCTTTCACAATCTTCCTGAGCTGGCGGTACGCAAAGAGGTCAAAACTCATCTCCTGAATATTTTCCTCCCCCAGCTCCGGCAGAATATGGGAAATATAATCAGAAAACACACTGTTCGGCGACAGAATCAGAATATTGGAAGACTTTAGACATCCTCTGTCGTGATACAGCAAGTACGCGATTCGATGGAGCGCAATCGAAGTCTTCCCGCTGCCCGCCGCTCCCTGAATAACAAGAATCTTATCCTTGGTGTTGCGGATAATGGCGTTTTGTTCTTTCTGAATTGTCCTCACGATATTCTTAAGCTGTATATCACTATTTGCGCTCAGCTCCTGCTTCAATATATCATCGTCAATCTTCATATCGCTCTCGAACTCATAGATCATCTTTCCGCAGCGGATCTTGTACTGCCATTTCGACAGAATCTCCCCTCTCATCTCTCCGGCAGGCGCCTGATAAGACGCCGCCCCCTTGTCAAAGTCATAAAACAATCCGCTGACAGGAGCCCTCCAATCATAGATTAACGGGATACTTCCCCTCTCCTTGGCGAAATTACCGATTCCGATATAGAAAGTTTCCGATTCCTCCTCCCCGTCATAGACAAAATCCACGCTTCCAAAAAAAGGAGCGTCCAGCATCTTCTTCCACCGGTTTCTCTGCTTTTGATGTTCCTGACTTGAATTTACCTGAGCAAACAGCGCCTGCTGGTTATCGTAATTCTCATAACCATATTGATCCATCTCCGTATAATTTTCCCAATAATATTCGTTCATTTCCGCTATATCCTTCCGCACCCTCAATATGGTGCGGTCGGTCTCCTGAATTCGGAGCTTCAACTGACCGACTACATATTCCAGAAATTCCATACCTCTGCTCATTCCGTTTCTTTCCTTCCCTTTCTATGAAATAATATCTTATCACTTGTTATACTGCCTTTTACCGCACCGGACTGTTGATGCAATCTATTTGCGGAAATTTAAAAACAGGTGTACTTACACACCTTATTCTTCTGTATAAGCGTGCAGTACACCCGTTATGCATATTGTTTCACGACCGTTCCTTATCGGCACATACTTCCGTAATCACACCAATTTCCCGAAAAACCGGATAGAGATAGCTTGCCCCGAAGGTTCCCAATTTTTTCGGTCCCGTAACCACCCGTTCAAGCTCCAGCGCTTTATGGAACGCCACCATAATGCTGGCTCTGGTGATCGACTTATCCTTGCGGGTAACAAACATCTCGTTCCCCTTAATGATATAAAAAAACTCCAGATTCTTCGCCGTATGGAACGGATATCTCTGAAACATTACTAATGTATCCCAGAGCAGGCCGTCGGGCGCAGATACTTCTCTTCCCTTTAATTGATCCTTCAGCTTTGCGACAGCCTGTCTCTGCTCTTTCGTCATAACAATATCCTTTTCCCTGAAAACCTATCCTTAGTATGTTCCAATTCACATCATATCATATCTGCCGGTTCCTTTCAATATTCTTTCACAATCTAAACTATTCTAAAAGTTCCTTTTTGTATTGCATTTTTATTATAATAATAATATTTTTCATCAAATATTGTGGGATATGTCAAGTATTTTCCCTTTATTGACTGAATTTTGTATTGAATTTTATTAGATATCGTGAGATAATTAAATTGTTAAGAAACATGCAAATTTAGTTACAGATTGAAACGGAGTAATACTATGGGATTTAACAACCTTCAGCAATACGTTACTATTGTTGAATTTCTTGGAAAGACTCTCGGCCCGGACTACGAGATTGTCCTGCAGGATCTGAACCCGGAGCATCAAGCTATTGTCGCAATCGCTAACGGTCACATCAGCGGACGCCGGGTAGGCGGACCCCTGACCGATGCCTCCCTTCAAATGCTTTCGTCCCGGGCATATGAGTCGAACGATTTTTTGTGTAACTACAGGGGCATTGCCGGAAACGGACGTGTCCTCCGCTCTTCTACGATGTTCATCAAGGATGAGGAAGGCAATCCGATTGGGTTTCTATGCATTAATTTTGATGACAGCCGGTTCACTGAACTGAACAACAAACTGCTCAATACTATACATCCTGAATTTTTCCTTGCACAACACGGTCCGGTTGAGCATTTCGACAGCCCGGAGCCGCCGAAGAACAATTATGCTTCTTCGGATTCGGTCACAGAAAGTTTTTCAATGGACATTTCTTCGCTGATGCAAAAGATGTTTGACGACGCCACGATGTCGCTTACGACACCGATTGACCGTCTGAATCAACATGAACGCAAGGAGATCATCGAACGTCTGCAGGAACAAGGGTTGTTCCAGCTAAAGGGCGCAATATCCTTCGTTGCGAAGAAGTTTTCCTGCTCGACCGCAACGATATATCGGTATCTGAGCGAGATCAGCGACTAGGCAAAAGCAATAATAACCACCAGCCTGGTATTCCAGGACTGATGGTTATTGTATCGAAAAATTCTATCTGTTAATCCAGAATCTTTTCCAGTACCCCAAACAACAGCTTAACATCAATAGGCTTTGCAATATGCCCGTTCATTCCGCTCCTAAGCGCCTCCTGCCTATCCTCGTCGAACGCGTTGGCAGTCATCGCAATAATCGGTATTCCGGAAAGTTCTTTGTCTTTAAGCTGACGGATTGACTTCGCCGCTTCGTAACCGTTCATATTCGGCATCTGGATATCCATAAGGATCAACTGGTAATATCCCGGCCCCGCTTTCTGAAGCATATCAAGAGCCTTCTTCCCGTCGTCCGCGATCTCCACAGTGAAGCCTGCTTCCTCCAAAATCACCTCGGCAATCTCCTGATTCAGCTCGTTATCCTCTGCCAGCAGAATACGTCCGGCGCGGCATTTTACCTGTTCCGCTATTTCGCTCTCACGCTTCCCTTCCCTCGTATGGACGAGAGAATACAGGCACCGTCTTAACTCTGACAAAAACATCGGTTTACCGCAGAATGCCGTGACGCCCGCCTCTCTTGCTTCCTCCTCAATCTCCATCCAGTCGTACGCCGTCATTAAGATAATAGAGACATTCTCTCCCATCTCTTTGCGAATCCGCCGCGCTACCTCGATACCGTTCATATCCGGCAGCAGCCAGTCGATAATATATACGCAGTACATATCATTGCGCATAACTGCCTGATGCGTACGCAGAACCGCCTCTTTTCCCGATAAAGTCCACTCGGCGCGCATACCGATCTGTTCCAGCATATAAGACACACTGTCGCAGCTGTCGAAGTCGTCGTCTACAACCAAAGCTCTAAGCCCCTTTAATTCCGGAATATCCTGAGGCTCCTTTTCTTTGGATGGAAGGCGGAACATAAACGTCACCGTAATCTCCGTACCCACATTCAGTTCACTCTTCACCGAGATAGAGCCGTTCATCATATCCACAATGTTCTTCGTGATCGCCATTCCGAGTCCGGTTCCCTGAATACCGCTGATCGTGGAATTCCTCTCCCGCTCAAAGGGTTCAAAGATATGCTCCACAAACTCCTGACTCATGCCAATACCGTTATCCTTGATTCTGAACTCATAGTTCGCGCAGCCTTTAGGCGCTCCCTGCCTTTCGGTAATCCGCAGGCTGATTATGCCGCCGGCTCCCGTGTACTTCACGGCGTTGCTCATCAGATTCAGAAGTACCTGATTCAAACGCAGCTTATCGCAGAAAATCTCTTCGTCAAATACGTCCACCGTATCAATATACAGTTCCAACTGCTTTGCATGGATATCCGCCTGCAGGATGTTGCGCAGTCCGTGCAGTATCTCCGGCAGGCTGCTTTTCTTCTCATCCAGCCGGATCTTCCCGCTTTCGATCCGGCTCATATCCAACACGTCGTTGATCAGGCTCAGCAGATGATTCCCTGACGTCATGATCTTTTGGAGGTATTCCTCCACCCGCTCCCTTTGATCAATATGAGTGATTGCAAGGGCGGTAAAACCAACGATTGCATTCATTGGCGTACGGATATCATGGGACATATTGGACAGAAAGATGCTTTTCGCCTTGTTCGCCCGATTCGCCTGCATCAGCGCATCCTCTAACAGGTTCTTCTTCTCCATTGCATCCCGGATCTCGCCGTCCACATTGCGGAAGCCCATAACAATTCCCTGACCGTCCTCCCATGCCCCGGTGCGGACAACCTTCATCTGAAAATACTTCGTCTTGCCATTCCGGAAGATACGATAGTTCACAAAATACATCCCTTGTTCTGCCAGCTTCTCTTTAAGGTTCTCGCCGGAAGATTCCTGACGCATCATCTTGCGGTCTTCCTCATAGACAAAGTTTTCTATGTAATATTCCATGCCCTCTTCTAAAGAAATCCTGCCGTTAAACGCAGTATCAAACATCTCCATACGGCTCTTGTCACATTGCAGCAAAAGTCCCGTCCCTGTATGAAGGTCAAAATAGCAGACCAAATCATAGTCAATACTTAGAGCCTGAACCAACTCCTGATTATGCCGGTCTTTCTTCTTTTCTTCCAGCTTCTGCTTCGTGCAGTCCAGAAGAAAGCGTTGGTAGAAGGTTTCGCCGTTTTCTCTCAGAAGCTTGATATTGCCCATTACATGCAGGATCTTCCCGTCGTCGTGCCTTACGCGGTATTCTACGCTGGCGCTGTCCCCTTCCTTCTGCAATGCGGTAATACTCTCCCGAAGCTTAGGTTTATCCTCGTCCAGCACAGAATCCGCGACCATCTTGAATCCTGCTTCCATCATCTCCTCCTGAGATTCATATCCCAGAATATTAAGCGCCGCCCTATTGATACTGATAATACCGGAGCCGTCTACGGTATGGCACAAAATCCCACAGTCCATCGTAGTAAAGACAGTCTCTAAAGTACGTGTCTTCTCCATAATCTCCTGCTCATACGCACGTTCCTGCGTTATATCAATCGCGACGCCCACCGTCCCCATTACGCTTCCGTCCAGATCATACAGGGGAGACTTATAGGTGGTCAGAAGCTTTATCCCGTCTCCTGCCTTGACGGTCTCCTCGGAAATGCAGGTCTTCCGCTTTTTCATGACTTCCCGCTCTGACTCGATACACGCCGGATCGTCTTCCTCCACATCCCAGATATAAGCATGACCGCGGCCCTCTACCTGGCTCTTCGTCTTATTGACCGTGCTGCAAAAACTGTCGTTCACTTTTTCATGAATCCCGTCTTTGTCCTTATACCAGATCAAGTTGGGGCTATGGTTAATGGCCGCCTCTAAAAACTGGCTTGTTTGCCAATGATCTTTCTCTTTTTTATACTTCTGCTGCCACCTCCGGAAACGAAACCTCTCCTCAGTTCCCGTCATCGGAAAATACCAGACGTCGCTGACTTCATCCGGATACTCGTCAAGCGCCTCTAACTGCTCCTTACCGGCAAGCACAATAAGCTCCGCTTCCTCCTTCTTTACTTCAATTAACATCCGTACCGCCTTTTGAACGTCTCTTTCCGTAAGGTTCGCCAGAATCACATCCGCTCTGGCAGCCTGTTCTATCTCCAATTCCTCACTCTCGAAAAACTCATGTGTAAAGTGCTCAAACGGAAGTATTTCCTTAATGCTCTCAAAGGTACTGCATGGACGACCTGTCAAATAAAAACATACGTTGCAATGATACATGGTCCGTTCTCCCCTCTTAATTCTCCGAATATTACTGATGACTGCAGCCCTTCCGTGTCGGCACACGAAAACTATTAACTGCCATATACGTTATATTCTAACAACTGTCAAATTCCATGTCAATATCCTTTGTCGTTTGAAATGATCTTGAAAAATTTTTTACTATTACGGCCCCTTTTTCATCAAAAAAAAGGTTATATTTATTGTAAGACGTTTTACATTCATCATACGGAGAGGAGACTCGTTTTGGAAGACAGGGAGCTGATTCGCAGGATTCAAAACGGACAAACAGAATACTTGAACGAGATTGCCGGCAAATACTATGACGACATCTATTATTTCTGCTGTTACCAGACCGGCAGCCGGGAGGACGCCTACGATCTGGCGCAGGATACCTTCCTGCGGTTCATAAAATATGTAGACCGCTACCAATACCGCAATCTGAAGGGCTATCTCCTGACCATTGCCATGAATCTGTGCCGGGAATACCTGCGGGCCGCCTCACAGACGCCTGTAAAAGCAGAACCTCCGGAAAATATGGAGGACAACATAAATCCCCCGGGGAAGACAGGTTATACGGAAGCTTCCGAAAGCTCCCTCCTGCTCTTAGACGCACTCTCGCAGCTCTCCGAAGCACAGCGGGAGGCGGTACTCCTCCATCATTTCTATGGATACAAAAACCGGGAAATAGCCCGGATAACCGGGGCCTCTTACGATGCCGTCAAGTCACGTATACGTCAGGGGATTGCAAAGTTAAAAGAACTGCTTAGCCAAAACGATTTTACCTTTTAATTAATAACTTTTCGGAATCTCATTGAATGTGATTCTAACTGAAAATTGACAACTGAAT
>CAJTOH010000072.1 GCA_910577685.1 uncultured Dorea sp. | reverse complement strand
CTAAAGTATTGATTTTTCAAGGTTCAGCACACCAATCGGTGTGGGAAGTTTGAGTTACTTAAAAATATTGAACCGACTATGATGGCGGCGTTATTATATCTGGGCGCCGGAATAGGGATCGGTATTGCGGCGTTAGTGGGAAGGAAGGCTTCCGGTCAATCCGAAAGGCTGTCTCAGAAAGATTTACCATTTGTGATAGGAATGATCGTCCTTGATATTGCAGCGCCGATTTTTTTGATGCTGGGTATTAAGTATGGTTCTTCCGCAAATGCTTCGCTCCTTGGTAATTTTGAGATTGTGGCTACGACTGTAGTTGCGCTTTTTATATTTCATGAAGCGGTGTCAAAACGTCTGTGGGCTGCGATCGGATTTATTAGTCTTTCGAGCGTAATTCTTTCCTTTGAGGGAATAGAAAGCCTGAACTTTTCCTATGGCTCTTTATTCGTTTTAACGGCGGCGGTATGCTGGGGATTTGAAAATAATTGTACAAGAAATATAGCTTCTAAAAGCACGTATGAGATCGTAATTTTAAAAGGTATATTTTCAGGTCTCGGATCGTTTTCTATTGCGATGTTAAAGCGTGAGAGGATACCCGGAGTCAACTATATTGCAGCGGCTCTGCTGCTTGGTTTCATAGCGTATGGCCTCAGCATTTTTCTTTATATACGGGCGCAGAATATTATAGGCGCGGCCAAAACCAGTGCATATTATGCGGCGGCGCCGTTCGTAGGAGTATTTTTTTCCTTCGTGTTCTTGCGGGAGAGCCTTTCCGGAACGTATTTGGCGGCGTTGGCAATCATGCTGATCGGTACCGCGTTTGTGGTTGCAGATACGTTGATTCGGAATCATGTACATCAGCATCATCATTCTTTTTCACATACGCACGATGGAGTGACACATACACATACGGTTTCGCATGTTCATGAACACAATCACTATATGTCGGAAAACAGGCACGGACACAGACATACGAGAGCAGAGTTAGAGCGGGCGCTGGGAGAAGCGCATATCGCAAATTAAAAATATTCCGGAGGCGGCAAAGAGGAATACACTGACAGCAAGAATAATGAAAAGATCAAAATTTATGTGTGTTAGAATGGGATTATAACTTTTTGAAGGAGGAAATCTGATGAATACCCAAACTGCGCATATTATCTCCCAGGCTATTCGATATATAGAGGAGCATCTGAATCAAAAGTTGGATTTGGATATGGTTGCCGGCGCGCTGCATTATTCTAAGTATCATTTACACAGGATGTTTAAGAGAACCGTAGGTCTGACGCTCCACGATTATGTGAGAAGGCGGCAGATTACGGAAGCGGCGAAGCTGTTGGTTGCTTCGGATAAAACAATCATTGAAATTGCCGTTATAAGCGGATATGAAAGCCAGCAGGCTTTTCATGATATTTTTAAAGCAATGTATAAAGTTACTCCCGGCGAATTTCGGGAAGCAGAAGAATTTTATCCGCTGCAGCATGAGATTCGTCTTAATGTGACGACCGGAAAAAGAAATTTTACGAAAGACGATATAAGGTTTGCAAAGTCTTCGGATATGGTTGATTGGATGGAGTTGGTGCGTCTGGCGGTCGATGGATTTCCTAGACTGAATGAGGCGGAATATACGGAGAATCTTAAGAGACGTATTGCGGATAAGGAAGCAATGATTTTGAGGGACAGAGGGGCGGCGGTTGGTATTATGGTCTTTTCCGCCGAGGCTGGCGCCATAGAATTTCTTGCCGTTCATCCGCAGTACCGGAATCTGGGCATTACGAAGATTTTTCTTGAAAGACTTGCGGACGGGCTTATTTGCGGCAGGGAGGTTAGTATAACTACATATCGGGAAGGCGATAAGGCTGATACGGGTTACCGCAAGGAATACAGAAGCCTTGGTTTTGCGGAAAGAGAGTTGCTTGTGGAATATGGTTATCCGACCCAGCGGTTTGTTTTTTGTATGAAAAGCGGGGAGGAAGCCAGATATGAATAATACGCATGTCAATCCGTTGGCAGTTGATTTTAATGCGTTATCTCTGATTAGATTCGCTTTCCCGAGTATGGTTATGATGCTGTTTATGGGGCTTTATACCATTGTAGATACTGTGTTTGTCTCACGTTTTGTGGGTACGGACGCCCTGTCGTCGATTAATATCGTCTGTCCTGTCATTAATATTATTGTCGGACTGGGAACGATGCTCGCAACAGGCGGGAGCGCTGTGGTGGCTAAGAAAATGGGAAGAGGGAGGATGGACGAAGCCAGAAGTAATTTTACTCTCATTATTCTTGCAGGGGGGATAACCGGGCTTGTTATTACGGCGGCCGGGTTATATTTTTTAGATGAAATTGTGTGGGGATTGGGTGCAAGCGAGATCTTATATCCATATTGCAGGGAGTATTTAGAGACGCAGCTTATTTTTGCATGTGGAAATATGTTGCAGGTTTTATTCCAGAATCTATTTGTGACTGCCGGAAAACCAACTTTGGGGCTGTTTCTTTCTGTGATTGCAGGAATTGCAAATATTGTGTTTGATTATATTTTTATAGTTTTGATGCAAATGGGAGTCAGGGGAGCGGCGCTTGGTACGGGTATCGGATATATGATACCTGCGATTGCCGGCGTCGTATTTTTTTTGAGCAGGAAAGATATGCCGTGTTTTCGTAGAGGTTTCCGGTCTTTCCAAACTGATGAAAAGATTCTTTATTTTTGCAAACCCCGGATGGATTTTAAGGTTTTGAAAAAAAGCTGCTCAAATGGAGTTTCTGAAATGGTTAGCCAGTTGTCGGCGGCGGTGACCACGTTTTTGTTTAATGGGGCGATGATGAGGCTGTTGGGGGAAGATGGAGTGGCTGCAATCACGGTCATTATTTATTCTCAATTTCTTTTGACGACGCTTTATATCGGGTTTTCTATGGGAGTTGCCCCTGTAATAAGCTATAACTATGGGAGCGGAGACCTGAGGCGGCTGAAACATGTGGTACATATTAGTTTTTGTTTTATTATAATTGTGTCAGTGGTTGTATTTTTGCTGTCCTTTTTTGCAGGAGAGAGTATTGCGTGGGTTTTTGCAAAGGATAATAGAAATGTTTTTCTGATTACAAAAACGGGATTTGCCGTGTTTTCATTTAGTTTTTTGTTCTCAGGATGCAATATTTTTGCATCTGCTTTATTTACGGCGCTGTCAAATGGAAAGGCGTCTGCAGTGATTTCTTTTTTAAGAACGTTTGTGTTTATTATAATATTTTTATTGATTTTGCCGAGATTTCTGGAGGTGACGGGAGTTTGGGCTGCGGTTCCCGTTGCGGAGTTGTTTACGCTGGCGGCGACGGTAGGAATAATTTATAATGTTCATACCCAATCTTTGCGCCGGGGCGGAAGGAGTGTGGGCGGTAAAGGAGAATAGACTAATAATGCAGTAGTTTAATTGTTTTGAAAAAGAGACGGAGGAGAATAGGAATGTGCGGAGATTTTGAAGAAGAGGTGTTGAGAATATGATAGTCGCTGTATGTGTGGATGAAAAAAACGGAATGATGTTTCATTGCCGCCGGCAGAGTCAGGATCGGCTTCTGCGGGAGAATATGTTACTGGAATGTGGGAAGAGACGGCTGTATATGAATGAATATTCAGGCAGGTTGTTTAAAGATGCCGTTGAGACGGAGATCGTGGTCTCGGAGGATTTTCTACGTGATGCGAAAGATGGGGAGTTTTGTTTTGTGGAAGATAGGGATATTGGGGAGTTTCTGCAAAAGGTTGAGGCTGTAATTTTATATAAATGGAACCGCTGCTATCCGGCAGATTTTTATTTTTCAATTAATTTGTCAGATGAAAACTGGGTGTTGGAGAGGACCGAGGAATTTAAAGGTTCATCCCATGAGAGGATTACAAAGGAGGTATATAAGAAGTTATGAGAAGGGCTTATAATTTGAACATAAGGAAGAATGTGTATTATTGGTTTCTGGCGCTTTTGTGCTGTATGTTTCTTACGGCTTGCGAGGACGGGGGTAAGACTGGGACGGAGACGGAAACGAGGGCAAAGGGCGGGGAGATTAGCGGTTCAGTGGAAGAGGCGCCTGAGTATTCCGGGGAGCCTTATGTAGAGATTAATGGAAATGAACCGGATTTTTCGGGTGAGGATTCGGGGGAACGGTCGTTTGAGATATACAGCGAATTAGATAGTCTGGGAAGGTGCGGCGAGGCTTATGCCAGCGTGGGGACGGACCTTATGCCGACGGAGGATAGAGGAAGTATCAGCCATGTGAAACCGACCGGATGGCACTCTATTCAGTATGAACATGTAGAGGGGAAAAATCTGTATAACCGCTGCCATTTGATTGGTTATCAGTTATCGGGTGAAAATGCGAATGAGAAGAATCTGATTACGGGTACTCGCTATATGAACGTGGACGGGATGCTGCCCTTTGAAAATATGGTGGCGGATTATGTGAAGGAAACAAATAACCATGTCTTATACAGGGTTACTCCGGTCTTTGAGGGGGATAACCTGCTGGCGGACGGCGTTCAGATGGAGGCATACTCTGTTGAGGACGATGGAGAGGGGATTTCTTTTAATGTGTTTGTCTATAATGTTCAGCCGGGGGTTACGATTGACTATGCGACGGGGGATAGTAAAGAGGGGCGGACGGATGTTTCACAGGCAGAGCCGGTGGAAGGGGAGATTAGGGGGAATTCCAGATCGAAGATTTACCATTGTCCGGGGCAGGCGGCATATGAGGAGATGGAGGACTCTAAGAATCTGGTAATTTTCCGCACGGAGGAAGAGGCGCAGGAGGCAGGATACCGGAAGGCGAAGAGGTAGAGGATTTTTATTTGTTTTTTTGAAAATTTTTCTTTTCTTCTTATTTGATTCGTGATATAATCATGGTATGGGGTATTAGCGCAGTTGGGAGCGCGCAACATTCGCATTGTTGAGGCCAGGGGTTCGAATCCCCTATACTCCATTCCATAAGGCTTAGTTCAATCGGTGTATTGGGACTAGGCTTTTTTCATTTTCCGGGAGAAAAAATCAGAGATTATCTTACGTCCCAATAGAGGGAAATAGGGTGATTTAAGAGGAAATAGGCGTATCTGTACGGCTACTATATGACGCTCATACACTTTATAAAGGGTTAATAAGCAGGTCAGCGTATCTTAATTTGGGGGTATGCTGACCTTTTTTGGTGTCTCTATATTGCTGTCATTTACAATGGATATCTCCATTTATGGCGACGACAACGGCGACGGCGTCGCCATCATCAAATCAAGTATATTGATACATTTCTAAAAATTCTACTTTCTATAATCATATTTTACAAAACCAAGAATTTATTTAGTTAAAAATTCTATGATAATCTCTTTATCTGAAAAATAATATGTTGCTAAAAATAATACTTAATTTCTAAGAGACTTAATAATTAATTCGTATGAAAGGTTAGTAGAGGATTTTCTGTGTACCCCCGTCCCTTATGGGAGGGGATGAGGAACGGGGGTACATAGATTAAGCTATTATGATGATTTTTCGGGAAAGGAACTAATATGAGTAAAAATTTTGAGCAGAGATTATATGAAGGCAATTACTGGGAAAATGGCAATGAATGTCTGAATCTGCATGATATTAACAAACCGCCGGATTTCTATGAGGGTACGGAAAAGGAATGGATTGAGGAACTGACTACCTATATCTCCCTTTATCCGAAAGAATGGGAAACCCTATATCAGCAATACTTATCGTTATATGAAAATGAATCCACCCTGCAATTCTACCGGAATGAGGAAGGCTATTTAAGGAAGTTTGGGGTAAATGAAATATATTTAAAAGTCTTTGGACGTATTATGCCTCTTTCTTATAACGAATTAAACCATATAGGGAGATTGCTGTCGGAACGGGGCGAAGAATTATACTGGTCATTCTTAGAATATGGAAGTATGGATGAATCCGGAAAAGACCTATGGAGAGAACGGATGGAAATCTATATCAAGAAACTGGTAAATAAAACAGATTTGTCTGTTTTGGTTACGGATACTTTAGATAACTCAGATTTCTTAGGGAACGAGTTATATTTTGATTTATTAAATAATTACTACATCATTCTTTAATCGAAAAAAAGAAAGGGGAAAACCTATGAAAAACTTAGTAAAAACAGAAATAGCCGTGAAAACAGAGATACTATCATCAGAGGACGGGAACAGAACATACAGCATTAAAAAAGAGATTACGGGGATTGCAGGCAGTCATGCATACTTTATCTTACTATACCCTACCAGAACGCAGGAAAATTGCTATGTGGAGGATTCCACTAATAACCATCTCCTGAACCATCTTGCTGAATTGGGGTTAAATTCATACACCGTCATTAATCTGTTTGCACAGGTGACGCAGAGCCGACTTTCCTTAGCCGGATTAACTGTGGATGAAGAAAATATGAACTATATTAAGGAAACTGTCTTTTCAAGCCTTACGGATGATTCCAAGGTGGTGATAGCATGGGGAAACAGTCAGCAGAACTCTCCCGTTATCTGCCAGTCGAAGCAGAGAATCCTTGAACTCTGGGAGAGCGAACAGCCTTCAAGACCACTCTATCAGCTAACTGCCGACGGGATGAAGAATGATAATATCGGCGTCCATCCGCTTTTTCTGGGAATCCGCCACAGCCAGTCCTATTGGAAACTGGTGGAATATCCCAGAAAGAAAATCTTAAAGGAATTACTAGAACGGATGAAGCCTAAGAAAAACGAAAAAGAGACAAAGAGTAAAACTACGGCGAAGAACTCCGTTAAGGGGAAACAGAAATAGTACGGTTAATCTTTAAATATAAAAAGTTTATAAACAGGTATTTCCAAGGTATCGGCAATATTAAACAAGGTTTCCAATGATATAGACGTAGGAATATTAGGGGCTTCGATATTACTCATGTGTGTACGGCTGATATTGACTGACTCAGCTAGTTTTAACTGCGTTAATCCTTTCAACTTGCGGTAATAAGCGATATTCAACCCTAACTTGGTATATTCTTCTATATGAGAACCTGTTTTATCCATACAATCACCCCACTGATAAAATTTTATATGAATTAATGATTTGCATAAACAATGTAAAATATAATATTTGCAATGTAATATATTGCATTTATGAAATGGCAATGGTATAATGCCATTAATAGAAAATCATACGGAAGACAAGCCGAGGTGCAAAACATGCGCTTCGGCTTTCTTCTATATAGGGAGGAAGGTTATACATATGCAGATTAAAATATTTAACCAGAATCAGCTTTCAATTTTAAGGAATATAAATCCTTTACTGAAAGAATACAAAATTCCAAGAATGGTGCTTCATGAAATCGGCTATATTCTTGAGTTTAAAAAAGCGAGTAATAAAGATTATGTAACATTATTTTGGGAACCGCTTAAGAATGATTTGATTGATATTTTAGATAGACTACACTTATATCTCGAAGAAGTGGAGTATTCAGAGAATAATTTCCATACTATTGAGGTTAAAGGCAAGAAACATCCTATGAAGAAGAAACGTATATGGAGTTGGTACGATATCTCCATTCCAACTGAGGAACGTACCATTTTTGTGGTCTATTCTATGAATAAGAAAGATTTAAAAAGGAAAGGGGGTTTTTAATCTATGAGAATTAAAAGATGGGGCAATCAACCAAGAAGAATTAAAAATATGGTTACCTGCAAAGAATTAGAAGTCGTTCTGATGGAACTGGAAACTGAGAACTTAACCCCGGATATATATAGATACCGTACTGAATGGGGGATTAACGTTGTTTATTATATATTCGATTTCCAACTTATGGATGAATTAATCTTTCAGCCGATTTACTTAAATAATTCTGATATTTTCTATTTTGGAATGAAGGAAAATGAACTTTTCCAAAAAGTATTAAAAAATACCGTTATTATGACTCAGCCCAGAATTATGCTTTTCCCAGAATATTTAGAAGACTTGGAACAGGTTTGTGAAATGTCATTAATTCCGGTAATCAAGAGACTGGCAGCAGTAATGAGGAAAATTGAGAATAAGAATAAACGGCTTTGGTGTGTTACTAATATCCTTGAAGAACGTGGTGCGGTTGGAGGATTCTATAAACGTTTATTAAGGAAATTTTGCATGGCTCACGATTGCAGGCAATTATTAGTAGGATTCTCTAATAACGATTACGCTCTCCTCAGCATGGTAAATGAAAATACCATTATGGCTATAAGGGAGTTGCTTGATGGAGTTGAAAGCGTGCGTTCGGATTCGGGGAAGATTATGCAGAGACAACTACTTATTTATGATTACGGAAAAGATTCTTTAGAAGAATTTGAAGAAATGGATTTCGTATGAAAAATTAATAATATTACTCATATGTGTACAGCTGATACTGACAGACTTATCAGGTTTTTTGATTGCGGAAGAACTTAAATTGAGTAAAAGTGAATGACATGGTAATATAAAAGAGATGAATGGCGATGGAGATGCAGGAAGCAATTAAGGCATGGGAAGAACTAAAGATAAAAGATGATTTCATGTTTGCCAAAGTTATGCGGGGTAAGAAACTCTGCAAAAAGCTTCCGGAGAGACTGGCTCATAGAAACCGCTGAAAATCCCGCCGAAAAAAAGTTCTAAAGAAGCAATCCCGGCACATTTCCTGACTTGTATTCTTCGAGTAGATAAAATATAATAAAAATGTTGCCAAAGGTATGTTCAAGGACTGCATGGCGCTCAAATAAGCAAGCGAAAAAATGAGAAAAAATGAGAAAACCGATAGACCGACGCTATAGAAAGATTGAAAGGAGGCGTCTCTTCATGGCAAATATTTTGATTGTGGAAGATGAAAAAAATATGCAGAGTATTATTGCCGAGTACATGCGGCGCGGCAACCATACCTGCTTTACGGCAGACGACGGTGTGGAGGCTTTGATGATATTGAAAAATAACCCGATGGATCTAATGATACTGGATATTATGATGCCCCATCTTGACGGTTTTTCAGTTTGTAAAATGGCAAGAGAAATGAGCGGTCTCCCTATTATTATGCTGACTGCCAAAGGGAGCGAAGACGACAAACTGAAAGGCTACGATCTGGGCGTCGACGACTATATGACAAAACCATTCAGCCCCAAGGTGCTTTTAGCAAAAGCCAACGCATTACTGCGGCGTTCTTACACGCTTCCTGCCGATACCGTGAACGCGGGAAAGATCTCTCTTACTCCGGCCTCCCATAAGGTTTTTGTAGAGGGGCAGGAAATCGTGCTGACCCATAAAGAGTATGAACTGCTTTACCTCTTTATGTTAAACCCGGAACAGATATTTAGCCGCGAGCAGTTGTTAAATCGGATATGGGGATACGACTTTGAAGGAATGACCAGAACGGTTGACACACATATTAAAACCCTGCGCCAAAAATTAGGCGACGAGGGAAAGCATATTGTGACGCTGATTCGTTCCGGCTATAAATTTGAGGTGGCGGTATGAAGATTAAAGACGGCCTCTCTCTGCGGACAGTCCGCAAAAGGATTATTATGATTTCCAAAATAGCGGGAATTGTCTTGATTATTTCTTATATCATTTCAACCAGACTGCCTATAGAACAGGATTTTTCCTTTCTTCTCTGGCTTTGCTTTGTTACATTGCTGGTTCTGGCAGTTGATTATCTTATGGGGCGTTTTATTTCAAAGCCCATTGATAAGTTAAGCCGGACGGCTCGAAAGATGGCGCAGCTTGACTTTTCCTCTCCCTGTGAAATCCATACAAATGACGAGTTTGGCGAGTTGTCCCAAAGCCTCAATAAAATGGCGCAAAATTTGCAGCAGGTTCTGTCACAACTGCAGGATGCGAACTTTCAGCTTGAAAAAGATGTGGAGCAGGAAAAGCGTCTATTGGAGGAACGCAGAGAACTGGTGGACAATCTCTCTCATGAAATGAAAACACCTTTAGGAGTAATCCGCGCTTACGCCGAGGGGCTTCAGGACGAGCCGGATGAGAAGAAAAGGCAGGAATATTCAGAGGTCATTATCGCAGAAGTAGAACGAACGAGCCGTCTTATTACAACACTGCTTGATCTTTCAGCATTAGAAAATGGAGCCGCACAGCTTCACGCAGAACGCTTTGATTTTGTTGAGTTTGCGGAAACTGTCGCCGGCCGTCTGCTGATTGACGTACCGGACGCGGACTATGAATTGCAGTACGAGCTGCCGGAACAACCGGTCTATGTTGAAATAGATAAAGGACGGATGGAACAGGTACTGAACAATCTGCTTGTCAACGCGAAACGAAATGTCCATCCTGGCGGTATTTTGAATCTTACGCTGAAAGAGAATAACGGAACGCTGGATTTTTGCATTTTTAATGAGGGAACTCCGATTCCGGAGGAAAACCTGTCCAAAATCTGGACAAAGTTTTACCGTGACAGAAATTCAGGATACAGCGGTTCAGGGCTGGGTCTTGCCATTGTAGCACAGATTTTGTCCATGCAGGATTTGCCCTACGGTGTGGCAAATCGGCCCGGAGGCGTTGTTTTTTATTTTTCAGTTCCCGCAGTAAAGTGATTCCGGAAAGTAATTTTTGAAAACAAAATGAAATAGATTTCACACCAACTTCACGGCGATCTCACACCGATTTCAAAGCATTTTTATAATTTTATCTCAGCAAGAGGGCGCGGCCCTTAAAAGGTAGTGTCAAGTAATTTATGAAAAACTGAGCTGCAAAAAACAGGCTCAA
>CAJTOH010000071.1 GCA_910577685.1 uncultured Dorea sp. | reverse complement strand
ATGGGACATGCCAACATCACGATGACGCTGAACTATTACGCCCATGCGACTTACGATTCCGCAAAGGCAGAAATGGAGCGTCTGGCGGCATAGCCAAATCAGTGGTTTTACTACCGCCGTACTACTTTTGGATTCAAAATTATGCCGAGAAGCACCAAGATATGCCAAGTATCTCTCGATATGGCAAATGGCGAAAAAGCCTTAAAATCCAAGACTTATCGCCATTTGCCGAGATATGAAAAGATAGTTTGAAAATTTGCTTGAGGTTTGTGTGAAAAATTATGGGATGTTGATGGGAATTTTGTTGACGAACACGCATTGACCTGTGCTCTCCGTGTCCATGCTTTACCGCTGGAGGGACATCTTCCTGTCCCACAAGCAGGAATGGCTCGGCATGCTTGTTTCCGCAGAGACCGCCCCGTCCGCATTCATAAAGGGCCTCTGTTTTCTGGAGCGGCCATCAAAATTGTAATCCCGGCCATACCTTTGGTCCGGGAAAACGTACAGAATACATTATCCACTGCGTACAAAAGGGCTGCGGAATCTTTGTTCTGAACGAAAAAACCTGGCATTTATCGAAGGGGGATGCCTTTCTGATTTGTGCCGGATGAAACGTGCCTCAGATTTACTGAAAACCACAGAAGACTCTGTCTCCGCCATAGCCCGTCAAGTTTGCTATGAAGACGCTTTGGCATTTTCCAAAATTTTCAAAAAGGAATACGGCCTTAGTCCCCGTCAATACCGCAAAACGCTAAACGATACCGCAAAAAGCTGAGCATTTTTCATGCAGCAGCCTTTTTCTTCCTACAGTTTTCCGCCGGATGTTGCAATTCCCTCGATAAACTGTTTCTGGAAAATCACATACAATACAATCATTGGAATACACGCAAGCAGGGAGGCCGCCATAAGTTCAGGATAATTCGCAACAAATGTCCCCTGGAGTTTTGCAAGAGCCGCCGACAATGGCATCGTACTCTGTTCCGAGTTAACAATCAATGGCCACATCAAATCTTTAAATGCAAACATTGTATTGATCGTTCCCATCTTACTTATCATCAAATACTGTGGGATAATAAAAATCTGGGACGGTACCATCATCTGCAGCATGATCAGAGAGAGACAAAGTTTTTTCCCTTTAAAATTCAAACGCCCCAGCGCATACCCTGCCATTGTCGCTGTCAAAACCGCGCAAACCACTCTTCCTACAATCAATATAATCGTATTCAAATATAGTTTGACGAAATCCATCTTTCGGAGTACATTCGAAAAACATTCCGTTCTCCATACTGCCGGAAAAATAACAAAAGGATCCTTATGGGTTACCTCCGTCGCAGATTTGAATGCTGTCAAAATCATCCATATAAATGGAACCAGCATAATAACGGTGCCAATTGCCAGAACAATATACACCACTGTATTCGCTTTATTCACAGAGTTCTTCTTTTTTCTCCCCCTTCAGGTGAAGGCGAAAGTGAATAATGAATAAACTGTTCCTGATTAATTTGCCTTTTTAAAGCGACAGCCCCGTTTTTCCATGTCATCGGGGATGTTGGGGAATCGGTAGAATGATAATGTTTTGTGTATAATTTACGGACGTGTCTGCGAATATAGATATTTGATATAGTTCACCGCCATATCTGTGCGCGGCGAATTGCCGATTACGCCAAGAAATACGTCGTCTTCAAATCCGGCCTGTTTAAAAAGGCCTTTCTGTGATACATTAAGCCCCATAGGATATTCGCTTGAGACGGCATGGTAAGACAGAGAATTATCCTCCGATATGACTTTGTTAGTGACGAGATATGGCTTTAATTCCGCAAAATCGCCGGGAGCCGAAGCCCGAAGCAGTTCTTCCAGATTAACCAGATATCCATTCTGGGAGAATGCATCGAAAACCTCCCTGTTCATAAGGACTACATCCAGTTGTTCGCCGTCGATAGAGGCAAGGAGCTTGATGCGGGAGGATGAGGCGTATTCGTGGTAGGGGTCATTAGGATTATTTGTCAGATATAATCCTGTATATAACTGAAGATTATGCTTGTCAGGGTTCTTATTGGAATAATCCAGAAAGCCGTCGCTCAGTTGTCCGGTAAGCTCTTCACCGGCAGATATATTGATAAGTCCGGTATAAAGGAGAGTATCTTTTTCGCCGAAATGCCCGCAGATGGTATAGCCGATGATATAGAAAAAAATAAGGGCGACGGCGATGGGGAATTTATAATAATCCCAGACATACTGCACCTTCTGCTTTCTGCGAAGGTTCTTCCAATATTCTTTTTTTTCAGATGTAGTCGTTTTAGATTTCATATAGATTCCCCTTTGATTCAAAGATTTTGATGGTATCTCTTAATTTATGATACTTCGGATGCGGCTTCCTTGTGTTCTTCCGTCTTTTCTTCGCATAACGCCAGAATATTGGACAGCAGATGGGAGCAGAGCAGTGCGCAGAGGCCCTCCCCGAAGATGACGGCCGGAGTAAAGATGCGGATTACAACCAGAAGCATGGCAAAATAAATAACAGCCATCAATACGGTACAGAACAGAAAACGGAGACCGATAAACAGTGCGTTTTTGAACATGGCGCCAACCGTATTATCGAATCTGGCAATAAGAGGGAATATATACATTAGGACGATGGCATAGGCAGCTCCCGTTACAAAGAACACTGCCGTACAAAGAGTCCAAAATATGTTTTCGAACCGCAGATGATACAGTACATAACCGTCAATGCCAAGAACAATGCCAAGAAACAGGAGGATTAGCCATATGATTGTCGCCTGCTTCAGATTCTCCCTAAAAGAATGGAAGAATGCTTTCGTGAGATTGCCTTCTTCGTTTTTTGACATTTTGAGTGTGACATAGAAAAGAGCGGTGGTGGATGCACCGATCGTTACAACGGGAATACAGCAGATGAACCACAAAATGTTCAAATATACACTGTAAACAATTTTATTGATAAATTGCAGAACAGAACCGTCCAGATTAAATAAATTACTCATAATTTTCCTCCTGAGATTAGTTTTCTGTGGATTCCCGATAGATCAAGGTCGTCTCCGTATGCACCGTGCGGTAATTCAAGGACGGTTCGTTGATACGGGACATCAGCAGGTTTACGGCAGAGAATCCCATGATCTGGCTGTGTATATGGATGGTTGTAAAGGCGGGTGTAACGATTCTTGATTCGGGAGAGTCGTCAAATCCGCACAGATATATATCGTCCGGGACAGAATGCCCCAGTTTTTTTAATACCTGCAGCGCATCCAGAGCAATAAAATCATTGGCGCATATAAAAACTTCCGGCAATTGGCTAAGCTTCTGAAAGCTTTCTGTCAGATATCCATGGTAATCTGCAGAGGATGGTCGTCGGATTCCTTCTTTGTTCCGTATGATGCTGTATTCATCCGGGCAGGAAAGCCCCGTCAGATACATGGCGTTCCGATAAGCCATATACCGCTCGAAGAAGGACTGGCAGTGCATGTATTCCCCGATGAATCCGATGCTTGTTTTTCCTCTGTCTGCCATCTCCTTTATAAATGAATAGATACCTGATTGATTATCCATGGACAGAACGTCTGCTTCCAACGGTTCTTCCAGACGGGTCACCGGCGTGTCTACAAATAAAATCGGCAGTCCCATGCTGCAGAGCATTTTGTCATATTCGTAATCAAACATCTCGACACAGACGATGCCGGCAGTCCGTTCCGGCGAAAAAGAGGTGGGAAGATTCCGGTTCTCTAATTCTTCCGTAAGTACTCTGTGCATGGTAATGCTGTATCCCAGTCCGGCAAGCTCTTTCTGGAACTTATCCAGCATAACAAGTGCAAAATGAGAGCCTCCTACAAAATCTGTAAGAAACAATGCGATCTCGGTCTTCTCTTTTGGAGCCGGGATCGAAAGCATGGGGATTCCGGCGTTGGCGGCCGTTACATATGAAAACTGCTTATACCCCATCTCCATTGCTTTTTTTAAGACCTTGTCTCTGGTGGCGTCGGCAAGGATGCCGGTGTTATTGATCGCTTTCGAGACGGTATTGCGGGAAATGCCAAGCTCATCGGCGATGTCTTGAATGGTAACTCGTGTACCCATTTGCTCCTCCTTCTACATGATTCTTTTATATGGTTTTACATAATTTCTTAGCATGATTCTTTAGAGCATTTCTTTTTGAATATATGCCAGGATTGTTTATCTTGACTTTGTATGGTTAAGTGATGTGTTGTTTATATTATAATGCACAAATAATTATGTGTCAAATGTAAAAATAAAAAAATTTAGAGATTTTTTTTAATAAGATTACAGAGAAATATTTTGTTCAGAATGTATATCTAATTTAAAATGTAAAAATAAAAATATGCAAATAGCAAAAATATGTTGACTGAACGTAAAAATAATGATATAAATATAGTATGCAAATCTCAAAATAATGTAAAATATATATTTTACAAATGCACAAATTGTAAAGGGAAGGAGACTGAAGAGGGAAATGGGAGTAAAGATGTGCAGAAGATGAAGGGATTTGAGAGAAAGGAGGAAATTATGACAACTAATTCAAAAACTGTTTCAAATGGAAAACAGGGAAGCAAGGATACCGGATTTCACAATACGCTGGTGTATATCAGGCAGCACTGGCAGCTTTATCTGATATTCCTAATGCCGGCATTATTGCTGACGCTGATTTTTAAGTATGCGCCTATGAGCGGAATACTGATTGCTTTTCAAGATTACAATCCGTTTAAGGGAGTCTCGGGAAGCGAGTGGGTAGGATTTAAGCATTTTACAAGATTCCTGTCATCCCCCGACTTCATGAGGTATCTTGTAAATACATTGAAGTTAAGCGTATACAGCCTGTTGTGGGGATTCCCGGTTCCAATTATACTTGCGCTTTTGCTGAACCGGATTCAGAGTGCGGGTATTAAGAAAAAAATTCAGTTAGTGCTTTATCTTCCGAACTTTGTGTCAGTAATCGTACTCTGTGGTATCGTGCGGATATTCCTTTCTGTGACAGGACCTGTGAACCTGCTGCTTGGAACCGACATTAATTTCATGACCATGCCGGAGGCGTTCCGATCCATCTATATCATCAGCGGTATCTGGCAGGGGGCCGGCTGGGCGTCTATCATGTACACGGCGTCCCTGTCCAACGCAAGCCAGGAACTTCGGGAGGCTGCGGTTATGGACGGCGCGAATATCCTGCAGCAGATCCGGACGGTAGAATGGCCGGCAATAAAAGATATGGTTGTGATCCAGTTCATCCTTCAGGCAGGAAACATCATGAGCATCGGTTTTGAGAAAGCCTATGCACTGCAGACGGACCTGAACCTTCCCGCGTCTGAGATTATTGCTACATATGTATACAGAAAAGGTCTGATCGACGGTGATTACAGCTTTTCAACCGCAGTAGGCCTGTTTAATACCGTGATTAACGTCATCCTTCTGATCGTCGTAAATAAGATCGTGGCGAAGATGAATGACGGACAGGGAATCTAAGGAGGTGCATGCAAGGTGAATAAGAAAAAGAGTTTATTTACAAGATATTCGAGACAGGATAAGGTGCTGCTGACGGTCGGATATGTGCTGCTGGGACTGTTTGTGATTGCGATTATTGTACCGATGATATATATTATTGTTGCATCCTTCATGGATCCCATTACACTGCAGAACAAGGGAATTACCTTTGATTTCAGCAAATGGACAACGACTGCTTATGAACGTGTCATGACGAACGGCCAGATCTGGATCGGATTTAAAAATGCGATTATCTATTCCGTAGTGTTTACGGTTGTATCTGTAGTAGTGACGCTTCTGGCAGCCTACCCGCTGTCAAGGGCAGATTTCAGAGGAAAAGGATTCTTCAATGTTATATTCATGATCACTATGTTTTTTGGAGGCGGCTTGATTCCTACATATTTGATCGTAAGTAATCTGGGGCTTGTGGACAGCATGTGGGCAGTGATCCTCCCAGGCGCTTTCAGCGTGTGGAATATGACCATTGCGCGGACCTACTACAGAGGAATCCCGCAGGAACTTCGTGAGGCGGCGGATGTAGACGGGGCAAGCGAGCTGACGTTTTTCTTCAAGATCCTGCTTCCGGTATGTACGCCTGTCATCGCCGTTCTCGTACTGTGGCAGTTTGTTGCCATGTGGAACAGCTACTTTGACGCAATGATCTACTTAAACGATTCTGCAAAACAGCCTCTGCAGCTTGTCCTGCGTTCCATCTTGATCCAGAACCAGCCGGAATCCGGTATGATTGCAGATATGCAGAGCACGGCGGCGCGGGCGCAGCTTGCAGAGCTTCTGAAATACGCAACCATTATTATTTCCAGTTTACCGCTTCTGATCATGTATCCGTTCTTCCAGAAATATTTTGACAGCGGAATCATGGCCGGCGCCGTAAAAGGATAAGCGGAATTGCTTGCTTGAATGGTTGCAGACGGTTATAATAAGAAGGAGGCAGACGATGAGAAATAGATTGAGTGACAGATTGGGAAATGGATTCGGATATAAGTCCGGACGCAGGTATGGAAAGCGAACCGCGGCCTTAGCGCTTACAATGTGCATGGCGGTTTCCCTTGCAGGATGCGGAGGTAAGGTAAAGATTAATGACGGTACATTCCGGCCGGTGGATGAGGCGGAGTTGGAATTTCCGCTTAAGGAAAAGACGACTCTGACGGGTATGATCAGTTATCCGGCAAATACGGAATCAGAGCCGAATAACCGGACGATTTTTAAGCGTCTGCAGGAGCAGACCAACGTGGAGATTAACTGGACGGCGATACAGTCCGATCAGTGGCCGGATAAGATCTCCTTGAACATGTCCGATCCTAATAAGCTGACGGACTTTATTTTTTCGGCGGATTTTACAGACAGCAATCTGTTGAAATATGCGGATTATGGAGCGATTATCCCGGTGGAGGAATATATTGACGCCTATATGCCGAATCTGAAAGCGGCTTTTGACAAATATCCGGAATACCGGACGATGTGTACGGATGTAAACGGGCATATCTGGGCTTTGCCGTGGATCGAGCAGCTTGGTTCCGGCAAGACGGCAATACAGAGCGTCGGGAACATGAGCTTTATCAATAAGAAATGGCTGGATTTTCTGGATCTTGAGATTCCGGAGACGGTGGATGAATTCGAAGAGGTACTGATTGCATTTCGGGACAATGCGTCAAAGCTTCAAAAGAAATTCGGGATTGAAGGGAGCATTATTCCCATGTCCTGTATGGTGAATAGTGGTAACGAGGATATGGGAATCCTGATCAATGGTTTCGGAGAAGGATACGGGGACGTTGATAAGGATAAGAATAACGGCAGACATATTGTGGTGACGGATGATCAGGAAGTGATCTGCTGCGCCACGCAGGAAGGCTATAAAGAAGGAATCGAGTGGCTGCATAAGCTGTACGAGGAAGATCTGATCGATCCGGAGGCGTTTACACAGGAATGGTCTACCTATGTATCCAAGGGTAAGTCCGGGCGTTACGGCGTATGTTTTAGCTGGGATGTAGGGAACATCGACAACTTGAAGGACTGGGTTCCTCTTCCGGTTCTGACGGCAGATACGCGGAACCTGACGCCTGAGAACGGCTCATTCACCAGCGGATTCAACCGGGGACGCTGCGTGGTGACCTCTGTGGCAGAGAATCCGGCGCTGGTATGCGCATGGCTGGATCAGATGTATGCGCCGCTGCAGTCTCCGCAGAACAACTGGGGAACATATGGTGAGGACGATGATTTTGATATCTTCGAGATGGGCAAGAATGCCGACGGTGAGGATATGTTAAAGCATGCGCCGTTAGGCGACGCGTCCCCGGTAGAGGTAAGGGAGGCGGAAGCGGTAGGAGGCCCGCTTGCCATTCTGGATGAATATTATGACGTGTATGTGACCTGTCCGGACGATGCGCAGTACCGTCTGGACTGGATCAAGGAGTACTATACGCCTGATATGAATAAGGAGTATGTATATCCGAATATTTTCATGAGCCGAGAGGATACGGAGAGGTTCTCGAATCTGCAGGCGGATATCCATAAGGAGATCAAAGCGAAGAAGGCGGATTGGATCATGAATGGCTTTACGGATAAGGATTGGGAAAAATATCTGGATAAGCTTGAGGCGTATGGGTTGAGCGAATATCTGGAATTGTTCCAGGGATATCTGGATTCGTATAATGCAAGTATAGCGGAGAATAAATAGAGTAATGCCCTTGGGTATGTTAATATCCTGACTGCTGTACGCTGGTATATAATTAGAATGAAAGGAAGAAATATTTATGACAAGTCAGACATTACGTGAAGCGCGAAAATATGAAGAAGCTTCCGGAAAGTTAATCAGAGAAGAGGAGCGTCCCGATTTCCACCTGACTCCACGTACAGGCTGGATGAATGACCCCAATGGCTTTTCTTACTATAAGGGGCAGTACCACATGTTTTACCAGTATTATCCCTATGAATCGAAATGGGGGCCCATGCACTGGGGGCATGCGGTGAGTAACGACCTGCTTCATTGGGAATATCTTCCTTGTGCTCTGGCACCGGACGAGGCGTATGACAGGGACGGATGTTTTTCCGGAAGTGCGGTGGCGCTTCCGGACGGAAGGCATCTGCTGATGTATACCGGTGTGTTAAAAGAGCATGAGGAACGCGATATCTACAAGGAAGTGCAGACGCAATGTATTGCCGTAGGCGACGGGGTTGATTATGAAAAGTATGCGCAGAATCCTGTGATTGGTGAAAAGGATATCCCGGAGGGCAGCAGCAGGTTTGACTTCCGCGATCCCAAGATGTGGAAGAAAGCGGACGGAACCTATGCGTGCGTCGTAGGGAACCGCCCGGCGGACGGAAGCGGGCAGATCTTGCTGTATAACAGCGCTGATGGATTTCACTGGAAGTTTAAAAGCGTGCTGGCGTCCAACCACGGACGGTTTGGGAAGATGTGGGAGTGCCCGGATTTCTTTGAGCTGGACGGGAAATGGGTGTTGCTGACAAGCCCGCAGGATATGCTGCCGCAGGGATTTGAATACCATAATGGCAATGGGACGCTCTGTATGGTCGGTGATTATAACGAGGAAGACGGCGCATTTATTGAAATGCATAACCAGTCCGTTGACTATGGGATTGATTTTTATGCGCCGCAGACCGTATTGGCGCCGGATGGACGCCGGATCATGATCGGCTGGATGCAGAACTGGGATTCCTGCAGCATGCGTTCGCCGGAAGATCCGTGGTTTGGCCAGATGAGCCTTCCAAGGGAGCTGTCTCTGAAAAACGGCAGGCTGTACCAGAGACCGGTCAGGGAACTGGATGCAATGCGGCATGGTAAAGTAGAGTATACGGATGTTGCGGTATCGGGAGTCGTAAAGCTGGATGGTATGAAAGGCAGAAGAGTGGATATGGAGCTGGCCGTCCGTCCGGTTGACGTGGAAGATCTGTATCAGAAATTCGCCGTCCGCTTTGCGCAGGATGATACATGCTATACTTCCCTGAGTTTCCGCCCGCGGGAGTCGATCCTTAAGGTAGACCGGAAATTCTCCGGTTCCAGAAGAGCCATTATCCATCAGCGGCGCGCTCTGGTCAATAATCCGAACGGTGAGCTGAGATTAAGAATTATATTGGACCGTTTTAGCGTGGAAGTATTTGTCGGCGACGGAGAGCAGGTGCTGACGGCTACCATGTATACGAAGCAAGAGGCGGATGGAATCTCATTTTTTGCAGATGGAACGGCAAAAATAGATGTTGTGAAATATGAGCTATAATGTAATGAAATAGAATTACTAAGGAAAGAACCGAAAGTGTGCTGAATAAGAGGGCAATCTTTTTTGCCCCCTTATTCAGCACACTTTCGGTTTTTCCGAATTGAACAAAGTCGCGTCCGGTATGGGGATTCAATGACTCCCGTTTCCATCGGCTGACGGCTATTTCAGCTATTTTTCCATAGAATTTCTGACAAGTTTTCCCCGCTTAGGGTATACTTCCCCCTTACCCCCAAATCTTATGTTCTATATCCAGTTGTTTTACGGTCAGGCGCTGTTTCTTTTGGGAGCGCGTTCAGTGGCTTCATAGGACATGGACCCGCCGCAGCATGGGCATATGGTGACATCCTTTTTGTACAGTATCCTGATTGCCTGCGCCTTGTCATCTTTCCTGAACCGTCTTAGAAACTCACGGCAGCCGATCAGATTCCTGCATATGGGGAGTAGCTTCCGCTTGTTCTGGCTGCTTAAGATCCCATAATGTCGTATCCTGACAAAACCTTTCGGAGGAACATGCATCAGAAAACGACGGACAAACTCAATGCCATCCTGAGTCAGTTCTTTCCACTGGCCGCCATTTTTGTAATCTTTTACCTTTATGGTCACAGTCTCCCCATCCATGCGCAGTATTCGGCTGTTGCTGATCGCTATGCGGTGTGTGTAACGCCCAAGGTAATGCATCACGGTCTCCGCTCCAGCATAAGACTCCCTGATATCCGTAACCCAGTTTTTTCCGTAGCAGATATTCAGCATTTCCTGAAATTCATATTGGTTGCGGTATCTGGCTGACTCTCCCTCATAGGTGAGATTTCCCGCCTTATGCAACGCCTTCAACCCGGACAGGAACTTGCTCCCCGTTTTAAAAGAATATTTATATTGATTTATCGGTCTAAAACCGTTGTAATAAATAACTTTTCGGAATTTCAATGAATGTGATTCTAACTGAAAATTGACAACTGAATATCGTGCAGGAAAAGAAATT
>CAJTOH010000070.1 GCA_910577685.1 uncultured Dorea sp. | reverse complement strand
CTTGATAGTATAGATTGTTCAACTTTTCTTGTCCACACTTATATACTAACACCAGTCGGACGGTATGAGGAGGCTTCCCCTGTAAGGGTGGCGGATGAAAACAGGGCAATGCTTATCTATACCTCCGGCTCTACCGGAAGGCCCAAGGGAATCGTTCACAGTATGGCGAGCCTCACCCAGGGAATCATGAGAGTCAGGAGTATGCTGTATCTGGAGGATAAAGATGTGGCGGCGGCAATGGCGCCTATGTCTTTTGTGGTTCTGGTTATGGAGTATTTCGGCATCTTAAGCTGCGGCGGGTGCACCCATATTGTTCCGGAGGAGATTCGTAAAGATGTGAGAATGATTGAGGATTATTTTGCGGAGTATGATATTACCTGTGCTTTTTTCAGTCCTCAGATATTGAAATTTTTTAAGAATAAGGGAAGGGCGCTTAAGAAGGTTATCACAGGAAGCGAACGGGTTTCCAGGCTTTCAGGGGATGGATTTGAGCTGTATAACGCCTATGGATGCAGCGAGACGGCGATGATTGCGTCGTATTATAAGATTGACGAGCCTATGGAGAATACGCCGATTGGAAAGCCTGCCCAGGGCCTTAAGTTTTTCCTGCTGGACGAAAACGGACATGAGGTGGCGGACGGAGAAGACGGCGAGCTTTGTATCAAGGGTATCCTTGGGGAAGTCTACTTAAATCTTGAAGAGCAGAGCGCACGGACGTTTCAGAAGCAAGAGGACGGGGAGGTGCTTGTACATACAGGAGATATTGTAAGAAGGCTTAAGGATGGGAATTATCTGTATGTCAACCGCAGGGACTGGATGGTAAAGATTAACGGGCAGCGTGTAGAGACGGGAGAGATTGAGGTTAAGATGTCTTCCATAGAGGGCGTGGAAAATGCAGTTGTGAAGGCGTTTATGGATGAGAACGGGCAGAATTACCTCTGCGGCTATTATGTGGCAAAGCCTGAGATAACGTCAGAGCAGCTTCGCATCGCCTTAAGAGGATCATTGCCGGATTATATGATTCCCCGTTTCTTCAAGCGTCTTGACGCGCTTCCGAAGAACGCCAACGGTAAACTGGACCGTACCGTACTGCTGCCGCCGGGGCCTGGGGAGTACAAGGTCGGATATCAAGAGCCTAAGAATGATGCCGAGCGCCGCCTCTGCAGAGGCTTTGCCGAGGTTCTCCATTGCGGCAGAATCGGAAGGGAGGATGATTTCTTCCGTCTGGGAGGAGATTCCATCAATGTGCTGCAATTACTGGAATGTCTTACAGACCTTCCGCTGACGCCTGAGATGGTATTAAGGGGAAGGACGCCTGAGATGATCGCAGAGCTTCTGGATGCAAAGAAGCCGGAGAAGATAGAAAAGGCTTCCGGTGAGAGAGCCTTCTATCCTCTGACCGATTCCCAGATGGGCGTGTATCTGGAGTGTGTGAACGACCCGGAGGCTGTAATGTACAATATTCCTATGTGCTGTGAACTGCCGGAGAACATTGACCTTAATCGGTTCAAAGAGGCTGTGGGGCTTGCCGTGGCGCGCCACACGTCTTTTGCCGTAAACATTACCCTTGATAACGGGACGCCTGTGATGTGCCTGCGTCCTGAATTCAGGAAGGCGGACTTGGAAAAATGGGAAGTGGATGACATAGAAGCGGTGAAGAAAACCTTTGTCCGTCCGTTCCGTATGGAGGGAGAGCCTCTCTACCGCATGGCTCTATATCAGTGCAAAGGGCGCTGTTACTTTTTGTTCGACGTTCATCACCTGATCTTCGACGGAACGTCGGTCAAGGTATTTCTGGACGAGATCTCCCTCCTCTATCAGGGAGAGGAATCAAATCCGGAGGAGATTTCCCTGACGGATTTGGCAGTTTACGAAGAAACGCTGAAAGAAACGTCCGGATATCAGGCGGCGCGGGAGTATTTCCGAGGCAGGTTCGCAGGCGTTGATATAGAGGAAATGCTGATTAAGGATTTCAGGAAAAAGACCGTAAGCCCCCGAAGCGGGGAGATCAGGCAGGCATGCGGCGAGGAAGTTTCCCATCTTGTCGTCGAGCAGTTTGTAAGGCGGAGGGGAATCTCTGAAAATACGCTGTTTCTCGGCGCTTTTTCTTATGCCTTGGCTAAGTTAAGCGGTCTTAACAAGAGTTTCTTCTGCACCGTAAATAACGGAAGGCATACAACGAAGCTGGCCCAGTCTACGGGAATGTTTGTGCGTACCCTTCCGGTGAGCTACAGCTTTGAGGAACGGATGGCGGTAACCGAATACCTGCAGGGCTTTCAGGAGGACTTCTATGAGCTGATGGGCCATGACTGTATATCCTTTGCAGAGCTGGCCAGGGATTACGGCGTCACATCTGATATTCTGTTCGTATATCAGGGTGAGATGTTAAGCGGTTTGACCTTTGAGGATGAGAGATATCCTGCGCAGCCGATTCCTGCGGGAGACGTGCAGGCGGATATTTCGGTTATGGTTATGAAAAATCGGGAGGGCTATGAGATTTCTCTGCAATACCGCAAGGATTTGTACCGTGAGGAAACCGCAAGGGGACTCCTTCGGGCGATGGGGCAGACCCTTCGGGGTATGCTCTCCTGTGTAACGTTAAGGGAGATCGCCCTGGCGTCTGAGCTTGATTTGCAAGTTTTAGATGGGTTTAACAATACGGAAGAGCCTTACGACAGAAGCAAAACCGTGGTTGATTTATTTAGAGAGCAGGCCAAGAAAACGCCGGAGAAAACGGCAGTGGTCTACTGCGACAGAAGGTACACCTATGCAGGAGTGGATGAGATTACGGACCGTCTTGCCGCTTATGTGGCAGAGATGGGAATTGGCAATGAGCAGGCCGTGTCCGTACTGATTCCAAGGTGCGAGTATATGGCCGTCGCCTCCCTTGGTGTTTCCAAGGCGGGGGCGGCGTACCAGCCTTTGGATCCCTCCTACCCGAAGGACCGTCTGGAATTCATGATGAAGGATGCGGACGCGAAGCTGCTCATTGCAGATAAAGAGCTTCTTCCATTGGTACCAAACTTTCAGGGAAAGGTTCTCCTGACAGAGGATATTTTCAGTCTGCCTAAAGGAAATCAGCTTCCCAAGCCGCCGAAGCCGGAGGATTTATTTATCCTTTTATACACTTCTGGCTCTACGGGCGTACCCAAAGGCTGTATGTTGGAGCATGGAAATATCGCCGCGTTCTGTCATTGGTATAGTGAGTATTACGGACTTACGATGGATTGTAAGGTGGCTGCGTATGCGAGCTACGGTTTTGACGCGAATATGATGGATATGTATCCGGCGCTGACCGTGGGGGCAGAGACTCATATTATTGAGGAAAATATCCGTCTGGATTTGAACGGCCTGAATCAGTATTTTGAAAAGCAGGGGATTACCCATATATTTATGACGACCCAGATTGGGCGGGCATTTGCCACTAGCATGAAGAACGGGAAGCTTTTGCATCTGGCCATGGGCGGCGAGGCTCTTGCACCGTTTACTCCGGAAGGGAATACGAAGTATTATAATATTTACGGGCCTACTGAGTGTACGGTAAATGTGACTGCTTACCCGATTGAGAGGTATGAAGACGACTTCCCTATCGGAAAGGCAATCTCCAACATTAAGCTCTATGTATTGGACAGCCAGGGAAGACGCGCGCCTGTGGGGATGCCGGGCGAGCTGTGCATCGCGGGATATCAGGTGAGCCGGGGGTATCTGAATAGGCCGGACAAGACGGCAGAGGTATATTCCTCCAATCCTTTCTGCACTCTTAAAGGCTACGACAGGCTCTACCATACCGGAGATATCGTGCGGTTTATGCCGGACGGGAACATCCAGTTTATCGGCAGGCGCGACGGTCAGGTAAAGGTAAGAGGCTTCCGTATCGAGCTTTCAGAAGTGGAGGAGGTTATCCGCAGATTCCCGGGGATTACGGATGCCACTGTGGCGGCGTTTGACGAGCCGGCAGGCGGAAAATATATTGCCGCTTATGTGGTGTCAGAGGGAGAAGTGGATGTGGACGCCCTGAATGCATTTATCGAGGAGAGCAAACCGCCTTATATGGTTCCTGCCGTGACCATGCAGATTGACAAGATTCCGCTGAATCAGAACCAGAAGGTGAATAAGCGCGCCCTTCCTGTACCTGAGCGCAGGCAGGAGGAATTGGCGCCGCCAAAGAATGAGACGCAGCAGAAGATTTTCGACTGCATGGCAGAGGTAATCGGCCATAAGGAATTTGGCGTAACCACGGATATCTATCGGGCAGGGCTTACCTCCATTGGGGCCGTGAAGCTGAACGTCCTGCTTTCCGAGGCATTTGACGGCGCGGTTATCCGCAATAAGGATTTAAAGGAGAATGACACGGTAGAGAAGTTAGAGCAGTTCCTTGCACAAAGTCAAGGGGAGGAAGCCTTTGCAAAACAGGAGGCATATCCTCTGACCCAGACCCAGAACGGCATTTTCGTGGAGTGCGCCGCAAATCCGGGCAGTACCATTTACAACATTCCATTCCTGTTCCATCTCGGGGAAAAAGTAGACCTTGGCCGGCTTAAGAGGGCTTTGGAGGCCGCGGTGGAGGCTCATCCATATATTAAGACCACTCTGTATATGGATGATAACGGCGATATCTGGCAGAAGCGAAACGACGAGCTGCCTTTTGAGTTAGAGATATGCCAGTCTATGTGTAAGGAGGATTTGGTTAAGCCTTACCGGCTCATCGGCGACCGTTTATTTAGAATTTGTCTTTTCGATACGCCGGAGGGGAAATACTTGTTCCTGGAATTCCACCATATTATCAGCGATGGGGAATCCTGCGGGATCTTCCTTAGGGATATGAATCGGGCATATGAAGGCGGCGGGCTTACGAAAGAGAGCTTCACCGGCTTTGAGGCGGCGCTTGTAGAGCAGAAGGCGTTAAAAGGCGAGGAGTATGCCCTTGCGAAGCGTTATTATGACTCGGTATTTGAAGGCTGTGATACGGATTTCCTTCCGGCAAGGGATTACAGGGAGGCTTCCCCGGGCTTGGGAGTATATAAGGGGAAGGCCGCGCTAAAGCCGGACGCTTTGAAGAAATTCTGCGAAGAACAAAGGATTACTATGAATACCCTGTTTACGGCGGCTTTTGGGTTTGTAGTCGGACGTTATGTCTATAAAGACGAGGCAGTATTTACCACTATTTATAATGGAAGAAATGATTCCCGTCTGGCGTCTGTGATGAATATGCTGGTAAAGACCCTGCCTGTGTACTGTAACCTTGATGGGGAGAAGGCGGTAGGAGATTATCTGAGGGAAACCGGCGAGCAGTTGATGAACAGTATGAATTCCGATATCTACTCCTTTGCGGAAATCAGCAGGGCTTACAATATTAAGGCTGACCTTATGTTCGCGTTCCAGGGGGACAATTTCCAGTTTGACGAGATTGCCGGAGAGAAGGCGGTTTTACAAGAGCTTTCCTTAGATACGGCCAAAGCGCCGCTGTCTGTCGACGTGCTGGTGGAAAACGGGGAAATTGTGTACCAAGTAGAGTACCGAAGCGACATGTACGAGGAACGAACGGTGGCAGGGTTAATGGAGAGTCTGTCGGCTGTGGTTCTGGAATTCCGGATAAAGAAACAGTTGAAGGAGGTCTCCATGGTTAGCGGGAAGGCCCGCCGTGAGCTTGACAGCTACAACGAGACGGATTATGAGGTGGAGCAGACTACGGCAAACATCCTCTTTGAACGGCAGGCGGCCCTGTATCCGGACAAAACAGCTGTGATTGCCTGCGGTACGTCCCTGACATTCCGGCAGTTGAATGAGAACGCCAACAAGATTGCCAACTGCCTGATCGACATGGGCTTAAAGCTTGAGCAGATGGTGGGCGTCATGCTGCCACGGACTGTGGAGGTCTATGCCGCAAGGCAGGGAATTATGAAGGCGGGAGGCGCGTTTCTCCCTATTGACCCCGAATATCCGGACGAGAGAATCAGCTATATTCTGGAGGATTCTAAGGCGGAGTTCTTATTGCTGCCTGAGAGTCTGGCGAAAGAGCGTAAAATGCTTCTGGATAAATTGCCGGTCAAGGCGATTTTTATCGACCAGCTTCTTTCTTCGGAGGGAAAGACAGAAAATCCCCATGTGGACGTCCGGCCTGACAATCTGTGCTACTGTATCTATACCTCAGGCTCTACGGGAAAACCGAAGGGGGGTAATGATTGAGCACCGAAATCTGGTCAACTATGTGGACGATAACCGTTACAACGTGGAGGCGCAGGCGTATGTCTATAATGCCACGGTATCTCTGGCATTTGCGGCTATTACCTTCGACGTATCCATTTTGGAGGAATGTATCCCCCTTTATCACGGGATTACGGTCTGCATGGCAAATGAGGAGGAAATCCATAATCCTCTGGCTCTTTCCAGTCTGATTTTGAAAAACGGGGTGGATGTGCTGACCTGTACGCCGTCCTTCCTGATTAATATTATCGACATGCCGGAGATGAAGAAGTCCCTGTCCCGGATTAAGGTGTTTAACGTGGGTGCGGAGGCATTTCCGGAGGCTCTCTATGACAAGATCAGGGCTTTGGGGACAGAGGCTATTATATTTAACGGATACGGGCCGACGGAGACCACCATTGGCTGTGCCTTTGACCAGATGACAGGGGAAAAGGTTACCATCGGAAAGCCTATGGCGAATATTAAGATGGTGATGATTGACCGCTATAGGAACCTGCTGCCTGCCGGAGCGCCGGGCGAGCTTCTGATTATCGGAAACGGCGTCGGCAGAGACTATGTCGGGAAGCCGGAGATGACGGCGGACAAATTTATTCAGTTCGAGGGCAGGAAGGCATACCGAAGCGGCGATTTGGCGAAATGGAATCACCATGGAAAGATTGAGTTCATGGGGCGCATGGATAATCAGGTGAAGCTGCGGGGGCTGCGCGTGGAGTTGGATGAGATTGAGAATGTTATGAACCAGTATCCTACGGTAAATTCCAGTGTGGTGGTGGTAAAGGAGAAGGATTCTATCCAGTTCCTGTGCGGATATTTTGTGGCCAAGAGCCAGATTGACAGGCAGAAATTGACCTGCTTCATGCAGAAATATTTAACGCCGTACATGGTGCCAAGCGTCCTGATGCAGCTTCCTGAGCTGCCCCTTACCAACAATGGAAAGGTAAATAAGCGCGCTCTTCCGGAACCGGAGTATACCGCGGAGAATAGGAATTATGTGAAGCCGCGCACGGAATTACAGAGAAAGCTGTGCGAGATCTTCGAGATGGCTCTGGGTACCAAGCAGATCGGAATCGAGGATGATTTCTTTGAAAACGGCGGAACATCCCTGTCAGCGTCCAAGGTGGCTATGAAGTGTATGAGCGCAGGGCTTCCGATATCCTATGCCGATTTGTTTGACTATAAGACGCCTCTAAGTCTGGAACGCCATATTCAGGAATTAAACCGGGGAGAGGGCGGCGACGACGAGGCAGAGGGCGGTCAGGATAAGCAAGGTTCTTTGGAGAAGATTTTGAGCAGGAACAGCGTGGAGAATGTGGATGAGATCCGTCCGTCTAAGGCCGGCAGCATCCTGCTGACAGGGGCGAACGGTTTCCTTGGGGCGCATATCCTAAAGTACTTGATTGACAATGGAGACCGGACGGTCTACTGCCTGCTTCGGAAGGGAAAAGCGTTATCGTTGGAAAAGCGGCTTAAGAGTATGCTGGTGTACTATTTCAGCAATCCTTATGAGGAATTATTCGGCGGCCGGATTCGCCTCATTGAAGGAGATATTACGGATCGAGATCAAGTCGACGGGCTTAAGGCTTATGATTTCCGGCAGATTATTAACTGTGCGGCGTGTGTGAAGCATTTCTCTGCGGATGATACGCTTGAGAAGGTGAATTATCAGGGAGTGCTGAATCTGATTCATCTGTGTAAAGAAACGGGACGGGAGTTAGTCCAGATTTCTACCGTCAGCATTGCAGGCGAGAACGCAGCCGGAAAGTTTCCGGCAGAGAAGCGTCTTTATGAGAATGAATTGTACTTCGGCCAAAGCCTGACGAACAAATATATCGATACGAAATTCCGGGCGGAGAAGGCGGTGCTTGAGGCGGTTTCGGACGGGCTTAAGGGCAAGGTTATTCGTGTAGGAAACTTAATGAGCCGTGTAAGCGACGGAGAGTTCCAGATTAATTCCGTGACCAATGGATTTATGCGCACCCTGCGGGGGTATGTGGCTCTTGGAAAGTTTCCGGTATCTATGCTGGATATGCCCGCGGAGTTCTCGCCCATTGACTGCACGGCGGAGGCGATTGTAAGATTGGCTTCGGCGGAAGGGGATTTCAGCGTGTTCCATGCCTACAGCAGTTATTTAATCCAGATGGCGGACGTAATCGAGCAGATGAACCGGTCGGGGATTAAGGTCGACGTTGTGAGTGATGAAAGGTTTAATGAGGTGCTTGAGGCTGCCTTTGAAAATGAGGAGAAGAATGAACTGATTTCGGGGCTGATTGCATATTCCTCCGGTGAAAAGGATAACAGCTCGGTCTATATCGACGCGGATAACGGGTTTACCACAAAGGCCCTTTACCGGCTTGGGTTCAAGTGGCCTATGCCGGATGGGGATTACCTGAGAAATGCGCTGACCGCGCTTGAGACATTGGGATTTTTTGACGGCAGGATCTAGGGGTGAATATGGAGAGAAATGCATTTTTGATTAATAAAAAAATTCATCAGTATATTCTTCCGGGCGTTTTGATGACGGTGGCGATGCAGCTTGGCAATGTAGTGGACGGCATGATTGTAGGGAATATCCTCGGGCCGGACGCAATGGCGGCTATTGAGATTTCGATGCCTGTGCTGCTCCTCCTCCAGATGCCGGCGATGATGCTGGCAATGGGAGGGGCGGCAAAGGCCGCCGTTCTGCTGGGAAAGCGAAGCGCCAAGGAGGCGGACGGTGTGTTTAGCGCGGCTTTGGCAGCGGGGACAGTCTTGTCTTTGGCGTTTGCATTGTTTACCCCGTTCCTGCCGGGCGTTCTTGCAGCGGCGCTGTCCGGGAACGAGACGCTGGCGGCTCTGGCTGAGCCTTACATTGCCGTGAATTTCGGCGGGATTCCCATTCTGACTCTTGCGATTATTTTTTGCTATTTTATGAACGCAGACAATCATCCGCAGCTTGGAAGCGCCCTTTTTATCATTGCAAATGCGGTGAATCTTGCCTTGGACTTGGTTTTTCTAAAGGTTTTCAAAATCGGGATGGCGGGAAGCGCCCTTGCTACCGTAATCGGGTATCTGACAGGCATGGCGACGGTTCTGTTCTATTTCCGGTCAAAGCACCGGATGCTGCGTCTTAGGAAGCCGGACAGGGAGGCGTTATCCTATGCCTGTCTGGCGGCAAAGGCGGGAATTCCCAGTGCGGCGTTTACCCTGATGTCGGCCTTAAAGTCGGTTATTATCAATTCGGCCATTGTAAGGCTTCTGGGAAACGATTCAATGGCGGTTTACTCGGTCTGCGCCAACGCCGTGCTGATAGCAGAGCTGTGTGTGGGCGGTATCATTGGGCTGGTGCAGAATATTGCGGGAATCCTATACGGGGAACGGGATTATTACGGAATACGCGCCCTCTGTAAGAAGGTGCTCCTTTACAGTTACATTGCCATTGCGGCGCTGCTGCTGATATTCCTCATAGTTCCCCGGTTTATTGCAGGGCTTTTTGGAATTACAGAGGGAGAGATGCTTGGCATGTGCGACATGGCTCTGCGCATTTTTGCATTAAGTTTTCCGTTCTATGTGTACAACAAGTTCCTGATGTCCTACTATCAAACCATCTTACAGCCCGGTCTTTCTACGGTGATTACGGCGCTTCAGGGATTTCTGGTTATCGTGCCTTTAACCCTTGGGGGAATCTTCCTGTGGGGGCTTCCCGGCGTGTGCGTTATGGCGGCGGCAAGCGAAGCGGTTACGATCCTGTTAAGCTATATGTACCGAAGGAGAGGACAGCGCAGGGGAAGGTTTGAGAAAGGGGTCTATATGCTGCCTCAGGTATCGGACGTCAGGACGTTAGACTGTTCCATCCGCAACGACTTGAACGAGGTGGTTGCTTTCCGTGAGAAGCTGTTTATTTTCTGCGAGGAAAACGGTATCTCCGAGAAGGACGGGAGAATTCTCGGACTTGCCATGGAGGAGATCGCAGCCAATATTGTACGGTACGGCTATCGGTCTGACCAGAAAAATTATATGGATATTAGTTTTACTATTCAGGATGACAAATACATCTTGAGAATCCGTGACGACGGAGTCCCCTTTAATCCGTTGGAGTACCGCCCGGATACGAAAGAGCAGGAGGAGAAGGTAACGGTGGGCGGAATCGGGCTGCTTCGAAAGCTTATGTCCGATTTTCAGTATATGCGGGTTTTAAATATGAACAACACGGTGGCAGAATTGAATATTGTCCCCAAATAAGCATAAGTTATCCCAAACGCGACAATTTAAGGTACGAAATTGTTATAATTGCAGAAAGTGTCTGAAAGGAATATGGGGATGACTCTTTTCGGAATAAGGCAAGAAATAACAAGTAAGGAGGAATATGGAAGTGAATCCTTGTGACAATCATAGGGCGTGTCCTTGTACCTACAACTGTCCAAGACATGGTAAATGCTGCGAATGTGTAGCGCATCACCGCGACAACAACGAAGGGGTTCCCGGATGCTTCTTTTCCGCAGAGGCTGAGGCGACCTATGACAGAAGTATTGAGGCGTTGTGCCGTGACCACGGCATAATATCGTAATTTAGACTTTTCGAACAGATAAAATATTATTAGGAGCTTCCTGTATAATTCAAATATAGGGAATTCCAAGAAAGAAGGTTGAGAA
>CAJTOH010000069.1 GCA_910577685.1 uncultured Dorea sp. | reverse complement strand
AACTTTCCGATTTCATCATTGCCCCTGTATTTCCCATTCACGTATAAAATATGCGAACCGTCTCCAAATAATACTTTTTCTTCCCCCATCACAACATATCTCTCCACCGGATATAGGGGCTGGTTTCCTTTCATGACATCATTTTCTGTAATAAAAATCACATAACTGTCGGGAATATCCTCTGTATCAGTTCCAGGTTTTAAGATATGTGTATCTAACAGACTGCTGTTATGCCTTGCCCTTTTTGCGCCCGCCCCTGCGTCTGACCTTTGTATTTCTACATCAAATTCTTGATTGGCACTGTCAACCGCATGGACATCTAAAACAGCAGAACGTCCTTGCAGGTTCTTCATTAGTTCCTGTGTCCGAACCGATTTAACCGTGATATCTGCCCGTCCTAAAACAATCCGAAGTATCAGTTCTACGCCCTCAAAATTATCTGCCAGACAGACGGTCATAAAATCATCATCCATATAACGAAGTGATTTCAGACACTCTAAATCCTGTTGATGTGTCTGCGCCGCTGTACTCATAATATCACCTTCTTCCATTATATATCAGATAAACTCTTTTGAAAACTGAATTTTTCAGCCTTTCCCCATCCTATTACGCCGCACTTACCATCCGATATGCCTTGTCAATCATTGGATTTCCGTCTACGGTACGGGAGAACAGATTCTCCTTATAATTCGCCGTCTTACGGAGAGGTTCCGCATGGGTAGCAAAATCGGATACCGCATTGACAAAGCGGTAAGCATTCTTCCCCACGCCCTGTAAATCCGGCGCGTCAAAGTAACGGATCTTCATATCCTCCCGTAAACGCTTCATATTCTTCTCCTGCTGAGGCGTGGAACCATCCTCAATCGGCAGTAAGATCTCAATATATTCCATGACCTGCTTGTCCGTCAGCTTCTTCATGCGGAGCGCTTCAAACTCTTTGCCCAGTTCGTCCATATATTTTTCTGCCAGGAAAAGGGTATCCTTTGCCTCCTGCATTTTCTCCCTGATATCCCCGGTGTGGATCATAGACCATGAACGTTTTGCACCTGCCAACGCCAGATTCAAGGTGTTCTGACATACGACACGAATCGGTGTCAGCGCAACCTTAATCGCACCAGAACCGTCGTGGGTATTAGAAAACAGCAGGTACGGGCTGATCCTCTCACCGGATATGATGTACTCATGGGGCATATGGGCAAGCAGCCATACCTTCCTGCCCCCCTGCAGGCTTCCGGCTGTCTCGTATTTCACGCCCGCCCCTAATAATTCGTCTGTAAACGCAAAGGCTTCGTCGTTCTGGATTACCCTGTAACGGTCTGTGACAACGCCAAGCACCTTGCGGTCAGAATCCCGCACATTCGCCTTGTAACCGTCAACCAGTTCTTCCATGGCTGTATAAATCGGTTCCTGCATAACACGCCAGTTAAGTCCTGCCAACTGCAATGCGTCCTTGGAAGCAGGGGCTTCTAGCACCTTTGTTCCCAACCCATGCCATGGGGTTTCCCTTACATAAAACATACTCTCAACATTTGCTGCCATAATCGGAATCTCCTTTTCTCAATCAACCTTTGTTTTTTGTATTCTTTTCTACCTCTTGCCGGTTCTGGCGGTAGCTCAGTCCCATTAAATTTGACTGCCGCCAGTTTCCAGCAACTATCAGACGATACTTCTTAATTAATCTTCTTCCGCTATAATCTCTGCCAGCTTGACGCCACATCCGATAATAAATAAAGCAATCTCAATTCCTTTCATCCTTCTGCCTCCTTTCCCCAACACCGCAGAGCCATCCTAACGATTGCTCTGCCAATGTTCTTTACTATAATGATAATCTCCCAGAAATAACATTCCTCCTCTCTGGGCATAACAAATGGCAGGAAGGATCATTCCTCCTGCCGCTTCTATAAGTGGTTTCATGATAATAATATATAACTGAACTTTGTTGCTTTTACTATACTTCTGAAAACTACCGCTGATAAAGAAAAGGTGTCCGATTCGGACACCTTTTTCATCTGTAATCTTTCACTTCTAAGATACGGGAACCTAAAAAACATCAAGAACTCAATTTCTGCCAAATCCGTATCCCTGTTGTAACCTTTTCCATCAATATGCTTTATACACATCCCCACGGCTATCAATATTTTCTATTGTAATAATCTTTACCCCAATCTATACGATACCCTGCAATCACCAACACGCAGACGATATAAATCATGTCCCTTTAATTTTTTGATATCTGTCCCGTCTGGCAGACGGTAAATAGCCCTGTATAATCGGATTCGCTTCGGTCTGTCCTGTTTATCAAGAAATTTTTGGGCAGCTTTCTCAAAAATAATTTTATAAATCGGCATATGTCAGCCCTTCCTTCTTTAAAAGTTCCTCAAAAGACACCGATGAACCATCATTATTTTTTTGCTTCCTATATCATTTCTAAATCCCATTCATCCGGCTCAATTTCTTCTACAGGCAAACCTTTTATCTTCATTAGCATATTTACTACAAATATCATCTTGCTATCTGGTATTTCCTTTATTAACTGCATAGCCTTTTCTCTTTCACTCATTTACCACAGCCTACCCTTCCCAATCATAGTCCTTCTGATACTCTAAAAGATTCAAATCTTCCTAAAATATTTTATTGGCTTTATTATACTATGATTCTCCCTCAAACACAAATATTTCTAAAATATTGCAAAAAAACAGCAGAAGAAGCATTCCCCTGCCGTTCTTTATCGTAACTCTAAGTGATTTGATATTTCAGAGATTCTTACTAGCCCCTGTAAAATTTCTTCCTGCCAAGAATTCCACATACGCCTAATGCAATCATCCCAAGTACCATCCAGTATACGATATTCGTCTCGTCTCCTGTTTTCGCACTCTTTTTCGGACTTACGACCTGTTCTTTCTTCTGTGTCGGTGAAATCTCTGCCGGAACATCTGACTGGGACATCTCTTTATCTGACATCACAATCACATAATCGGAGGCATGAGAAAATTCCAGACTTACATTTCCATCCGGATTAATCTTTCCGGCATTGATAAATACCATCTTTCCGTCGCTGTCATGATAATACAGATTACCGAACTGCCCCGAATGTTCACTTCCCACGTTCACGGTCAATGAAGCTTTAAATCCGAAGTCTCCCTCATGCGCCAAGGAAAGCTGTCTGATTGGATTATCTCCTGCAAGCGCCTGTAAGGTCTTACTTGGGATATTCTTGGTATCCAGTATTACTTGAAGATTAATATCCTTCAAATTGTTTGCTTTAATATCCTTACCGTTAATCGTCCAAGTATATCCGCCCATATTTAACTGGATATCTACATCCTTTCCTTTGGCAGCTTCCAGTATCTCTTTTGAGATCACAGTTGCACCATCCATATCTATACTGACAGAGCCACCAGATTCTGTTGATTTAATAATCTTTATAGTATTATCAATCGTCTCTTGCGGAAGGGTTACTCCCGGCGCCGGAATTGACGGATTATCTGGCTGACTTGGATTATCTGGTTGACTTGGCGGCGTCGGATTATCTGGTTCCTCGGAAGCATCCGTTCCATATCCATAGAACGTCATACATTCATCTACCGTAAACGTATCTTCCGGCCGATTATTCCATACCACTTTTTCATAACCATCAAAGGACTCCCTAAATGTAACTGTCTCGCCTTTTTCCACCACTTGGCAGATAATGGTTTCATATTCATAATACCCCCCGCCCCATGCCGGGAGAGCAAATACTGGGTCTATGATATAGCGTACCAAACAATTTTCATATACCGCTTTCATATCAATCCGTTGCCCTTGGCTTGCTACAATGTTGTCTCCAATGCCCGTAATTTTCCATTCTTTAAAAATTAACCCTGAATAAAATTCCGGTAACTTCTTCTCATTAAGAATCTTAATCACGCCCTTACCATCCGTTCCTTCATCGACAAGCAACGCGCTTGTTGAAAAATCATTTCCCTTCACATCATAGCTATTTATATAGTCTACTTCCAATAATATCTTGCCTGAAAATTTTGCACGGAGATTGATAAAAAGATAATCAGCAGTAATTTCATCATCTTCTATTGTATTATATGAAGTATTCTCCCATTGTTCTAACTTATATTCCTTTGTGATATCTTCCGGTAAGTACTCTTTTGCCTTTTTTATTACAGAACCAAATGTTTCTCCTTTTTCAAAAAGTAATGGCAGAGTTTTCTTACTCCAATTACTTTCAGTATCAGCATAAATATATTCTACCGTTATACAAGCCTTATCATAAACAGCATCTATACGAACATAATCTGTATTGAAAGGACTTTCATCTGTACAGCCATAAGGCATTTCCATCTCCCATTTCTGGAATGACATACCTTGATATGATTCTTCAGGCGCCTCTGCACTTTCCAGCATTTTTCTCAACTCTCCGCATGTCATGCCTTCGGAAACTTCTATTTTCTGCATTTGATAAGATGTACTCCCATCCGCTTTGCGATATCTATAACTTGCAGAAACAAGTGTTTTATCATATTTTGCCCGAATAGACATATAGCTCGAATTTCCCAAAACCGGCGTATTTTCTGTAATAAGATTTCCGCTATAATCCGTCCATCCAGTTTGAGTAAATCCTGGATATTTAGATTTCATTTCTGGAAATGTAATGCCAATCTCCTTCAATGTCTGACGCCGTTCAACTTTTTCTTTTTGATACTCCTGAACGTTTTCCCATACTCCATTCTCATTTAATGCACTAAAATTAATGTTAATATCATAGGTAGGATTTACAAATGTACTCCCGTTTTTTACATTAATATAATATGGATAATTTGCACCATCCGTAAATGCAGTGTCGTCTGCGTAATTAAGTCCCATATCCCCAATATTCCCAATACCTATTTTGCCTATATACCATTCGCAAGGATATGTATCTTCTGTAATATCAAATACGCCCTGAAAAACACCCTTATTTTCATCATAAGACAAGGCGACAAACTTTCTTGAATTTGCAATATCAGAAACTGCACAAAAATCTACATAACCATTCCCATTAAGTTTACCTTCACCACCCGTCACACTTATTGTAATATTAACGCTGTCCCCTGCTGAAAGAAATTCTCCATTTTTATCTAATGATACAGATGTAATTGTTGGTTTTATTGCTATAGAAGATACTGTTTTCTTAACCCTATATAAAAATTCTCCTATACCAGCTATATCCAGACTTTCTTCTTTCCCTAATGTACCATTTTTAATATAAATACCTTGTAAAGTCCATAGGCCATCGGAATAAAGACCGACCGCACCCTTGTATTCAAATTTTTTCCGATTTTCTGAATTAAGAGGGGATATATTCAGATCAAAATCTCTGGTACTTTCTATTGTTCCATTGTCTAATTCAAAACGTGCATAAACAGAATATCCCTCTTTTATATCTTCTTCCGTTTCCAATGACATCTCTAATACATCTTTTTCGTTAAGAGTCTGTCCATTTTGCTTTAGTTCAAACTTCTTTATATGGATTTCTTCCGATGCCTGCTGTTCTACGGATACCCAATATTTATATTCCCCATTTTCGTAACAAGAGTATTCTGTATAATTACCTGCCAAATCAGTTGCCTTAATGAAAGATACAGATACCTTTTCAGTACCCGTACCTGCAAGGTTATACTCACATACATAACATCCCTTTTCTACATCATAGGAGGCATCAATATATGCAGGACCTCCATCAGCAGAAATCCTTGCCTCTACACTCAATTTTCCTTCTTTCGTCCCTGTATCATAGGCATACACATAAAACCGAATGGTTTCATCTGCCTTTACAGTTGTACCCTGCTGAGGAAATTCCACCTTTTCGATGACAGGCTTCGTCGTATCATACTGCCCATTGCCTGTTTTTTCTGTTCCTTCTGACTCTTGTGATTCTTTTTGCTCATCATCAAAATCCTGATTATCATCTGCAGTATCGCCAGCTTCCGTCATTTTATAATCCGTCGCCGGTTCTTCTGCATAGATAGAAACAGGATTTGCCATTGTAACTAACATAGCTATCAACAGCGCAAAAATCGAAATCCTTTTTATTAATTTCCTTTTCATTCGTTATCTGCTCCTTTTACTCATAATGATTACTTTTCCTATAACAACTCCCACCTAACCGCCCCACCTTTCATCTCCCATAGCACTCACCTCCCTTCCCTACCTCCCTCTCAAAAACACCACACCCTTATTTCTTTACCTTCTCTGCCAAATCAACGAATTGAATCGCCTTCTCCCAATCATCCAATACCCGATTTGCCAACACCATTTTCAATAACGTAATCATATCTTTAAAATTCTCCCTGTTCTCCTTCTGTCCATCTGATAATGCCTGCTGCATTTGGACATATCCCTCATAGATTCTGGATTCCGTCAAAGACTGGTTCTTTTCCATACTTTCTTTCATAGACAGCAAAGAACGCCCCGTCTCGTCTAACCGTTCTTCCATTCTGAAAAGTACGTTCATGATCGTTTCATACATATCCCTCTGCTGTCTCATGTTTTCTTCTAATTTCATCCTTACCTCGTAAAACTGGTCCTTATAAAATACCTTTTCCCATTTATTCATACAGCATATCTCCAACTTTGCCAATTTATCTTCTATCGTTTTTATAACAGTCCTTCCACTAACTTAGCTGCCTCTATCGTAACTAACGGTTCCATACAGCTCTTTTCAATGTCAACTTCTTCTAACTTGCCGGTCTTTACCATGTCGTCATATTGTTTCTTTGCAATCCAAACCTTCTTTTCATAAGATTCTGCATAGTCCAAAAAAAATTCTTCGATATCCTCCGACTGTTCATTTAATACATCCCTGACTTTGACGGACAGATTAGAAAACGCTTCATTGATTACTTTTTTACTGAATTTTTTCATCTGCTTTTTCTTTTCTGTACCAGAGTCTAACTTTAAAATCCTCAAACACTCCGAATCGTCCAGTGACATCCTTTTTGCCATTGGATTTTTCACACTTCCCATAATCGCTCCTTTGATTTTTGAACGATTCCTTTCCACCCGTTTCAGGTTCGACGTGTCCTTGATAATGGCAGACGTCTCTTGTAAAAACTGAATCAACGTATCACAGTATTCCTCCGCCATCTGAATACACCGTTTTTCTAATTCTTCGGATTTCTTCAATGATTTCTCGGAAAATTCCATCAGTAATTCATTCAGCTTTTCGGTCGAATAGACATTCGCCGTATTTCTATCATACGAGCTTTCCACGCCTACATTACTGGAATATCCAGAGCATACATCTTGAATTGCCTCTCCAACATCACTAATCGCATCTATCCCTGTGAACTCGCCGATTTTTTCGATTGCCCCTCCTATTAAACCTCCCAAAAAACTAAAAAGTCCCATATCACTGTTCCTCCAATATTTTTTCTATCATATGACATCCTTCTATCGTATAACCCGCTTTCGCAATCATATGTTCTGACTTCTCAAAATAATTTTCTGCATCTATACTTTCCAACTGCCGGATATGATTTTGTTCATTTTTTCCCGTCTTCTCTATGACGTGAAGCGTTTCTTCTTCCACCTCCATAAATAAATCTGAAAGCATTTCCCTTACCTGCAGACAATATTTGTCTAGCGCTTCCTGAAAAACCTGACTGGAAAATGTACGCATGGCTTGTTCTTTTTGTGTCCCCGGTATCATTCTGATAATATTTCGCAGTTCCCGATTGCTTAACGACACATTCCGGCAGACCTCATCATCAATAAAACCTTTCATTCCAGATAACAATTTCTTTATCTGCCTGTCAATACGCCCCTTGCGAATCCCATACTTTTTTAACAATGTCTCCTGTTCGTTAAAAATCTGTTCCAGTTCTTCCCCATAATAGGATACCTCCTGAGATACTGCCTCCTCGATTCCCGAAGCCCTTCCCCTTACTTCTTCCTTATATGCCTCAAACATTTCAATGACATTGTCTATATCAGACGCAGAAGATTTTTCATCTACAGGCTTTGTAGATGAAACCTTTTTAGAAAGCTCTGATATTGCGCCAATTACAAATTTTGCAATCTTTCCTAATACATCTGGTAAAATCGAAGGTAATTTTAACATCCTGCCATCACCTTCCTAACGCCTTGATTGCCCGTTCCAGTTCATCTGCCCTTTTCTGGGTAATCGTCTGGAGTCTATTGATCATGCTTTCCAGTTCCCGCTTATCATCCTTTGTTTCTTCATACTTTTGGGTAAACTCTTTTTGTTTTTTCCGGATTTCTTCTATCCCTCCCTGACTGGTCTTTATAATGTCCTCCTGTTCCTTTTTAATCTTCCTCATACTATTCTGGATTTCTTCTTTACAGATCAGATAAGAATTTGTCACATCCTCTGTCAAAAGTTTCTTATAGCGGACTACGATATCATTATTTATTTTCCTTTTCAATGTTTCTATTTGTGTAAAATCACAGAGCATTTGGTAATTTGCATGTAAGTCACATACCCTCAATTTAAACAATATAGATTTCAAATCAAACATTTTATCGCTCTGGTCGTCTTGTGCATAGGTATTATATTCTTTCAAAAGCGTATACAAATATGCCGAAACAGGTATCAGGTTCCTTTCTGCCAACTGCTCGTTCCCGAAGGCGCCCTTTCTCTTTAAATGCTTGATCCATTCTAACCTTTGCGCCTGCCAGTTTTCCAAAGGGCGATTCAGGGTATCTAACTGCGTCGCAATCACGAATACTTTTTCCGGATTATATCTTACATTAGAAAAGACGCTGTATATGGTATGCATTTCCTGCCCTGTCAGAGCGTCTGATTTGACGCATACCAGCACTGCATTCGCCCTGTCTATATAATCTCTGGTAATATCGGAACGGTATTCTACGATATCATCAAGTCCCGGCGTATCTACCAAAACCACTCCCTTAGGAAGCTCAAAATCTTTAAGACCCACCTCAACCTCTTTTACGAAATAATGAACCGGAGATTTTGAAGACGTCCATCTTGTAATCTCCTTTACCAATTCCTCCTGCGTATTACAAGTAACCTTCCGAGGGCTAATGCCTAACCAATTATTCTTTTCCTCATCTGCGTTCAGAGTTTTGTATTCTTCCAAAAAAATATCTGCATTTCCCTCTACCGCACTTTTCCAAAGACTGTCCCATTCTTCTTTTGTGTAAAGCAAGACCTTCACATAATTATCATCCGACTTTTTAAATTTAGTCAAAGCGGCTGTCTCTGGCGTGACTTTTGTAGAAGCATATTCGTATCCCAATAATGCATTAATCAAAGTTGACTTTCCCGCTTTAATTGCCCCAACCAAAGCAATATGAAACTCTGCGTCTGAGCACTTTTTTAAAAAGGTATCGAGATTTTTCATCATGCCTGCCGTAATATAGCTGCTTATACCCTCCACTTGAAGAAGCTTTTTTGTTCTCTCCATGGCCGCTGCATATCTCTGCACTGTCTCATCCCACAAATATGCCGGATTATTGACCGGACTGTCTGCCAAATCTTTAAGTTCCTTCACCCTATTCTCGTAGGTCCTTTGAAGCGATTCATCTTTAAACTGAAATTTCTCCATTGTTGTTTTCTCCTCCATGGTATTATTTTGTCTTTATATGGAATCATCATATATCTTTTCCATCTTACGAATCTCCGTCTGCATATCATCCAATAGCTGCTTCGGCGCAAGTACCTTCACCCAGCTTCCCTGGGACAAAAGTTCCATAATCGTCCCTCTGCTATACTCCACTACCGCCGTAATCTCCGCCGCTTCCTCATGCTGACAGAAAACGCTTGCCGTCGGGAATTTGTCTAAGATAGCTCCTACCGATGGTCCTGTATAGAGAAAGCGTATTTTCATAGGCTGTCCCATAAACATTTTTTGATTATATACTTTTGCCCTTTCCAGACGACGCCTTTCTTCAATCTCAATAGGAATTCTCTCCTTTCTCTCATGTATTTCTGCAATCCGATCCATCCGATAATAAATTACCGCTGAATTTTCCACATCTCCACGACAGGCCAATAAATAAAAATAAAAACTGGAAAATGTAACTGCTATAGGATAAATCCAGCGCTCTACCACCTTCCCATTTAACTTTTTGTATGTAATCTCTATACTTCGCCCTTCTTTTATACATTCTTCCAACCGCCATACAGTATCGTATAAGTCGAGACAACCTTCTGTATGTACTTGGCAATAGTATTCCATCTCATTTTTCCAAAAATCCCGAAACAGCTTTTGATCTGCGTGGCTGCTATATACTGTCAGATTGTCAGTCATACTCCTTAATTCATCCTTCTTAAACACCCTGCTTCCCAATAAGATTTTCAAAATGACGAGAAGTTCTTTTGCCCGAATCCCCTTTCCTGCACTCAAAACATAGGAACGTTTCTTCCTGTCATACATAAGTTCTACATTCCCTACCAGTTCCCTATGTTCTGCCAGAAAAGAACGGATGATACTGATATCCCTTGATATGCTCTTTCTTGCAACCTGATATTCTTCTGACAGCTCTGTGACAGAAACTTCATTTCCGGAATAGAGCCTATATAAAATCGCTAAAATCCGATTCTTCTTCTCCATCTATGTTTTCCCTCTTTTATCTTCACACTTCCCTAATCCTATTTCCTAAACATATATTTTCAATCCAGTTACTCATGTACACATTATATGATATTTACATTAGTTATGCAAGAGTAATTCATTTATACATTAGCTATGTATAAATAAGCTATGCAAAAATTTATTTTTCGGTGATAATTGTTAAAAAGGAGGGCATCCTATGGTTCGTTTACGAGTGCTAGAAATATTAGAAGAACAAAACCACACCAAATACTGGCTTTACAAGCAGATGAATCTGAGCTACCAGAATTTCAACCGCATGATTACAAACCAGACTAGTTCCATCCGATTTGAAAATCTGGACTTGCTAAGCAACATTCTTCATTGCCCTATCGGGGATTTGTTTGAAAAAATAAATGAGCACATAGAATAGCAGGTTATTCCATGTTGCTTTCTAAGGGCTGTCACACAAAATTCCAGAATACCTGCTTCACTATATATGAAGCCATTCTGCAATTTCCCCTGTGCAGCCCATATCCACAGCTTACTCTTGGTGATACTCCCCAATGCACTCCATAAACAGGAAATAGGCGTATCTGAATCCTCTTGTAAATCCACGCTCTTCTCCCATTTCACATGCCATAAGAACCATATCCCTTATTTTTTCGGATTCCTTCTCTCCAAAATCTCCTTGAACATTTTTTAAAACTTCCTCATGGAATTTTGTTTCTTTCCTGCCGTCTTTATCCGTGAGCATTTTATCAAGATGGTTTAATTCTGCTATCATGTCATTCATATAATTGTACGGAGTCTTATCTACTCCCATTCTCCTTTCCCATACCGAATCCATCATTCTTTTTGTATTTCTATTTCTGCTTGTCCGGATTTTGCATACCTATTCTACCAAAGCAAACAGGACACACCCCTGTCCCTCCGAAAAATTCGGACATAATTATATAATTTTATCTTTCATTTCCCTTCTCCAACAAGCCCTCTGTCTGAAAGCTAAAATACCCTTCCCCCACAATGATATGGTCCATCAACGGTATCCCAAGGATTTTTCCCGCCTTTTCTATCCTTTTCGTCGTCGCCATATCTTCCTCACTCGGCACGCACCTTCCCGACGTATGGTTATGCACCATCACAATCCCTGCCGCATTTGCCAGAACCGCATGTTTGAAGATTTCCCTTGGCTCTGCTAATGTCGCATTTACCGTCCCGATGGACACCACCTCGATTGCCGCCAGCATCCCTGCATTATCTATGGACAACGCCAGCAGATACTCCCGGTCTGCACCCGCCAGAAACTTCCTTGTAAATGCCGCAACTTTTTCCGGTCCGTCAATTTCTTCCATCGCATACGGAAGCTCTCTTTCCCGAACCATCCTTACCCGTACAAACGGCACGTAATTTTTCACTCCTGCTTTTCCCATTATCCAATCCCCCTGACCTCCATATATTCTTCTAACGTAAAACTTCTTTCTCCGCTATAGTTCCAGTCCTCTCTTTCGAGAAAACATCGTCCCTCCTTCTCCACCT
>CAJTOH010000068.1 GCA_910577685.1 uncultured Dorea sp. | reverse complement strand
TTTAGGTCTGCTTTATGCAGCTTAGCTTCTATATCTTCTGTTTCTGTTAGTTGCCGTCCAAAGCTGGCTAATAGTTCAGAAGATATATTTTTTTGCAGCTTTTTGATTTCATTTTTTTCCAGATAAAAATATTCATATAGTTGTTTCATAAAATCTGCTATCTGCTCCATCAAATAATGGTTCTTCTGTGCCCTCTCATCCCAACTGCATGCATGCCCTATATTTCCCTGCCACTGCTTTTGCCTGTTAAATCCCTGATTCTCTATTTTCCATCTGTTTCGTCCTGCTTTTACGATCTTTCTTGCATTATTCTTTGTGATTTCTATATTTGTAACCCATGCAAATTCTGTTTCTTTCCCCTTGCCTTTTACTTTCCTCTTTTCCTTGTAATAAATCAGATTCACATCAAAGTCTTGAAACATGATCTGGTTCTGATACTCTATGTCTGTGCCAACGGTTTCCTTTTCCAGAAGGGATCGATATTCTTTGGCTATCGATGAAGCACTGCCTTCTTTGTATCGGATAATGTAGTCCCAATTGTATTTTTTACAAATCTGCAATACCCTTTGTGTAACGTATAGGCCATCAGCGGTTATTACGATGGGAAGTCTTGGGAACTTCTTTTTTATTTTTTCCGCCAATCTGACAAACGCCTTACTTTCACAATCCTGCTTAACTTCTTCATCCCTTTTATTTACATACTCCTCTGAATTTTCGATGGTTTCCGATGCCATACTGCACACAAGATTATTTCCAAAATAAATCTTCGCTTCTAAGACACTTCTATGGTATTTCGTAAATTCAGTCTTTTCCCCTCTGTTATAGCAGCGGCTTAAGTAATTAAAAATATTCATATAGCTGTTTCATAAAATCTGCTATCTGCTCCATCAAATAATGGTTCTTCTGTGCCCGCTCATCCTAGCTGCATGCATGCCCTATATTTCCCTGGAGAAAACGGCGCAGTTTGTCCGTGATGTGACAGATGGGGCACTCTCGCCTTCCGTTGGGATGATAAACGGGCTGTGCCGTGAGTTTTCATCAAAAAGCAAACAGGAACAGGACGAACTGTTTGTAACGCTTCTTGACGCGCCGGTAATGCATGTGGACGGAACCGTGGCAAGAGTCAACGGAAACAATAAGAATGTCGTTGTATGCAGCAATGGTATGGCGACCATGTATTTTGCAAGGGAAAATACAGGCCATGCCGGGATCAAAGATACATCGGTGGAAACCTTCAGCGGAATCCTGATCCATATGACCATGAGGCGTGTTTTTACAGCTATGGCAATGACCATCAGGAATGTATGGTGCACATAGAACGTTATTTAAAAGACAGTATAGAGAATGAAAAGGAGCTTACATGGAATAGACAGATGCTTGCCCTCATACTGGAAATGATACACGCAAACAATACTGCTCCGGCAGAAGGGATGGCAGAGGAAAAGATTACCAGCTTTGAGACGCGCTACGATTCCATCGTACAGACGGCAGAAGAAGAATATGAATCCACCCCTCCGTCGGACTACTACAGGAATGGGTATAACCTGTATCTGCGGATGGCAGTATATAAGCATAACCATCTGCTGTTCCTGTCAAATCCCCTTGTGGAACCCGACAACAATCTCTGCGAACGGAAGGTCCGGATACTGAAAGGAAAAATAAACCAGACTATTTCACTGAGGAGTTTCGAGCACCTAGTATATTTTTGCGAATGCTTAAGTGTACTTGACCATCTCGCAACAAATGATAAAAATAACCTTTATCAATCCGTAAAAGAAATATTCAAAAGGCCACAACCGGAACTGGTCAGGGAGAAATCTAAAAATTCAGGATCTTCTAATATGATACTGCCTAAATGAAAGGCAGAAAGAGAGACCCATGAGAGCCCCTTAGTATCGTGTCCTATTTCCCCACCCCGTGAAAAGTAACTTCCCTTTTACACGGAGGTGCATTTAGGTCATAGAACCGCTTGCCAATCAAGCAGAAGGATGGTATTCTTTTTATAGGCAGTGGGAAGGTCGATCCTGTTTGATTGTTTCGTTGCGGTGACTTAACAATACTACTTTTAGGACTTGCTTTCCACTGCTTATTATTACAGAAAACAAAAAATCGCTATGCCACAACCTTGACAGGCCATCGCGCAGCGATTTTGTTCAATTTCAATTTACGAAAGGATATTTCCACGCCCCAACGGGAAAAATACAACTTTCGGATGCGTTCCGGCGGGAATTCGTCTCTCGGCAGGTTTGTGACAATGCACTCGTAGACCCCGTCACCAATGGAAAAGCGTACAATGCGCAATGTCATACAATAAGTATCCTTTGTGCCGTATTCAATAAAAACAAAAGAAGTTACCTTGTCTACAAATCGGCTGTAGCTGCTTTCTATTTTGATTTTTGAGGGATGGCTTCTGACAAGAGTTACGTCTACCTCTATGTCAAAAGCCTCCTGATTTGGGAAATCAAAGCCTCCAGCCAGTCCTTTGAAATAGATATCCTTTGTGCGAAAGAGGAAAACTGCGGCTTGCTGAAAAAAGTGGCAGTAGAGCCATCTGCTACGAGGAAACGATACTTCGACGGAGTGCGCCGGGAATCCAAGGATTCATTGAAGTTGTGGAACACGGCTTCGAGGGCTTCCGGTTTGAGTCTGGCTCTTTGCTGATTAAAAGCAGAATCCGTAGGCTTGTCAGTGTCCATGTCAAAGAAATCAAGAAGGGGCTGTCGATTAATATTTCAGAAAGACCGGCTTACGTCCCACGAACTCCGTATAGTATCGAAAACCGGACATTTCCAGTATCTCCGGAACCTTATAAAAATCATAAGCCACATGCTCCGGCTTGTGCGCGTCCGACCCAATCGTAAGAATCTCACCGCCAAGCTCCCGGTAACGCCTCAGTATGTCTATATGGGGATGGGCATACGGAAGCCCGTATTTCAAACCTGCGGTGTTCAGCTCGATTCCCTTGCCGCGCTCAATCAGATACCGCAGGATCTGGTCGATAATGTCTGCAAATCCGGCATAGGAATATTCTTCTGCTTGATTTCTCCCATAACGCGTGACGTAATCCAGATGCCCCAGCACGTCAAAATCCTCTATACTGCGAATATTCTCGTATGTCTCGACAAACGTCTCTTCATACGCCTCCCTGTCCTTGCGCCCTTCAAAAAATTCCTTATAATAGGGGTCTCTCCCTTTGATCAGATGGACGGATCCGATCACAAAATCAAAGGGCTTCTGCCCAACGTAGTTTTTGTAATACTCTCCCAAATGGGGCTGCAGACCGATCTCGACGCCGATTCGCACCGAAATCCTGTCCCTGTACCTCTCCTGCACCCTTCCCATATAGGCAAAATACTGATCCGCATCAAAAGTCCACTGATTTCCTTCGCTGATATAATCCCGGTCTTCATGATCCGTGATACACACCGATTGAAGCCCTTCCGCAATGGCGCTTTCTACCATGGCTTCCGGATCTGCCTCGGAATCAAGCGAAAATTTCGTATGCATATGGCAATCTGACAACATATCTCATCCCTCCTTATGGCTTTCCTCCATGTTCAACAACTCTATAAAAAAATCGTACCGCCTCCAAGCACGTAGTCCCCGTCATACAGAACCAATGCCTGACCGGGAGTCACGGCGCGCTGCGCTTCTTCAAACACGCAAAGGATCTCATCCGCCCCTGTCTTTTCCACGGTACACCAAGCTCCCTTATGGTTATAGCGTATCTTCGCCCTGACCCGCTTTTTCTCCGGCAGATCCGCTTCCGACATAAAATTCACCCGATTCGCCCTGACCTGATAAGACAGTGATTCTTCATTGCTTCCCACCACCACCTCGTTGGTGTCCGGGCAGATCTTAAGGACGAACACAGGATGCCCCAGAGAAATCCCTAAACCTTTGCGCTGCCCTACCGTATAATGTACGATTCCTTTATGCCGCCCTACCACGGTTCCGTCAGACAGCACAAAATTGCCCGGCGCAATCCGATCCCTGACCTCTTCCCTGACATTCCGGGAAATATAAGAGGCGTAATCCCCGTCGGGAACGAAACATATGTCCTGACTGTCCGGCTTATCCGCTACCCGAAGACCAATCTCCCCCGCAATCCTGCGGATCTCCTCCTTCGTATACTCGCCCACCGGCATCAGCGTACGGGCAAGCTGCTCCTGAGTCAGATTGTAAAGCGCATAGGTCTGATCCTTAGCCCCGGTCCGGGACGCGCGGAGAGCATACCTTGCATCCGGCAGGCGTTCAATCCGGGCGTAATGGCCGGTGGCAATAAAATCCGCCCCGATCTCCATACTTCTCTTAAGAAGGGACTCCCATTTCACATAGCGGTTGCATGCAATGCAAGGGTTGGGCGTCCTTCCATGGAGATACTCGTCCATAAAATAGTCGATCACATTTTTCTTGAATTCCTGCCTGAAATTCATGACGTAATAAGGAATTCCGAGAGAAGCGGCCACCCTTCTGGCATCCTCCACGGCGCTTAATCCGCAGCAGCCCCCATGCTCCTCCAAAACTTCCCCGGCCTCTTCCTGCCAGATCTGCATGGTGACGCCGATCACGTCGTATCCCTGTTCCTTCAGCAGCCAAGCTGCCACGGAGGAATCGACTCCTCCGGACATCCCAACCACCACTTTTTTCTTTCCCATATTTTAATATTCTTCTTCCTCTTCTTCCTCGCCCTCATGGATGTCGGACTTCGGCTTTTCAAGCCCCTCGATCTTAATCCCGTTTTTTTCCGCATAGTCCCACAGCGCGGCGTGGATTGCCTCCTCTGCAAGCAGGGAACAGTGTACCTTCACCGGCGGAAGTCCGTCCAGCGCCTCCATGACCGCCTTGTTGGTTACCTTAAGCGCGTCGTAGACAGACTTTCCCTTCACCAGCTCAGTGGCCATGCTGCTGGTGGCCACTGCCGCGCCGCAGCCAAAGGTTTTAAACTTCACATCCCGGATTATCTGCTCGTCGTCGATATCCAGATAAATCCGCATGATATCCCCGCATTTTGCATTGCCTACCGTGCCGACCCCGCTGGCGTTCTCTATCTCTCCAACATTCCTTGGATGCTCGAAGTGATCCATTACTTTTTCCGTATACATAATATCTTCCTCCTGATTTCCAATCTCGCTTCTATTCTTGTTCCTTCTTTATAAAATCCTCATATAGCGGCGACATATTCCTTAATTTCCCTACGATCTCCTTCAGGGAATCCACCACATAGTCGACGTCCTCTTTCGTCGTCTCCTCGCTTAAGGTCAGCCTGAGGGAGCCATGGGCGATCTCGTGGGGAAGCCCGATGGCAAGCAGCACATGGGACGGATCCAGAGAACCGGATGTGCAGGCCGAACCGCTGGAGCCGCAGATTCCTTTTCCATCCAGCATAATCAGCAGAGACTCTCCCTCCACAAACCGAAAACTGAAATTCGCATTATTGGGAAGCCTGTCCGTCTTATGGCCGTTCAGGCGGCAGTATGGAATCTCTTCCATCACCCGTCCGATCAGATAATCCCGCAGGCCGCTTTCTTTCTCAGCCCGCTTCGCCATGGTGGACGCGGCCCGCTTTACGGCCGTTCCAAGCCCCACGATTCCCGGTACGTTCTCCGTGCCTGCCCGGCGTTTTCTCTCCTGCGCCCCGCCGTGGACGAAAGAACGGATCTTCACGCCCTTGCGGATATATAAGAATCCGATCCCCTTTGGCCCGTTCAGCTTATGACCGCTTGCACTCAGCATATCTATCCGGAATTCATCCACATTAATCGGCAGCTGCCCGAATGCCTGAACCGCGTCCGTGTGAAAGAGAATTCCCTTTTCATGGGCAATCTCCCCGATCTCCTTAATGGGCTGGATGGTTCCGATCTCGTTATTGGCGAACATGACTGAAATCAGTATCGTAGAGGGACGGATCGCACGCTTCAAGTCCTCGATCCTAACCTTTCCATCTTCGTCTACGTCCAGATACGTTACTTCAAATCCCCGCTTTTCCAGATACTCCGCCGTATGCAGGATCGCATGGTGCTCGATCTTCGTGGTGATAATATGGTTTCCCTTATCCCCGTACGCCTCGGCGGCGGCCTTTAACGCCCAGTTATCGGACTCCGAACCTCCTGCCGTAAAATAAATCTCATTGCTCTTAGCGCCCAGAACGCCGGCAATCACGTCTCTTTGCTCACTGATGGCTTCTTTATTGCCGGATGCAAAACTGTAGACGCTGGAAGGATTACCGAACTTCTCTGTGAAATAAGGAAGCATCGCTTCTACCACCTCCGGCGCCGTCTTCGTTGTTGCCGCGTTATCCAGATATATCAGTCTTTTCATATTGATTTTCCTCCGTTTCCAAATGAATCTCCATTCACGGTCTATTATAAATTACACTTCGGGTTCTCCAGATCACCTTCCGGATTCACCGTACGGCTCTCCCGGACAAGCTCGTCTAACATCATGTGATCCACAGTTTCATTAATACTCTCGTTGATCTTCTGCCACACATACTTGGTCACGCATCCGTCCGAGGCCATACATCCCTCCTCGGAATAAAAGGCCGCGCATTTTACCGGCTCAAGGCTTCCTTCCAACGCCCGCAGCACGTCTCCCACGGAAATCTCCCCGGAATTCCTTGCCAGCACATATCCGCCGGTGGCCCCGCGGATGCTGCGCACCAGTCCGGCTTTCTTAAGCAGCCCCACCAATTGTTCCAGATAACGTTCTGAAATATCCTGTCTGGCCGCTATACTGCTGATGGAAACCGGCTCGTTTTCACTGTACCTCGCAAGGTCGATCATCGCCCGAAGACCATATCTTCCTTTCGTAGAAAGTTTCACTTATTCACCTTCTTTTTAATTCCTAGCAAACTGCTAGGATATTTTCCATATGTAGGATAACACCGCTTTTCTGTTCTGTCAAGTCCTAATCCGGAATATGCTTTAATAAACAGCAGCAATGCCGGTGTAATCCGGCGTCAGGAGTTATTATGTCCCGAAAACATTCTATCATCAAAGGAACTTTTATCTTAACAATGACCGGGTTCGCCACCCGGTTTATGGGCTTTTTTTATCGGATTTTTTTAAGCCATACCTTCGGGGAGGAAGGGGTCGGCCTGTATCAGCTTGTATTTCCCATCTATGCGCTGTGCTTTTCTCTGACCTGCGCGGGTATTGAACTCGCCCTATCCCGCTGCATCGCCGCCCGTATGACCCAGGGGAAACAAAAAGAAGCGAGGGAGCTTTTATATACCAGCCTTTTCCTTACCGTTACCGCTTCCATAGCCGTCACGCTTATACTCCAAAGATATGCCCCGGCCATATCCGAGGTATTTTTGCACGAGCCCAGGTGCGCCGACCTGCTGGTGATCCTCTCTTACGCGTTTCCCTTTGCGTCGGTGCACAGCTGTATCTGCGGGTACTATTTTGGTTTAAAGCAGACGGGTATTCCCGCCGTCTCCCAGTTTGTAGAGCAGACGGCAAGGATCTTAAGCGTCTATCTGCTCTACCTGTACGGCGTCCGGCATGGAATCCGTTTCGGCGTATCCATCGCCGTGGCGGGTATGATCGCAGGAGAAATCTTCTCTTCTGTCTTCTGTCTGCGCGCCCTCTTTGGTAAACATGTACTCGCTTCCCTGTCCCGTTTTCATTTCCGCGGATGCATGAGGCACAGCCGTGAACTGCTGGCCCTCTCAATTCCGCTGACCGCAAGCCGTATACTGCTTAACCTCCTGCAGAGTATTGAGGCAGTATCTATTCCCATCCGGCTGCAGAACTACGGAATGTCGCTGTCGGAATCCTTAAGCACCTACGGCGTACTTACGGGCATGGCGCTGCCCTGCATCCTGTTTCCCTCCGCCATCACCAACTCCGTCTCCACCATGCTCCTTCCCACCGTAGCGGAGATCCAGGCGCTGAACCATCGGAAGGAGCTGTCGGCGCTGGTCCGGAAGGTCACTTATTCATGCATCTTTCTCGGCAGCATTTGCTGCGTGAGCCTTCTGTGCCTTGGGCAAGGGATCGGAACATTCTTATTCCACAGCCCTCTGGCCGGAGATTACATTATTACCCTTGCGTGGATGTGCCCGTTTTTGTACACCAACAACACCTTAATCAGCATGATCAACGGGATCGGGAAGACGAACCTCTCCTTCTGCATCAATTCCTCAAGTCTGGGAATCCGCATTATGAGCGTCTTCCTACTGATTCCGGCCTTCGGAATCAAGGGGTATCTGTGGGGGCTTTTGGCAAGCCAGATCTGCATCTTCCTGTTCTGTCTGGCATACCTGCAGTATTATCTGAAAAAAACGGCATAGTAATTAAGATCCATGAAATATCTGTGAAAATTATTGTAAATACATAGACATTAGGGACGCAATCCTATAAAATAATGTATGAAGAATAGCCGCGTGCAGCAGGAGGTTTTGAGATATATGAGTGTACGTAAGAAAAAAGGGAGCGGTCTGATCTATCTGCTGATCCTTCTCCTTTTTATCCTGTGCGTTTTTGTTTTTATCGGAGTCAGGAAACATCAGAAAGCCATAGAATCGGAAATAATCGGCGCAAAGCTGGAACCGTGGAAGATGGAGGTATCATTTTCCGGAAAAGATATCAGCGAAGCTTCCCTGTCCCATATTCAGTGTCAGAAAGACGGCTATGTGGACGACGGCTATATCGACGCTGTGAACCAGCAGCTATCCGCCGTCTCCCCATATATCCACGACGCGTTCGTGCAGAATGGATGGTCTATGCTTGTAACCGACATGAACATCGGCCAGACCTATTATCCCGGACAATTCGATATGGTTATGGCAACAACCAACTACGAAGAAAAACGGATACTCATCGAGGACCGGTCCGACGCCGTATATGAGTCCCCCATCCATGAACTGGGCCACTGGTTCGACCTTTATCTCGGCTTTGTGTCCAATTCAAGCGCTTTTTCAGAGATATACAACGCAGAGAGCGCCGCTTTCATTCAAGCATACGGCACGGACTGCGTGAGGGATGAGATGGAATTCTTCGCAGAAGGTTTCTGGTACTATATCGTCAATCCGGCCAGACTTGAGAGTGTAAGCCCTCAATTCTACCATTTTATCCATTCTATGTACTGTCAATTCCGCATATGGCGGACATGGTATGAATACAGCAGTATCTTTGCCCAATAAAAGGCGTTTCGAAAAGGCCGGTTCTGCCTTACAGCGTCTTAAGAAACAGTTCCATAATAATCGGATTCACATAACACTCCAGCAGAATCCCTACGGCCACAAAGAGAACCATGCTGACCGTCTTGGTAAGGTTCCATTTTGCTTCCGGGTAGGTAAAGAGATACCACAGAAGTATGAAAAATCCCGCCGCATAAAACACAAAATGGGGCGTCAGAGCGATCAAACAGAGAATCACGCCCTTGACCCCCATTTTAAGGACCGCCGACGTCATAATCATCCCGCCGCAAAAGCCTGTCCATGCCAGAAAACCCGCCGCAATCCCCTTGCGCAGTCTGGTGCAGCCCAGCGCTCCCACCAGTATAAGCGGCGCAGCCCGGACCCGGACCACATACCACATATATTCGACCACGTCGATCTCCGCCTGACTGTACTGGGTCAGAAAGAATTCATTAAAAATTCCCATATTGGCAATGTAATCCTTGGACATTAGGTTCGCATATACGATCCCTATCAAAAAACCCAGCATACAAAACACGATCAAAATCTTCTTGTTTTCCTGTATCCTCACAAGCGTTCCCCCCTCTGTCAAGATACTTCATTATATGCCGGGCATCCTATTATATTCTTCTATTTTAAGCTTGTCTGTTTCAGATATTTCGATTCGTACGCCAGAAGAGCCGCAATGGTCTTGGAATCCTCGATCTTACCTGTAAAGATCATCTCCTTTAATTCCTCCATTGTATATGCCTTCACGTCCACGTATTCCCCCTCGTCCAGACGCTGATGGGACGGGATCAGATCTCTCGCCACATAGATCTCGATCTTCTCATTGCAGAAGGCCACCGTCGTCCGCAGCGTAAGCAGCCACTCCAGATTCTCGGAACGGTAGCCCGTCTCTTCCTCCAGTTCCCTCCGGGAACACGCAAGCCCCGGTTCGTCGGCTGCGTCCAGCTTTCCTGCCGGAATCTCCAAGGTCTCCCTGTCAAGCGCGTTCCGAAACTGCCGGACCATCAGGATCCTTCCGTCCTCCATGACAGGCACCACCGCCGCCGCCCCGTCGTGCTGAATAAAATCCCATTCCGCCGTACCGCCGTTTGGAAATTCCATGTGATCCTTATACACGCTTAGGATTGCTCCCTGATAGATTAATTTTCTTCCTGTACGCTTAATTTCGCCGCTCATGTCTTATCATCCTCTTCCCTAAAATTGAAAAAAGGAAAGCCCTAAACTCTTTCGATTCAAGACTTCCCTTTGTTTTCATATCAATCTTTTCCGCAAAATATTACTTCGCATAGCTTGTGACCCGCGACTCACGAATCACATTAACCTTAATCTGCCCGGGATATTCTAACTCATACTCGATCTGCTTCGAAATATCCCTCGCCATTAATACCATGTCTGCATCAGATACCTGCTCTGGAACTACCATAACTCGAATCTCTCTACCTGCTTGAATTGCAAAAGATTTATCAACCCCCTTAAACTGGTTGGTGATATCTTCTAATTGTTTTAACCTGTTTGTGTATGTCTCTAATGTCTCTCTTCTGGCGCCTGGTCTTGCGGCTGAAATCGTATCGGCCGCCTGTACAACGCAGGCAATCAGACTTTCCGGTTCTACGTCGCCATGATGCGCTTCTACAGCGTTAATGACCGTTGCGGATTCCTTGTACTTCCTACAAAGGTCCACACCGATCTGAATATGCGATCCTTCCACATCATGATCGATAGACTTGCCGACATCGTGTAAAAGTCCGGCACGCTTGGCAATCCTGACATCAAGCCCGATCTCGCCAGCTAAAAGTCCTGCCAGTTGTGAAACTTCAATCGAATGTTTCAACGCATTCTGTCCGTAACTGGTCCGGAACTTCATACGGCCGAGTAATCGGATTAATTCCGGATGAATTCCGTGAACTCCCACTTCCAAAGCCGCCGCCTCTCCTTCTTCTCGAATCATGGCATCTACTTCTTTCTGCGCTTTTTCAACCATCTCCTCAATTCTTGCCGGATGAATTCGTCCGTCAACAATCAATTTCTCCAGCGCAATCCTTGCGACTTCCCTTCGGATCGGATCAAAGCCGGACAATACGACCGCCTCCGGCGTATCGTCAATGATAAGCTCAACACCGGTCATCGTCTCTAATGTACGGATATTGCGCCCCTCTCGTCCAATAATCCTTCCCTTCATCTCGTCGCTCGGAAGCTGTACAACCGAAATTGTAGTCTCCGCAACATGATCTGCCGCGCATCTCTGGATTGCAGTCACGACATATTCCCTCGCCTTCTTGTCCGCCTCTTCCTTCGCCTGCGCCTCTAATTCCTTAATCATCTTAGCGGTGTCATGTTTTACATCGTCTTCAACAGTTTTTAACAAATACTCTTTTGCCTGTTCGGAGGTAAGTCCTGAGATTCTTTCTAGTTCCTGTACTCTCTGGCTGCCCAGCTCTTCGACTTTTGCCTCGCGCTGTCTTAGCTGTTCTTCCTTTGCTGCGAATCCTGCCTCACGCTTCTCAATGGCGTCAGCTTTCTTATCTAAAGCCTCTTCCTTGGATAGAACGCGCTTCTCATAGCGTTGTAACTCATTCCTGCGTTCCTTAGTCTCTTTTTCAAGTTCGTTCTTGTTCTTGATAGACTCTTCTTTAATCTCCAAGAGAGACTCCTTCTTCTTTGCCTCAGCCGTCTTTACCGCATCATCAATAATCTCCCTTGCTTTCGTCTCCGCATTCCCAATCTTAGAATCCGCATTCTTCTTGAGATTGGAAACTGTCAGGAAATGACTGATGGCTGCCGCCGCCGCGCTCAGCACAACTCCTACAGCAATTAATATTCCATTCGGCACAGGAGCACCTCCTTATTCAGTTTTCATTGTACAACTACAACACTTAAATTTTATACTGTTTTGCCGAAGATGTCAAGCATTCCGCTCATAACATTTAAACTTCACGTAACAGTTCAGCCATGCGATTGACCTAACGGGTATTACACCGGCTAAAATATAG
>CAJTOH010000067.1 GCA_910577685.1 uncultured Dorea sp. | reverse complement strand
AACATATCACACCGTTTATCGACCTCAATCCCGGACATACCGGGCATTTTACCTATAAGGACGATTTCACAATCGATGACGATGGGGTCCCTGTCTGTAAAATGGGCTTACGTATGCATAAAGATGGATATGAAGCTGCCAAACACCGGGCAAAATACCGGTGCCCGAAATCAAACCGGAAACGCGGCTGCTTTTGTGAACACCCTTGTTCACCGGCAAAATATGGAAGAACCGTACACATCTTTACCGATGACAATCCAAGGTTATTTAACATACCGCCAAGGGACTCTAAAGCATGGGAAAAGGAATATGACAGAAGAACTTCTGTGGAGCGCTCCAACAAGCGGGAGAAAGAGGACTATAAATTAGAAGACGGCAGGCACCGCTCGACTAAGATGTGGTACTGCCGCCTCTACGGCATCATGATGCTGCAGCATCTTGATGCCTGGGAAATGCCATCTACTGAGGCATTTCAAGAATCATTATTAGGATTCACCGCCTAATAATGATATCTTAAGCGATTCCATAAGATTTTTCAAGGCATAGTACCCGCTATGTCCAATGTTTATGTCCATTTTTCTCAAATTTCTTTTCCTGCACGATATTCAGTTGTCAATTTTCAGTTAGAATCACATTCATTGAGATTCCGAGAAGTTATATTTTACTTCTACCAGAAATCCTTTTTCCTTCAGCATTTCTTCTATCATATCTAACGTTTCTTCTTTATCCGCAATAATCTTGTGATAATGGTAATTGGAGGTAATATTCTTAAGAGGACTAGACTTGCCGCTTAGGATATCTTCCATAAATTCACCCACTTTCCTGCGGGAATCAATATTCATCTCCGCGGCAATATGCCCGTATACCCTGTGATTGACCATCACATTCTTAACCGTCCCTCCAAGGTCTACAATAGCGCACAGTTCTTCCGTAAGCTGCTCATCCGTATGCTGCACCTTGAACACTCTGCTTACGGATTTTGCCGAATTCAGGATGTATCCTCTGTTCGTGGATATGATATCGTAACCCTCGGCACGAAGAAGCGCAATATCCTGCACTATTACCTGCCTGCTTACGTGGTAAATTTCAGCAAGCCTCGAGCCGGACAGCGGAACGCTGCTATTTTGGACCTGCCGGATAATATCCGCCCTTCTGTCCGAACCACTCATACTGTTCCCCCTCCTTCTAACAATACTGTATTTCTCTCAGGATCATGCCAACGCATGGAGATTTTTAAGAGAAATATCCAGTATTGGTGCGGAATGGGTTAATGCTCCGCTGGAAATATAATCTACTCCCAGAGATACCAGCCGTCCAATATTCTCCTTTGTTACGTTGCCGGAACACTCTGTCTGTGCGCGGCCGTCGATCAGCCGGATTGCCTCCCCCATCTCCTCCGCGGACATATTATCCAGCATAATGATGTCGGCTCCGGCCTCAACCGCTTCTTTTACCATGTCAAGGTTCTCCACCTCGACCTCAATCTTCCTCACAAAAGGCGCGTATTCCTTGGCCATCTGAACCGCTTTTTTGACGCTTCCCGCCGCGCCGATATGGTTATCCTTAAGAAGCACACCGTCTGATAAGTTATACCTATGATTGTATCCCCCTCCTACGCGAACCGCATATTTTTCAAAGATTCGCATATTCGGCGTCGTCTTTCTGGTATCTAAAAGCTTCGTGCGGCTTCCGGTAAGAAGCGACGCAACCGAGTGTGTATAAGTCGCAATCCCGCTCATGCGCTGCAGATAATTCAAAGCGACGCGTTCTCCTGATAAGAGCACGCGGATATCCCCTCTTACCTTTCCCATCAGTTGTCCGTTCTTAACCTCATCCCCGTCTTTACAATAGAACTCTATTTCTACGGCATCATTCAAAAGCTTAAATACTCTCTCGAATACCTCCAGACCCGCTATAATCCCATCCTGCTTACAGATCAGGTCCACTTCTCCCTCCACTGCTTCTTTCATTACGGAATTTGTCGTCACATCCTCACTGGAAATATCCTCTTTCAGCGCCTCCAAAATTAACCGGTCAGCCTGAAGGGTCATAGTTATCTTATTCATATCCTTATTGTTCTCCTTTTCTTACTTTTCAGTCCTTCTCACAAAATCCCTTTTTATGAACAGGTTTTGTATTCAGACATAATCTTTCGCGCAGCCCGCCCTGCAAAGACTAAACTTTCCAGCAAGGAGTTACTTGCCAGACGGTTTGCGCCGTGTACGCCGTTACAGCTGGTTTCCCCTACCGCATACAAATTGTCCATGGATGTCCGGCTGTCGGAATCCACCCAGATTCCGCCCATAAAATAGTGCTGCGCCGGCACCACCGGTATGCACTCCTTCAAAACATCATATCCCTCTTCCAGGCAATGCTGATAAATATTGGGAAAATGCTTTAAGATCTTCTCCTTTGGAATGGGAGCCAAAGACAGCCAGACATGCTCCGTACCCTCTTCTTCCATCTGCTTACGGATTGCCTTTGTAACTACGTCTCTTGGAAGCAGCTCGTCTACAAACCGTTCCTTTTTATCATTATATAATACCGCTCCTTCTCCCCTCACAGACTCGGAAATTAAAAACCTCCGGCCAGGCTTTTCAGAGTATAGGGTTGTTGGGTGTATCTGTACATAGTCCAGATTTTCCAGACGTATTCCATGGTTTTTTGCTATCTCAACAGCGTCTCCCGTCAAATGCGGAAAATTTGTAGAATGTTGGTATTTTCCTCCTATACCTCCGGTGGCCAGAATGATATGATCCCCATAGATCCGATACCAAATATCTTTCTTCGCGTATCCTCTTCCCGCCTGTTTTTCCTCCGTTTCTTCTGCCAGAATCCCCTTGCACACGCCGTCTTCTTCTATAATATCTGTCATTGATACATATTCATAGAGCGTTACGTTGGGAAGTTCTCTTACCCGTTCCAGCAAAGTACCGGTAATCTCTTTCCCGGTGATATCTTCATGAAACAGTATTCTGGGCCTTGAGTGCGCCCCTTCTCTGGTATACGCAAATTCTCCGTTCTCCTGTTCGAATCTGACTCCATACTTCACCAGATCATCTATGACCGACCTAGATTCCCGAATCATAATATCCACTGATTCCTTACGGTTCTCGTAATGTCCTGCCCGCATGGTATCCTCAAAATAACTGTCGTAGTCATCCTCATCTCTCTGAACGCAGATTCCGCCCTGTGCAAGGAACGAATCACTGCTTTGTGCATCTGATTTCGTAATTATCACAATCTGCATATCCCTTGGAAGCTTCAGCGCGCTGTATAAACCAGCCACTCCGCATCCTACTATCACAACATCCGTATGTATTTCCATCTCTTTTTCCTCCGCTTAGGAACCGCCTCAAACCGGTCCGCGCATACCGCAGACACCGGCACATCCTATATGAACTTCGCACACTTCCTTATCGTGCAAGCTCCAACATTTTTTCAAGGGGTCTGACTGACCCTGCGCGAATCTCGTCGGTTATCCGGATTTCATTCTCTCCGCTTTTTAATACGTCCCGTATCTTCTCCAACGTAACCTTTTTCATATCGTGGCAGACCGGCTCCGTCGCCGTAAAATAAAACTTTTTCTTTGGATTCTGATTTTCAAGCTCAAACCGAACGCCATTTTCCGTGCATATAATAAATTCCATACACTCGCTCTTCCCTGCATAGTCTATAATTCCCGATGTGCTTCCGATATAATCCGATATCTCCCGAACCGCCTGCGGACACTCAGGATGCGTCAGCACCTCTGCCTGCGGATGCAGCTCTTTCTCCTTAAGGATCTCCTGAACCTGTATCTTTTCATGAACGGGACAGTAACCTTCATTATACACAAAATGTTTTTCCGGCGCCTGCTCAGCTACAAAATGTGCGAGATTCCTGTCCGGTATAAAAAAAATGTTCTGATTCGGAAGGGCTTTTACAATCTTCACAGCGTTTGACGAAGTGACGCATACGTCGGAATGTCTCTTTAACTCGGCAGTAGAGTTAATATAGCAGACCACCGCCAAATCATCATACTTTTCACGCATCCGCCGGATTGTCTCCGCATCCGCCATATGCGCCATCGCGCAGTCTGCAGTCACATCCGGCATAAGAACGGTCTTGCCCGGATTCAATATCTTTGCGCTCTCTCCCATGAAGGATACTCCGCAAAATACTATCGTCTGCTCTTCCAAATCCACCGCCGCTTTACTCAGATAATAAGAATCTCCGATATAGTCTGCAATCTTCCGGATCTCAGGATTGACATAATAGTGTGCCAGAATAACCGCATTTTTTTCCTTCTTCAATTCCTGAATTTCTTCTGTAATATTCATAACTGTTTGTCTCCTTTTTTCAAACTTACACTATTATATCATTGTACCGTATATATGACAAGACATATGAATTTACAAATATTCATTACAAATATTCGGCTCGTTCCAAATCGTCTAGAAATTCCTGTTTCTTCATACATAGGGCCTGCAGCAATTCCTGCTGTTCTTCGATTAGACATGAGATCTCCCCGTCACATACGGAGCTATTTTCCCGCATATATTCCAATCTCTGATAATGATCTCTGATTTCTATATCTTCCTCTTCTTCCTCTTTCCGGATTCGCCTTCTTTCCTGTCTAAACTCCTCTTTATCGCCTGAGCCAAAACTTCTGCTCTCTATTCCTGATCTTTTCACCTTCCTGACCATAAATCGCCCCTTTACTCCAACAGAATATATACCTTGGTTCCCAATAACCCGGAATATTCTTTTTCTTTCTCTTCTTTGATACGATCCAGATATTCATATTTTTCTTTTATTTGGCCGTCCGAAAGAAGATTGCCCGACGCGTCATATTCCACCTCCCCCGAGATCTCCAACACCAGTGCGGAATTCGGAATCTTTGGCTTCAATCCCTGTGCTTCTGCGTAGAGAAAGCTCTCGTCATCCTCCCAATTCCCCGGATTCCTGACCCTTATCACTTCCCGGTATGTTTCCTTAACCATATCCTGTATCTCATCTGTCACAACCAACTTCCCTTTGCTCAGTTGATCTTCCAGAAGACATAATTGATCTTTCCGAAGATATTCAATGTATAGATTATTTCTTAAGCAGATATGTCTAAGCTCCATTGTGGATTCTCTCTCATACAAATTCTGTTCCTCAGGCCCGAGACTTACAAGCCCTAAGCCGCCGTTCCCAAGCTCTTCATCCAGTTCCCCAATATCAAGCGTCTTTAATAGATATGCGTCCAGATTCGCTCTGTAGACCGCCTGCATGTACAAATAACGGCCGCTGAGATGATCAGTACTTTCTGTCAATCCTTTTTCTTTACAAAGTTCATGATTATAGCGGTATATATATGGATTCTTCGAAACCTCAGCTATCGTTGGGACTTTCCCCCCTTCTTCTGTCCGGGATCTATCCAAGAAATTCCCTCCCCCTTTCATAAAAATTATGATAAGTAATACTAACACTATGCCGCACTTTCTCACGACCGGCCTCCTTCCCTGCCAAAGAACCGCATCCATACTCCAAAGCCGCCTTATTCTACAGGCTGGAAACAGACCGACTGAATTTTTATATATGCGTCTCTCGCCCGATTCTTCTCGGGCGTCTGATAGTCAGGATCTTCCGGCGTAATATAATATATCTCTCCCCAAGACGATACCTTTATCCTTCCGTCGCCCGTAAGCCCCGTCACCGTCATGGCATGTCCTCCGTCCATATGGGATACCTCCCCGTCTTCGCTTTCAAGCCTTACCGGACAGGTACTGATAATTACCTGATTCCCCCGGGCGGCTTCTTCCTTACATCTTTGGTACACTTCATCCGGGCTGCATCTGATATTCTCGATACTTACGGTCACTCCCCGTCCGTTCATATAGCGCTCAAAACGGTATATCCTGTCATCCGGCGTGGTTCCCCGCCCTATGGTCGCCGACTGGTCCTCATACTCATCATAGGTATCATGATTCTGCCAAAAGTTCCATACCTTGTTGTGATTGTCGCTGGCACAGTAAAGATCAATAATGAGCGGATTATAATTTACAAATACATCGCCATCCTCATTCTCCATAAAAAGAGGAAATCCGAATATCCTTTCGAATTCTCCTTCTTTCCTCCTGAATTCCTCTGCCAGTATATTCGCAAAAGCCACATACCCGCATCCTTCACTGTTCAGCTTCTTTAAAAGATCCTCAATCTCTTCATCGGAATAATCCGCATACTCTTCATAACCATGTACCAGCTCCCTAAGCGTTTCCCTGTCAGAGGCATCCCCTCTGCTCCACAGTTCAAACGGTCCGTTCTGATCCCCTCCCCGGTCTTTATACCCCATCGCCAGATGAATACAGGTATTTTTAAGCTGCCGCCTCCACTCCTGATCCTTGTCCGGCACATAAACTCCCTTTAAAAAAGCGCCTGCGATCTTCGACAATCCCGTTTGTATCAGCCTATGAATACCCTCCGCCGCGGAAAACAGACTGCTTGTTCCCTCTGCAATCTCGTCAAACCTCTCCGTCTTCTCCTTCCAGCTCTCATATAATCTCTGGCTATTCCATGCCAGATGACCGTACTGTTTAGCTTTCCACTGATAATATGCGTATAGAAATACGTCCTTTGCCGCTTCCATACGGCATATATACACGTCCTCATTGGCCAGGTAATTCTCCTTCATATTCCATGCATTTTCCATCTGGCAGAATATGTTTTCACCATCCAGAACTTCATTGCCCACAAGGCCGCTTAAACTTTGAAAATCCGCGCTGTCTGTCACATTGGCGATCCTCATCGCTTCAATGACCGTCCTATAATCTTCTAACTGCAGCGCCATGGCGTCAAAGGCTTCGCTTTCTATTTCAGGATCTTCTGCAAAATCCCCGATACTCTTACCGACAATCTCCAATGCCCTGCAGTCCGCCTCCATGCATTTGATCGCTTTCGCACACTGCCCCCTCATATCCTGCGGGTTCAGATAGTCGCTTCTCTGCACAAGATACACCTCCTATTCCTTCGCCTCCATCACGCAGTACCGGTCCGCATTTCCCCCAAGCCTCCCCATCATCTCATCAAATTCCACAAATGCCGCGCCTAAGTCCCTGATATTCTGCGACTCCTGATCCAACAGAAGCCCCAGCTGAGAAATCCTGTCCTGAGATCTTTCATATGCCGTCTTACTTCTTTCATTAACAGCCAAAGTCGTGCGTGTATCCTGCGGCGCTAACAAGACGCTTCTAAGATACGCCGCCGCGCTTTCTACCCGCGCCGCATCTTCCTTCACCCTTTCATGATTGACGTAAATAATATCTGCCATACTTTCTTCATCTCCCCTCTATAATTCTGCCCCTTCATGCCTTGGAAGCCGTACTCTTTGATAAATACCATTTCTAAAAAGCAGTCCGTCCCCAAACTTCGGCAGCTCGCGCGTGCTTGAAACCGGGAAGACCGGCATGACTCCCTGTGAACTTAATACCAGCCCGTTTGCCGCCTGTTTGACCATTCTGTCAATAGCGCTGATCCCCCGGGTTTTCGCGGCATGGATAGAAATAATACAGACAATGCCAAGAGCAAGTCCCTCTTTCATAATATTTGCCGCCCTATCCAAATCCTCCTTCATAAATTCCGTAAACTCATCCGGATCATCAATGAATATGGTGTAAAACGGCATCTCATCGGTTAATTTTCTGGGAGACAAGTTCTTGTCTTCCCCAAGTCTCTTTTTCAGAAACCGCCGCCTCCTCTCCACTTCTTCTGCCATTTCTTTCAAAAAGATCTCCTTCTCCCTGCTTCCTTCTACATACAGAACATTCGGTATATGGCGATAGCGGTAAAGTTCCATATCCCTGGAATCAAAGATACGGGTCCTCCCCTTCGCCGCCGCCTGATCTGCCAGCACCCGGAGAATATTCGTCTTTCCTGACCCGGTATTTCCTATCACTGCAAATAACCCGGCCGACTTATCAAATCCCTTCCCCGTCACTTCTTCTATATCCAGCCCCACGATATAATCCTTTTCGTCGCATGGATATTCCTTCAGCATGGCGGAGCGAAACTCTTGCGGCAGTACCGGGATGTGGGGAGCCTCTTTTCCCGGAAATCTTCCCCTGCTCTCCTGTATTAATGCTTTTATATCTTTACTGTATTTTGCTTTGTCCTCACAGGAGGCCATGGTATAGATCTGCGCCTCATGTACGTCTTCGCCGCCCGCCATTACGCGGCCTTTGATCTCTGGCTGCCTAAACGGGATTCTTCCCACAATAAGAAACGTCTCATTTTCATCAAATTGATACCCCGCTATCTTATTCTTAAAATTATTCAGGGTAGCCTGCCGTATCGAATTCACTCTCGTTGCCGCGGCAACCGTATAAATTCCAAGACCGACGCCGTCCCTCGTTAGCTTGGTAAAAAATTCTTCCTCCTCAATTCCCATCTCCTTCACGACATCGAACTGGTCAACGGCGACTACCACCGTCTTTAGGGATTTGCCGGATAATTCCTGATATGCCGAAGGAGAAGGCGCCGCATATTCTGCAAACAGCCTTTTTCTTACGCCCAGCTCTTCCATTATCAGTTTTTTGAATTTCCGATACCGCTCATCATCATCCGCAGAAATATATTCCGCCGTATGCAAAAGCTCCTTCATAGGCATACAGCCATGGTTCCCAAAATCCAAAATATAAAAATTGACGTCGTCTGCGTCATAAGTTAAGGCAAGGCTTATCAGCACGGTCGTCAGAAATACCGTTTTTCCAAACCCGGCGGAAGCCGCAAACAGAAGATTTCCATCCCGCTCAAAATGGTGCAGCATCTCCCTTTGTTCCTGCATACCGGGAATATCCGCCTTCCCGACCGTTACAGAAAGACTTGCGCTCCTTTTATCCACGCCTTCGCTTTCCTTTATGTTCACAGGCTTTGAGACAACGGGACTAAGCAGCATCCTTCCCAGCGGCGGAAGCCATGGTTTCCTCACCTCTGCCTTACCCTCCTCCGCAAAAACCTCCCTGATATGCCGTGCAACGGCCTCTAGCTGCGTCTGACACATATGGTATTCTCCCGTCCCGCCGCTTAAGTCCCGATTGACCAGCTCCCCCTGTCCCATCTCGTTTACCACATAGACCCGCTCGTCCTCCAAATCCTTTCTCTCATCCGGCTCCCTGCACGCAGCTTTGCTGTAAGCAGACTGGAACAACTCATAGACCTCGTTGCTCCCCACCTTAAGATAGGCTCTCCCCGGAAGAGTGATGGCCGCGGCGTCCGCCGTCTTCAATACCTCCTTGCTGTCACTTTCATTCTGCACCTTCAGGCACAGTTTAAACCTGCTGTTGCTCCAGATCTGTTCGTCTATAACGCCGGCAGGTTTCTGCGTCGCTAAAAGCAGATGAACCCCCAGGCTTCTTCCGATCCGCGCCGCTGATACAAGCTCCTTCATAAAGTCCGGCTGTTCCTTCTTTAGCTCCGCAAATTCATCACATATAATAAAAAGATGCGGAATCGGCTCCGACGCGTTTCCCTCCTTGAACAATCTCATATAACCGTTAATATGGTTCACGCCAAACTCTCTGAATATCCTCTGTCTTCGGGACAACTCTGCCTTTACGGAAATCAGCGCCCGCATACTTCCGCTGCCGTCCAGATTCGTAATTGTGCCGAGATGATGAGGCAGCCTGTGAAACAGTTCTGCCATCGATCCTCCCTTATAGTCGATCAGCAGAAATCCAACCTCATAAGGATGAAAATTCACCGCTAAAGACAGAATATAACTCTGTATCAGCTCCGATTTCCCGGATCCGGTCGTTCCCGCCACTAACCCGTGAGGGCCGTGCGCCTTTTCATGCAGATTCAAAAACAACGTTTCCTCCGGGGAACGAAGTCCCAGAGGAACGGCCAGAGACTTGTAGGATTGACTGCTCTTCCATCTTTTCCGGATCTCCAACTCTTCCGGCCGCCGTATTTTGTACAGTTCAAAAAATGTAACGCTCCCGGGGATATAGCCGGCCCTTCCCTTCTCATGAACCAATACGCTCAGATCTCTCGCAAACCACTCGAAATCAACATTCTGAGCCTGATCAAAGACGATCTTCTGCTGCGTATACTCCTTTTCTTCCAGAAGCATCGTCCCTTCTTTGGAATTCTCCAGCATCAGAACCGTTCCGATAGATTCCGGCAGATTTGCACGGGTATAGCTGGTATAAATCAAAGAAAACCCTAACTCATATCCGTCCCGGCGCAGATACTCCATGATCCCGTGATCCATAATCCGGAAAGGCTCGTCAATCAGGAAAAGATAATGAGGAAGAAACCTTGCCGTCTTTTTGCCATCCCTCAGACATTCCGCCCGTTCCTTCAATATCTGGTTCATACTGCCAAGCACCTGATCTCCTGATCTCTCTGAATGTACAAGCCCCAAAAGGTTCACGGATCCAAGGCGTGTGTGGGGAAGCCAGCGCATCCATGCAAACTGATCCTCATAGTCCCGGTTATAGATCACAATCATCCGAAGATCGTGATAACTATGAAAAAAAGCCGCCTGAGCCGCCAGAACACTAAGCTGTCTGTGCAACGCTTCCTTCTCTCCCACCATCCCCAAATGGGTTCTTTTTAAATCGACGGCTCTCGGCCTCTCAATCATTGAATACCTTTGCCGAATCTTCCTGACCGTCTCCGTAAGGATTTCCTCCTTTGCATCCCAAGCCGGTTCCTTCCCTTCAATCTGTAAGTCGGTTTTTCCGGTATAACAGCCAATAGACAAGGTAAGAAAATCTTCGTCAGACGGAACCCTCTCGTAGATGCGGCCGTCGTATTTTCTTATCATTCCTGCAAGCTCGTTCACATCCGGATACTGGTATGCATAGACCTCCGCCTCCCGCTCATAGGCTATGGCAATCTCCTTTTGTTTTCCCCAGAGATAGTTCATAAAAGACACGCGCCGTTTTCTGCTCTTTTCCTTCGATGCGGATTGCTCGCTTACATATCTTATTCCGGTGAATACGGCTGTCATTCCGGCAGCAGCGGCGGACGTCAGCAGATAGATCCCCCTTCCCATCACTAAACCCAAAACCACCGTCAACAACATCATTCCCAGAGACGGCAGAGCCGACATAAGGAAGCTGCCGCGCCCCTTCTCCTCTTCTTGTCTTGGAAGCTCGAGGGTAATCTTCTCTTTATTCGTTCTTTTTATCAGTCTTGGAGAACGCTTATATACCGGGAACCCCTCCGGACGCCGGACCTTAGACCGTTCCGTAAAGGCCGTTTCATAATAATCAGAAGAACCCCAAACGGCAATCTCCTTTTCCCAAACTTCGATCTTCAATTTTTCAAGGAACAGCACGTCGCCGGGATGCAGGACAAGATCCCCCTTCCCTATTTTTCTCCGGTTCAGGTACAAGTTTTCTTCATCTCTTATCTCAAAAAACAGCTTCATTCCCCGTATGTAAAAACGGCTTTTTAATCCGTGGATACGAAACGCGGCCTCCATTCCCGAAGAAATTGCAAGGTTTTCTCCCCTGTCAAAAAAACGTCTTTCCCCGCAGAGGCAGAATACCTGTTTCCCGTCTCTGACCTGCCATTGATTCTCTGCGCATCTTTGGACGCTCTTTGGCAGAGGATATTCTCTATATCCGTCTTTCGTCTGCATTAACATATATCTCATATCCGGACTCCTTCTATCCCTGCGTCAACCGAGCAGCCCTAATCTTCCGGCAAGGTCTTCGATCTCTTTCATCAATTCCTGCTTTCTGCCGCTTTTTTCCTTACCGGACAACCCTTCATCTTCTTCCAGCCGGCGCAGCTCATGCATATATGCGTACAATAAAAGCTGATCGTCCGACATCTTCATAGCGACTTCTTCCGCCTTATGCACCTCAAGACGCCCCAGATGAATCCAATAATCCAACACGTTTTCGTTCGACTGATAAGTAACTTTGCTCAGAATATTCTCCTTGTCCTTCGCGCCAAACGTATCTACGGCCTGCCCCTGAATGTAGGCTGTGGCAAGCATATATTTTCCGGCACGGCTAAGCTCTTCTGTCTCGAATCCCTTCAGCGCGTCAATCATTGCAATATAGTCTTTTCGAATAAAGGCATCCTGCGCCGCCGTCAACCGGTTCTGCCGCGGCATATACCATGCAAAGCTGTAAACCGCGGCTGCCGTAAGCAGAATCAGTAAACACGCGGAAATCACTCCGTACCTTACCAAAGAGCGATATCTTTTCCTCCCTACCTTTCTCACATGCCGTTTCTCTTCTTCGAGAAGATGAAGGTAATATTCCGATAACATCTGTTTTACTTCCTGCACCGTCTCCGATTCCATGAAACCCGTAACTTCATCCGCCGTCTTAAGAAGCGTAAGTCCGCCGTATAGATAATCGTCATAAGGCCGGGAACCTTCCAGAATATAACCGACCAATGCCTGATACTGCCTTAGGAAATCTTTCGTTCCGTTCTTTTTTGCAGATGATTTTATATCCCTTATCTTAACCCGAACCCTGCCTAGAAGGTCATAATACAGATTGCCGGGATCGAGAGAGAATTCATAATTCCGGTACAGTTCCTCAAGCTCCGCTGCGCGTAACAGGACTTCTAATTTTCTGATCCTTTCTTCCTCTTTAAGCTCCTCCAGAATCTTCATTCCCCGCAAATCGAAGCTCATACAGACCGTTTCTTTTTCCTCCTCTATTCTGCACGGGAGGAACAGATGGTTCTTCTCCTCCAGCCGCTTGAAATCGTAGATACTCTTTGCCGCCAAGTCGCTCCTTCGTATTCTAACCTTCATGCCTGTCCCCCCTCGTATAATAAGGTATTGTAAAGTATTACAATCCTATTTTTCTTAAAAACCTCATGTTTTCAGGG
>CAJTOH010000066.1 GCA_910577685.1 uncultured Dorea sp. | reverse complement strand
TTGCTTGCTTGCTTGCTTGCTTGCTTGCTTGCTTGCTTGCTTGCTTGCTTGCTTGCTTGTATAGAGCATTTCTCATTCTTCCCTCCATGTCAACTTTTATTAATGTTTTTTCTAAATATTTTTTCTAATATTTTAAGAAATAGCTTTTTTACGAACTTAAACTCATCACTTCTGCAATAAATCAAAGCGACTATAAAATTAGGTATAACTAAACATATAATCAGTTTAATAATGAATCCTATCCATCCGTTAAACGCAACAAAACTTGTGACAACAAATGTAATAACTGCTGCCAATAGAGCTACTCCAATATATTCTACATATTTTTTAGCTAATGAAGTTATTCTCGAATCAAAACCAAATTTAAACAATATCATTGGTTCTACCCATACGCATGTTAAAACAGAGCTGATTGTCGTTCCAATAAAAATACCAATCGGTCCAAAAAGCCTTCCAAAAATAATCGACACAGCAATATTAATAACAGACTCCGGAACCGGCATATATTTATATTTAGGAGACAGCCCATACGCTGAATTAAAAATCTGATTTGTTTTTCTCAGTACTTTTATATAAAAATTTATTACAATAAATGCAGCACAATATCTATCCATTACATACTCACGCCCAAGCCACAGCAATATAAATGGCTCAAATAAAATAGCAAAGCACACAGCACATACTGAGTAGAGCCAGAAATTGATAAAGTAAATAATATGATAAATTTCCATCTGATGTTTTTTATCTGCAGATACACGCAAGTTACCTACACTTGCTGTGATTGAATTAAAGAACTGGTCTATAACTCCCTCAACAGTTGAAATCAGCAAAGAATAGTTAGAATAAATCCCTACAATACCTAAATCGAACATTTTCGATAGTAATATGTTATCTGTTGAAAAAACGATTATTCCGCCGATTCTATGCATCAGATTCGCTGATACATTATTTTTTATTACATGTTTCGTATCATCATCTAAGGCTTCTGCCTGCTTTACTTTCAAGACAGGATATTTCTTGTTTGCAATAGCGCTAATTGAAATATTTGTAATGAATGTACACAGTATCTGTAATACTAAAAAAACAATATAATTATGTGTCAAAACCAATGAAACACACTGTAATGCAGAAAAGATGCAAATAAAAATGTATCGGTTATTCGTTACTATATAATTTTTTTGGTTTGCAGATATAAACGCCGCTTTATAAGAAAAAAAGTATGATATGCCACTATTCGTTACATATAATATATATATGAACTGTATATTGGGTATATTGGGCATATCGGTAATGAAAAAATCCAAAAAAGGACATAAAGATACGCCTACAAGAAACACAATTAAACCGATAATAATGTATGCATTCCTAAACAAACGCATGATCTTTGCAATTTGATTTCCATCATTCTCAGCAATCGGTTTATAAAGGCTGAATACAATAGCCGTACCCACGCCAAGTTCTGAAAGCGAAAGAAATGATAAAATATTTGTAAATAAACCATTTAGGCCAAGGTATTCATTACCTAATATATATACAAATGCTGTTCTCACCAAGAACTTAGCGATAATATTAGCTATCTGCCCTAACAGAGAAAATGAAAGATTGAAAACTGAATTTTTAACTCTACTCGTTTCTTTATTCATGATTTTTCTATTTTAATTCAAATATTTCTTTAACATAATTAAATATTTCACTGTATTGGTTAATACTGTCATTTGTGTTCACCCTTACTTCAAATATCTTATTATTTAATCCACATCTATCTTTTGTTCCTAGTAACGTTTCTTTCCTGCCAAAACTGGACATTTGTTTTTCTTGTCTTGTTTTATTTCCAGATTTATATGAATGTAATACTATCAAGTTGCATTCGTTGACAAAAATCCAGTCACACAATCCACATCTTCCTGATATCACACATCCCATATGATTTGCGATTAAAGGAAGAGTTTCAAGGCTTGTATACAAAGGCTCCGTTCCATCAATCCCTTTTTCGTCTATATTTGACGTATTGGTGTACACTTTGTATCCCATTTGAAATAGACCATGTGAAATATCTTTCCATAATCCATACGGTAAATTAATCCTCGAATGTACATCCGGGATTAACAAAACAGACTTTAATTGGGGTATGCATTTTCTTTTAATAATCTCATAAGCTTCTTCCTCACAGAACGATAAGTCAGGTCTTAAAAACGGCATATTGTAATCCAAATCAAAACATCCATATTTATAAAATACATCCATATCTATTGCTAAAGATGAAAATAAATCTAATTCATTTAAGGTTTCTTTTCTACTTTTTATCCTCGGGTACATAAAAGATATATATTTTTCTTTATCGGCCGAGGCATACGCACCCAATAGCGAAATTTCTTTTCGCGAAACATTAACGCAATCAGCTCTAGGGAAATAGGCATGTATTAACGCTGTGTCTCGTTTAAGGCAGATAAACTTATAACTAACGATTCCATGTAACTCAATATAGTTTTTTGCAAATGAAAGCATCCATACTATATCGCCAATCCCATAGGAACAAACTATATATGTACAATTATCCTCCGTATTGATTTTTTGGCTTACTTTCTTTCCCCGGTAAATATTGATCGGATGCAGAAGACCAATAAAATCCAACAAATTAATAAAAATTTTCTTTTTTATTCTCATATTGATTCCTACTTTAGGGTTATTGCGCGCTCAAACTTATCAACGCTGTTCGTCCAGTCGAGTCCCTGTGCCGTTAATCGCCCATTTTCTGAGATTTTTGTTAAAAGCTCTCTGTCATTACATAATCTAACAATATTATCAGCCATCGACTTTATATCCTTGGGCCTACCGATGAGAGCATTCTCCTGGTCGGTTCCAATCTCAGCCATGCACCCAACAGCATTGCCAACAACTGCGCATTTACATGCCATAGCTTCAACAGGAGTTAGCCCCCATCCTTCATTTATCGACGGAAAAATAAAAATATCTGTCGAACAATAAAGATTTACCAGCTCTTGTCCCATTATATTTTCATGGTATTCAATTTCTCGCGGCACTATTTCACTTTTTTTCATTCCAAACATTACCAGTTCCAGTCTGGGATAACGTTTTTTTGCCTCTTCAAACGCAGCCAGACCATATTTTGTCCCCTTATGTTTCCCCGTATGATCCAACAACAGGCATCTTATTGGAGCATGAACTTTTTTGTCTGTGTTAGAGAATACGGTAGTATCTATCCCATTATAAATGACTTCTCCCTCATCGAAGCCATGAGCAATAAGTTGTTTATTAATCCAATTTGATATGACTATTTTTTTCATATCATAAGCATATGTGCTTAAAGAAATTTTCGTTTCTTTAGAATCGCCCCATGTTTCAAAATCTTGAACAAAGTAGACCTTTTTCCCGGCATTCGTTTTAATCTTATTCAAATAATAAGCGGTAGACCACGAAGTAGCAATTGAGATATCCGCCGATTCAATACCCTTCTCTTTAAAATTCTCTACATCGCAAAACTCTACAAGGGGATAGAGTTCCCTGACCGCATATAAGAATTCATAGTGTATAGAATTCTTAACGTATCTTCTAAGAGATCTGAAAGTTTTCTTTACCGAATACTCTTGTCCCGGTCTTTGTGGAAATCTGGGCGCATAACATTTTACTTTATATCCTCGTTTTGCTAACTCATTTGCATAAAACGAAGCCACCCTCACCCCTCCAGATAAAGAGAATGAAGGCAAATAAAAATTAATTTTCATCCCCAAGTTCCCTTTCTTGAATGTAAACAACGCCTTGTTTATATTTTTTCTTTGATGATTTATTTTTCTCATAGTATATAGCGCTTACGCCTGATAATATTAACAGAAAATTTGAAACTTCAAAAAAGTTTGCACGTTGATATTGGCTTATTGCAATACATGTAAGAAAAACCAGCGTCTCTTTACACTTGTACTTCTTATAAAGGAGATAAAATATGGGAATATATATCATACACATTCCGATAATCCCATAATTATAAAGATCAAACTTAACGGAAACGGTTGCCATTCCAGATAAATCATTCGCTGCGCCTGAACCTCTTCCAAGAAATAAGTCTATGCTCCTAATATATTTGCTGAATTCCATATCGAAAACATCATTTGTCCGATTATCTCCTGAAAGTCCCTCAATGGTTACTTCCATACGCTCAAGAGTCCTATCTATTCCTGGAATCCCTGTGCGTACATTGGGCACAATATATAACAATAAAATAACCGCCGCAATCACTAAAATCCATTTCTTCCAATCCGAGACACTATACAAGAAGAAACCTACAATCATAAGTAAAACAAATGCAAGAGAAAATGTCATTACGCCTGCAATCAAGATTATGATATTCCCTACTTTTTTGAAATTAAATTTTTCCTTGATCAGGCAGAAGGCAGCAAACGTCCCCATCCACCCCGGCTCATTAAACAGACCGCATAGTCTGTCCGTAACCGCCCCGTGATATATATAAGCAATATGGTAATTGTAATATGACACTCCAAAAATGTTATATATATCTTTTCCGTTTTCTCCATACATTGGAACAACTGTGTAAGGAAGTCCAAGATGCAATGTACTTGAAATCCAACAAACTATCCCACACACAGAGGTAATTACCATAAACCATTTTATAAAAGAATTCACTTTGATTTTAGTCTCTTCTGACTGCAGGGCATAAATAGCACAGATCATTGCAAATGAGGTACTCCCAACACTTGCCACACCACTAAGGCTCCAAAACCGTTGTATAGCTAAACGAATAAACGGCGTTAATGCAATTATCAAATCTATTTTTCTTTTAGGGCTTTTCCAATCTGTAGTCAGCAGAATCAGAAATGCCAATATAAAATACACATACCTGAATCCATTTATTATTGCAGCGCTTATAAAGTAGGATCCCGACCCTAATACTGCCCAACTTGCACAAAAGAAGGAAAGGCAGCATAACCAATAATTGATTTGATTAATACTTAAAATCAGTTCTGCCTTACCAAGATTCTTCTTAACAATCTGTGTTTCCTCAAAAAAATTACTCCCCATTAAAAGCTCCTTAGCAATTTTTGTCCTTTTTTCTCCTCCATAACATATTTAACGACCAACCCGGCAATGTAGCGGACATCCTCAAAGCTGACTTCCATATGCATAGGAAGGGAGATGATATGCTCACTGGCAAAATCAGCCTCAGTGCAGGTACCTTTAGCGTAATCGTACATCCGGTAATCAGTATTTGAAACATAATGAACACCCGGATATACATCATTGGAATTCAAATACATCATAAGTCCGTCTCGATCCTGCACCATAATTTGAAACAGATGACGGGAAGAAATGCAATCATTTGGTATGGATACAAGACCAATCTGCTCCGGATAAACTTCAAATATTTCTGTATACCACTGAGCCAGAGTTCTCCGGTAGGCATTATCCCGATCCAAATGCGGGAGCTGTGCCAGTGCAATCCCCGCCATAATCGCATTTCCGTTATACTTGTCGCCAACATACTCTACATCGTATTTCCACTTATATGTTCCTTCCCGGTTTACCGTCCTCATATATGTATCTTTATTGATGCCAAGCCATGCCTTCTTGCGGAAGATCTGATCAAGTTCTTCGTTATCTGTGCAGATAATACCGCTGTCACCCGTAGGAAGATTCTTAACAGCTTGAAAAGAATATACCGTTATATCCGCATCACCGTAAGTACCCGGGCAGATGCCGTTCTTATAACGAGTGCCTGCCATATGAGCGGCATCAAGTATAAGCTTCAAATTATGTTCTTTGCAAATTTTAACAATTTCCTTGAAATGACCCGTGCTGCCGCCAAAACCGACAAATATAACTCCTCTCGTATTCTCAGTGATATGCTCTTCAACGGATTTTGGATCAAGACAAAGGGTATCATCAACATCTGCAAAGACAGCCTTTAAACCATTTTTTGCAATTGCATGGTTCGTAGAAATAAAGGTAAGAGGCGTAGATATAATTTCACCCCCCCCCACTCATATTTTTCCTTGAGCGTATTCAGAGCCATATACAGTCCGGCAGTATTGGAATTAACGTAATATGCATGCTGATGCCCTGTATATTTTTTCCAGGCCTCCTCAAATTCGACAGTCTTGAAGCCCATACCAGTCCAACCCCTTTCAAGGCATTCCCTCACCTGAGCCAAACAAGCCTCCACATCAAATGCGGCCTTAAATAATTGAATAGACATATTGAAAACCTCCTACTTAATTTAATACTCTTTCCATTATTAGCATTTTATTAGATGAATCTGAAACTTCCGAAATTGAAAAACCTGCCTTGTAATAAACCTTTAGCGCTTTTACATTTTTTTCTTTCACTTCAAGATAGATTCTTTTTAAACCCAAATATTCCCTCGCTATTTCGACGGCTCCCAGAGTCGCTTTTAAACCATATCCGCGTCCGGAATAATCTGCATCTACAATTATCCTTCCATATTCACACTGTAAATTTTTGTAATCAATATTATATAGAGAATTGCCGCCTATAAAGTTCCCTAAAGTGTTGTAAATCGAAAACATAAATTCATTGGGATTGTCCAAATACCTTGAATACCATTCTTTTTGCTTCTCTTTAGAAATATATGATTGAGCGCCAAACCATTCCCTGTATTTATATCGTAGAACTCGATATTTTTCAGCCTCTTCCTTAGACATAGGGTTCAAAACGATATCTTCTATTTTTATATTATATGAATGTTCCATACTCTCCCGCCTTTTTCCTACCCCCATGAATCAGATTGACCTTCTGTGCTTCATTTTCCATAATGAACGTCCTGCAATACCATTCATCCTTGTCGCATAACAAAAATCACCTATCAGCATCTGCATACCGGCATATTCTATATACCGGGGAAATGTGATTAAAAGCGTTCCAATTCCTTTCCAGCCATTTTCCAGAAATTTAAGTCGATTTCTTTGCAGGTTATAGTGATGTATTATAACCTGCCTCTTTTCTTTATCAACCTCAATCTTGTAGAGTTTACTTAACCATTCAATGTTCTTTTTAAGAAACTGTTTCCTTTTATCCAGCGTTGAAGAACCTATGGGCACATCTCCGCTCACACCACTCGTATTACTATTATGAATTCGATATTTTACTAATCGGCGCTGCAGATAATAGGCGCCGTTGTTCAGTGCGGATATTTTTGCAAGTTGTGCGTCATGTCCGTAATTTCTATCATTTATTTCAATATACTTCTCTATCAACTCTCTTCTATACGCACTACAGCACCCCAATAAAACAATGTTATTGAATTTTTTGGGATTACTTATGTTTGTACATTTGAAAACGTCTTCTTCATCAGAATTCAACAAATTATTTTCTTTTCCGGATTTGTCAATAATAATTCTATTGCACGATAAAGATAGTATAGATGGATTCTGAAGCATGATATTAGTCATTGTTTCAATCTTTTCAGGCATCCACACATCGTCTTGATCCGAACAAAATACAATTGAGCCACAAGATTTTTTTATTGCGTCATAAAAATTACTTGTCCATCCAAGATTCTTTTTATTAACAAAAAACTTCCATGAATCCAGATTATGATCTTTAAGAAAATTCCGGATCGTCTCGACTGTTCCATCCGTAGAATTATCGTCCTGAATTATAACTTCATCCGGCGCAATAGTTTGCTGCAGAATGGAATTGAGTTGTTCGCGTATATATGCCGAGCCATTGTAAGTTGTCATAACTATGGAAATCATAAAATTATATCCTCAATTTCTAACTCATGAATTATTTTAATTTCCGGACAATGAACTCTAGCCATTTAACAGGCATCAGAGTATCATCCATCATGTAATCAATTTTAATTTTTTCGTTTATCCACAAAGGATCGACCTCATCAACCGAATCCACAACCGAAATATACCTTGGATTATAGAAAGATGCACTTAAAATCCTTCTATTATTTGTAATCAGTTTTTTTTGATAAACTACGGCTTCCCATACACGAACATCAAATCCATCCGCACCCTTCTGCACAATATCTAATATACATTTTGACTTTTGGACTCTTTTAAGGTGCTCCAAATAAGGCTGGACAGTTCCACCCGCCAGCGGCTTTCGCGCGTCAGCATATTCTCGCTTTAGATCAGGAATATTAAAATCGCAGGTTAGTCCTGCACCGGATAGTTTATCATATAAATCAATCAAAAAATTTACGCGATCTTTACAGTAGCCACAAAATACAATATCGCTCTCCGATACCTTTAACCCCCTATCTAAATTATGAATCTTCGTATATGGTCCATCATAACTTGTAAATCCATATCGTATTGCATCTCCTTCGTCGTAGGTCAATACTATATCCGAGAAGCTTCTAAATTCCTCAAGGCTTAAACCACCATGGGTCTTCATCAAATCTCCCATAACAAATACAATCCTGCATTTGGGATATTTTTCTTTCAAGTATTTTCTAAAATCTTTCGTACATCTCCCATATTGTCCTACAAAAATAAAATATTTTATCTTTCCGTTTATTGGACCGTTATAATAGTTCTTATGAAGAACCTTATTCAAATTGGGGGAAATAAGATTAAAATTAGAAATGCTAATATTAATATCAACATTTGAATAATCCATCAAATCATAATATTGATAAAAATAGCAATCCGCTGCCGGCAAAAATATAACAAATTCTATATCCTTATCTACTGCATATTTTTGTTTCTTTTTTGCCTCTGATTTCTTATCTTTGATTATCGAGTCGGCGAATACTTTGAATTTCATCTGACTGATCTTGAGCTTTATTTTATCTTTATAATTCATATGATACTCCATCATCCAAGTTTAACAATCAAAAATCACAGAATATATCTTCTGACTATCTCGTTGTATTTTTGCTTGTTGTTCCGGGCGCTAATAATCATTTTTAAACTATCAAAGTTCAATCTCTTGATATACCATTCAAGATTTCTTAATGACTTTCGCCCTTCAATATATTTAGTGAGATCCGAATGTCTTTTCTTTTTGTATTCGTTTTCCTTTATCTTAAGCGCTTCGCTCCACTTGAGTATTTTATCTTTAACTATAGGCGCAATCTCGTATACGCCTTTTTGAAAAGAAAAAGGAATTATCTCATATCCGTTTATTTGTGATTCATGTATATCTAAGATAAACACAAAACTTTCTTGATTATCTTCTGATAAGGAAATTAATGGATCGGCAGATTTTTTTGTGTAAACATCGTCGAAACAAAAATTCCCCTGGCTATATAGAACAATCGATTTTTCAATTTCTTCTATCCCCTGTATAACATGTGGATGATGACCATGAATAATTATTTCTCTATCCTTACACAACTTTCTTGATACTTTGATGTGGTCATAGTTCGGAAAATGGACATGTTCTTCCCCCCAATGAAGCGATACAATCTGTAATGCTGATTTATTATTTTCAAGCTCCTGTTCAATTTGTGCCGGATCAAGAACATTAATGACGCCCATCCCTTTTGCATTAGTGGAATAGCAGCAATATCCTAATAATGTAATTTCATTTCTCTGTGATGAAATCCGGGCGCTCTTCCCATTTATTCCATACCATTCTATTCCATTTTCACCCAATACCTTAATTGTTTCTTTCAATCCTTGAAGTCTATAATCATACATATGGTTATTTGCTAAAGTAACATGGCTCACACCAAGATACTTTAATATTGCTACATTATCAGGAGCGCCTTTTAAATAGGCGGATTTCCCCCCTATTGTGTGTTTGCACCTTGTCAATGGGGATTCTAAATTTCCTACTATATAATCACATTTAGTAAGAACCGCCTTAATTGATGCAAACTTCTCTTTTATCGTCTTATTTTCTACAGTATTATCACCAAATAAAGCAATATCCCCCAACAGTGCTATCCTCATGATTCATTCTCCACTTTCTTCACAATACTCTTTATTATTTCATCAGGTACGGATACTTTTCCTTCATGCCAAACATGATCTTTATCAACATAAGCGCCCAAATCAAACTGAACCTGATAGTCGAATCCATAGCACATTTCAATGATTTTTCCCGTACCCGTTGCACGATCTACAACATAATCGAATCCGATACATTCCATGTTCAATTTTTTTGCCACTCTAAATGCTGAGTCAATAACATTGTCTGTCAAGAGAGAGCGATCATAGTAACAATCGCCCCCTCCGGAGGCTCTAAAATCGTTCTTACGGACATTCCTGGCACAAAAAGTCATCTTATCTCCAATGACGACAACCTTAAGATCATATCCATCATTTGGTATGAACTCCTGAAAATAGCAGTACCCTTTTTCAATTGGCATCATCTTCCCATGTCGCCGAGTGTTTAAAAACTCCGGAATCTTTTTAATTCGTTTCATCACCATTGAAAAATCCTTAGATGACTGAAACTTAGAGTACGCCTTATATGCAATACTTGGCGTAGGGGCAAATCCCCTGGTAAACATTCTTCTCGCGTATTTTATAGCTTCTTTACTATTTTTTAGCAGCTTTACATTGTTTGAGCCAGATCCTCCCTTTAATTTTGCCACGAGGGGAAATCTTGCTTTATTGCTTATCCAGGAGACACACTCATCTTCCAGATAAAAGACCCAACTTTGGGGCATAGGCGCTCCAACTGACTCCAGCGCATACATTTCTGCAATCTTATCGTCAAAATGCCAATTTAATTCTAAAGGCGGGAATGTTGCCAATCCCATATTCGAGGCAACCATAAGAATGTTTCTTGCTTCAAGCATGTCAGAAATAACAAAATTGCTGTAATGCCAAACCAAAGCGCTGTATTTAGGCAGCTGAGTTACGATATCGCTCTTGTAACAATCAATAATCTTATATGGGATTTTTTCTTTCTCACAAAATTCTATAAATCTTTTTGTCCATGCCGTTGAATGTTCAAAAATCTTTTTGTTTTCACATATTGCAATCGGTCTCATAATTATCCTCCCTGTCTATAAGTCAAGCGCTTCTTAGTTCACAACCTTGACGGCCTGCAACAGGGAAGTTAAAAGTTGGTGCGTGATCATATATTTTTTCTAATATACTCATCACAAATTCTCCCTATACCACTCTATCGCAGCCTTAATTCCACGTTCAAAGCTCCATTCAGGCTCATACCCCAGCATCTCTTTTGCTTTACTGATATCCGCGTTGCTATGCTTGATATCTCCGGCTCTGTCGGGTCCGAAGTTCGGCTCAATATTTACACCCAGCGCCTCTGCCAGAACATAATAAATGTCAATCAGATACTCCCGGCCGCCATAAGCAATATTGAACGCTTCCCCAGCAACCTCATGCGGCGCCAGACACGCTTTTAAGTTCGCCTCAATGACGTTGTCAATATAGGTGAAGTCTCGGCTCTGCCTCCCGTCACCATTGATAAGCGGAACTTCCCCGTGCAGAAGCTGCCTGATGAATTTCGGGATAACCGCCGCATAAGCTCCGTTTGGATCCTGCCTGCGCCCGAATACGTTGAAGTACCTCAATCCAAAGGTGTCCAGACCATAATGCTTTGTGTACTGCTTTCCCCACTCCTCATCACACATTTTTGCCACCGCATAGGGCGACAGGAGATTTCCTTCCCGTCCCTCTTTCTTGGGTAGGTTAGGTTCGTCACCGTAAACACAGCTGCTTGATGCATAAACGAATTTTTTCACGCCGTTCTGTCTCGCCGCCTCCATCATGTTCAATGTTCCCGTAATATTATTCGCACAGTAAAACAGCGGAATCTCGATGCTTCTGGGGACAGACCCCCATGCTGCCTGATGAAGCACATAATCCACTCCCTCACAGGCTTTCATACATGTGTCTAATTCTTTAATGTCACCTTTGATAAACTCATAGTTAGGATTTACCAGAAAGGCATCCACATTCTCCTGTTTTCCGGTGGATAAGTCGTCCAGACAGCGCACCCGGCAGCCCAGATTCAGAATTTCCTCACATAAATTAGAGCCTATAAACCCCGCTCCTCCTGTGACCAGAAACACGGATGTATCTGGAAATTTCAAATTTTGGTATCCCATTGTCTTCTCCCTCTCCTCACAATCTCCAATAGCTATATCCAGCCTTCTCATATTCCTTTCGGTCAAGCAGCCCTTTCAGGTCTAGGAGAACCTTCTTTCCATCGCCGAAGAATTCATCCATCCGGTCCATGCATATCCCTCGGAATTCCGTGTGGGCAACCGCCAGCACCACGGCATCCATATCCCGGATTACTTCCATATCTACAAATTCCACTCCATAGAGCCGCTTTGCCTCATCGGAATCTGCCACCGGATCTGTAATCACCGGAGCAATGCCGTATTCTTTTAACTCTTTCACAATATCGATGACCTTCGTATTCCGGGTATCCGGGCAGTTCTCCTTGAATGTGAAGCCAAGAATGGCCACCCCTGCTCCTTTCACTGCCTTTTCCGCTGCAATCAGGTTCTTGACCACGTTCTCCGCCACATATTTTCCCATGTCATCATTGATTCTTCTCCCCGACAGGATAATCTGGCTGTGATAGCCGAGCTCTTCCGCCTTATAGGTCAGGTAATATGGATCTACGCCGATGCAGTGTCCTCCCACAAGCCCCGGGCAGAAGTTCAAAAAGTTCCACTTCGTTCCCGCTGCTTCAAGAACAGACTTCGTATCTATCCCCATCTTGTTGAAGATAATGGAAAGTTCATTCATAAAGGCGATGTTGATATCTCTCTGGCTGTTCTCGATTACTTTTGCAGCCTCTGCCACTTTGATGCTTTCCGCTCTATGTACTCCGGCTTCTACGACAAGCTCGTAAACCTTTGCAATAATATCCAGCGACTCTTCATCCATTCCCGAAACAATCTTTGTAATCTTCTCCAAGCGATGCACCTTATCCCCTGGGTTGATACGCTCCGGCGAATAACCAATCTTGAAATCTACACCACTTTGCAGACCGGATTCTCTTTCCAGGATAGGTACACACACTTCCTCGGTTACGCCTGGATAAACGGTAGACTCAAATACTACTACAGAACCTTTTGTAAGATTGCGTCCAAGAATCATGCTCGCGCCTTCTAACGGGCTTAGATCGGGAGTGTAATCATCATTTACCGGGGTGGGCACGGCAACGATATGGAACTTCGCCTCACGGAGTTTTGTCTCGTCTGATGTAAATTCTACTGTTGTCCTGCTGATAGCCTCATCCCCGACTTCACGGGTCGGATCGATGCCGCTCTTGTACATCTCTATCTTTTTATCGTTTAAATCAAAACCAATTACATCTATTCTCTTTGCAAAAGCATATGCAATAGGCATGCCGACATAACCAAGCCCCACCAGTGATAGCTTTTCTTCCCTGTTTACAAGCTTCTCGTAGAGTTTCATTTTACTTTCCTCCGGTTTCTTTCGGTATTGTAAAGTATTACAATCCTATTTTTCTTAAAAACCTCATGTTTTCAGGGA
>CAJTOH010000065.1 GCA_910577685.1 uncultured Dorea sp. | reverse complement strand
AAAAAAGCAGCATAATCTTTCGACTTTTTTTGTCCAAAGTATTGACATAGATCCAATTACGTCGATCTCGTTGTTCTCTAAGGCGGCGCTTGCCTCCTCGGGATTCTCAACCTTGCACCAAGAAAGGGTGAGGCCTGTCATCGAGGCGATTCCCTCACACATATCCTTCGTCAGTCCTTTACATTCGCCGTCTTCTTCGTAGACAAACGGGTAATAGCTATCAAAATATCCTACCTTTATCGTACCCTTTTCGGCGATATATTTCTTCTCGTCTATTGTAAACACGATAGTCTTGTCCAGCTTGCTCTGGTAGAATCTGTTCATTAACTGTGTTTCAAGCCCGGGTTCGTTCATCTTTAGATCAGCGACTGCGTTGTTCAGTTCCCGTATAACGTCGTCATTCCCCTGATAGGTAATATAGTAGAAAGGCCTTGGGGTAAAACGCCCGATTAGGCGCTGGCCTTCACGGATCTCCATAAATGTATGTACCAGCGCATCCACTTCTTTGCGGTCCAGCGCGTCATGGAGATCGGCAGTGGAATCATATTCTCTGATCTTAGGGGAGGATATCCCGTTATCGGCAAGATATCCCAGGAATTCTTCCTTGCGGACATAAGTCCGTACCATACCAAACGTGATATCCTTCATGGCCTCAAAATCTTCATATGCAAGGCTGCTGTCAGGATTGGTAGCTATAATACCAAAGGTATAGCCGCTTGACAGATCTGCATATTGATAGGTTGCCGCCCGTTCCGCAGAATACTGCGCGCTTCCGACAAGATCCGCCTTATGGTCCGCGACGAGCTTAAGCGCAGCGTCCCAGTCCGCACATTCTACATACTCGATCTTCCAGTTGGCGTAATTGGATAATACCTCCAAGTATTCAACATCCATGCCGGTATATCCACCGTTTTCATCAAGCGTATGGTATCCGTTCATAGGAAAAAATGCGACCTTTACCGTTCGCGTTTCTTCTGCGTGTACGGTGTCCGTCAGGACTCCGGCGAAGATACATGCCAACAGTATCAGACATAGAAAAATTGATACACTATGTTTCAATCTTCGGTTTTTCATTATTGCTAACATTCCTTTCCCTACCCGTAAATCGCTGTCGTCAACGCCGAGTAAATACGGGCTTTGCTATTTCTACTATTATACCAAATCACAGGCGTAATGACTATACTTCTATGGGAAAAATTACGTAACAGTGAAGCCGGTAGGCCGAACTGTTACAAAAGTACCAAGTTACATTTTCTTTTATCTTGACAAAACTGTCCAAATACGTTAGGATTCTATTCAAGGCAGACAGATGGAGTATGATCCGATGTCTGAACCAATATTTTCTAAAGGCTTTGAAAAGAAGAAGTAGTAATCGCATACACCCGGACAGAAAGCAGCCGGCTGATGAGAGGCGCGTGAAGGAATGGATTATGAATACATCTTGGAGCTGCACACAGAAAGCATACATTTTTTGATATTTGACGGATAGAAATCTTTATTTGAGCTTACGGGTATGGGTTTTGCAGAGGTTTTGAGGATTGTCGGATATCTAAGTGAAAAGAGTGTAGGCGAGTAGGCTGTGACGGGAGGCACACGTTACCGTGCGAAGGTTGTGAACATGCAACTGACAGAGGCTGACAGTGTGAGCTGTCGGTGAATCAAGGTGGTACCGCGGAATATATATCCGCCCTTATCTAAATGATAGGGGCTTTTTTTATTGGCTGCAGACGATGAAAGAGGGATATATATGTCGGAAAGTCCGTTGGAACATAAGGGATTCGCAAAGATTATGATCAGGAAAGGAAAAGATTAACATGGGAATTTATGAAGAATTGCAGGCAAGAGGTTTGATTGCACAGGTTACGGATGAAGAGGAGATCAGGGAGCTGATTAATAACGGAAAGGCAGTATTTTACATCGGTTTCGACCCGACGGCAGACAGCCTTCACGTAGGGCATTTTATGGCGTTGTGCCTGATGAAACGTCTGCAGGAGGCCGGAAATAAGCCGATCGCCCTGATCGGCGGCGGTACGGCGATGGTTGGGGATCCGTCGGGAAGGACGGATATGCGTCAGATGATGACGGAGGAGACGATCCGGCATAACTGTGATTGTTTTAAGAAACAGATGAGCCGTTTTATCGATTTTTCGGAAGGAAAGGCAATGATGGTCAATAATGCGGATTGGCTGAATAGCCTGAACTATATCGAGGTACTGCGGGAGGTAGGTGCGCATTTCAGTGTGAACCGTATGCTGACGGCAGAATGTTACAAACAGCGTCTGGAGAGGGGATTAAGCTTTTTGGAATTCAACTACATGATCATGCAGAGCTATGATTTCTACGCACTGTTCCAGAAATACGGCTGTAATCTGCAGTTTGGCGGCGACGATCAATGGAGCAATATGCTGGGAGGAACTGAGCTGATCCGCCGTAAACTCGGGAAAAATGCGTGCGCCATGACGATTACCCTGCTTTTGAATTCCGAGGGCAATAAGATGGGAAAGACGCAGAAGGGGGCTGTTTGGCTTGATCCGGACAAGACATCTCCGTTCGAGTTCTACCAATACTGGAGAAATGTAGCCGATGCAGATGTTTTAAAATGTATTCGTATGCTGACCTTCCTTCCCCTTGACGAAATCGACAAGATGGATTCATGGGAGGGCGCACAGTTGAACCAGGCGAAAGAGATCCTTGCGTTTGAGCTGACCAAGATGGTGCATGGAGAAGAAGAAGCGCATAAGGCGATGGACGCGGCGAAGGCTCTGTTCAGTCAGGGAGCGGCGGCAGATATGCCTTGTGCGGAACTTACCGAAGCAGATCTTGCGGACGGGAAAATCGATATCCTGACAATGCTGACTGTCTCGGGACTGGTTTCCAGCAAATCGGACGCCCGCCGTGCGGTAACTCAGGGCGGAGTGGCCGTCGACGGAGAAAAGATCAGCGATATCCACGCCGAATTTACGGCAGAAGATTTGTCCGGCGACGGAGTCGTCTTAAAGAAAGGTAAGAAGAACTTTAGAAAAATAGTTGTAAAATAATATAGTATGCTATGTGATAAGGAGGCGAGACGGATTGGGAAATAGAACACAAAATAATACATTAAGTATCATAACGCGTATTATGGCGGCCGTACTTGTGTTGCTGACGATTATATTGGCAGTCTTGATTTATTTCAAGATGACCGACACGAAAAAAGCGGATTCCGGCAATGTCAAAGACAAGGCGGATTTAGAGCAGGCTGCCGGCACGGCTCCGGCCGCCGATCCGCCGGCTGCTTTGCCGCCGATTCAGGATATCGGAGTCGGAACCATTGTGGATAAGGCTCAGGTTGATTCGGGGCTGCTTGACCAGTATTTTATTGCAGTCGAAATTAATGATAATATTTTCCAATACATTGCCGGAAAATCCTATGTGGATAATGAAAACATCAGCCGGGAGCAGCTTCGCTATGTTAAGGTTCTTCATTACAATTTCAGCCACGAGGTTCAGGTCGGCGAGTTGATTGTAAACGCCGGTATTGCGGAGGACGTAAGAAATATTTTCCGTGAATTATATGAGCAGGAGTATGAGATCGCTTCTATGTATTTGATTGAAAATTTTTGGATGGAGGACGGCTCTTCTTCGGATAAGAATTCTATTGAGAATAACAATACGTCGGCATTTAACTATAGAACCGTTGCCGGAACGGAACAGTTATCGAATCATGCTCTGGGATATGCAATCGATATCAATCCGCTTCAGAATCCTTGTGTGGCGTACAACGCGGACGGAAGTTTCAGGGAGAATTATAAGGATATGGAGCGGTATGTAGACAGGGCGAACGGCGAGCCGCATATGATCGGGCATGAAGACGCCTGCTATCAGATTTTTGCCAAGTATGGATTCACATGGGGCGGAGACTGGACGGATCCGATTGATTATCAGCATTTTGAGAAGAATCCGGGGTAAAGTTCTGCTGCAAAAATAGTGCCGCAAAAGTGCCGTAAAAATAGAAGAAAATGGTTGACACACGCGGCTCCGTATAATATAATCTAACAGTATGACAAAAAGAGAAACAGTGAGGAGCCAAAGCCCCGGAGCCTTATTGATTTCGATACCATAATATGCGTAAGAACTGCCTTTCGCAGGTTGCTGCGTGTATGATTATCATGAATATGTTAATGTTTCACAGGAGGTAGACCGATGAAAACTTATATGGCGAATCCAGATAAGATTGAAAGAAAATGGTATGTAGTTGATGCTGCGGGATGTACGTTAGGCCGTCTGACATCAGAAGTGGCTAAGATTTTAAGAGGTAAGAACAAGCCGGAATTTACTCCGCATATTGATACCGGAGATTATGTAGTGATTGTTAATGCTGAGAAGATAAAAGTAACAGGCAAGAAGATGGAGCAGAAGATTTATTATCATCACTCTGACTATGTAGGAGGCATGAAGGAGACTACGCTGGCAGAGATGATGGACAAGAAGCCTGAGAAAGTGATTGAACTTGCTGTTAAGGGTATGCTTCCAAAAGGACCTTTGGGAAGATCCATGATTAAGAAACTTCATGTATATGCCGGACCGGAGCACAATCAGCAGGCTCAAAAGCCGGTTGAACTGAAACTGTAAGAGAAGGTTGAGAGGAGGATATTAAAGTGGCTAATGCAAAATTCTACGGAACAGGAAGAAGAAAAAAATCAATTGCAAGAGTGTATTTAGTACCAGGAACAGGTAAGGTTACGATAAATAAAAGAGATATCGATGAGTATCTCGGATTAGAGACATTGAAGGTTGTCGTTCGCCAGCCTTTGGTTGCGACAGAGACAGAGGGGAAGTTCGACGTTAAAGTTAATGTAAAGGGCGGCGGCTACACAGGACAGGCAGGAGCAATCCGCCATGGTATCGCAAGAGCGCTGCTTCAGGCAGATGCAGATTATAGGCCGGTGCTTAAGAAAGCAGGGTTCCTGACACGTGATCCGCGTATGAAAGAGCGTAAGAAGTACGGTCTTAAGGCGGCGCGTAGGGCTCCGCAGTTCTCCAAGAGATAATTCAAGAGAATATTGCAAAAGAGAGACATTCCCCGGAAACAGCGTGTTTCCGGGGTTTTCTTATACTCTGAATTTCCTATGAAACAGTACAAAATCACACAAAATTTTCACGGTAACTAACACGTAACTGACAAATAAGAAAATCTTTTCCTTGTGTCGTGCGCACGACAATGTTATGATGCAAAAAACAGGAAAAGAGGTGGTATCAGTGAACCGGACGGAGTATAAAAACCAACACGCAAAAGAGCATTATGACCGGATAAATTTCAAAATACCAATAGGGGAAAAAGAAAGAATACGGGCAGCAGCATCCGCAATCGGGATGTCGGTCAACGAATATCTCTATGCACTGATATGTGATGACCTTGCATCCGGGGAAAGTAAGTTCGGGAAGAAAAAGCAGGGATTCAATGAGGAGCAGCGTCGCATGTTGGAAAAGTGGCAAGTTCCGAAAAAATATTATGATATGATTGAGGATATGTCCTATTCAAAGGAGGAGGGATATTTCATATATCTCAAGGAGGGATTCATAAATGATGTGACTGGCAGCAGGAGCATCCATTGTGAAAAGACTTCCGAGGTTCGGCGGGTAATTGGAAAGACACATAAAAAATAAAAGATTGTAGAACATAAGAAAATATGATAAAATACGACATGACAACCGTGTTGCAGGGTGGGCTGACCTCTCATTTTTATAGAATGGGGGTGATGCCTATGAAAAATCATTTTGATTTTAAGGATATTATGACCTTTGGTCTGTTCCTTTTGGCGTTGCTTACATTCGTTTTTACGTTTTGTAAGTAGGTCTACATAGAAAAACCACCCCAAAACTTTGACCGAGTGGAAGGGTGGATTTTTCTATCATTCATTTGGTCAACCCACCTTGTGGGCGGTTGTCTTTTTGTATTTATAATATACCATAAGAGGGCAGAGAATTCAAGGGTAAAATCGTTTGTGGGATAGTGTGAGGCGATATGGGATAATGTGAGAACATACAACAGGCAGGCTTGAACCTGCCTGTTGTCATATCTTGTTGATTGCGTCGCTTAGTTCCTCAATTTCAAAGTGGGTATATACAACCTCCGTCGCACTCTGCCCTTTATGACCGGCAATTTTTTTGATGACCTTATCATCGACACCTGCGACGGTCAGCATTGAAATGCAGGTGTGCCGGGTGCAGTGTGGCGTGTGGTCGATGTTTAGAACCTCAACCAAAGAAGACCAGTACGAATCATAATAATTACGGTATATGAAATGTCCGCCGTCCGGGGTGCAGAGGAGGTATTCACATTTGCTATGTTCATATCAGTATTCTAAAATAGGAGAACCTTGTCAGCAATCGGAACAACACGGATTCCGGCTGCGGTTTTCGCCTAGACGATATTGAAATAGCGTTCCTCAAGGTTGACATGTTCTTTCTTTAGGTCGAGCAGTTCCGAGATACGGCATCCGGAATATATCAACATGAGGATGTAAATATCTGAAAAAGTAAGGAGGACGAAATCATATTATACTATTTAGGCAAGGGAACGGAGTTCAAGAAAGAGGAGTGCAAAGAATAAAAGACATTAAAAAATGTACTGGCAGCAGCGAAAGACGAGGTTCTCACCGTATGGGATGAAAACGGAGTGGTCGTCGGTGGCTTGACTGACAATGAAGATGGTGAGGACGATTGACGACCTCTATCTCTCCGGACTGTCTGAACACGTTCAGTTTGAACAGTTGTAAAATCCGGAAGAAGTATTACAAAAATCATGATTCCGATGTATAATAAAACAATAGCGGAGCATATGAGACTTTTCCGGTAATAAACAGGTAATAAACAAATGCCTTGAAAATGCCGGAAAATAAGGGTTTGAAACTATCCAAGAGATAGGCAGAACAATTATACAGATGCAAGAATATGGACTCCGCAGGTTATCCTGTAGAGTTTTTATCTTAACTTTTCAGGTGATTAGGGGTATAATAAATTCAACGTACTATAGAGGTGATATTATGTGTGATGTTAAAAAATATGAAAAAATCTATGAAGATATACAAAAATTGCAGCCGGAAGACACTTTACAGCTTGTATTGGAGGCCGAAACAGAAGAACAAAGAAGTTTTTATGAAATGGTGGGTGATTTTCTTCTCAGGACTTTGGTCTTGGGAAGTTTTTTGTTGTATAAAATTTGGTCCGGATATGATAAAATAAGTGTAGTATAAAGTATTGGAGGAGAAGTTATGGAACAAACTTTTTTGACTGGAATTAATATAGAAAATGTACGTCATTTATCAAATATTTTAATTCCTTTAGATAAAGATATTAGAAAACATTTGATATTGACGGGTAAAAATGGGAGTGGAAAAACAAGTGTATTGGAAGCTATAGTAAAATATATTCAAAGCTTTTTGGGTGAACATGGTACAACATTTGACCATGCTAAAATGATGCATGAGAGATCTTTAAAGGAGGTTAATAAATTTAATTTGTCAGAAGATTCAGAAGAGAATAGAAAAGAGCTTTATGATGCTAAGAAACATTTAAATTTATGGGAAAAGCAGTTAAAAAGATTAGATTCAGGGGTGGCTTTTAATAGTACTTCTGATGCTATGTTGAAAGAAAAATATGAAAATGGGAATTTTATTTTTGCATATTATAAAGCTAAAAGAGAATTTCAAGTGGAAGAATACAAAAATATTGAAAAAATAGAATTTCAGGACAAATATAGTATTGATGAAAATCCAGGTATAAAATTCGCAAAATATCTTGTAGATTTGAAAGCTACTCAGGCTTTTACGAAGGATTGTGAAAAATATGAAAAGATAGACAAATGGTTTCATACATTTGAGGATATTTTAAGGAGAATTTATGAAGATGAAAATCTTCAGTTAAAGTTTAATGATGAAACATTTCAGTTTTCTATCTGCGAGACAGATAGAGAGCCGTTTGATTTTAATACAATGTCTAGTGGTTATGCAGCAATATTTGAGATCATTAATGACCTGATTATAAGAATGGAGGCAAAGTCAGGACTGCGAACAGAGTTTGACATGGAAGGGATCGTATTGGTTGATGAAATTGAAACACATTTGCATTTAGAATTACAGAAAAAGATACTTCCCATTCTAACAACTCTTTTTCCTAATATTCAATTTATTATTACGACACATTCTCCGTTTATTTTAAGTTCCTTAGACAATGCTGTTATTTATGATCTACAGAACAGAACTCTTGTAGAAAATGGATTGGAAAATTTACCATATGAAGGGATTGTAGAAGGATATTTTAAAGCTGATACATTATCAGAAGAGCTAAGAGAAAAATTTGAAAGATATAAAGATTTGGTTTCTAAGGCTGTGTTATCAGACGAAGAATATGAAGAAATAGATAAACTGGAATTCTATTTGGACGAAATCCCGGATTTTCTTGCAAAAGAACTAACATCAGAATATAGTCGATTGAAATTAGAATTTATAAATAGAGGGTAAGGACAGTGATTAAGATAGAGAGAAATCCTACTCCACCTCCATCACTGGCTGTTGAAGAACAAAAGGTGGAAGGGGTTTACAATAAGCCTGATGTAATACGGAGATTAAAAGAGGATTCGCATGATAAGTGCTATATTTGTGAATTGGGAGGACTATCCGATCCGGAAGTAGAACATTTAAAACCCCATCATGGTCGTACAATACCAGAGAGAATTTTTGATTGGAATAATTTATTTTATGTGTGTCCTCATTGTAATAATATAAAGAAAGAATCAAAATATGACGATAAAATTATAGATTGTTGCGAAGAAGATCCAGAAAAAATGTTAGAGCAGTGCTATGAAGAGGGACATGTAAATGTACATTATATTATGGATGAAGAGAGGGCTATTATGACTGCTGACCTTATACAGGAATGTTTTGAAAAACGAAATACGGGGATTCGGGAGGCAGCATGTCAACACAGAATTGATCGCTTGGCAGATGAGATGAATATTTTATATAAAAAATTGGAAAAGCATAAGAAAAATCCGGAATTATTGCGTTATAAAAGAAGTTTGAGGGCCACGTTAAGTAGAAATAGTATATTTGCGGCATTTAAAAGAAATTATGTAAGAAAACATATTTCAGATTATCCGGATTTAGAAGAATTCTTAGTGTAATTTGAGGCGCGGTGAGAAGTAATGAGAAGCCTTACGTAACGTGTTTGCGGCAGCACATTTCAAGAATCGAGTAAAATCAAGTACTCCCAGTTCTTAAAATGTTAATTTTAGTTACCAAAGAGAGAATTCAAGTGAATATAGAAAAAAGAATAATTTTGAAGTGGGGCATGGAATAACGAGAAGTCATGAGGGACTGTTGCATTAAGTACAAATTCTGCAAGATATGGTATTTCCTAAAAACAACTTTCAGCCATATCTTGTAATCACCCTGCTTATTGCAACAGCCCCTTTGTGTCTGCGTTTTATAGAATAATCGATGAAAGTATAAATTATTACTTCAAAAACATCCGCACAAGCTTAGAATGAACCTTCTTATAAGGCTGATACCTCATAGGCAGATCAAGCCAAGTCTTTTTATCCACAATACTTTTTTCATGGGAGAATGTCCGGAATCCATCCTTCCCATGGTACGATCCCATACCGCTCTCTCCGAAACCGCCGAAGCCCATCTCGCAGGTAGCGAGGTGAATAACCGTATCATTGACGCATCCGCCGCCGAACCCGCACCGGGAGGTCACTTTCCTTACGGCCTGCCTGTCGTTAGAAAAAATATAGAGGGCCAAAGGATGAGCCATGGACTGGATATTGCGGATTGCCTCGTCCAGAGTATCGAAGGTCAGGATGGGCATCAAAGGCCCGAATATTTCTTCCTGCATCACTGCGTCTCCGAAGGTGGCGTTGTCGAGTACGGTAGGCTCGATCTTTTGCGCCCCGCGGTCAGACTTGCCGCCCCATACGACTTTGGACGGATTGATCAGCCCGGTAATCCTGTCAAAATGCTTTTCATTTATGATCTTCCCGTAATCCGCCCTTTTAAGCGGCTCTTTGCCGAACTGCTTCTGTATCTGCTTCTTGATCTCTTTGACCAGCTTGTCCTTTACGGTCCTGTCGCAGTAGACATAGTCCGGGGCAACGCAGGTCTGCCCGCAGTTTAGGAATTTGCCGAAGACGATCCTTTTGGCGGCTAGTTTCAAATTGGCGCTTTTCTCAACAAGGCAGGGGCTTTTCCCGCCGAGTTCCAGCGTCACAGGCGTCAGATGCTCCGAGGCATGCCTCATGACCTCCTTACCCACCGCCTGACTTCCGGTAAAGAAAATATAATCAAAATGTTCTTTGAGAAGACAAGTGTTCTCGGACCGTCCGCCTGTGACAACGCAAATATATGCTTCCTCAAAACATTCTCTTATGATTGCAGAAACAATCTTGCCGGTGCAGGGAGAGTATGCGCTGGGTTTCAGTACGGCGGTATTCCCTGCCGCGATTGCGTCCACAAGAGGATCTAACGTCAGCAGGAACGGGTAATTCCAAGGACTCATGATCAGTACGGTTCCGTAAGGGGACGGCTTCCGGTAGCTTCTGGAAAGGAACTGTGCAAGGGGAGTCATTACAGTCTTCTCCTTCGCAAAAGAACGGATATGCTTCAGCATATAACTGATCTCACTGAGAACCAGCCCGGTTTCACACATATAGCTCTCGAAGTTGCTTTTGCCGAGATCTCTTTTCAGCGCTTTGTTAATCTCATCCTCATGCTTCAAAATACTTTCCCTTAGCTTTTTCAATGCCCGGATCCTTGCGTCGACATCAAGGGTAGCGCCCGTGTTAAAATATTTGCGTTGATTGATCACAATATGTTTAATTTCCTGTTCATTCATAATAAGTGTCTCCTTATAAAATGTCTCCTTCTTGGAATCCTACATTGACGAATCTTCCATTAAAAGATAATAAAACTGTTCTAATTCCTTCGCATCCATCAGCACAGGCACAGGATACAGAGGATTACCCTCTTTGTCCGCATAGTGGGCGAGTTTGGGGATATCCTCATCCCGGATCTCTTTCACGGTATCTCCTATATTGAAACGTTTCTTCATATCCTTGATTGCCTCGATGAACTCTGCGGCCGCCACATTATAAGGAGCGCCTTTTTCGGAAACGCCTGCCGCAACGGATAACTGATATAATTTTTTATGTATGCACGAACCATAGGCTTCCAGCATGAAAGGGAGAAGGACCGCATTTGCAAGTCCGTGAGGCACGTTGTACTCGCCGCCTAAGGAGTGGGCGATTGCATGGACGTAGCCTACATAGGATTTGGTAAAAGCGCATCCTGCATAGAAAGAAGCGTGCAGCATGTTTCGCCGTGCGTCGATGTCGCTGCCTGTTGCGTATGCCTTGTCAATATTCTGAAAGATAAGTCTTACCGCCATCAGGGAATTCTTTCTGGTGCCGTAGGTAGTGGATCTTCCGATATAAGCCTCTATCGCATGGGTCAGCGCATCCATTCCCGTGGCGGCAGTGATAGACGGGGGAAGGCTTAAAGTCACTTTGGGGTCAAGAACGGCATACTTTGGAATCAGCGGGAAATCATTGATTGCATACTTATACCGCGTCTCTGCGTCGGTGATGACTGCGGCAAGCGTGGTCTCGCTGCCGGTCCCCGCCGTGGTGGGAATTGCGATCAAAAGAGGGAGTTTTTTGAGCACCTTAAGGATTCCCTTCATCTTTGCAAGGGACTGCTTCGGTTTTGCGATACGTGCGCCTACCGCTTTAGCGCAATCCATACTGGAACCGCCGCCGAACCCGATGATTGCATTGCAGTTATTTGCATGATACAGCTCCAGAGCCTCTGCGACATTTGCTGTGGTCGGATTCGCTACGGTTTTGTCGTAAATATAATAGGGGATTTGGTTTTGGGCGAGAACCTTTTCGAGACGTTTGGTCAGCCCCAGCTTCATGATTCCGGCGTCTGTAATGATGAGGATACGGTCGCATCCATGTTTCCGTAAAATGTCCGGGATCGCTTTGACACTGCCGGCAATGTTTGGTTTCCGATACGGAAGGAAGGGCAGCGCGATCTTAAGTCCTGTCTGGAATGTTCTGCAGTAGAATTTTCTTACAATATTCATGATAGACAGCATCCTTTCTGGAATAATCATATTGAATTTTATACCAGTGAAAAGTTTTTTGTCAATAAGGAACCCCGGAAAATATTGCATAAAAATGCGGATAAAATGTAAACATAGAGAAGAAATAAGTTGACATTTTGCCGGGAACTGATATATATTTATTTCAGAAATTATTAAGGTGATTATGAATACAAAGGGTGAGAATATGACATTCGTGAAAAAACTAACAGAAAGAATCTGCAGCGGAGGCGAGATTACGAAAGAAGAGGCGTTGCTGCTGTATAAAGAGCCGTTGGAGGAACTATGTCAGGCGGCGGATAGGATTCGGGAGCATTTTTGCAAAGACGCCTTCGATATCTGCACGATCATCAACGGAAAGAGCGGAAGATGTTCGGAAGACTGCAAATACTGCGCTCAGTCGGCATATTACGATACCTCGGCGGAGGAATACCCGCTGCTTAATACGGAGGAGATTGTGAGACAGGCGGAATATAACGCAGACAGGGGCGTACACCGCTTCTCCATCGTGACTTCCGGAAGAGCGTTAGAGGATTCGGAGATCGAGCAGATGTGCGGTGCAATCCGGGCAATCCGACGGCGGGCAGACATCCGTGTGTGCGTGTCCTTTGGACTGCTCAGTGAGGAACAATTCCGCAGAGTGAAAGAGGCGGGCGCATCTCGGGTACATAATAATCTGGAGACGTCACGGAGGAACTTTTCGAACATCTGTACCACCCATACATTTGAAGATAAGGTCAATGCCATCAAAGCGGCGAGGGCGGCGGGATTAACCGTGTGCAGCGGAGGTATCATGGGGCTGGGGGAAACAGAGGAGGATCGGGTGGATATGGCGTTTACCCTGAGAGAATTGGGAATCAAGAGCGTTCCGGTTAATATGCTGAACCCGATTCCGGGGACGCCCTATGAGGAAAACGCCCGATTGACTGTGGACGACATGAGAAGAATCACGGCAGTTTACCGATTTATCCTGCCGGATGCGTTTATCCGGCTTGCCGGCGGAAGAGGACTGATGGAGGATAAGGGAGAAGGGTGCTTTTGTTCCGGGGCAAACGCCGCGATTTCCGGAGATATGCTGACCACGGCAGGATACACGATTGAGACGGATCTGGAGATGCTGCGCAGGCTGGGATACCGGACGGATCAGGCAACATAGACGAAACTAACTGCCTGCGTTGCTTTTATCATTTGTTACATCGCCGCTTCCGGTCAGGGAAATCGTGTCGCCAAGAAGCGCCGGTTCAGGTTTTACTAATGTAAATCCTACGTCTTTCATCCGCGCCAGGACTTCCCGGGTCTTCCGGTAAGTATCTCCCTCGTAGACGGCGGTATCACATGAAACGCCCCGGACGTCAAGGCCGAATGCCATGGCATCATAGAGAGCGCGGTATAGATGGTATTCCTGCGTCACCACAACCAGACTCTCTGCCTGAAAAATCTCCTTCGCCCTGTACATACTTTCATAGGTCGAGAAACCTGCATGATCCATGAAAATACAATCGGACGGCACGCCTTGGTCTATAGCATAGGTTTTCATAGCATTTACCTCGTCGTAATCGTCGCTTCCATGATCTCCGCTCATGATGATTCGGTCTGCGGCGCCTTCCTGATATAAACGGATACCGGTATCCAGCCGTTCTTTCAGCATCAGGCATGGTTTGCCGTCAGGCTTTACCTGCGCTCCCAGGACCAGAATGGCGTCCGCCTTCTCTTCCGAATGTATGACGTCTTCTTCCGAAGAAATGGCAGAGCCCGCCTTCATCTTAACGTAATGGTCCGTGCCGAATAGAACCACGGCGCCGATTACTGCGGCAGATCCTCCATATTTTAGAAACGTCTTTATTTTTTTGATTATATAAGCGTTTTTTATTGACATATCCATGTTTTCTCCATTATTTTAAATGATTGTTTTTAAGTATAGAAGATTTTGGAACAGGGGGCAACCGGATTAAGGGAAAATTAAGCAATTTCAATAGAATATTCAGAAGCGGCCTCAGAGGGATAACAGTCCGCGATATTTCGGCGATATTTCTTAGATTTTCATGGAATTGTGTAAAGGCGTGTGGTAGAATGAGAGCATTGGCAATTTGAACAAATCAGAAAAGGGTAGTGTCAAGTAATTTATGAAAAACTGAGCTGCAAAAAACAGGCTCAAAT
>CAJTOH010000064.1 GCA_910577685.1 uncultured Dorea sp. | reverse complement strand
CCCTTGAAATAATAAGGTTTGTTAAAAAAATATGGTAGTTAACTTGACACTACCTTAACTTATGAGGAGGAGAATGACATGTTAGATATTAAATTTGTAAGAATGAATCCGGATGTGGTAAGAGAGAATATAAAGAAAAAATTTCAAAATGAAAAATTACCTCTGGTGGACGACGTATTAGAATTAGATCAGCGGAATAGAGATATAAAGCAGGAGGTAGAAGGACTCCGTGCGGAACGCAATACAATTTCCAAACAGATCGGCGCGTGTATGGCGCAGGGAAAGAAGGATGAAGCGGAAGAATTAAAAAAGAAAGTACAGGACAATGCAGAAAGGGTAGAAAGCCTGTCTGCAGAAGAAAAAGAAGTTGAGGCAAAGATTAAAAAGATCATGATGACAATTCCGAATATTATTGATCCTTCTGTGCCGATTGGAAAAGATGACAGTGAAAACGTCGAGATACAAAAATACGGAGATCCGGTAGTTCCGGATTTTGAGATTCCATACCATACAGATATTATGGGGAGTTTCAATGGAATTGATCTGGAAAGCGCAGGAGAAGTTGCAGGAAACGGCTTCTATTATCTGATGGGAGATATCGCAAGACTTCATTCGGCTGTTCTGTCTTATGCCCGTGACTTTATGATCGGAAGAGGGTTCACGTACTGTATTCCTCCGTTTATGATCAGAAGCAATGTTGTCACCGGTGTTATGAGCTTTGCAGAAATGGACGCCATGATGTATAAAATTGAAGGCGAGGATCTCTATCTGATCGGAACAAGCGAACATTCCATGATTGGAAAATTCATTGGTAAGATGCTGCCGGAAGAAGAACTTCCGCAGACATTAACCAGTTACTCACCATGTTTCCGTAAAGAAAAAGGAGCGCATGGAATTGAGGAGAGAGGAGTTTACAGAATTCATCAGTTTGAGAAGCAGGAGATGATTGTGGTCTGCAAACCGGAGGAAAGCATGAAATGGTATGATAATCTGTGGCAGAATACAGTAGATCTGTTCCGTTCCATGGATATTCCGGTACGGACTCTGGAATGTTGTTCCGGAGACCTTGCGGATCTCAAAGTGAAATCTTGTGATGTGGAGGCATGGTCTCCAAGACAGAAGAAGTATTTTGAAGTAGGAAGCTGCTCGAATCTCGGAGACGCTCAGGCGAGAAGACTCGGTATCCGCGTAAAAGGAGCAGACGGGAAATATTTTGCCCACACGTTAAACAATACGGTTGCAGCGCCGCCGAGAATGTTGATCGCATTTTTGGAAAATAACCTTCAGGCAGACGGGACGGTTAGAATTCCGGAAGTTCTTAGACCATACATGGGAGGCGCAGAGGTTCTTGTACCTAAGAGATAAACGGCACATGCAGGTGTGAAAGAGTTAGCCACAGAGTGCTTGTAGCGAAAAAATTGCATTTATAAGGAAAATAATATGCATCAATATATGAATGCCATTGGATTTGGCAATATTAACAGCAAAAGAGAACTGAGAAATATTCTTACCCAAGTGAGAACTTCATTTACACAGCATGACCTGATAGCTCAGGATGAAGAAATGGATATATGTGAATATCAGAAGGAGTATGGAGCCGGGATTGGTATCTCGATGTTCGGGGACAGAGATATTCATGAAGAGTTCGAAAAAAATTATTACTATCCGTTTTTCCTGGGAACCGGGATTACCAGCCATGCGGATGTCTATATAGAAAGAAGGATGGACAGAGAGGCATATGCCGGAATATGCGAGGATATGAAGGTGGGGATCAATCTGATCTTCCATCTTCAAAATACAGTAGAGCTGCTCAAAGAACGCCATAAAGCAAAAAGTTCCGTAAAGTATAAATCAGTAACTTTGTCAGGATTGTGTAATGGGGGAACCATTTTACTTCCTGTATTAAAAGATAAAGAGCAGGAGAAACGGCAGAAAGAAGAAATACACAACCGTATGATGCTGGTGAGCGCAGCGAGGACAGGTGACCCTGCTGCTATTGAAAGTCTGACAATGGATGATATTGATACATATTCAAAAGTATCGCAGCGTCTGGTCAGCGAAGATGTATTCAGCATTGTTGATACCTACATTATGCCTTACGGAATCGAGTGTGACCACTATTCTATTTTGGGTGAAATTCTGGAATTGCAAAGGATTATTAACGAGTATACAAGAGAAGAAATCTACGTAATGAGATTGGATGTAAATGAACTAATGTTCGATATATGTGTACCTGTACAAAGCGTTATTGGAGATGCGGCAGTGGGAAGAAGATTTAAAGGAAATATGTGGCTGCAGGGAAGAATAAATTTTTAAAAAAGGTTTAGAAAAATAGGTGAAAAGTCGAAGTGATTATATATGACTTTTTACCTATTTTTAATTGACTGTTTTAATTGATCTTTAATTGATTTTTAGATGGCAATTTAATTGGTAAAAAAAGGTGTATTGATTTTATTTTTAAAATGTTCTAGAATGTAGAAATGAGTGAATATAATAGTAAAAGAAAGAGGATTGCGTTTGAATAAACAAAGAAAAATAATTAGGAAGATGTGCGCTGCAGGAGTAGTGGGAATATTGGGTGCGAATCTAGCGTTATCGTTTCCCATCGTAAAGTACACAGATAAATTGGAGGCAGAAGAGTATAATGCTCCATTTGGTAATACAGACAGGAATAGTATACAGCAAGTAGTAGTTCCTGTAACTCCGGTGAAAGCAAGTTCTATGTTATCAAGACCGCATGAATCTGCAAGAAATACGGAAAGATCAACAGATGGTCCGAATAGATCAGCAAAAAATACGGGTGGAACTAATGAAAGCGGTACGGTGGAAAGAATAAATAGTTCCGGAGGAAAAAAACAAAATAACGTTAATAGGAGTGGAGTAACGGCCATACCAGAAGGATCAGAAGGCGGGAGTTTAAATATCAACAGTGGTTCGGGAAAGTCAGATAGTTCTAATGGAAGCGGAACATCGGGAAAGTCGAATAACGTTGTTGGAAGCGGAATGACGGGAAAGCAGAATAACACTGGTGTAAGCGGAACGTCGGGAAAGCCAGACAACGCTAATGGAAGCGGAACATCAGGAAAACCAGGTAGTTCTAATGGAAACGGAATATCAGGAAAACCGAACAATGCTAATGGAAGTGAAACATCGGGAAAGCCGGGAAGTTCTGATGGTTCAGATCAACCAGATAATTCTGTGACAACCGATCTGCCGGGGGAAACGGATCATACGAATCAGCCCGATGGTTCTGATCAGTCAGAAAAGCCCGATGGTTCAGACGATATGAACGAGTCAAATGATAAGGATCATACGAATCAGCCCGATGGTTCTGATCAGTCAGAGGAATCGAATGAAGCAGGCAATCCGGGTAACCCGAATGATGCTGATGACTCAGACAAACCAGATGAATCGAAAGATCCGTCAGAATCGGACAACCCGGATGCTTCGAAAGATCCGTCAGAATCGGGCAACCCGGATGAATCGAAAGATCCGTCAGAATCGGGTAACCCGGATGAATCGAAAGATCCGTCAGAATCGGGTAACCCGGATGAATCGAAAGATCCGTCAGAATCGGGCAAACCAGATAATTCGAAAGATCCGTCAGCGTCAGGAAAACCAAACGGAACTGATAATCCTGAGGGGTCTGAAAAGCCGGATAATTCTGGCGGATCATCTTGGACGTTGGATTTGATGCCGGGATTTGGTACAAATACAAGTAATGAGATTATAGATGCAGATCAATTTAAGCCTGAGAAAATTTCGCCGGAAAGAATTAAAAATGCGTCGTTGATGTTGAACCAAAAACTGGTGAAGCTTCCCAAATTACTAGAAGATTATCGCTTCTGGACGGTTGCCAGAAAGTATGCATTTGCAAAAGAAAACTTGACTATTCGAGAATCAATCGTACCGGAGGAAGGAGAAGACGATAGAATCCGTGCAGTTGGAAAACTAAGAAAAAATGGTCTGTTGTATATATTGAAGGAAGAGGAAGACGGATGGCTGTATATTGAGTCAGGAAGGGTTCGTGGGTTTGTACGCTCAGAGGATATAATTACCGGTGATGACGCAGGAAAGCAGTTGAAAATATATCAGGAGAAAGCAAAAAAGAGAGCCGAAAGGCTAAAGCAAGAATATACAGGAATTGAAGGAACTGCTCCTATGGCGCTGGAATTGCTTCCATGGCAGGAGAATGAAGCCTATACATATTTAAGAGCTACCGTTGGTCAGACGGTTGTAGAGAAGAAGTATGCGATTGCCGACGTTGAAGATGTGGAAGTAATGGAAGATCAGGATGAGAAGAGCAGGGTGATAGGTATCATTCCGAAGGGAGGACTGTGTTTTATTCTTGAGGATGAGAAGGAAGAATGGATTTACATTGAGTCCGGAGATGTCCGGGGATTTGTGAAAAGCGGATCAATAAGATTCGGTGAGGAGGTAACAGAGCAGGTAGAAGAAAATGATGAAGAATCATTTTCTTTGGCAGAAGAGAAGATAAAGCCGGAAGAGAATAGAGCATGTTACTATACGCTTACTTCAACAAAACCAGGAGTACCGAGCGGTGAGATACGAAGATCTATGGTGGAATTCGCGGCGCAGTTCGTGGGGAATCCGTATGTATGGGGAGGCACCAGCCTGACACAGGGAGCTGATTGTTCAGGATTTGTTCAGAGCATCTATAAGCAATATGGTTATGATCTGCCAAGAGTATCGCGCGATCAGGCACAGTATGGGACAAAGATTCCAATAGAGGACGCTTTGCCAGGTGATTTGATCTTTTATGCTAATAATGGAAATATTTATCATGTGGTAATGTATGCGGGAGAAGGCAAGACAATAGAAGCTATGAGTACAGATATGGGGATTGTACAGGCTGATGTGAGCACGGATAATGCAGTATGGGCAACCCGTGTTTTGAATGATAATGGCTATGAATACGCGGGAGGAGGCATCAGTGATGTAAACGCCACTAAGGATATGTATGGAGAAAATCTAGGTACGTTTAAGCTGACTTACTATTGTGCATGCGAGATTTGCTGCGATGTTGAGACAGGAATTACAGCAACTGGTGCGCCGGTTGTGGAAGGCAGGACGATAGCGGTTGATCCTAGAGTAATTCCGTATGGGACTCAAGTCATTATAGGAGGACATGTGTTTACTGCGGAGGACTGCGGCGGGGCGATTAAGGAGAACCGCATTGATATTTATGTGAATGACCACGCAACGGCGTTGGAATTGGGTGTAAATTATGCGGACGTGCATTTAAAAAAATAGAAGGTAATTATGAGGCTGCCATTTACATGAAAGGGTTTCGGGTATTATATCCGAGATCCTTTTTTACTATTAATTTAAGGAGACTGATGCAGAAAACGGAACGGTGTGTATAAGTAAAATATATTTGTGGAAAAATATAACTAATATTTCTATTGAGGAGAGAATATATGGATAATTATTTTTTCGGATGGTATTTTAAATGTCAGACTGAAACTCAAACATTATCAGTCATACCTGCAGTTCATAGATCAGGAGGAAAACGTTCCTGTTCTATTCAGATTATTACGGAAAATCAAGCGTGGAACTTTAATTATCAGGCAGAGGATTTTCATCGGATAGGAGAAAAGATCTGCATTGGAAATAATCAATTTGGAGAGAGAGGAATTCTTCTGGATATACATACGCCAGAAGTGAGAATAAGAGGGAAACTGAAGTTTGGAAAACTTTGTCCTTTAAAATATGATATTATGGGGCCGTTTTCCATATTACCTTTACTAGAATGTCGGCATACTGTATACAGTATGCGCCATTCAGTATGGGGGAAAATAAATGTAAATGGATGTATGTATTCGTTTCGGAAATCTTTTGGATATTGGGAGGGTGACAGAGGGTATTCATTTCCTAAAGAATATATATGGACACAATGTAGTTTTCCGGGAGGCTCACTGATGTTGTCCGTGGCGGAGGCGCCGATCTCCGGATTTCGTATCCGCGGTATTATTGGAGTTGTGCTATGGAAGGGGAAAGAGTACCGGCTGGCGACTTATTTGGGGGCGAAAGCATTACAGGTTCGGAATGGGAAGATTCTAATTACGCAGGGGAATATGGAATTAGAGGCGAGGCTTTTGGAAGAAGTCAGAAACCCTTTAAAGGCGCCGGATCATGGAAATATGACAAGAACAATCCGCGAAAATGCAGCTTGCCGCGCATTTTATAGATTTCGTAAAGGAGAGAGTATATATTTTTCTTTTAAAACTGACAGGGCTTCCTTTGAATATGAAATGGGAGTGTAGTGTGAGTAAGTTGTGAAGTAAATTGCTATATTTGTATTGCTTTTATATAGGATTATGGAGGGATGAATAAAAGATTGGATTTGGGTAAAGATTGAATTTTATGGTGGATGAGTAATATATGTATCCGGACGGAGGAAATTATAGAAAGAGAGTTGATTTATATTTAAGATAATATTGAAGGGATGTAACTATAATCTGATCAGAAATTCAATTAACAATTTTTGTCTGTATACATGATAAGATATAAACGCCTTTAAAATATCTATAAAACATTAATGAGAATATTAATAAAAATATCGATAAAATGTCTATAAAATGCCTATAAAAATATCTATAAAATACCTATAAAAATATCTATAAAATACCTATAAAAATATTGATATAAGTATCAATAAAATGTCTAAAAAATACTTATAAAAATGCCTATAAAATGTATAAAGTGTTGACTATTCTAAGAAAGTAGTATTATACTATTTTATTGATAGAGCATGTAAAGCATATTTAGAACAGAGAGTAGCTTTTGCCCTTCTTAGGCTTTATTGAAGTCTAATAAAGTATATTTGTAGAAAATAGCTTGTATAGTTATGTACTTTAATGCTGCTGTGATATATATTGTATTTTGGGGGTAGTATTGAAATGAGTTTTTCTGATATGGTTGTTGGAGAAAAGGGGTTACTGGTAGAATTACGCTGCAATAATTTGTTTAACGAGAGCACCTATACAGAAATTACAGATTATCTTAGTGATCATCTGTCCGAATGGAAATCAACTGGTTTTATACCTGTTGCCGACGCAGTATCTATCTTTAACTTAATTGACGAATTGTCTGGTGGAAGTAGATTTTGGAGTGAAGAAGTGAAACTGAGAGTTGAAAATGCCGTAATTGAAATACAAGAAATGATTTGTTCATTGGAAGATTAAATTACGTTTTATTTAGGAGGGAAAGATGGCACAGCGACCTGCATTTTTTATTCGTCAAGGGAAAGTTGTTAGTGACATGTATTCGTTTGAATGGTTTTCCGGATTTGCAGTATCTCAAAAACAAAAATCTATAAAAAGTCTGCACAATGCGATAATAAAAACAGACGTAAACGCTAAACCATTGGAAATCAGCACTAAAAGTATGGAGAATATTGGAACTAAGTTAAGTGCGTTTAATCTCAAGATTAATAACTATGCCCTTGAGAATATTTTTCAAAGCTCTAAAGTTTTTGAGAAGGGCGGGCCGTATCTTGATTTGCTCGATAGGTTGCCGAAGGAAGCTAAACGTGACGAGAGATTGCGTAACTCGGGAATACTTAAAGCATTTCGTTACCAAAATGAAGAGTTCCCTTTAATACCACAAACGGTATTCTATGATTTTATCTATATTACCGCTATAAAAGAATCATTTACAATAGATGAAATTTTAAATTATAATTATTTTACGGATATTGAATTTAATCCTGCAAAGAGTATCAATACCCAAGCGAGAGCAGCCGCGTTGCTTAGATTGATTGTAGAAGAATATGGGTGTCTGCCGGATTTTAATAAAAAGGATTTTATTCTATATCATAAAGAACATATTATTTATTGATAGATTATGTTATGAGAATTATGAAACTGCTTATAGAGTAGATTGGTTAAAAGGTGGAGTGTTTTAACATTTTTAATGTAAATGTGTCGGTACACTAGTTTTGTCTTTCACTGAACATTTTATAAAGGCGTATATAAGGACAAGAAAATCTCATAACAAGAATTAACATTAGTGCGGGAGTCGAAGAACAGTGATGTATGTGAAAATAAATTATAACGGAGAATATTAGAATGGGCAAGTAAATATATGATGATTTGACTGGTCTTTGATACTAACTGTAAGGGCGCAAAATGAGAATATTATATGGCGCGTCTTACCTTATCAAAAGGAATAGATGATAAAATAGCGGGATAAGTGAATATACTGCAGTCGTAGATGGAAAGGAGGAAGATATGTTTTTCGGCTGGTAAAGGAATAATCCGGCACTTTTGCGATTATCATGAGTGTCAGTGATTATTGATTTTGAATTTGAAATGTAATCGGTAGAAAAATATTTGAGGAAGTTATTTAAAAGGTTTGACAATTAAATAGTGATGAAGTATAATAATAAAGCATTGAAGGAGTTATGTATAATCTAAGGGATAGAGGATTTTAGTTTAAAAGCTGTATATAATTTAATATTTTTGTATGAGTCCTCATTGTTCAATTGGATGGAGTATACACCTACTAAGAAAATGTTAGAGTACTCGATTAAGAGGAAAAAGGTAACAAGTAAAACTAAATATAGATTTTTTGAATGTCGCTATAGCTCAGTTGGATAGAGCGACCGCCTCCTAAGCGGTAGATGGTTCGAGTCTAAATTAGGAATATAATTTCATATTTTTTGTATAAGTCCACGTAGCTCAGCTGGATAGAGCACACGCCTCCTAAGCGTGGGGTCGGAGGTTCAAATCCTCTCGTGGACGCCAGTAAACAACGCTGTAAGCCTTTTTTCAAGGGTTTACAGCTTTTTTAATTCAGCCGTAATCCTTAGACAAAACCATCTTCCTTTGATTGGAGGACTGTTGAATGTTTATGAGTTACGATGTATATTTTGCTAATTGGAAACGAACAAAAATCTGTGTCTTGCTAATAAAAACTGCGTCTTTGCTAATTTGAGATTTTAGACCGCTTTTTGACCTGAAATCAGAGCGGCTAGGGTGCTTGCAAGTTCTGGTGATTTTTGAAGCTGTTCAATCAACGTTGCCAGGTCTAAGGTCTGTGCCTGAGGCTGTTCCTGTGGAGGCGCTACATTTCTCAAATCAGGCTTTGCATAGAAAGCACTCTCAAATTTTTGTGCATTGATTTTGCGATCCTCGTCAAGAATGTGAGCATAGACTTTCGTAATCATATCTATTTCTGCATGTCCTGTATCACCCTGTGTGGCCTTCAGATCGCCATGATTGAGTTTCAACTTATAAGTTGTACTGGAATGTCTCAATGAGTGAAATACGACGTTGGGGAGTCCTGCCTTTTGTTTCAGTAGTGAAAACTCTTTCTCAATAATTCGATTCTCACAAGGGCGGCCATTCGGCAGCGCGACCACCAGATTAAAGTCCTGGTATTCATCACCGAGAAATCCTTTCAATTCTTCCTGTGACTTTTTCCACTCTCGAAGAATATAGGCCACTGTCTTAGGCAGCCAGACTTTACGGACACTTGAATCTGTCTTTGGCTTTTTCAGGATCAACCGGGTACTTGTATTCGGCATTAACGGAGTGAAGATATGATAGATGTCTTTTTCTCCTAATGTCTCAATAGCTTGTTTGGATGCCCGTGTCAGCTCTGCTTCTATGTAGATATAGGCATTGTCGGCTGCTATGTTTTCGTCCTCAATATGAACATTTTTCCAGGTCAGTCCAAGAATCTCTCCCATACGCAGAGAACACGCAAAAGCAAGGTTCATGGCAATATACAGTTTACTGTCCGTGCATTGATCCAACGCAAGACGGATCGTTTCGACATCCCAAATGTCGCGCTTTTTATACTCGGTCTTTGGGAGAACCACATTGTCAAAGGGATTTTTCCCAATCAGTTCCCATCTTACCGCCTGCTTAAATGCACAGCGAAGAAGTTTGATAATCTTTTCAATGGTCTGGTTGGTAACAAATTGCGTCCGGGCTTTCCGGTTCTTCCGGGAAACAGAGGGCGTCTTTTGAAGCGTTTGGATATACTTATCCACCACGCGAGTAGTAATGTCCTGAACTTCCATATCTCCGATAATCGGATTGATATAATTGGCTATCAGGGCTGTCTGACCGTCATACATAGACACGCCCCATTTTTTCTCCCCATAGGTGGAAACGAAATCATACAGAAAATCCGATACTTTCTGATTATTTGGAGGAAGAAAGGTACCGTTGTTCTGCTGGTTCTCAACCTCCGCTTTCCGTTTCAGGGCCTCTTTATGGGTATGCCATGTTTCCCATTTTTGTTTCGTTTCTCCATTTTCATCAATATAGTTGTAAACAACGGAATAAGATTTCTTACGTTTGATAATAGATGCCATAGTCTCTTTCCTTTCTAAGTTAGAACGTCTGCTCGTCTAACCATTCGTCAAATGATTTTTTGGAAACTCGTATGGCATTACCAACCCGTACAATTTTGAAATGTCCCTCTTTTACCAGGCTGTAAGCAGAGGTACGGCCAATATTCAGCATGGCAGCAATATCTTCCACTTTGTAAGTCCTTTGTTCGGGAGCACTTCTTTGCACACTGTTTGTTGCCTGGTTCATTTGTCCTCCTTTCCGCATCCAACAAAGACAGTGTGTGCGGATATGACTTCCTATCATTATTCTACCGCGCTATCTGTCACTTGTCTGCTGCTAATTGAAAAATTTACGATTTATCCATAGTTCAAATTTATATGTTGAATTATCAAAACCACATGAATAGGTCGGACCTACAGTATCTAAGACCACAGATCCGGCCCATTGTATCTAATTTCGATTTTGCTGCCGTATTTGCCACGCACCCCCGGCAAGCCCTGGTTTACCAGGATGGGGCTGTTACAGGCTGCGGATAGCGTCACCGCATCATAGCCCCACATGCGCCGCCGCTTTGCCAAAGCAAGCAGACGCCGCAGGAACTCTCCCCAAGTCTTTAGGGAGCCGTGAAGAAGTACCATTGTGATCTGTGCCGTTGTCGCGTCCGGCCTGCCACAGCCGGTTTCGTAGGTTGCGTTAATCGCTCGGACAGCCTGGATTCATCACCTCCTTAGGCTGCCTGTCGTCGCGCCGCCCCATCTGCCGCTCGGAACACAGAATGAAGTACCTGTAACAGCGTATATTCGGTTGTCAAGGAACAAGCGAGGGGCGTGGCAGTTATGACAGTTTTACAGTTGGGGGGGGGGGACCGGAGCTTGTGCTGTGCGGCCACACCCGTCAGGCTTGTCCCGCCGAATATGTCCCTCTATTATTCATTTCATTTTTGGGGGTCATTAGGATGGCTCATTTCAAAATTTCTCAAAAAACTTTTTCAAGTTTTTCAGACCACATGCGATAGAATGACGGACATTCCGTGGGTTCACACCTTCTGTTCTGGCAATCTCGGTCTGACTAATACCGAGAATATAATGAGCATAAATCCTTTCCCGTTGTTTGTCCGGTAACGTAGAAAGGGCATGGTAAAGAGCAGCATTATCCTCTTTTTGCTCCAAAATATCCAAAGGGGACAGGACGATTACCAATGCATCCCGCTCCACATTGGTATCATAGTCCAGCGAAAAATATGCCTTATGCCGGTATGTACGCAGGAAATTAGCAGCCTCATTTAATTTATATTCCCGAAGCAAATCAGCCACCTCGTCAGGCACTTCAATAACAGTATCTTTTGTATAAAACGGGTAATAATCCCGCAGATTGATTTCTTTCATGGGTAATTCCTCCAATTTCGATTTTTTGAGTTGATAGGCTAAATCGAAATCAGAGGGTGGAGAGCGACACCCCGGACTATCATCTGAAACAGAGACAGCAATAAGGTTTGTCTGTTTTGCAGATAAGAAAAGAGCGCATACCTGTTTTGTTACAGGTGCGCGCTTAATAGAACATTTTGCTAGTTGTTGGGAGAAGAGATAAAAATATGTCGATACAAAAAATGCCGCAGCTTTTTGAACTGCGGCACTAAAATATATTTGATTATATTGTTGGCGCTTTTGATGGAAGTATTGGACTTTTCTAATGTGCATGTCTGCCCCCATATCCGGAGGAGCATAAATAGATTAGTCACTATACTTGGATATATCCCCTCAATCTGTTACTTGGGGAATATTATACAGGGGCATATCCGCCTTTTATCGCCAGCCTTTCCCGGTAATGCCCTAAAAACACCCTAAATTTATCTGTTATATTCCGGCATCAAATTTATAACCGACACCTCGCACACTGATAACATATTCAGGTGCATCAGGTGTAGTTTGAAGTTTCTGACGAAGACGACTCAACAGATTATGGATTGTTTTCGGTGTGACATCAATATATTCTTCACCCCAAACATGGTAAGCTATGGTTTCAAAAGTTAAAACCCGTTTTCTGTTGATAATCAGTAAGTGGAGGGCATCGAATTCTTTAGCTGTTAATTCTATCTCCCGACTGCTGATACACACCGTTCTTTCCTCCAGACAAAAATACAGATCACCTTCTTGGATTTCTGTTAATGTTTTGGGTGAATCATACTGTAAATGGCGATTTTCAGAAACAGCACATAGGGGAGCCTTAGAAATATTACCCAGATTCTTCCTATTAAGGATATATTGCACCAAATCTTCCTTCTGCTCTGGATCAAGCAAAACAAACAGTTTTTCTCCAATTTGCCTGCCAGATTCAGATATGTCCAGTACGGCTAATTTCCCATGCTATCACCCCCGTTAGATAGAAAAAACAATGGATAAGATATGTATTACCCACTGGTTCCGATTGCTAGCAATCAATCCTATCTGCCGGTATCGTTTTGACAATATCTCTATTCACCAATATTTTGCTTTCGGTATTCAGCCGGCGTGATCATTATAATATCTCGAAACGCAGTAGAAAGTTTCCTCTGGTTCTCATACCCGACCTGATTGGCGATCTCCGCTATTGTCGCCTGTGTTTGGCGAAGCAGCACAGCGGCTTGTCTGATACGGCATTCTTTCATATAGGTTCCAATGGGTTTTCCTTAAATGCCCTTAAATGTATTTTTCAATGTTGCAGTATTGATAAGGAAATATTTTGAAAGCTGCTCAATCGCGGGTTGCTCCGGTAAATTGGAAACCAGCTTTTGATGAATCTTTTTTCTTATATCGCCCCATTTATTTTACTTCTGCCTTTTTATATATCAAATACAAGACCGGAACAATGACAAGACAAAGTACTACATATAACGGTATCAGAAACGTAAAGACTCCCATTACCTTTCCTCCGATCCCACACAGAAGAAATTCGTCATGGTATGTGCATATCCTCAGCAGCATATCCGGGAAAAATGATATAATACGTGTCAAAACTGTAATTCTTCCCAAAAACATCGGCGCACAGGATAATGCAAACGGAATTACCACTGCAATTACCGTGGAGCGTGTAACTGCCGATACTGTCATTGCCAAAAGTGTAATAAACATACTTCCAACATATCCGCCTATCGTAACAAAGAAATATTTTTGCAGATAAGTCCAATTATAAATACTCATCCAGTTGCTTTCTCCAAGCTGCACCGGGCAATTTGCGCCTCCAACACCCAGCGCCCCTAATATGATTATCGTGAAGAGAAGTATAGATGCCCAATATAAAACTGTAGTAATCAAAAATCCGGCACTGATTTTTGATAATACCGCCTTGTTTCTTCCCAGTTTACTTGAGAAGAAAATAGAATCCGCTTTCCATGAATATTCGTCAGAGAAAATGCCTGCTACAAGCGCCCCAAGGATCACAACTAATAATGTCATCAAAGTCGGAAGATACTGCGAATCCAAAAGCGCTTTCCATCCTTCTGCATATTCGTAGTAAAAAGGTGTCTTGAGGTTCTCCCACTGGCTGATCAGGAACTCTTTTTCTTTTTCCGAAAAGGTGTCCTTCACCTCTTCTCTGGAAAGATATTCTTTCAGACTATCTACCCTTATCTGATAAATTCCTGCCGCTTCCTCTGGCGATAAACTGTCCGCACGATAATAATCCCACTCATCAAATCCGGCAAATCCATTATTCAGCATCTCGTGAATATCCCTAAGACCCTGCTGCTTCACAAACGCTTCATCAAGATTCGGCGTCTCTGCAAGAATCTTTTGATTTTCCTCTATTACCTGCCATAATACGTCCTCAGTCAACTCGCCTTTCCATTCATTTTTTACGGACTTCAATTCTTTCGCAGCTGAAATCCCCCGGAGCACTTCTCCGCCTTCTGTCGTATACGTCACATCCCTAAGAGTAAGAAAACTTCCCACTAACAACGCTGCCGTCAGAACAAGAAGTACAATCTTATTCACCGGCTTTACAAGAATTTTTTTAATTTCAAAAATCAGCATTGCTGTCACCTGCCTTTTCTCCAAAATAGTACAAGAATAAATCTTCCAGATTTGCATCCACAAGTTCTGCATCCGCCATTGGCTTTTTCGCCGAGATAATCCGAAGTTCCACATCGTGGGCTTCTGACTTCATATTAGAAATCTTATATTTCTTCATGTACTTTTCCACTTCGCTTTTATTTACAAAGCACTTCCATACACCCTCTGTCATCGTTCCCAACAGTTCAGCCGCAGTACCGTTGTGAAGGATTTTTCCTTCTTTCATCAGCAATATTTCATTCGCAATGTACTCAACATCTGAGACAATATGCGTAGATAAGAGCACCAGCCGATTTTCAGCCAATTCGCTAATCAGATTTCGGAACCGGATACGCTCGTTTGGATCAAGTCCTGCTGTCGGCTCATCCAATATCAGTATTTTCGGATCATTCAACATTGCCTGTGCAATTCCTGCTCTCCGTAACATACCTCCGGATAATTGTTTCATTTTCTTCCTTGCCGCCTTTTGAAGTCCTACTCCCGCAATCAGTTCCCTGACTCTCTTTTTCGCCGCCACCGGACGAATACCCTTGATGGATGCAATATACAGCAGATACTTTTCCACCGTGAAATCCGGATAATATCCAAAATCCTGCGGAAGATACCCTAAGATTTCTCTGTATTTTCCGTCCATTTTTAAAATATCACGCCCATTGCAGGTAATCTTTCCGCTTGTAGGACGAAGTAACGTACAAAGCATACGCATAAGCGTTGTTTTCCCCGCACCATTTACACCCAGCAGACCATACACACCGCTTGTCATGGTG
>CAJTOH010000063.1 GCA_910577685.1 uncultured Dorea sp. | reverse complement strand
AGAAAAAACTTTTTCAATTTCTCTCTTTTGCCAGTCGCAAGGCTGAACTGTTACATATTTTTTTAGGGGACTTTTCATCCCCCTATTTTCACAATAAAACCAACATCTTTAATCTCCCCTCCCGCGGGGATCGTACCATTATATTCCTTAGACAGGATGTGTACCGCTCCGTCTTCTACCGAATAATCTCCGTTCCATCCGTCCGCCAGTGAGATCTCTTCCTCAAACGGAATATAAAGCTCCCAACTCGTACATGCCCGGTCCGAAGTATTCTTTACCGTAAGTTCATACTGGCGTACGGGTCTGCCGTCTTCCTCCCAACTGTTCTTTTGGTACATGGCGGCTTCGATATCCCCGCACGCTACTATCTTATCGTCCTTTTGATTCTCCCCATCCTGCGCCGTCCGTTCACTGTCCGCCGGCTGTTCGCTGTCTGTCGTCCGTTCACCGTCCGCCCGCTGTTCATTGCCTGCCGTCTGTTCACCGTCCGTCGGCTGTTCACTTCCCGCCGGCTCATCTGCAGTCTGCCCGTCCCGGACTTCCGTCTGCCTCGTTTGCAGCATCTGATACAGCCACTTTCCCGCCTCGCTTAAGTCCTCCTTGGCAAAACCGCTGGTCTTGCCGCAGGAACTTAAAAGCATGGCCGAACTCTCGTCTTTATTGGACAGGTTCCACGCCACATAGCTTACGCCGTACCGATCCATCAGATCTACCCACTGGTCAGCCTGCTCTATGTCGACAGCGCCGTTACCGCTCGCATCGCATATCCCATACTCCGTCACAAAGACCGGCAGCCCCGCGTCAATAGCGGCCGTCATCCTGCCGCGCAGATCCTCCTTATGGGTCGCCGCATAAAAATGAAGCGTATACATCAGGTTCTCATACCCTGTAATCGGATCCGCGGCCGCCTGGTCCACGAACTGCGACCAGTTCGGCGTCCCTACGATAATCACGGCCTCCTTGTCGTTAGCACGGATCACGGGGATGATTTCCTGAGCATAGGACTTAATGTCTTCCCAACCGGCGCTGCCATTAGGCTCGTTACAGATCTCATACAGCACGTTGTCGGCGTCGGCATACTCCGAAGATATCTCCGCAAAGAAAGCCTTCGCCTCGTCCAAATGCATATTCGGGTTATTGTCCAATAAAATGTGCCAGTCAATAATGACGTACATATCCTGTTTTGAGGCATACTGCACGCCGCTGCGGATCAACCCTTTCAAGTATTCCTTGTCGCCGTCCGTGCAGTATCCGCCGGACTCGGAAGTATACATGGCGAGACGTATCACATTGGCTTTCCATTCATTACGTAACTGCGCGAAACATTCCTCATTGATATAGTCCGGAAACCACGCCATTCCATGGGTGCTGATCCCCCGAAGCTGTACGGCTTCGCCATGGCTGCCGCAGAGCTTCGTCCCCTCCACATGCAGCGCTCCCGTCGCCGACGGGGCCGCTATCCCGTTCTCTTTTGGCTCATTTTCTTTTTCTTCTTTTCTTTCAGGCTCCTTCACCCTGCCGGTCTCCTCCTCTTTTTGCTCCTTGGGAGCAGGGTCTTCCTCTCTGCTTCCGCATCCTGCCGCGCTGATTGAGACCAGCGCAAGGATGGATGCATATAACACGATCAAAACCTTTTTCATATGCCGTACCCGCCTTCTCTATTCCTTTGCCGCCTGTAAAAAGATCCGTACGCACGCATAACGCCCGGAATCCTACGCAGATCTCTCCTAGTGTAGTGTCCGTAGTTTATGCTGTTAGAGTTCTCTCAAGGCAGTTTAAGATAAATACAGTCTACCGCATCCCATTTTCCTTGTCAAATCTTATAACCTAAAAGCAATCCTAATCAATTCTAAAAAAACAGCCGATATAAGATATGTAAAAGATTAACTCACGGTTTACAAGGTTCCCTACAAGAATACAAGGAGGCATGATATGAGCACTAACGAACCAATTACCAGCACACACATGACACCCCAAGAACAGCCCCCGGGCAAGACTACGAACTTCGGTCTTCCCCGCACCATCCATCTGGTTCCTCTGGACTACATCAGCGGTTATGAAGTACGCCCGGGATTCTACGAGATTAACGGCGCCACAGCCATACCGGGAGGCGTTAATTTTACAGTATATTCCCATGGGGCCACATCCATTGAATTACTGCTGTTTCACAGGGCAGCGGAGGAGCCTTTCGCCATCCTTCCTTTCCCAAAACACTACCGAATCGGCAATGTCTATTCCATGATTGTGTTTAAACTGAATATTGAAGATTTTGAATACGCCTACCGGGTGGACGGACCTTACGAGCCGAAAAAGGGATTAATTTTCAATAAAAACAAATATCTTCTGGATCCCTATGCACGGGCGGTTTCCGGCCAAAGCCAGTGGGGTGATTCCTCTCCCCGCGGACAGCACTACAAAGCCCGCGTGGTCAAGGACGATTTCGACTGGGGAAGTATTGCGCCTCCCCTGCTCCCCACAGAAGATCTGATTATATACGAACTCCATGTTCGGGGATTTACCAAGCACGGTTCGTCCGGCGTCCTTCACCCGGGAACCTTCGACGGATTATTAGAAAAACTGCCCCATCTTCTGGAACTCGGCGTTAATGTTGTAGAACTGATGCCGATCTTCGAGTTTGACGAGATGCAGGACTACCGGGAAGTAGACGGGGAAAAGCTTTATAATTACTGGGGATACAACACGGTCAGCTTCTTTGCTCCCAACACCAGCTATTCCTCTTATCGGGAGCATAACCGGGAAGGTAATGAGTTAAAACATCTGATTCAGGTTTTCAACCAGCACGGCATAGAAGTATATCTGGACGTCGTATTCAATCACACGGCGGAAGGAAACGAGCACGGTCCCTTCTTCTCGTTTAAAGGGTTCGACAACAATATCTACTATCTGCTGACACCGGACGGGTATTATTATAATTTCAGCGGATGCGGCAACTCTTTAAACTGCAACCACCCCATTGTCCGCCAGATGATACTGGACTGTCTGCGTTACTGGGTCAACACTTACCGGGTAAATGGATTCCGTTTTGACCTTGCGTCCATTCTCGGCCGCAACGAAGACGGATCGCCCATGAACAAACCGCCTCTTCTGCAGGCTCTCGCCTTTGACCCGATCCTTGGGGACGTTAAACTCATCGCGGAGGCGTGGGATGCGGACGGACTCTATCAGGTGGGAACCTTCCCGTCCTGGAATCGCTGGGCGGAATGGAACGGAAGATACCGCGACGATATGCGCCGTTATCTCAAGGGCGACGAGGGAATGGCGATGGCCGCTGCCCTGAGGGTCGTGGGATCCCGCGATATCTACGCCATTGATAGGAGTGAAAACGCCTCCGTGAATTTTATCACCTGCCATGATGGTTTTACGCTTTATGACCTATACTCGTACAATGAGAAACACAACGAGAAGAACGGCTGGAACAATACCGACGGCTCCAACGACAACCATAGTTGGAACTGCGGAGTAGAGGGAGACACCAGCGATCCCGACGTCATATTCCTCAGAAAGCGGATGATCCGCAATGCCTTCGCCATCCTGATGTGCAGCCGGGGAATTCCCATGTTCCTTGCCGGGGATGAATTCTGCAACACACAGTTCGGCAACAATAATTCCTACTGTCAGGATAATATTACCTCCTGGCTGGACTGGCACCTGCTGGATAAAAACAGAGAGATTTTCGAATTTTTCAAGTACATGATACGTTTCCGCAAATCCCACAGGCTGCTGCGCACCAACGTCAGCAATGGCGTGAATGGATTCCCGGATATCAGTTTCCATGGAGTTACGCCTTGGTGCGAACATTTTGCCGGCCACGACAGATATATCGGAGTCATGTTTACAGGACAAGAGAAAAGCTCCGGCCCGCAGTTTATCTACGTTGCGTCCAACGCTTACTGGGAAGAGGTTGACGTGACTCTGCCGGAACTTCCTATCTCCATGTGCTGGAAAGTGGTTGTTGATACCTGGGATGAAGTCCAGAAGCCCTACGACCTTCACAGCGACAAGATCACGCTTCGGCCCAGAAGCCTGATGGTCGTGGTTGGTGAATAAACCGAGAGAAAAGAGGCTGCTGCGAAATAACTGTTATACGCCATATGGAATATTATTTGTAATAATACCGCCCATATACGGCGTATAAACTGTCTTTCGCAGCAGCCCCTTATATTCGTCTTTTGTTATATGATTATTCCCCGAGTCCGTCCTCAATAGCGGCAACCATCTCGCTTAACGCCTCTTCTTCATCCTCGCCCTCACAGATCAATTCTATCTCGTCGCCTTTTTTGATACAGGCACCGAGCACGCTCAGCACGCTTTTTGCATTAGCGATTGTATTGTCATACTCAAAGGTCACCTTGCACTTAAAATTGCTGGCTGTATTGCAGAAGATTCCTGCAGGTCTCAAATGCAGTCCGGTGGGGTTCATAATTGTAACTCTCTGTTTAACCATAGTCTCCTCCGTTTATTCTTCTTGATCATCCTCCGTCTTTTTCTCTAATATTATCTCTACTTCCTCAGTATCTAACAGCGTGCATCCGTCCGGAAGCTCTACTGCGACCGGAACAAGATAGATTCCCGGGGTCTGATAATTCTTAAGATCAATACTCACCTTCTTGGCTACCGTAAATACCTTAAGAACTTCCGCAGGACCCTTGACCTGGATTTCCAGATCCACGGCTCCGTAACTAAGTTCGAGATTTTCTGCAAGGTTATTCACAGTTATAGAGCTGGTTGACACTTCGTAATTCTTCACACCTGGCTGTTCAATCAGTATCGTCATCACTACGCTGCTGGCATTCTCTTCCACCAGCGATACTCCGTCCGGAAGATAAGACGATATGTCTACGATCCTCTCCGTTCTCTCCGATAAATCAGAAATAGTAAGATCCTCCGCAGGTATCTCGATCGCATCCAGCTTATCCAGATCCTCCTTCTTGCCTGTCACCCGAACTTCTCTCGGCTCTATGTTGACAGCGCTTACCTTACAACCTGCCGCCGCAGTAATCATAGATGTATCCGGCTTCACCGGGACACTCCTGATCTGGTGCAGCGTAACACGAACGCTGACCCCGTCCTTTCCAAGATTGTTCGCCAGAAGCGTCTGGTCGATTACATTATTGTTCGCATCATACAAAATCAGCCGTCCTTCTATATCCGAATTCTCTGACAATCCCGATACATTTGCTTCCGCAACAACCCTGCTGATACTGTCGATGACAGACTTCGGACCGCGCAGCGTCACTTTTTCCGGATTCGGCTTAATTTCTCCAAGTACATACCCCTCCCGAACCGTTCCGATCGTAGCCGGTGTAATCGGGAAATTATTCTTCGCCTCATCTTCAATCTTAACCTGAAGATTTCCCGGCGACGAAAATACCTTTTCGTATTTATAACCAGGTATGGACACGTCTATAGGAATCTGTGTTCCCAGACTCAATTCTTTCATGTCGGCAATTGCTACAATATCCTCCGCCCTGATCTTGTTCAGAACAGAACGGTTAGCGCTGACTGTCACCGTGACCTCCTGCGTATTATCCACAATCTGGTATGTTCTGTTGGTCGTCGTCACAACCTCTTCGTTTATCACACTAACCGGTATTCCGGTATATGTCTTCTCTGTCACAGGATCATCGATATTAACCACAAGAAACCACATCAAAACTGCGCTAAAAAAGGCTAATACCTTAAGACCCAGATTAGCTGTCAGTCTTCTTTTCATTCTTCCGCCTTCCTTTCCACAGCGCTGCAAGCCTGCTGGTCTCCACTCTCCTATCCTGAATATTGGTCAGTTTTTCTCTCAATTCCTTCTCCGAAATATTTCGGGAAAGAAATCCTCCCTGCGCTACGGATACCGCCCCGGTCTCTTCCGAAACCACGATGATCAACGCGTCGCTTACTTCGCTCATTCCCAACGCCGCGCGGTGCCTTGTACCCAGAGACTTGCTAATCCTCATATTATCGGATAACGGCAGGTAGCATGTCGCCGATACGATTCTGTCCCCCCGTACAATGATCGCCCCGTCATGCAGCGGCGTATTATGCTCAAAAATATTGATCAAAACCTGACTGGACACCAAACAATCCATCTGAATCCCCGTACTCTCGTACTCCGTAAGACGGATCGCCTGTTCTACGACAATCAAGGCCCCTGTCTTCACCTTACCCATGGCGTAAGCAGCCTCTATCATACTCTCCCGCGTCTCTTCGCTGAACCGAACCCTCTCCCGTCCTGCCTCAAACGGCACCATAGCAGGCAAAAATTGCTTTTCTCCCAACTTTTCCAACGCCCTGCGCAGCTCCGGCTGAAATACCACGATCGCGATAGTGGCCATAACCGTAACCGAATTCTTGGCAATATACAGTATGGTATGCATCTTGAAAATGGCGGCGACCAGAATGAACACAGCGAGCACTACTATGCCCTTTAACAACATCCATGCCTTCGTATTCCTGATCCACACCATAATATGGTAGAGCAGAAAAGTAAGGATTAATACCTCTACAATATCTGTAATTCTCACCTCCGGAAAAAACCAGCCGGAAAAGGTGTATTTCCCTACAAATCTGGTAATCTGCTGTTCCATTCCCTCACCTCCTTTTCAATAACTTATAGTTTCCTGATAACCCTTTATTTTTTTATATTCAGATCTTTTCTAAGACTCTGGGTAAGAAGCATCTTGTCTACTTCCTTCATATCATGCTTCTTAACCGACTGCCCTTTCTTAGGCATCGGCCTCTTTCCGTTCTTTCCGACTCCCCCGGATGCTGTTCCTGATTTTTTCCGGACGGATTCGGTATCTATAATCTCTGTCTCCTGCCTCTCATTGATTCTCTTAACCGTCTTTTCCGGCCCTGCAACCGACAGCTTTGGAACCGCCTTCACATAATAGTAATACTCGTCGTCTTCAAACTGCAGCTTCTCGCTTCTGGTATAGTCCACGGAGAAATAGAATACCTCCAGAATCAATCCGATCACAAGCGACGCGACACTTCCTCCGATCAGCATGCCATAAGAAGTATGCACTCCAAGTACGATATCTCCCGCAACAACCGCCACAAGATTCACAATAATCCCCACAACAATAGCGATCTTCCACGCATGATCCATTGACGCCCTGTGAATCCCATACACAACAAAGAAACAAAGTATAAATGCAATAAGCATTACCCACATCTCTTTATTCTGAAAAACCTTGCTTAGATAATCCGTCCCCTGGGTCAGCATCCCCTTGATGCCTGAACCGTCCAGATTCGCAGCCGCTTTCTTCACGTATTCCATCATATAATACACCAGCGTACCGCAGATCACCGCAACCATACTCCCCGGCGACGCCGCGAGGCCGCATGCGACCGGTATTACATAAGGAACATGCAGGAAAAACGCAAGAGGCGTAAGCAGCGCCACCAACGCCTTCTTTGGCGCAAGACGCAGATAGAAAATATACATCACCAAAAACATAACCGCCGTCACAGCAAGGATTCCAAGGGATACGGAATACATATGCAGCATAATCAGCGCTGTCGCAGCCACAATAGTCACGGCAAGGGGAAGGAACGTACAAATCACAGCAAGCACCACCGACGCTGCCGGCGACGCCGCCGCCTTCATGAATCCCACATTCCGATTAATCAGCAGGAAAGTCGAAACCGCAAGTATAAACTGAATGGCCTTATCATATATCTTTGAATTCCTTGAATATAATTCTTCTATTCGTCCGCGTAGTACATATATACTGTCCATCTATCTGTTCTCCTTTTCATACATCCTGAGAAGCCGCGTCAGATTATGGTTATACTTTTTTACCCTCTGTCTGGCATCCTTATGCTTTTCATTGTAAATATGTCCTGTAATAATCAGATACACGATAATCAGGGATATATAGCCCAAGACGACCGCGCCCGCAAGCATCACGATCAAGCCATTGGATACGCTGCCCATGATATCCTCCATCTTCACTAACATAAACATCCCGACCACGCAGATATAGCCGACCGTTACCCACAAAACAGAACAAATCATATGGAGACCAGTGTAATCTCTGCGATAATATTCGCTGATCTTAAAGTCTTCCTTTCCCTCCGTCTGTTCATAAAAAGCAAGACGGGTCATTAGCTCTACTTTTTTCCTATCTAACATAAATCACCTCAAAATGTTATATTATACAACCAAACATCATTTTTAGTATAACAAATATCAGTATCCTTGTCCAATACTTATAGTTAAAAAATAGACTTTTTCGACTCCTTTCTTCTTTAAGACCGCCGACGCCGCATCAATTGTACTCCCCGTCGTATAAATATCGTCGATCAGCAAAACCGCCGGCGCCGGCCGAAAACCGTTTTTCAGCGCAAAGGCGTCCTTTAAGTTCCTCTTTCTCTCCTGATGACCAAGGGCTTTCTGCGGATCCGTATGCTGTTTCCGGATCAGGCTCCTCTCATCCACAGGTATCCCCAGCTTTCTTCCGATTATCCGGCAGATAACCGCCGCCTGATTATACCCTCTTTTTCTTCTGCGCTTTTTATGAAGTGGAATTGGGATAATGAGATCGGGATCCCATCTTTTTATTATATGACCATAGCAGCAGATCAATTCTTCCGCATAATAGACCCCGTATCTCCTTTGATTGTGATATTTGAATTGATAAATAGATGTGCTGACAGGTTCTCTGTGAATCCACATACCATATCCCCTGTCATACCTGTGCCTCATATGCATGCAGTCATAACAGTATTCCTGTTCCGCAAAGGGCAGAGGCTTTCCGCACCGCATGCATCTCGGCTCCCGAACCTTCAGGGCGTCTGCCTTCCTCCTGCACGCATCACAGATTCCCTGACTTTCAACCCTGCCGCAAAACGGACACGCCTCCGGCCACAGCCAGGAAGCGGCTCCTTCTATAATCTTCTGAAATACTCCATGTCTCATTGCATTTCCCGGATTCGTTCTGCAAGACTGGTATTGCGCCTCTGTTCATTCGTATTCCGGATCATCTCCTGAAAAACCTGATCGCTTCCGACCAAAGTGACGCAACGCCTTGCTCTTGTCACAGCCGTATACAAAAGATTCCTGTGATAAAGCTGTCTCGGTCCTGACAGCAGCGGAATCACTACCGCAGGATATTCACTCCCCTGTGACTTATGTATGGTGATCGCATAAGCAAGCTCCAGCTCATCCGTCAAAGCATATGGATACTTTACCTTACGCTGCTCGTCGTACTCTACAATTATCGTTTCCTCATAGGTATTAATCTCCCTGATAATGCCCATATCACCGTTGAAAATTCCCATACCTTTATCAACAGTCATCCCGTACTTGGTAGAAATCTCCCATTCCAACTGGTAATTGTTCTTAACCTGCATCACCTTATCCCCCTCGCGAAAAAGGCGGTCTCCAATCTCCTTCTCCGTCTTTCCCTTTTCCGGAGGGTTCAGATATTCCTGAAGAATACCATTCAGACGTTCCACCCCCAAAAGGCCCTTCCTCATGGGAGTTAATACCTGAATATCATACTGCGCGGCATCTACATATTTCGGAAGCTTTTTCTGTATCAGCGTGATGACCACGCTGATGATCACATTCGCATCCTGCCGTTTTAAAAAGAAAAAATCCCGGCTCTTATTATCCAGTATCACATCCTCGCCGCGGTTAATCTTATGTGCGTTGACGACAATGTCGCTCTCTCCTGCCTGCCGGAAAATCTTTGTCAGCATAACCACCGAAAAACTCTCTGAGGCGATAATATCCTTCAACACGCTCCCCGGGCCCACGCTTGGAAGCTGATTACAGTCTCCCACCAGAACCAGCCTCGTCCCCGGAATGATCGCTCGAAGGAGGGCGGACATCAACGGAAGATCCACCATAGACACCTCGTCAATAATAATGACGTCCGCCTCTAACGGATTCTCTTCATTTCGCTGAAATCCGCTCACACTGTCTTCCTCCGGATTTCCATTGACCTCCAAAAGCCTATGGATCGTCTGCGCTTCGTATCCTGTCGCCTCTGTCATACGCTTGGCCGCTCGTCCGGTAGGCGCAGCTAACAGGAAATCCATCCCTTCATTTTCAAAAAAATGAAGCATAGCGTTAATGGTTGTGGTTTTCCCCGTACCAGGCCCTCCCGTCAGTACCATGACTCCGCGTCTTACCGCTTCAACCACAGCGGTTCTCTGCATCTCATCCAGACACAGCTTTGCCTGCTCCTCAATCGCATGAAGCTTGTCCCGCAGCTTTCCTTCCTCCGTCCCATAATCCACATCAAGATCGCGCAGCATCTTCGCCACGTTCATCTCCATATAATAAAATCTGGCCGGATAAATCCTCATTCCGTCCGTTTCCTTCTTGATCACAATCTTCTTCTCAATTGCAAGGTCCATCAGATATCTCTCAATATCCGTAAGCTTGATCCCTAGAAGCTCGCCTGATCTTCTAAGAAGTACACTCTGCTCCAAAAAGACATGCCCGTCATTCACACTCTGCAGCAGCGTATAAAAAATACCGCTGCGTACCCGAAAATCGGAATCCGCATGGATTCCGACCCTTACTGCAATCTCATCCGCCGTCTTAAACCCAACCCCAGACACATGGTCTGCAATCTGGTAAGGATTTTCTTCTATGACTCGGTACACACTCTGCCCATAATGCTGGTAGATCTTTGCCGCCAAAGTCGTAGATATCCCGTATTTTTGAAGAAATATCATCGCTTGGCGCATATCGCGCTTTTCTTCCACCTGAGCTGAGATCTCACGCGCTTTCCGCTCGCTGATCCCCTTAATCTCTGCCAGACGCTCCGGTTCCTCCTCAATAATACGGAAAGTGTCCTCTTTAAATTTCTTCACAATCTTCCCTGCCAGAGAAGCGCCTATCCCTTTGATTGACCCGGATCCCAGATAACGTTCGATGGAAACCAGATCTTCAGGCTCACAAACTTCCGAAGTCTCGACTTTGAACTGAAGGCCGTACAGCTTATGAGTGATATACTCTCCCGTAAGCTTTAAAAGCCCTCCTTCTTCAACATAATGAAACTTCCCGACGCAGGTCACTTCTCCGTCGTCGTTATTCAGATTAAATACCGTATATCCATTCTCCTCGTTGCGGTACACAATATGTTCCACATATCCCTTTATACTGTCCATTAAAATTCTCTTCGTCCGCTCACCAATTCCACAAACTGTCCCGTACCGATCGCCACCACCTTCATCGGATCCTCCGCCGTCATGGTATTGATTCCCGTCTTCTCCTCTATCAGTTCTTCCAATCCCCTGAGCATTGAGCCGCCGCCGGTCAGCATAATCCCGCGGTCCAGAATATCCGCAGACAACTCCGGAGGCGTTCGCTCCAGTACATTAATTACCTCTTCCACGATCTGTCCCGTTGGCTCGCGCAGCGCCTCCTCCGTCTCTAAGGAGGTCACAGTAACAGTCTTCGGAAGCCCCGTAACAAGATTGCGGCCCCTCACTTCCAACTCCTCGTCCTCAATCAAAGGATAAGTCGTCCCGATCTTAATCTTAATATCCTCCGCCGTCCGCTCTCCAATCAGAAGATTATGTTTCTTACGCATATAGCGGACGATCGCCTCATCAAAATCATCGCCCGCAATCTTAATCGATGAATTTACTACGGTTCCTCCCAGTGAAATCACGGCAATATCAGCCGTTCCTCCCCCGATATCAACAATCATATTGCCGCAGGGCTTAGAAATGTCAATCCCGGCTCCAATGGCAGCCGCCACCGGCTCTTCGATCAGATTCACTTCTCTGGCTCCCGCCGCATAGGTAGCCTCTTCCACAGCCTTACGCTCCACCTCAGTCACACCGCTTGGCACGCAGATACTGATTCTGGGCTTCTTAAATGTCCTTTTCCCCAATGCCTTCTGCACAAAGTACTTGATCATCTTCTCTGTCACAGTATAATCTGAAATGACTCCCTGACGGAGCGGACGGACGGCCACGATATTCCCCGGTGTCCTCCCTAACATTAAACGTGCCTCTTCGCCAATGGCTTTTATCGCGTTGGTATCCCTGTCATAAGCAACCACAGACGGCTCCTTCAGTATGACGCCTTTTCCTTTTACATAGACCAGGACGCTGGCAGTTCCCAAGTCAATTCCGATATCTACTGACATCTTTTTTCCCCTTTCCCTATGCTATCTATATGATTATCATTTGTTGACTTGATTCTTGCGCATCTCTATATAATCATCATTCGTTAATCTCATTCTTCATGCACTTCCTCGTGCTCGTTCCATTATAATCAACTTTACAGAAAATGGAAACCCCCTTTTTCCTTAAATCTTTGTGAAACATACATCCCCGCCATATATCGCCCTCAGTTCGACAAATAAAGCCGAAATATGCTATCTGCGAAGCACTGCGTCAATATACTTTCCCGTATAGGAAATCGTATTCCGCGCCACCTCCTCCGGCGTTCCCCTGGCGATCACGGTACCGCCCTTATCCCCGCCTTCCGGCCCTATGTCTATGATATAGTCCGCGGTCTTAATCACATCCAGATTATGCTCAATCACAATGACCGTATTCCCGTCCGACGACAGACGCCTCAGAATCTCCGTCAGCTTGTGGACGTCGGCAAAATGCAGACCTGTAGTCGGCTCATCCAGAATATAGATGGTCTTGCCCGTACTCCTCTTACTCAGCTCTGTGGCGAGCTTAATCCTCTGCGCCTCGCCGCCTGACAGAGTCGTGGAAGGCTGTCCCAGACGGATGTAGGAAAGCCCTACATCATACAGCGTCTCCATCTTCCGCCGGATACTTGGTACATTTTCAAAGAAATGCAGCGCCTCTTCCACCGTCATATCCAGTACGTCATATATACTTTTTCCTTTATATTTTACCTCCAATGTCTCACGGTTATACCTTTTACCGCCGCAGACTTCACAAGGCACATAAACATCCGGCAGGAAATGCATCTCGATCTTCAGAATTCCATCGCCGCTGCATGCCTCGCATCTGCCTCCCTTTACATTAAAGCTGAATCTTCCTTTCTTGTAACCTTTTGCCTTAGCGTCTGCCGTAGATGCGAACAGATCGCGAATCAGGTCGAAGACTCCCGTATAAGTAGCCGGATTCGATCTGGGAGTCCGCCCAATAGGGGACTGATCAATATTGATCACCTTATCGAGCCTGTCCATTCCCTCAACCCCATCATGCTTTCCCGGAATTGTTCTCGCCCGATTCAACTCTCTGGCAAGGCGTTTATAGAGAATCTCATTGACAAGGGAACTTTTTCCGGAACCGGACACGCCGGTAACACAGGTCATAACCCCTAACGGGAACTCGACATCAATGTTCTTCAAATTGTTCTCCCGCGCCCCGGTAACCTTAAGCCATCCCGACGGCTTCGCACGTTCCTCCGGAACAGGAATACGAATCTTGCCGCTCAAATATGCTCCGGTCACAGAGGCTTTGTTCCGCATAATCTCCTTCGCATTACCCTGAGCCACTACCTTACCGCCATGTTCCCCGGCTCCCGGTCCTATATCCACGATATAATCCGCTTCCAGCATCGTATCCTCGTCATGCTCAACCACAATAACCGAATTTCCCAGATCCCGCAGATGTTTTAAGGTTCCCAACAGTTTGTCGTTATCCCTCTGGTGGAGTCCGATACTCGGTTCATCCAGAATGTACGCAACCCCTACAAGACCGGATCCAATCTGCGTCGCAAGCCGGATCCGCTGGGCCTCGCCTCCCGACAGGCTTCCCGTCGCCCTTGCAAGAGTCAGGTAGTCAAGCCCAACATCCATCAGGAACCGGATCCTCGCACGTATCTCTTTCAAAATCTGCCCGCCGATCAGCATCTGCTGTGTATTTAACTCAAGCTGATCCAAGAATTCCTGCAGACGCTCTATAGAAAGCGCGGTCAGTTCCGCTATATTTCTGCAGCCCACAGTAACCGCAAGAGCTCCCGGCTTTAGTCTCTGCCCTTTACATTCGTGGCAGGGGGTGATACGCATAAACTCTTCATATTCCGCCTTAGAATATTCGGAAGATGTCTCGCGGTAACGCCGTTCCACGTTGCGCAGCAGCCCTTCAAAGGCAACATCGTATACCCCTTCTCCGCGCTGTCCCCGATAATAAACCCTGACTTCTTTGCCTTCCGTACCATGAATCAACACGTCACGAATCTTCTTCGGATAATCCTTAAAAGGCGTATCCAATGAAAAATGGTACTCTCTGCACAAGGCGTCCAATATCGCATAAGAAAAGCTCTTCTTATCATTGCAGGACTGCCACCCCATAACCGTAATTGCGCCCTCCATAATACTCAAGCTCTTATCAGGGATAATCAGATCCTCATCGAATTCCATCTTATATCCTAGTCCGAAACATTCCGGACATGCCCCGAACGGATTATTGAAAGAAAAACTTCTCGGCTCGATCTCCTCAATACTGATCCCGCAATCCGGACAGGAAAAACTTTGACTGAAATTAAGGTTCTCGCCGTCGATAACATCCACAGTCAGCAAACCTTCCGCAAGACCGAGAACCGTCTCAATGGAATCCGTCAGTCTCTTTTCAATCCCTTCCTTAATCATCAAACGATCTACAATAATATCAATATTGTGTTTAATATTTTTATCCAAGGCGATCTCTTCCGACAGTTCATAGAGATTGCCGTCTACCAAAACACGCACATACCCGTTCTTCTTTGCCCGCTCAAATAACTTGGCATGGGTTCCCTTCCTGCCGCGGACAACGGGAGCCAATAACTGAATCTTCGTTCTCTCCGGCAACTCCATGATCTGATCTACCATCTGATCCACAGTCTGCTTCCTGATCTCCTTTCCGCACTTCGGACAATGCGGAATTCCTACCCGTGCATAGAGCAGCCGGAAATAATCATAGATCTCCGTAACCGTACCCACGGTAGACCTGGGGTTACGGTTTGTCGATTTCTGATCAATCGAGATTGCCGGGGACAATCCCTCAATGCTCTCAACATCCGGTTTCTCCATCTGTCCCAAGAACTGTCTGGCATAAGAAGACAAGGACTCCATATATCTTCTCTGCCCTTCCGCATAAATGGTATCGAACGCTAATGAGGATTTGCCCGAGCCGCTAAGCCCGGTTAAGACGACTAATTCATCTCTTGGAATATCCAGATCGATATTCTTCAGATTATGCTCATTGGCGCCCCTTATTCTGATAAATTGTTTATTATCCCTTTTTTTTGCCATAATTATAATCCGCCTTTCTGCGAAAGGCACCGATGGGGTTATGAAACCCGTT
>CAJTOH010000062.1 GCA_910577685.1 uncultured Dorea sp. | reverse complement strand
AAGAAAAAACTTTTTCAATTTCTCTCTTTTGCCAGTCGCAAGGCTGAACTGTTACAACTTCACTGTTACGGAATCCGCCCATTTTAAAATTTCCCCGCGCCAAAGAGGCGGATTCCCTGATACTCCGGTTCATCGGCTGCTAACCGCATGGTTTACAATAGCGGCGCCACAGCCTTGGCAAGCCGCCCTGCAAGCTTCACCTTCCACCTCTCCTTACGCGCCATGGCCATTGTAACCAGCCTGCACGAACCAAGGCTGTCCTGATAATCCGCCTCAATCTCTTCAATACAGTCCACGCCGTAAAGATAAGTAGCGCATTCAAAATGATGATACAGGCTCCGGTAATCCAGATTGATCGTCCCGACAACCGCCTCCCGCGAATCGCTGACGAATACCTTGGCATGGACGAAGCCCGGCGTATACTCGTAGATCTTCACGCCCGATTCGATCAAAGAGGCATAATGGGTCTTCGCCAGCGCGTAAGGCACGGCCTTATCCGGAATCCCCGGCAGCATCACCTTAACGTCAACGCCCCTCTCGGCCGCGAATTTAAGCGCCGTCTCCATCTCCCCGTCCAGAATCAGGTACGGAGTCATGATATGTACGTATTCCTGGGCGCGGTTCAGGATATCCATATACACCCGCTCTCCCAGCCTGTCCTCATCCAGCGGGCAGTCGCCGTACGGGATCACATACCCATTCTCCTCCTTTGCAGGCAGCGGAGGAAACGACAGGAAATGCCCAAACTCTTCCTTCTCTTCCAATATCCCCCACATCTGAAGGAACATCACCGTAAAACTCTTGGCCGCCTCTCCCCTCAGCATAACGGCAGTATCCTTCCAGTGTCCGAACTTCATCTTCTCATTAATATACTCGTCCGCAAGGTTGACCCCGCCGTTAAAGGCCGTATGCCCGTCAATGACCAGAATCTTTCTGTGGTCCCGGTAATTATAGTGAGTCGAGACAAAAGGCGTCACCGGCGCAAATGTCTTACACTTGATCCCCAGCGCCCGCAGGCGTTTCGGATAATCCCGCGGCAGCAGCGCAAACTCGCAGGAACCGTCATACATCACCCGGACGTCCACTCCCGCGGCTGCTTTTCTTGCAAGAATCTCAAGGATCCTGCCCCACATAAGCCCTTCGTCCACAATAAAATACTCCATAAAAATAAAATGCTCCGCCGTCTCAAGCTGCCGCAGCATTTCTTCAAACTTCTTCTCCCCTAACGGGAAATATGTGACAGACGTATTCTCATAGACCGGATGGCACCCGCTCCTCCGTATATACCGCGCCAAAGACGCCGCGCCCCGGTTCTCTTTGGACAGCTTCTCCATCACGCCCTCCGGCTGGGGGACGCTCTCCTTCGTAGCCGCGATAATCTGGTGCATCCGCGCCTTCAGCGCACGGTGGCCGATATCGCTCTGCGTATACGCAAACAAAAGCACCCCGAACACAGGCACAAGCATGATTACAATCAGCCACGTAATTTTTGCCGTCGGGTTGAGCCTGCTGTTAAGCAGGTAAATAACCATTGCAACCGTAAACAACGCCGTCCCGCCCCAAATATGGGGCAGGAACTCCTCAAACCACCGGAATACGCTAAACAGCATTAAAAACTGGAACGCCAGCAGAACCAGCATCAGCCCGAAACGGCTGAAAACAGCATGGACGACCCCCTTCTGCCCTTTTTTCAATAGGTTAAGCCCCTTACTCTTATAATCTGCCTGCATCTCTTACTTTCCCTTTCCTCCGAACATACCCTCTCCGAGAGTTTTAATTACCTTTTACCCATACTCACTACTATATACCGTCCCGTAACTGTACGGTCAAGTATAAAAATCTTAATTTATATTACATTTTCCGGAGTAAAGTGCTCGTAATCTATCTCACACCGTTCAAACGCATTGATCACATGGGTCTCCTGATACACGTCATACCGCTTATGCTTCCTGCCGTAGGACATATGCACATGCCCGTGGATGAAGAATTTCGGCTTATACTTCTCAAGAAGCGCCCGGAATACCTGAAACCCCTGATGGGGAAGATCCATACCGTCATTGAGCTGATACGCTGGGGCATGGGTCACAAGAATATCAAACCCCCTGTTCTTAAACAACTGGAACCACAATTTCCTGACCCTGTTCTTCATCTGCCATTCCGTATACTGGTAATCCCCGGGCCGGTAACGCATAGATCCTCCAAGCCCAAGGATCCTGACGCCTTGGTGGACATAGATCTTGTCGTCAATACAGATACACCCGTCGGGCGGGATCTGCTGGTATTTCTCATCGTGGTTCCCGTGTACGTACAGGATCGGCACGGATGTAAAGGTCGCTAAAAACGAGAGATATCTCGGGTCGAGGTCACCGCAGGAAATGATCAGGTCGATCCCCGCAAGTTTACTCTTCTCAAAATAGTCCCACAGATAGGCTGACTCTTCATCCGCAATCGCAAGTATTTTCATAAATCCATTAACCCTTCTTATTCTCGATTCCCTGCTGTGAGACAACAGGTTTGGACTGTTCTTTAAGCTCCTCTTCTTTGGGGATGCTTCCGATTATATTCTCCGCCAGCCAGTCCATGGTGACGATCTCCTCCGGCGACAAAACCTTCGACGGGTCGTCCTGTACAATTCCTTCCTGGGAATACAGGATGCCGGAAAATGGGTTGAACTGTCCGGAAACAATCGTCTCCCTCAGCACCTCGATAAGCCTCTTCGTCCCGATGGGAAGATTCTGGGAACACACCACATCCACCACGCCCGCAGACATCCCCCACCAGTAATTGATGGCCTTCTTCGAGGACGGGTCGTCGTCGTATTTCCATGTGCCGTCCATGATCGTACGGATCATCTGCTCGTAGAACTTCCCCCAGTGCCACAGCGGCATGGCAAGGTTCCTTGCAATCTCCCCCTCAAGATGGTAGATCCCGAAAAACCGTGAACCCTCTTCAGGGATGACCATATCTTTTCCGGAAATACAATCCACCTGCTTTTTCAGAACATTTTCCATAACGTCCGTATCTTTTTTAGCGGTCCACTCCAAAAAGACCTGCGCCCTCGGGTTGATCATCTTCGCCCCCAGCGCAAATGCGTTGATATTGGCGATGGAACCATAGATCGGATAGTCTGCAATATACGCCACCCGGTTGCGGCCGGCCATTGCCCCCGCAATGGCGCCCATGAGGAATTTTGCCTCATGCATACGGGCATAGTAAGTACGAATATACCGGTGGGAGGTATTGACCGAACAGTTCAGAATACGCACGTCCGGATTTGCGATCGCCGCTTTCACGCTTGCCTGTACAAATGAAGGCGTCGTAGTAAATATAATATTGCACCTGTCCGCAATGGCCTCGTCGATGCACTCCTCCACATTATCCAGAGTCACATTCTCGTAATATACCGTGCTGACTTCCTCCGGGAAGGTCTGTTCCAGATGGAGCCGGCCCAGCTCATGGGCATACGTCCACGCGGACGATCCCGGCGTCTTCTCATAGATAAACGCCACCTTGAGCCTTGAAAGCCCGAAAGGCAGAAGAAGGCTGAGCAGCGACTTTTTCTCCGTGTTGGGATCCATCTTAAGATCCACGTCGTCGTCCTCCTCCAGAAGGGAGAATTCCTCCCATGACTTCTCCACCAGCTCTTTCAGCTCCTTCGTAGTCATATCGTCAATCTCTTTATAGCCGTACAGCTTGATGAAGGCAAGGAACGCGTCCCCTACGGTAACCGACATCTTTCCTTTATCCTGCGCGGTATATTCCGCCATAAATCTCCGGTAAATAGAGCTGAACTCCAAACGCTCGTCGTCGTCCCATTCCTCGTCCTGCTCTTTCCCTACGGCCTCGATCAGTTTCTTAAAACTCCCTTCCTCGGAAAACCAGATATAATTAATCTTCGTAAGTTCATAGAAGTCTAAAAATTCAAAATAAATCTTATTCTCCTTATCATTGGTTCGTTTCGGCACAATCCGCGTCACGGTGCCGGGAACGGACACCACCCCGTAGTATTTCATGACGCTGACGCGTTTATTCCCCTCCAAAACGTAGAATTTGTTCATATATTCATAGGCCTTGATAGGTTCGCGGATCCCTTCCTTCTCGTGGCTGCTGCTGAGCTTCGCCCATTTCATCGCGAATTCGGACGTCTCTTTTAGAATCGGCATGAAGTTCGCCGCAAACGCATTGCTTCTCCCGCCGGTCTTAGTCCCCACAATCTGGTCGATCGGAATCTGCACCAATCCTAACGGCACCTCTGAAAACGTCCCCTTTGTGGGAATAATATCGTCCAACACCTCCAAGGTGGGCAGTTCCCCATGAAGCATCCGGGACTGGTAGTTTTTCTTTCCAAGCTTATATGCCTTCGCATAATCGGTCAATGACATAATTTCCTCCTTAAAATCAATTAAGACTTGCTTACATTCCAGCCTATTATATACCAAATACCGGAATGTCAGCAAGCCTTACCTGCTTTTCTTCTTAAAACTTTCTTCTTAACAATTACCGCTCCGTGACCGATAACTCATAAAATCCTGCGTCACCGTTACAGTATCTTCTCAAATCCGACCCGCAGGTCGCCGTCTTCACATCCGCCAACCAGCCGGATCTTCCCGCAGGCCGTAAAACCGGCTTTCTCCAATGCCCTCTGCATGGGGATGTTTCCCGGATGGGTGTCGATCCTGACTGCCGGGAAACCTGCCCTCTTGGCTAACTCAAACCCGTATGCGAACATCCTGCCCGCAACGCCCTTCCCCTTGCGCCCGTCGGCAACGCATACCCTGTGCAGGGACGCATACCTGCCGTCGGTCAGCCATTTACCGTCGATCACGCCGTATGATGGGTCCGGGGCCGTCTGGAATGCAAACATCCCCAGAAGCTCACCGTCTTCCATCGCCAGATAGGTACAGCCTTCCCGAATGTCCGAGAGCCACACCTCGCGGCTTGGATATCCCTTCTGCCACTGGTCAAGCCCAAGCCCCCGAAGCTGGCTCTTTGCCTGTTCCGTAATCTCGCACATCCTGTCAAGGTGCTCCTGCGATGCCGTTATAAACTCCATATCCTTATCCATTACCCTCTTATTCGATTCCTGTTACCCGATAATCCTGATCTTCTACCGTCTTTTTCAGCACGTCGTCCGAAACGTCGGTATTAAGCGTCACTACCGCCGTCCCCGCCTCATGGCTTACCGCCGCTTCGTCCACCTGCGCAAGCGCTTCTAAGCACTTCTTTACCCTCGCCTCACAGTGTCCGCACATCATACCCTCGATTTTCATTGTCTTAGTCATCTTTGTTTCCTCCTTTTTTTCTTCTCTTTTTTCCTGCTCCTTACCGCTCTCCAAAGCCCGGTTATTCAATCTCCTGTCCCGCGACCCGTCGTGCATCCGGAACCAGTTAAGCCTTAAAGCGTTCGTCACCACGCAGAAGCTGGAAAGGCTCATAGCAGCCGCGCCAAACATCGGATTCAGCTTCCATCCAAACAAGGGATACCATACCCCCGCCGCCAGAGGGATTCCGATTACATTATAGAAAAATGCCCAGAACAGATTCTCATGGATATTGCGAAGGGTCGCCCGGCTTAGGCGGATCGCGGCCGGGACGTCGCTTAAACGGCTCTTCATCAGAACAACGTCGGCCGCGTCGATGGCGATATCCGTGCCGGCTCCGATCGCAATACCGATATCGGCTCTCGTAAGGGCCGGCGCATCATTGATACCGTCGCCAACCATCGCCGTCCTGCCTTTTTCTTTCAGACGCCGGATCACCTGCTCCTTCCCATCCGGTAGGACGCCGGCGATCACCTCGTCGACCCCTGCCTGCCGCCCGATTGCCTTGGCGGTCCTCTCGTTATCCCCGGTCAGCATGACTACATGGATTCCCATGTTCTGCAGCTCGGAAACAGCTTTCGGGCTGTCCTCCTTAATCACATCCGCCACGGCAATAATGCCCATAAGGCGTCCGTTTTTCCCGAAGAACAGCGGAGTCTTGCCTTCCTCGGAAAGCTCGGCGGCCTTCTGCTTCATCTCCTCCGGCACCTCTGCGCTCTCGCTGATAAAAGACAGGTTCCCTCCGGTCAGCAGGTCGCCGTTTCGAACGCCCCTAAGCCCGTTGCCCGGCACCGCCTGAAAATCAGACACCTCGAAATCAGAGCCGTCAATCCCACTCTCCTTAGCCAGCTCAAGAATGGCTTTCGCCAGAGGATGTTCGCTTTTTTTCTCTAAGGCATACGCAAGCCCAAGCAATTCCTCTTCCGCCGCAGGATACGAATCACCCTTCCCCGCAAAATCCAAAACGGGAACTATATCCGTGACCTTGGGTTCGCCGCTGGTGATCGTCCCCGTCTTATCTAAGGCGACGATCTGCATCTTCCCCGCCTCCTCCAAAGAAACGGCCGTCTTGAACATGATCCCGTTCTTCGCGCCCATCCCGTTGCCCACCATGATAGCGACCGGCGTCGCCAGACCAAGGGCGCACGGGCAGCTAATCACCAGCACGGAAATACCCCGGGCTAATGCGAATCCGATCTCCCGGCCTGCAAGAAGCCAAACCAGAACCGTAACCGCGGCAATAACGATGACTGCAGGTACAAACACCCCGGATACCCTGTCTGCAATCTTTGCGATCGGCGCCTTCGTAGCCGCCGCATCGCTGACCATCCGGATAATCTGCGAAAGCGTGGTGTCCTCCCCGACTCTGGTGGCCTCGCACTTAAGGAACCCCGACTGGTTCAGCGTTGCGGCGGACACCTGGCTCCCCGCCTCCTTATCCACGGGAATACTCTCCCCGGTCAGGGCGGACTCATTTACCGCGCTGTTCCCTTCCAACACTACCGCGTCCACCGGGATATTCTCTCCCGGCCTTACCACGAATACGTCGCCCTTTTTTACCTGCCGGACAGGGACCTCTTGTTCCATACCGTCGCGTATGACAACCGCCGTCTTCGGAGCCAGCTTCATCAGGCTCTTAAGGGCGTCCGTGGTCCTTCCCTTAGAACGCGCCTCCAGCATCTTCCCCACCGTAATCAGCGTCAGGATCATGGCGGCAGACTCGAAATAGAACTCATGCATCATTGACATGACCCGATCCATGTCCATATGCATCTGGGCGTCCGTCATGGCAAACAGCGCATAGGTACTGTACACGTAGGACGCCCCCGCCCCCAGCGCCACCAGCGTATCCATATTCGGCGCACGGTGCCAAAGGCTTCTAAACCCGCTGATAAAAAACTTCTGGTTGACCACAAGCACCGCCGTTGTAAGCAGTAATTGTATCAGCCCCATAGCCACATGGTTACCCGCAAGGAACCCGGGTACGGGCCAGTTCCACATCATATGCCCCATGGAAACATACATCAGGGGCGTCAGGAAAGCGAGGGAGGCCGTAAGCCTGCGCTTTAACACGGGTGTCTCCACATCCTTCAGCATCCCCTCGTCCGCCGTCCCGTCCGCCTGCGATTCATCCGATCTTCCCGCCTGCTTCCGGGCGGCCCCGTATCCCGCCTCCTCAACGGCTTCGATAATCTTCGCGGCGGGAACGTCCCCTTCCACTCCCATAGAATTGGTCAGAAGGCTCACCGAACAGGAAGTCACGCCGTCCAGTTTAGAAACTGCCTTTTCCACGCGGGCGCTGCAGGCCGCGCAGCTCATGCCTGTCACCGTATATTGCTCCATATATCGTCCTCCATTCTTAATACAAAAATACCATACGAGGGTATCACCTCATGAGCTTCTGCAGGACCGCTACCAGTTCATCCACCGTCTCTTCCTTCCCCTCCCGGATATCCTCCGTCACGCAGGTTCGGATATGGTTCGCAAGCAGAACCCTGTTGAAGCTGTTGAGGGCCGCATTAACTGCCGATACCTGAATCAGGATATCCGGGCAGTATGCGCCGTTCTCCACCATCTTCTTCAGTCCCCTTACCTGCCCTTCAATCCGGCTTAAACGGTTTTGAAGATCCTTATATTCTTTCTCTGAGCGTTCCTTTGTCTTATGGCAGCATTCCTGCCTTTCATCCATATGCATGCACCTCATTTCCAAATATATTATATACCCCCACAGGGTATAATGCAAGGGGTGATTTTCGGATTTTAAGAAATTCTTTGCGGAATAGTGGCGTGTGAACAGTAACCGGCCAGCCCCTGCCCCTCTCCTATCTACATTCTATCTCGCATACCCGCAGTATATTTCCCTGTACCTGAAAACGCACCTCCATCCCGGCGTATTCCATCCCGTAGACACGCCGGGGATCATCCTGATAAGAGGGTCTTGGATCCTGCGACAGTACCTGCGCCAGAATCTCCCGGTGTTCCTTTGGAATCATCTCCAACCACACGGACGGGATCTCCACTTGAAGCCCATACCCCTTCATCCGCTCTGCAAATCCGCCCGAAGCCTCCCGGCGGCAGTCCACATAGGGCAGATACGGCTTGATATCGTAAATGGGCGTCCCATCCATCAGATCCGCCCCCCGGACATGGAGGACAATCCCTTTCCCCTCCCGCTTCTCCAGCCTTTCCAACGCCACGCAGGACAGCCCCACCGGATTAGGACGGAAAGGGGAACGGCTGGCAAACACCCCCACCCGTTTATTCCCTCCAAGCCTCGGCGGCCTTACGGTAGGGCTCCACTTCTCTCTCACTGCCCCGGAGAACCCCCAGATCAGCCATAGATGAGAAAATTCCTCCAATCCCTTACACGCGTCCGGGCTGCGGTATTTCGGCGCAAATACGATCTCGGCCTTCGTATCCGCAAGCCCGCTCTGTCTGGGAATCCCGAATTTTGCCGGAAAATCCGTATGGATATATGCTATCTCTTCCAATCTGAAACCTTTATCCTTCTCCGCCATATACTCTCCATCCTCTTAATATAAAATGAATCAACAATACCCGTTAAGCTTCTCCCTGATCATCCGAATCTCCGCCTTGTGTCCCTGATCGTCCAACGGCGTTTCCAAATAGAACGGCAGGTCTTTCAGCACAGGATGACTCAACACCCGAAGCAGCGCCTCAAGCCCAATCTCACCTTCCCCAACCACAGCATGCCTGTCCTTATGGGAGCCAAAAGGCATCATGCTGTCATTAAGGTGAACCGCCTTGAGAAGATTCAGCCCCAGCACGCGGTCAAACTCTGAAATCACCCCGTCCAGATCATTTACGATATCATATCCTGCCGCAAATACATGGCAGGTATCCAGGCAAATCCCAATCCGTTCCGGATGGGCCGCACCGTCCCGGATTGCCTTTAGATGCCCGAACTCTGCGCCGATCTCCGTCCCTTTTCCCGTCATGGTTTCCAACAGAACCGTAATATTCTCCTCCCCCGTGACCGCCTGGTCAAGCCCGCGGATAATGTTTCGGATTCCGCGCTCGACCCCGATCCCGGTATGGCTTCCCGGGTGAAATACCAGATATTCGATCCCCAGGCCGTCCATCCTTGCCACATCCTCCCGGATGACCGTACGTGCGAATTCATACACCCTCTCCTCGCCGCTGGCAAGATTCATCGTATACGGGGCGTGAGCCAGAAGCGCGCCGAACTGATGATCCTTTCGGATCCTTTGGAACTTCCCAACCTCCTCCTCCGTATATACTTTAAAATTCGATCCCCTTGGATTCCTGCTGAAAATCTGCATGGTGTTCGCTTCCATACGCACCACGTTTTCCGCAGTTTTCGCCAGCCCCTTGGCAATCGACATATGTGTCCCTATCGTCAGCATGTCTTCCCTCCTCTTGTTCCAAAACACCGGGCATAGCCGCCCTTGTTATACTTCTCCTTTTCTGATACAATACCACTAATAATCCATAAAATCAAATTAAGTTTTCAGAAGCATAAACTGAATGAGATTGACCCCGAACTGCGAAGCGCCAACTTCCGAATCGGGATTTTCCACAGCGAGGGCTATGGAAAAGGAATCGGTTCATGGGCAATCCACACCTACGAAAAAACCGGTTTCAAACACGAGGGCGTTCTGAGAGACGCCGTAAAGGATGGAGATTCCTATGGGGACGATATCCTGATGGCTATTCCGGAAGACGAGTGGCGGCAAATGAAAGAACGCATGAGTACCTCCCATTAACGCTTCCGGATATACATATACGTCTAAAAAGGGGCTGTCGCATTAAGCATAGACTCTGCAAGATATGGCATTTTCTAAATATTACCTTCTACCATATCTTGTAATCATCCTGCTTGTTGCAACAGCCCCTTCTAAAATTGTATGGCTTTATTCAAATACCTATCCCCGCAATGTGAAACGTCCCACAAGCCCCTTCATCACCTGCGCCTGACTGGACAATTCCTCGCTGGCAGCGGCAGACTCCTCAGCCGTAGCTGAATTCGTCTGAACCACGCTGGAAATCTGATCAATTCCCAACGTCACCTGAGCAATAGATTCAGCCTGCTGGTCTGCGGCAGAAGCAATCTTATCCACGGAAGACACTACGCCCTTCGTACTTTCCACAACGGCGAATAAGGACTCGGCCGTAGCGTTCGCAATCTCGGTGCCCTTCTCCACGGCCTGAACCGTACCTTCAATCAGGGCCGCCGTACTCTTAGACGCTTCGGAAGACTTACTTGCCAGATTACGTACTTCATCGGCAACCACGGCAAATCCCTTACCGGCCTCGCCGGCTCGCGCCGCTTCCACGGCCGCATTGAGCGCCAGAATATTGGTCTGGAATGCGATATCTTCAATCGTCTTGATAATCCTGCTGATCTGTCCGGACTTATCGCTGATCTCCGTCATAGCGGCAATCATCTCCTGCATCTGCTCGTTGCTGGTAGCCACCTGATCTCCGGTCTGATCCGTCTGCTTGCGGACCTCATTGGCATTGGCAGCGGTATCCTTTACCTGCGCAGAGATCTCATTGATGGTAGCCGCAAGCTCCTCAATCGAACTTGCCTGCTCAGTCGCCCCCTGAGAAAGGGCCTGTGCGCCGGACGACACCTGATCGCTGCCGGACGACACCTGATCGGCCGCCTGATTGATCTGTCCCAACGTATCGTTAAGCGAGTGAGAAATCTCTTCAAGCGCCTGCTTTACTTTGGCAAATTCGCCTTCATAATTCAGAGTCAGGTCAAATACCAGATTACCGCCTGCAATCTGTCTCAGGACATTGGAAATCTCGTTAATATAACTTACATAATTGCGCAGACGCCCTACCGTCTTATTGAAATTGACTGCCAGCGTACCCAGCTCGTCCTTGGATTTGTATGTAATATTCTGATCCAGATCACCCTCTGCAATCTTCCTTGCAACGCCGTCAAGCTCTTTAACCGGAGTGTTCACACTCTTAATGATATAGACTGCCATCAGAACAGAAAGTACGGCGATTACAACCAGCGCGATTATAACGATTCTTCCGGCCTGGGAATACAGCCTGTCGCCGTTCCGATTCGCCTCCTCCGCGCCTTCTTTATTGTACTCCACAACATCAAGCAGCAGATCCGATACGTCGTCATACAGCGCTATTGTGCTCAGAACGATCTCCATAGCCTCATCTGTCTTATTCTCGCGGCTCAGCGCAAGCAGCCTCTCATGGTTCTCAAGATACTCGTTCCATTCACTCTGCGCATCCTGTATCATCTTCCGATCCGTTTCGTCCGTAATCAGAGAAGACGTATACTGTGCAAACGTTTCCTCAATCCGCTTGCTGCGGTCTTCCATCTTCGTCTCCGCACTCTGCATCGTCTGCTGATCCTGAGCAACAATATGCTTATACTCCTCTCTGCGGAAATCAGATGTAAGAGTATTCAGCTCTTCCGAAGCAATGACGGACGGCAACCATATCTCCGAAATCTCAGTCGTCCCCTTATTGATCCGATCCATATACGAAAGGGATACAAACGCTAACGCAGCCATGCCAGCCAACATAAAAGCGGCAAGCAAAAACATTTTTGTCTTGATCTTGAAGTTCTTCATCTCATAGTCTCTCCTTTAGTTACATACGTTTTCATCTTCATGCAATGTGGATATATCTTCTCTGCATACATCAATTCCATGCACAATTTAGACTATCTATAATTATACAAACTCTGAAATAAAAAGTCTACCAAAAGATAGAAATATTTTGACTCTATTCCTTTTCCGTAACCGAAAGCCCCAGCTCCTCAAGCTGCTTCTTCTCCACGGCCGTCGGGGCGTCCGTCATAAGGTCCGAAGCGTCCTTCACCTTCGGAAATGCGATCACGTCCCGGATACTCTCCTCCTTCGCCATCAGCATCACCAGCCGATCCAGCCCGTACGCAAGCCCTGCGTGGGGCGGCACGCCATACTTAAACGCCGTCAGCAGGAACCCGAACTGCTCGTTGGCCTGCTCCGGTGTAAATCCAAGCACCTCAAACATCTTATTCTGGATCTCCGGGTTAAAAATACGCACGCTTCCCCCGCCGATCTCGTTGCCGTTAAGCACAATATCGTAAGCCTTCGCGCGCACCCTGCCGGGATCGCTGTCAATATACCCAAGGTCTTCCTCCATCGGCATGGTAAAAGGATGATGCTTCGCCGTATACCGGCCCTGCTCCTCGCTCCACTCCAAAAGCGGAAACTCTGTTACCCACAAGAACTTATACTCGCTCTTATCAAGCAGCTCCATCTGGCGGGCAAGCTCGAGACGGAGCGCGCCTAAAACATCCCAGACCACAGTATTCTTATCCGCCGCAAATAACAGAAGATCTCCGTTCCCGCCGCCCATCGCAGCGATCAGGGCAGACATCTCCTCATCCTTCATGAACTTTGAGAATGAAGATTTCGCCGTACCGTCTTCCTGAATTGCAATATAAGCAAGGCCCTTTGCGCCGTAATCCTTTGCAAAGGACACCAGCTTATCAATCTTCTTGCGCGGCATGTTCCCCTGCCCCTTGGCGTTGATGCCCCGGATGGAACCGCCGTTTTCTATTGCGCCTTGAAATACTGCGAATTCGCAGTCCTTCACGATCTCGGTCACGTCGCAAAGCTCCATCCCAAAACGGATATCCGGCTTATCGGAGCCGAAGCGGTCCATCGCCTCCTGCCATGTCATCCTTGGGATCGGAAGCGTTACTTCCAAGCCAAGCACCTCTTTGAACAGCTTTGCCAGCAGCCTCTCGTTGATTTCAATCACGTCGTCCACATCCACAAAAGACAGCTCCATGTCGATCTGTGTAAATTCCGGCTGACGGTCAGCCCTTAAGTCCTCGTCGCGGAAACATTTCGCAATCTGGAAATAACGGTCGTACCCGGAACACATCAAAAGCTGCTTAAAAAGCTGCGGCGACTGGGGCAGCGCATAGAAATGCCCCTGATGGATACGGCTTGGCACCAGATAATCCCTGGCTCCCTCCGGCGTACTTCCGATCAGGATCGGGGTCTCGATCTCACAGAAGCCTTCCTCTGCAAGGAACTGGCGCGTCAGTGTGGCGACCTTGCTTCGCATCATCAGGTTCCTCTGAAGATCCGGCCTTCTGAGATCCAAATACCTGTATTTCAGGCGCAATTCCTCCTTGGTTTTGGAATTCTCCTCAATAGGGAAGGGAGGCGTCTCAGATTCCGCCAGAATCCTCATCTGCTCCGGAACCACCTCGATCTCCCCTGTCGCCAGATTCTCATTGACCGCGCCGGAACGCTTCTCAACCCTGCCTGTAACGGCAACCACGAACTCCGCCCTAAGCTTCGCCGCCTTCTCGATCAGCTCCTCATCCGACTTCCCTTCCTCGAACACTACCTGAATGATACCGGAACGGTCGCGGACATCCACGAAAACCAGACCGCCCTTATTCCTGTTCTTCTGCACCCACCCCATAATGGTTACAATCTCCCCCACATTGGCGGATGACAATTCCGCGCACCTATGGGTTCTCTTTAATCCCTGCATTGACTCTGCCATATTCTTCTCCTTTATTATGAAATATTATTCTATACCTATCCTGTATGCCCAAGCCTGTTTCCATACCGGCAGCGAAGGCCTGCGCCCTCTTAGGAATCCCCGTAGCAATCAATAATCTCCTCGTACCCTTCCTTTGCCAGCTGCTCCTTCTGGAACTTCTTATTCTTCTTCATATTCACAACCAGCGCCTGACATCCTGCTTCCCGGTCGGCTTTCGCAAGGGCGAGAACCTTAAGGATCCCCTCCTTCGTCATCTTCTTCTCCAGCAGATAAGCCTTCCTGACGCCCTTTTGGGGAACCTCATATCCATTCTCCACAAGCAGCATAACGATCCTCTCGAACCCTATGGAGAACCCGCACGCCGGCGTATCCTGTCCGGTAAACCTGCCGATCATCCGGTCGTAGCGTCCCCCGCCTGCCACAGACCCGCCGAAGTCGTCCATCCGCACTTCGAAAATAGTCCCGGTGTAGTAAGACTGCCCCCTCACCAGCGTCGGGTCAAAACTAATCCTGAATTCGCACTCCTTCGCCGCCTCCACGCTGGAAATGATCATCTCCATCCCTTCCGCCGTCTCGTCCGGAAGGAAGTCTCCAAGCTTCTCCTTAAGGAAACGGATCCCTTCCACATCCGGAGACGCCTCCTCAAAAAGCTTAAGATAGGACTCCGCCTTCTCCCTGTCATATCCCATCTCCAAAAGTTCATCCGCAACGCCCTGAGCGCCGATCTTGTCCATCTTGTCCAATATAATGAACACCTCGTCATAGTCTTCCTCTTTGAAACCACTATACGCGGCCATGGCCTTTAGGATACCGCGGTCATTGATGCACACGGTAAAATTCTTAAAATCCAGCTTGCCAAGCATGGCCGTCGTCGCAAGGATCAGCTCGATCTCCGCCAGATTAGAAGCCTCCCCCAGGATATCAATATCGCACTGCATAAACTGGCGGAAGCGTCCCCTCTGCGGACGGTCAGCCCTCCACACATTCCCGATCTGAAGGGCTTTAAACGGGGACGGAAGCTCATTAACATGATTCGAATAATACCGCGCAAGGGGTACGGTCAGGTCATAGCGCAGCCCCCCGTCCACCAGATCATTCTCTTCCTTTGCGGATTCCAGCCGCAGCTTCTCGCCCCGCTTCAATATCTTGAAAATAAGCTTCTCATTATCGCCTCCCTGCTTGCTGCACAGGTTCTCGATATGCTCCACGCAGGGCGTCTCCATGGACACGAAGCCGTAGGTCTTATAAGTATCTTTTATTAGTTGTATCACATAGTCCCGGATCTCCATCTCACGGGGAAGCATGTCCTTCATTCCCGTAACCGGTTTCTTCTTTAATGCCATATCCCTTCTCCTATTCTATATTAAATAATTCTTCTTTTCGGCGGAGTGTTACCAAAGTTTCCCCCTTTCGCAATCCCCACCCTTACTGTCTCTTCCTGACTTTACCTTTACCGTATGCATATTCCTTTCTGTCCGGAAAGGTTTTCCTGACTTTACCGTACGCATATTCCTTTCTGTCCGGAAGGGAGAAGCCGCGCCTTAATTGCGAGACTTATACAATAAATTGACTCCCTCTTTAATCGTCTCTGTTATAGTCTGCTGATGCCTTCTGGAGTACTCTTTCAGCCTGCTATGCTCCTCATCAGACATTCTTATTGTTACGATTCGGTCCTTAATTATATCCGACTTCGGACGCCCCATTTTGCCCATAAGCAATTCCTCCCTTGCATCTATATAACTTCTCGGAATCTTCAGCCCTTATTTCATGGGGCTTTCAGAACCTATTT
>CAJTOH010000061.1 GCA_910577685.1 uncultured Dorea sp. | reverse complement strand
CTTTTCCAAGCATAAATAAGTACAGAGGTTCAGCCGGATGGCTGAATAGTAACTAATCTTTCGACTTTTTTTGTCCAAAGTATTGACATAGATCCAGTGCTGTCCTGCTGAAGCAATTCCTTGAAAGATCGGATCGTCTTGGAAAATATCTGTTTATTGAAGATCTGAAGGCTAATGCCAGGGGATATGACCTGTTATACCGCGCATATGAGAATGGGAAGTGATGGATATGGCGAAGAAAAATCCGTATGTATTTACCATTGGATTTGATGAAACAGATCCAGGCCATGTACGGGCTGCCGAGATTCTGAACGGAACGAAGAAGAAGGCCCAGTTGATTACTGCTGCTATTTTAAGCTATGTAGATGGTGTTGATTCAGAAAGAATCCCTGATTTTCATGTGGAATCATTTCAGCCTCTTTTGGAAAAACTGATACAGAAGGAACTGGAAAAAGCCATGAGCGGGTGCCTGGCAATCTCTGCTGGTAAGGAAGATCAGTCTTCAGATTCAGTTTTGGATCTTTCACCTGAAGAAAAGGAAATGGATGAAAGCATAACCCAGAACATCATGGAGGCAATGGACACCTTCCGCAAGAACTAATCAGGTTTATAACTATTAAACATAGCTGTTATAAAACGTAACAAAGAAAAAGCAGTCCTATCATAAGCGGGGCTGCTTTTATCATATTCGGACATTTTTTTATTTTCCATCTAAACTCACAGATTTACCACAGATTACTCACAGATTCGTTTTTTATACTCAAAAACAATGGTTAAGTCAATATGGGATGCAAAAATAAAGACTATTGGTTCTGGGATACTGCGGATAAGAGACCGCGCAATGTCCCCAGTGCCAGGCGCTTTGTTTCATTGGAACACTGATTAAGTTCTGCGATAATCTGTTTCATGGCAGAATCCATGGGCTCGTTTTCACCATTAAAGACTGCATCTATGGATAAATTCAAATAAGATGCCAATAAGTACAGATTTTCAAACCGGGGATTACCATTGCAATTTTCAATATCAGAGATGGTGCGGAGAGATACATGCACCATTTCTGCAAGAGCATTTTGGGACAGATTTCTTCTTAATCGTTCTTCTTTTACCGCATCTCCTAATAATTTCTTAGCCATCATTTGTATCACCTCACTTAGTTCTTATATTTTACATGAGATATGCACTATATGAAATGCGTTAAGATACCTGTTTTCACGTATTATATTGCGTGTTCGATGTGTAACAGGCAGGAAAACAAGGAATGTAGGTTTATATATGGCAGGAAAGGAAAATGTGCAGTAAGTAGTTTGTTAAAAAAATCGTAACCGCATGGTGGATGCATGAGACTCGTACACATGCAGTATATGCTGTGCCGATATTTCATATAGCACATGAGATCCGGTTGTTTTTTAATGCTGTCAGACTGGTAATATGCCGGTTTGGCAGTATTTTTTATGTAGAAATAGAGTCTTCCATGGAGCTCCATTGCCGATCTCCACCCTTAGAAATCTTTGAAACAAATTGATTTTGAAGATTTTGGAGGGAAAAATATGAATGAATATGATTATATAGGAGATAAAACAAAGAATTACTTTACTGCATATCTGCAGAAATGTATCCGGTGGAAGAGGTGGAATTATCTGAAGAAAAAAGAAAAGATTGGCAGAATGGAAAGACCTTTAGAAGAATCTTTAGAGGATTTTAGTTCTTCAATAGACGAAATGCTGGAATTGCGTTATAAAGAAGCCATTCTTTCAAGAGAACAAGAAGGACGATATCCAAGATGGAATGAATTATCAGATCAAAGGCTTACAGAAGCCCTACTGATGCTTCGGGAGGATGAAAGGTGTTTCATTTATCAACATGTTTTTGAGGAAAGAACTTTTAAAGAGATAAGCTGCCTAAACGGAGTCAAAGAAGATAAAGTAAAAAGTATTTACTATTATGCTATTCATAAAATCCGTAAATGGATGGGAGGTGACTGATGATGGAATTTGAAAGGGTTTTATTTAGAGCCAAGAAAGGAGATGAGAAGGCTATAGAACAGATATTGGAGATGTTTCGGCCAATGTTAATCAGAAATTCTTTAATACGGGGAGTATTTGATGAAGATCTATATCAAGAGCTTGCGATAGAAACATTAAAATGTATACAGCGCTTTAAACAATTGGAGTAGTGGGATGAGAGATAAAAGACACTATGAACGAAATCGGGGACAGAATAGGATAACCTTCTTGTTAAACTGCTGATTTTGTTGTAAAAATAAAGTAACTTAATTGTAAAATTTTTATAAAAGGAGATTGATGAGATGGGAACAAAAAAGATGAAGAAGACTGCGGCAGTTATCATTGCAGCAGCAACCGTATGTGGAATGACGGCGGGATGTACGCCGAAAGAAGAAAAAATTGAAGTGAATGCCTCCACTTCTCCATACGAAGATATGGTGGATTATTTTGAGCAGGAAGGATTCATTTTGGAGGACTGCGAACCGGTTGATATCAATGAAACAACAGGATATCTCACAGACAATACGAACGGAGAGTTTACTGAGACGAAAGTGGCGGATAAAGCATATGATTATGATGGACTCTGGCTGTTCTGGTGGGATCAGGAAAATAAGACAGATTTATATGGAAACTATGAGTCTATGGCTACTAACCAGGGAACGATAGTCCTTGCCGGAGGCGCCGCGGTTCTTGAGACGGAAGCGGCAAACGGAGCTTACGCGATTGCATTTTCAGAGGACTATGAAAAGAAACAGGACGTAGCCAAAGCGTTCGAAACGCTGGAAAACGAATAGCAGCTCCAATATAACTGTGAAAGTACAAAAGCAGATGCTCTGAAATTAAGAAAAGGCAGGGAAACAATATGGAACGGGTTTTTGGAAAAGACAGGGGCAGCATGGGAAGCTTTTTTCGCATGCTGCAGAAGGCAAGACTTCCTTATCTATGGATTCTTGCATATATTGCCATTACAGCTCTTCTTACCAACGTAGGAATCAGCGTAACGGAATACACGGCCGAACTGTTTGCCGGAAATGTGAATTTTGGCACCGTGGTTCTTCCGTTTTTGGCTTTTACATTACTATCCCAGCTAATCAGTTCGGTCAGTAAGATTATGAGTAACTTGTGTGTTGCGCGAATTGACCGTAATATCAGGAAAATGATCTGGAGTAAGACCGTCAGGCTGCCGCTTCGATATTACGAAAAAAATAAGCCCAAAGAAATGATTTCCCGTATTACAACGGATATCACGGCGATCAGTCAGCTTATCATGCAAGTATTTGTTGCTATTCTCACTTCCGCGTACACGCTGGTCATTACGCTTGGAAAAATCGGATCCTACGACCAGAAGCTGATGATTGCTCTGATCGCGGTACTTCCGCTGAATTTAGTCATTGCATTCGTCATGGGAAAGATGAAGTTCGGAGTGCTTGATCTGGTAAATCAAAAAAATGCAGAGCTGACACAGACGATTGCAGAAAAAACCAATAATCTTCTTCTCATCAAATCTTACGGAAAAGAAGAAAAGGAGCTTCAGACAGGGCAGGAGAAGATGAAAGGGTTCTATAAGAGTTCGATTCTGAATGCGTGGCTGGGATTCGCAACTCCGATGTATGCATTGGTGGGCGCTATGCAGTTTATTGTGATCGTGATGGTAGGCCGAAGCTTTTATTCATCCGGCGCGTTAACCCTCACCCAATGGATCGCCTATTATGGATTCGCGGTGAATATCGTTAATCAGCTCAGCGCGTACTGTGTATATTGGACAACCTTCAAGGGTTCCCAGGGAGCAACCAGAAGAGTAGCCCAGATTATGGAAGAAATGGAAGAAGATATAGAGAACGGCGAGCATGTGGAGCATCTTTGTGGCGATATTGAATTAAGAGAGGTTGATTTCTCTTATGAGGATAAACTCCTGTTCGACAAACTCAATCTGAAGATTCCGGCAGGACGTGTGACGGCGCTTATCGGACCGTCAGGGAGCGGAAAGACGACGCTTCTGAATCTGGTGGAGCGTATGTATCCGGTTTCGGGAGGTAAGATTTTATTTGGGGGCGAAGATACCGCGCGGTATTCGCTCAAGAGCTTCCGTAGCGAGATCTCATACGTAACGCAGGAAAGTACATTGTTTGCAGGAACGATCCGCGACAATATCCTGTTCGGAATTAAGAGAGAAGTCACGGATGAAGAACTGGAAAAAGCATGTACGGACGCAGAAATCATGGATTTTATCAGGGAACAGCCGGAGGGCTTCCAGACGGATGTAGGCGAGCAGGGTGACAAACTTTCCGGCGGACAGAAACAGCGGATTGCTTTTGCGAGGGCGCTTCTAAAACAATCGGATTATCTGTTTATGGATGAGGCGACCGCGGCTATGGACATCCGGGGAAAAGATCAGGTATGGAAGAGTGTGAAACGGCATATGGAGGGCAAAACCGTGCTTATGGTTGCCCACGACAGACAGACCGTACAGAAAGCAGATTATATCATAGTAATGCATAACGGAAGGATTATCTGTCAGGGAGAACCGGAGGAAGTATATGCCGAGAATACATATTACCGAGAATTAATAGGAAGTGAGGGACAGGGCAGATGAAAAACAACAAACATGTAATATCGTTTTTTCTGAGCTTTTACAGAAGGCTTTCGATTCCCTGGTGGCTCTACCTGATCGCATTCGGAAGCGGCGTGGTTTATGCCGAGGTCGGAATGAGAGTATCGGAGTATCTGGTCCGTGTGAACAAGGGGGAACTATATAATTCTGTTATTTTAGGTTATGTCTTTTTTACGATTTTTAATGCATTGCTGGGATTTTTGCGGCCGCTTGTGGAAGAGTATGCCAATCAAAAAGTGATCCTGCGGGTAAGGTTTTCAATGTGGAGGAAGATCCTGCATCTTCCGATGGATCAGTTCGGAAAGGAACAGCCGTCTTCGCTGGTGTCGGCCGTTACGAACGACGTAACTCAGGCGACTCTGGTGATCAGCGGAATATTCTCAGGAGCTGCGTCGCTGTTCGGATTTGTACGCGCCTGTATGATCTTGTATCAATACAATTCGCCTCTCGCAGCATACCTTTTGCTCTGCATACCGGTTGCGGTGGCGATGTTTATCATCGTCGGCAAGCTGCAGTTTACCATAATGAAAAAGCGCTATACGGCGTTGAATGAAATGACCACATTTTTCTCCGAACACCTGTCGGCCGGGAAATATGTAAAAGCGCAGGTAATGGAAGAGAAAGAGCTGGAAAGCGGATATGCGGCAATCGATTCACGGTATAAGGCAGATATATACTATGCTTTCATGGAACAGATTCAGGTTCTGACCAATTCCCTCTACTCCCTTCTTACGACTGTCGTAATGGCAGTAGGCGGTTCCAGATTGATTAACGCCGGGAAAATGGAAGCAACAGGGATTAATATGTTCAGCACCTATATGACGCAGGTGAATCTCTATATGGCGGAGCTTTTGACGGTGTGGCAGAATGTGATGGGCTCGAAAGGCGCGCTTGTCCATGTCGGGGATATTCTTGATATGGAAGAGGAGCATACGGAAAAAGGCAATTCCTGGACAGAATCCGAGAACAGAGATATTGTGTTCAAAAATGTGAACTTTGGATATGGGAGCGAAAAAGAAATCCTTCATGACTTTTCCGTTTGCATTCCGGGAGGAAAGACGACGGCAGTGATCGGTGATAACGGTTCCGGAAAATCTACGGTCATGAAACTGATACAGGGATTCTACCAGCCTGATTCGGGAGAAATATGGGTTGGAGGAAACAAGATAAGCGAAACGAGTCCCCGGGAATGTCATAAAAAATTTGGCTATGTACTTCAGAACAATCCGCTGATGTCAGGTACGATCCGGGATAATATTCTGTATGGCACAGAAGGAGAGACACCGGAGGAAGAGATGAAAAAAGCGGCAGGAGAAGCCAGGGCGGATTCTTTTATAGACGCGCTTCCCAACGGATATGATACGACTCTTGGAGAGGCGGGGAACCGTTTGTCAAGCGGTCAGAAACAGAGGATAGCCATTGCCAGGGCATTGATTGCGAAGCCGGATTATCTGATACTCGACGAGGCGGGGGCGAGTCTGGACCATGACACATATATGAAGATCTATCATGGTATCAGGAAGAAGATGGAAGGCAATACTATTGTTTTCATCGCCCATGATATGCGCGAGATTGCAGAAGCAGACTATCTGGTCGTTATGCATCACGGACGTCTTGAAGCCTGCGGAACCCATGAAGAAGTATTTGCCGTAAGCAGGACTTATCAGGAATATCTGCAGTCCACTGAGGCGTCTTAAAAGAAAGAAGGAATGATTATGAAGAAATTTACGATTGTGTCTTCCCTGCTTTTCGTGTTACTGTTTTGTGGGATGGTGGGATATGTGGCGTCGTCCGAAGACTTTACGCCTCCAAAGGAGGAGGAAGAAGCGGCCGTGCCTGAAGAAGAAGACAGGGAAGCGCCTGTCTGGAATAAAACGGTGGATGAACTCGTCTCATTTCTGGAGGAGAAGGGGCTGATCCATGCAGACAGTAAAGTGACGCTCAGTGCGGAAGGTCTGTGTACGCTTGCGCTAAAGTATGACGGAGCCGAAATATACTGGTGGGATCTGGAGAATCTGGATCCGGAATCTGGCGAGTATCAGGCATATGAGAGTCTCAGGACGAAAGGCGAGATTGATTTATATGGAGCCGGTACGATTATTATGCCGAAGAAAAACGGTCCTTTTGCACTTTTATTAACCTATTATGAAGGCGATGTGCAGGCGTTAGAAAAAGCGTTTGGAGAATTTGGTCAGGAGAATTGATTGATGAAAATGAAGCTTGTTCTGGTAGAAAAAGATGAAACATTGTGTACAGAGCTGAAAGAATTACTGGCGTTTTATAATGTATTTGACATTGTGCATACCTTTGACGGAATCAATGAAGCCAATAAATATATCTGCCTGAACGAGGTGGACGCGGTATTTATCAATATCAAAACAGGGAATCCAAGATACAGCGGGGACGGCTCCTTTCTGGCGTACAATCTGTCCCAGATAAAGCCGGATGTCTTGGTGGCGCTGTATTCGGAAGAAAAGTTAGAGGCGGGGCTGGTATTTGACTGCTGCTGCGATGAATACTTTCGGCTTCCGTTTGATAACCGTGTGCTTCAGCGGGTGGTTAAGCGGCTGCAGTATTTGTTTGAGCTGCTCCAATACAAACGGTTATCCGTGAACCGTTCTATGATGATCAAGACGAGAAACGGATATCAGCTTGTGGATATTGATAAGGTTCTCTTTATCGAACGGACGGACCGCAAGAACAAGATGGTAATGGTGGACGGAAAGGAGATGATTCTTTCCGGATATTCTATGAATGAATTGGAACAGATTCTGGAAGGTTATAATTTTTACCGGTGCTATCAGTCTTTTATCGTGAATCTTTCCAAAGTATCTTATGTCCGGGCGGACAACGAAGCGAAAAATTTTGCTCTGATTTTCGACGGATATGCGGGGGAAGTCATGGTGAGCCGCGAGAAATATACGGAAGTGCTCCAGCTTTTAAAAAGTAAATATGCGAAGCTTACGCTTTAGGAGGAGAAAGATGAAGTCAAAAGTTTTATCGTTTGCCGAGTATGATCAGGTGGATATCAGTATGTACAAGAAAGTATTCAAGCTTGACGAGAAGGCGTACAAGAAAGAAATAGATTTTATAAAGAACAAGAACAGCACATGGGAAGAAGCGGGGGAAGTTACGGACGGAGCGCTTATTGTATGCGACATGGAATCGGCAAATCCGTTTTTTAGCAGAGAGGACCTGAAAATCATGGTAGGACAGGGGTTCTTTCACAAGAAGCTGGAAGCGATGTGCGTCGGGCTGAAAAAAGGGACGGCCGGTGTGCTGGACGTCGACGGGGAGAAAGTGACCGTAACGGTTCGTTCCATTCGGCAAAAAAAGATTCCTGTGATCACGGACGGGATGATAGAAGCTCTTGGAATTGAAGGAGTGAGCAATGTAGAACAATATGAGGCTCGTCTGATCCGGGAACAGAAAAAAAAGATTGCGGAAAACGAGGGATACGAAGCCGTTCAGTATGTGATGAACAAAGTATTTGAGGCCAGTACGTTCGATCTTAAGAAGGCTGACTGGAAAGAAATGACAGATCATGAAATTAAGAGATTGAAGGAAATCTCCAGAGAACAGGGGTTGAATCTGGAAACCATGACGCCAGAGGAATTTGAAGGGAAGATGCCGTTCTCAAGCTACCATGAATTATTCGCAAGCGTGCAGAACGATTCATGGGACAGGCTCTGCGGCTATCTTCTGGGGCGGGAATACGCAGAAAAAGACGGCGTCGGATATACCATGGAGCAATACCGGGACGATATGGAAGAGTACGTGAAATTCTGGCATGAAACGAAAGAAAATGCAGAAAAAATCAATACTTATGAATATTCGGAAATTATGTTTTATGTAAATTATTATTACAATAAAGTAAAAGAATACGTGACAGAAAATTTTTTTAAGGAGGAAAAGTAGATGGCTATTCAATATGCGGATGATGAGAGTTTTAAGGAGCAGATTAAGGAAGGGTTCGTGATCGTGGATTTCTTTTCCGCAACATGCGTACCGTGTAAAGCCTTTTCCCGTATTTTGGAAGAGCTAGACGCGGAGCTTCCGTTTATCAATATCGTGAAAGTGAACACCACAGATTATCCGAAGCTTGGCAAAGAGAATCGCATTTTTGCGGTTCCAACCGTTCAATTCTACAAAGACGGTGAAAAGAAGTTTGAGAATGTAGGCGTGATGGAAGTTGAGGAAATAAAAGAGAAGATTACAGAATTCATGTATTAAGAGGGAACGGATATGGAAATCGGGGAAAAAATCTATGGATTTGAAGTTAAAGAAAAGAAGTATGTGCGGGAGGTCGAAGGAGATATTATTCAGATGGAGCACCTGTTAACCGGAGCGCAGGTCGTCGTCATAGACAATCAGGACGTTAAAAAGAGCTTTCTGGTTGGATTTCGGACCATACCAAAGGACAGCACGGGAGTTTTCCATATTCTGGAGCATTCTGTGCTGAACGGTTCCCGCAGATATCCGGATAAAACGATGTTCGTCAATCTGATGAAACATTCCATGGCAGAATTTGTCAATGCAATTACATATCCGGATCATACGGTATATCCCTTTTGTACAGAGAATGAGAAGGATTTTATGAATCTGACGGACGTTTACCTAAACGCGGTATTTTGTCCGAATGTTCTTACGGATAAAGAGATCTTTGAACAGGAGGGATGGCATTTTCAGTGTGAAGACGGAAAAGCTCCGGAGATTAACGGCGTTGTCTATAATGAGATGAAGGGAGTTTTCTCGTCCCTGGACAGCATATTAGAGGATGAAATGTCTAAGGCAATGTTTCCGGAAACGGCTTATCGTTTTGTTCCCGGAGGATTTCCGGATACGATTCCCGCGCTATCTTATGAGGAATTTCTGGAATATTACAGGACATTTTATAATGCTTCCAACTGCTGTATTGTTCTATATGGGAAAATGAATACGGAACAACTGTTTGAGTATATTGACAAAGTTTATCTGGGAAAAATGAAACGATCAGAACCTGCGAAGCCGGTTATGCCGCAGAAACCCGTAAAGGGAATCCGAAATAAGCTGTATGATAAGGAGAAGTTCGGCGATCAGGGTGTGTTTGCGTCATGCACCTATAGTCTGGGTGATTTTGACAACCGGGAACGTATGAATGCAGTCTATATCCTTATGCAGGCGATTATGGGGGAAGACGAGGCGCCGATGAAGAAAGGGCTTATTCAGAGCCTGGGAATCCCGGAGATTCAGTATTTTATCATGGATGGTATCAGACAGCCCTATCTTGCCGTTAAAATAAAGAATACAGACAAAGAAACTGCCGGCCGGTTGAAAACGGTTATCACAGAACAGGCGGACAGACTTTGCAAAGAAGGAATAGGAGAAGAGCTATTGGTTTCGGCGATCAACCGTCTGGAATTTTGGATGAGGGAAAAAGGCGGGGGCCAGCCGGAGGGAATTGAATATGTGCTGGATATTGCCGACGGATGGGCGCAGGGAACCGGACCTTGCGAGATGATAGAATTTGAAGAGACCTATGTGAAGATGCGGACTCTTGTAAAGGAAGGATATTTTGAATCACTTCTGAGGGAAATCCTTTTGGAAAATGCTCATGAGGCAGAGGCTTACCTGGAACCTCTTGAAAAGGCCGAAGAGAAGGGGCAGGAAGAAGAGACAGAAGACCTGCCGGGTCTGTCTGCGGATGATCTGCTTCATAAGAAGGAGGAGCCGCTCACTGGGGCAGAGGAAGAATCCGGTATTACATACCTGAGGCAGGAGATCCCTTCAAAAGGAGTGGCATATCAAAGCTGCTATTTTGATATCAGTGATCTAAAGCCGGAGAAAGTTCCTTATGCGAAGCTGTTTTCCGAACTTCTGGGCAGTCTTCCTACGAGAACGCACAGCCTGGAAGAATTAGTGATTGAGAAGAACATGTGGCTTGGAAATGCAAGGGCTTATCTGGAAGCGTACACCAATGCAGATGATATCCGGCATGTCAGGCTTAAATTTGTGATGGATATCAGCTGTCTGGAACAGAATCTTCCAAGAGCGGTAAAACTGGGGGAAGAGCTGCTGTATGATACCATTCTGGAGCAACCGGAGATCATTCTGAAAAGGATCAGGCAGAGCCGGATGGAACTGGAGAGGGGATTTGTTACCAGCGGAAACAGTTATGCGTCCGGACGTGCGGCCGCACACTATATGCCGGAAGGAGCGGCAAGGGAACGCTATAACGGAATTCACTATTATCAGTTCTTAGGAAAGCTTCTGAAGAACTTTGACGCGGACCAGGGGCAGATGATCCGGGAACTTAAGGAAATTCAGGAGAAGCTTTGCCGTAAATCTAATCTGGTGATGAGTTTTACAGGCACAGAGAAAGCTTACGGCGATTTCCGCCAGTTGATCGCAGCTTCCGGGTTCTGCGGCAGTGCAAGGGAAAGGGAACCCGGATGGTATCAGGATAAATTGCTTCCCGGGAAATCAGAGGCATTTATCATTCCGTCGGAGGTATCCTATGTTGCGCTTGGAGGAATCGGGGAATATACCGGTGAGGATTATCTTCTTGGCAGAATGGTGAGCTTCGATTATCTGTGGGCAAAGATCCGCGCTGAAGGAGGGGCTTACGGCTGCCAGATGTCTGTACTCCCAAATCAAAGCTGGGCCATGAGCTCCTATCGAGATCCGAACGTAAAAAGGACGATAGAAGCCTTCCGCAGCGCTTCAAGTTGGCTGAAAGATCTTGAATTAGGAGAGCAGGAGCTTCTGAATTATAAGATTGGCGCAGTTGCCGGATATGACCGGACTCCCAAAACATATGTACAGGCAAAACGAATGGATTCCTGGTATCTGAGGCAGGAAGGACCGCAGGTCAGGGCAAAGGTCAGAGAAGGGTTGTTAAATGCGTCGGAAGAAGACTTGAAAAACAGGCGTCAGGCGATGGAGAGCTTTGCCAAAGAGGGAACCGTCTGCGTTCTTGGAAACAGAGCGAAGATCGAAGAGGCGGCCGGCCAATTCGACAATGTAACGGTACTGATGGAGTAAATATACGGAGATGTGAGAATGAAAAGAGAGGATAATATTTATCAGATATATGTGCAGATTCTGAAAGAAGAACTGGTTACAGCCATGGGATGCACGGAACCCATCGCGATTTCTTATGCGGCTGCAAGAGCAAGGGCGGTATTAGGGGAATTGCCGGAAAAGATTGTAGTAAAGGCAAGCGGAAGCATTATTAAAAACGTAAAAAGCGTTGTTGTTCCGAATACCGGCGGTTTAAGAGGAATAGAGGCCGCAGCCGCAGCCGGCGTTGTCTGTGGAAATGAGAACAAAAAACTGGAAGTTCTTTCGGAGATAGAGTCGGAGGACATAGAGCGTATTAAAGGTTATTTGGGACAGGCAGATATCAAAGTTGAATATCAGGAGACAGGGCGTACATTTGATTTGTCCGTATGTGTTTATAAAGAACATTCCCAGGCAAGCGTCAGGATTACGGATTATCATACCAATATTGTTCAGATAGAAAAGAACTGGGAATTCATCCGTGACGATTTGAAAGACGAGAAAATAGAAAAAGCGAACAGGGACGTTCTTTCCATGGAGAATATATGGGAATTTGTCCGATGTGCAGATATTGAGGATGTGAAAGAAACCCTGGATAAACAGATAGAATGCAATATGAAGATTGCCAGGGAAGGTATACGCGGAAATTATGGGGCAAATATCGGAAGTATACTGCTTAAAATGGAAGGCGATGCTGTGCAGGTACGCGCAAAAGCGATGGCAGCAGCCGGTTCTGATGCAAGGATGAACGGCTGCGGACTGCCGGTCGTGATCAATTCAGGAAGCGGCAATCAAGGCATTACCTGTTCTGTTCCGGTATTGGTTTATGGAGAAAGTCTGAACTGTGATATCGAGAAGATTTATCGGGCATTATTGTTGTCTAATCTTACGGCTATTTATATAAAAGCAGGAATCGGGACATTATCTGCATATTGCGGGGCGGTCAGCGCAGGCGCCGCCGCAGGAGCGGGAATTGCTTATCTGCATGGAGGCGGGTATGAGGAAATCAAGCATACGGTCGTGAATGCGCTTGCAATTGTATCCGGCATTGTCTGTGACGGCGCTAAAGCGTCTTGCGCAGCGAAAATCGCATCATCTGTAGAAGCAGGAATTGTCGGTTATTATATGTATCTGAATGAACAGGAATTCTGCGCGGGGGAAGGAATTGTGGCGGAAGGAATCGATCGGACGATTGAAAATATAGGAATACTCGGCAAGGAAGGAATGAAAGAAACGAATAAGAAGATTATAGAGATGATGATAAAATGAAAAAGAGCACCAGCGAAAAATTAATGAATTTATTGGGCGTTGCAGCCGGGAATGCAATATTGGCGCTTGCCGTGGTTGCTTTTATTGTTCCGGCAGGGATTCCGATGGGAGGAGCTACCGGCTTGGGAATTGCCGGGAATCATTTTTGGGGAATTCGGACTTCAATCATCGTCTTTAGCTTGAACAGTATATTGCTTATCATAGCATGGTTTATTCTGGGAAAAGGATTCGTAAAGAAAACTCTATTGAGTACATTTATCTATCCCTTATTTCTTGAACTGTTACAGAAAATTCCAGGAATCACAACTATGACAGACAATATACTGTTGTCTGCCATTTTTGGAGGACTTCTTGTAGGCGTTAGCATGGGGATTGTGGTAAGGGTCGGAGGATCGACGGGGGGAACGGATATTATTGCCCTAATAGCAAACAAAAAAACTTCCCTTTCAGTCGGCGTCACGGTGTATATGGTAGATTTTGTGGTTTTAGGCATACAGGCTTCTTTCTCTGATATGGAGCAAATACTTTATGGGATTATACTGACTCTTCTGGCAACGGTTGTGATTGATAAAGTTGTTCCGAATGGAAAGGTCTCTATGCAGGTGATGATTATTTCAAGAGAGTATAAAAAGATTCAGGAAAAAATATTGCAGGACATAGAAGCCGGAGTGACGCTTTTTCACATACAGACGGGATATAGCGGTGAAGAACAGAAAGGAGTTATGTGTGTGATTCCAAGACACAAACTATTTGCTTTGAAAGAGATGGTCTGTGAAACAGATCCGTTTGCGTTTCTTACCATTAATCAGATTAACGAGGTGAATGGTCAGGGATTTACCAGAGAACGTATTGCATATGAAGAACTCAAAAAGGAAATAATATAAACTCCGGGAGGTTCAAATGGCAGCATTTATTGCACCTGTCAAGATTTCTATCCTAAATCCATTTTAGGCTTCTTGTATCAAGATTTAATATCGGACTTCCATTGCTGGTATGTATAAATTCGATTATCTTAAATAAGGTTTTCAAAAATATATGAAAAAAGAAACGATGAGTTACATTAGGGGACAATTAGATGATTCCAAAAGAGATTTGTAAAGACTATATTATAGAATATAAAAATTTAATCATAAATTTACGGTGTAGATTGGTAATGGTTTCCGGTCATTTAGTTACATTATATCCTAAAGAATTTGCAATGCTTTGTCTATTAGCTAATTATCCTGGGTGGGTGTTTACAAAAGAGCAAATTTATGAAGAAGTGTATGGTGATATATTACCAATATATGTTGATAATACTATTTATTGTCTCGTATATAGTCTGCGCAAAAAATTAGAAGCAAATTCAAAATATATTCAAACGGTAAGGGGTGTTGGATATAAATTTGTAATTCCAGAAGAGTAAGCTATTTTTGGATTTTAGGTTGAAAGTAGCGTTTCCACTTTGCTATACATATAAAGAATTGCATATACTATACCTCTTAGAAAGCTTCACTTATTTACTAGCCAATTTTGGATGGAAGGCATAAAGCTACCATATCCTATGGAAACTCTATTAAGGCTAAAGAAAATTCGTTTCATAGATTCTTGACGGTTTATATATAAAATTCGTAAAAATAATTAAGATAAATGCACAAATTACGCCATTTATGTTGTTTTTAACTACAGGTGAGGATTAATCGTGCTGTTAATCCGAAATATGCCAAAAAGTATACTTTTTGGCATAGCAGAAAACAGGCGGAAATCCTGTACCAAAATGTATACATGACGGCTTTTGGCATATACCGGAGAAAGTGTGGACATTTTGGTATAAATCATGAAGACGGTTTCCATTTTATAAGAATAAAAGAAAAATGAAGAATCCCGGAGGAGTAATCTTCCGGGATTTTTTTTGGTGAGCCCGGTGGGCACATGTTCTAACGGGTGAAAGTCCCCAATCCGCCCGGCAGTAGGAAGGATACAGCCGAAGCCAAGGGTGTCCATCGTGAGGTGGAATCTGAAGAAAGGATTAGGCAAAACTCTGGCTTTCTACATTTGAGGCTAAATGCAGGGATGAGGTTGCCAAACAAACCAAAGTCCGATAACTGCACGGAACTGTAGTTAGTATTTATGGAGTGAGTATAAGAGGGAAAGAGCGTGTGAGTACCCGGGGAGGTCTCGTGGACGCGTCCAATGCAATAAAACATTTGCGGAAGCGGTTGAAATAAGATTTATCACGAGAAGTCAGCAGAGGTCATAGTACCATTATGGTTGCAAGCGTAGTGGGAAGGACTGAACTTTAGGAGATGTGAGTAAATGAATGTAACCAAAGATGGGTTCAAGGACAGACAACTTCATATGGAAGACTATCTGCAAATGGTATCTGCGGAACAGAAAGAGTATGCAGGAGTGTCCGTCTATCAGCGGATTACTGAAAACAACCACATCATCACGGACTTTTGGACGGACAATCTACTGGAACTGATTTTACGGAAAGACAACTTAAACAAGGCTTACAGGAAAGTGAAATCAAACAAAGGCAAAGGCGGAATAGACGGAATGCAGGTGGATGAACTTCTGCCCTACCTGAAAGGAAACCAGAGCGAAATAATCCAGAAGATAAAGGAAGGGAAATATAAACCCAACCCAGTCCGCAGGGTAGAAATACCCAAGGAAGAAAAGGGCGAGGTCAGAAAATTAGGAATCCCCACAGTAGTAGACCTGGTGTTAGTATATAAGTGTGGACAAGAAAAGTTGAACAATCTATACTATCAAGT
>CAJTOH010000060.1 GCA_910577685.1 uncultured Dorea sp. | reverse complement strand
CTCCTTTAGTTTTTTCCTCATAATAAAAGAGGCAGGCAGGGAAGTCACCCAAAGTTATGTAGGTGGAACAAAAAGGATATTTCTGGTATTTTTTATCTGCATGAACTGGCGGCCGAAGAGGCGCAGGCAGGGCTGTGTCAGGGCATGTGCGGGGGAAAGTTCCAGACGCTCGCTCAGCAGGCGCTGGCGCCAGAAACGGATGTAGAGGGAGAGGATGTAGAAAACCTGGCTGGGAGAAAGCTCCGGGTCTGCTTCCATCACCTCCATGCCCCTGCCTCCGTTCTCAAAGGAAGCTGGAATAGCGGCATGTTCGGCCAGGGGAACCTGGGAGTAAGGGACGATGCCGGAGGGGAGCAGGGCATGGGTGGTACAGCAGATGTCACACTGCACCCGGCGGATCAATAGAGGGATCTTTCCAAGAGCTGTTTTGATGGAACGGGTATATTGTCCGTGTCCCACAAGGCAGCCGGAGCAGCCGCAGGTGCACTCCAGCTGACATATCTGGATGGAATCCATGGCATTATCATAAAACTTTTGTGAAATTTCGTTGCATTCTTCAGTGATTATTGTTATCATAACTTTGTCTATGGCGGATATATCCGCCGTGGTATGGTGAGGGCTGGAACACAAACTTTGGACGGTTGGGGTTCCAGCCTTTTTTCGTGTATCAAAAGGAATGATAACATAGAAGATACAGAGATAAAATAATCTGACGGAAAATGCGTCAGATTGAGGCATCCTGTATCTTATTTAATTTGAAGAAAAAGAAGGGATTTTGGTTCAGATAAACTAACGAATAACAGGATGGTAAATGGAGAACATATATTCCAGATAAAGAATCTGGAAGAAAAATGATAAAGAGGAATACCCAGAAAGCAGTTGAGGATGTCGTAATTTCGTTTTGGAAAGCTGAAATGGAAAATCCAGCGGTTAAAGATGTTTTTAAAGAATGGATTGACCGTAAGCTGGAAACAGGCGAAATAAAAGAACCTACATATGAGAGATACAAGATTGATTTTGAGCGATATTTTCAGATATTTGGAGAGCGAAAGATTAAATCTGTTACAGAAGATGAGATAGAAGACTTTATAATAGACTGCATTACACAATTCAATCTGACACAAAAGGGATATTCTAATTTAAGGACTATCATATATGGCATTTTTAAAAGAGCTAGAAAGAAAAAGTATGTTCAGTTTGGAATCACAGAAGTAATAAACAATATGGATATATCCAGAAAGATATTTAAAAGCAGCCGAAAAGCGGATCATGAAGAGGTCTTCGATGATGAAGAATTTGAAAAACTTGAAAAATGTCTAATGGAAAAACTGGATCTGACTAATCTTGGTCTATTGCTCATGCTTTTTACTGGAATCCGAGTAGGAGAATTGGCAGTGTTGAAATGGGAAGATTATGATGGTAGTTCTATTCAGATACAACGTACAGAAACAAGATTTAAGGATGATATAGGCAAATATGTATATGAAATTAAGGAATCGCCTAAGACCGAAGCTGGAATCCGAGAAGTGGTTCTTCCACCACAATGTAAATGGATTGTTCGGAAAATACGTTATATGAATCCATTTGGGGAATATATATTTGAAAAAGATGGAAACAGGACAAAAACATACTCATTTAGGAAAAGGTTATATCATATTTGCGACCAAATAGGAATTCCAAGACGTTCTCCGCATAAAATCAGAAAAACATATGCAAGTATTCTATTAGATAATAATGTATCAGAAAAAGTTATTATTGATCTGATGGGGCATACTGATATCAAATGCACAAACAAATATTATGGCCGAAATAGAAAGACTAATGAAAAGAAAGCGCAAATACTAAACAGTATTCCCGAATTTCAAATCAATATGCAGAATAATCGAACGTGTGTCTGATTACCTTTTTGATTACCTTTTGATTACCCATGTGCCGCAAAGTCAGTAAAATCAAGGGTTCTGAAGTGGAGCATACGGGATTCGAACCCGTGACCTCCACACTGCCAGTGTGGCGCGCTCCCAACTGCGCTAATGCCCCGTGAATCCATTATAACACAATTGGGAGACATAGAAAAGAAAAAAATAATTTTTTTAACAAATCACGATAATCTTCCTCGGCGTTGTCTGCGCCGGAATACTTCTGGTCGTCGCACCGTAATACACAATCAGCGTCTGCGCTGCAAGAGAACAATCGTATGGCTGGCCATTGGAGGTCACGATTTCCGTGGACCGCCCAATATTCAGTTTCAATGATCCGTCAAGGGATTCGAGGTTATCGTCGAATTCGCCGGCATAGATATTCTCCTGAGGGTTTCTTCGCCCAATGAAGATAGCCTGATACTGAGGCGGGAAGATCAGCGGGATCGGCAAATTGGCGTCATAGAATGACGTGACGTTCATTCCGACCCTCAGGCGGACCTCGCTGATCACGTAAGTATCAGGGCTTACGATAAAGTTAGTGATTCCGTTGGAATTACGGATCGTAACCTGAAGCATACAGCAGTTATTGTCGAATGCGGAGATACTTTGGATGACGCCGTTTACCGGGACTAAGTTTGTAGAAGGCATGATGAAAACTCCATTTTTTCATTAGTATATGCCGCATTATTTCAGATGTTCGTCAGGTTTAATAGCGGACGCCCTTCCATGGGGCGGCAGAAAATGATACATTTCTTCGTAGGATTCCACTTCTTCTGTGGAAGTAGGGCCGGACGGAATCAGTCCGGTGCAGTCCTGCGAAGAGGCAGCGTTGGACAGGTAGTCAAATTCATCGATAATTTCTTGGTTTGTCTTATCTTTCATAGTTTCCCTCCTTATTAGTTTGCAGATGATTTTCAGGTAAACCATTCTCACAATCTTATTAGTTTGCAGATGATTTTCAGGTAAACCATTCTCACAATCTTATTAGATTCAGTTTAGATTGTGTAGAAAAAGCCGGACATATACTGTATAATATTTCCATGTGCAAAAAATGAATTGACAAGAAAGAAGGATGATTATTTATGAAAATTGAGATTGACACCCATTCCCATACGCTTGCCAGCGGACATGCGTACAATACAATACGCGAGATGGCGTCGGCAGCGGCTGAAAAGGGGCTTAAGGGACTGGCGATTACGGATCATGCCGTGCAGATGCCGGGAACCTGCCATATCTACTACTTCCAGAATTTGAGAGTGGTTCCAAGGCAGATGTGCGGAATTGAGCTCCTGATGGGGTCGGAATTGAATATCCTCAACGAAGAGGGGGAAGTAGACCTTTCGCAGGAACTTTTACAAGAGTTGGATATCGCCATTGCCAGTATGCATTTCCCCTGTTATAAGAGCGAGTGTTCCCGGGAGACGGTGACGCGGGCGTACGTCAATGTGATGCAGAATCCCTATGTGGATATTATCGGACATCCTGACGACGGGAGATTTCCCGTGGATATGGAGACCCTTGTCAGAGAGGCGAAGAAGACGGGGACGCTTCTGGAGGTAAATAATTCGTCCTTAAGCCCCGGGAGTTTCCGGGTGGATACCATGGAGAATTGCCGGGATATGCTGTGGGAGTGCAGGAAACAGGGAGCTATGGTGGTCTTGGGAAGCGATTCCCATGCGGATGCGGATATTGCAAATTACCGGTACGCCGCGCAGGTCCTTGAGGAGGTGAACTTTCCGGAAGAGTTGATTGCCAATACGTCGCTGGAAAAATTAAAGTCTTGTCTAAAACACTGGAAAAAGATGTAGACTTTATGAATTTAGTGTGCTAAAATGTAATGGTAATTGAGAAGGCTGTGAAGGAGATAATATTTTATGAGTAAGAAGATCAGGACGGAGGCGGTAGACTTCCTGTTCCGTGCGATATTGAGCTTGGAGAGTAAAGAAGAGTGCTATACATTTTTTGAAGATATCTGTACGATCAATGAGTTGTTGTCTCTGTCCCAGAGATTCGAGGTGGCAAAGATGCTGCGTGACCGCAAGACCTACCTTGAGATTGCAGAGAAGACAGGGGCCTCCACCGCCACTATCAGCAGAGTGAATCGTTCGCTGAACTACGGCAATGACGGTTACGATATGGTATTCGCCAGGATCGACGCGGCAAAGGAAGGGAAGGATACGCGGCAATAGAATAATAAGATAAGAAGAAACAAGACTGCAAAAGTCTTATTTCTTCTTTTTTTCATGGGATGGTTCCGGAAGTTCGTCAATGAGCTTTTCAATCAAGAGTTTCTTGACGTACACGTCGAAGCTCAAGGAACAGATGAAGGAGAAAAGCTGCAGATAATCCCGTTCTTCCTCCGGCACATCGGCGAAACTATGCATGGCGCGGTGGTAGGATCTTGCAACGTCTTTTTGCACGGAGTCGATCCTGGACTTTTCAAGTTGGCAGATCTCTTCATAGATGGAGGTCATGCTGACCTCTTCGCCGGTGTCAAAATATTGCTCCGTAATAGGAGCGAGCAGTGTTTCGATATCCTTAATGGACAGGATATTCTTAAAATAGTAGATGAAGATCAGCGCAAGGACGTGTTCCTTGGAATATTTCTTCTTCACAGGCGGAGGAAGAAGGTTGTTCTTAGCGTAGTTGTTGATCATAGTCTTGGTCAAGATCTTATCCTCCGCATGCCGTCTGGAAGAGGAAAGCTGTTCTTCCATGAATGTTGTTACCTGATCCATATAAAGGTCTATATTGGGAATAGAATCCGGCCTTACGTACTCAATCCGTGAGATACTGGATAGTATGCTGTTTAGCATGTCCTTTGTATTAATTGTCATATTATCACCTCAATGGAACTATTATATAGTTTTTAAAACTATATCACAAGGATTTTTTAAATACTCTATCAAAATTTTATAATTTGTGATATAACTGAGTATAAGGGTAGTTACTGAGGAGGGAAAATATGGGAGTACTAAAGAAATTATTTGCCCCGGTTGACATGACCGTGGGAAAACCATGGGAGGATATTCTGCTGTTTACTGTGCCGATGCTGATCGGCAATGTCGCGCAGCAGCTGTATAACACAGTGGACAGCGTGGTAGTGGGCAACTATGTAGGAGATAACGCACTTGCGGCGGTGGGAAGCGCGGGCCCGATTCTGAATCTTTTGATCGTGCTTTTTATTGGAATCAGCGTGGGCGCCAGTATTATGGTATCTCAATATTTTGGTGCGAGGAAAAGGGAAGATTTGTCTATTGCGATTGCGAACAGCATAGTGCTGACGGCAATATCTTCTGTTATAGTAATGATTCTGGCAACGGTGGCGGCAAGGCCTCTTTTGGTACTTTTAAAGACGCCGGACAGCATCCTTGAGTGGTGTACGTCATACCTTCGGATTCTGTTTCTGGGAGTATCGGGGCTTGCATTTTATAATATCCTGAGCGGTATTTTGCGGGGGCTTGGGGATTCGATTTCCGCGCTGGTCTACCTGATTGTATCAAGTGTGCTGAATATTGCTCTGGATCTGCTGTTCGTGATTAAGTTTGATATGGGGGTCAGCGGCGTTGCGCTGGCAACCGTGATTGCGCAGGCTGTTTCGGCGGCGCTTTGTCTGCTGAAGCTGATGCGGATGAAAGAGCTTTTTGATTTTAAGGCGCAGTATTTTCGTATAACGAACCGCCATGGTATGAATATTATCCGTCTGGGGGTCCCGTCCGGGGTAACGCAGGCAATTATGTCCATGGCGATGCTGGTAGTCCAGTCTCTTACGAACAGTTTCGGAGAACAGTTTATCGCGTCAAACGTTATTGTTATGCGTGTGGACGGTTTCGCGATGCTGCCTAATTTCTCTTTTGGTACTGCGATGACGACTTATGCCGGACAGAACGTGGGGGCGAGGGCGTACGAGCGCGTCAGTAAGGGGGCAAAACAGGGAACTATGATGGCCGTCGGGTTTTCTGCCACAATAACGGGGTTGATTTTAATATTAGGAAGACATTTGATGGCAATTTTTACGAATACGGAGGAGCTGGTGACGCTTAGCATGAACATGATGCGTATTCTGGCTGTGGGGTATATAGCTATGGCGATTATTCAGAGTCTGTCCGGTGTGATGCGCGGCGCAGGAGATACGGTGACGCCTATGTGGATCTCCATTGTGATGACCATCTTCCTGCGGGTGCCGATTGCATATGGACTGGTTCACTTGACGAAGAGCGTTGATTATCCGGGAGGGCGCAAAGAGAGCATCTATATATCGCTGTTGATTTCGTGGGTGCTTGGCGCAGTCATTACGAGTATTCTCTATAAACGCGGTAAATGGCGTGAGAAAGCAATTTAAAGTATGAGGGGGTGTTTTTATGAATGTGAGACAGGAAGGGCATATGATAGAGCGTGCAATACGTTTTCTGCGCGTCTTGGAGGAAAATGGGATTGAGCCGGACAACATCAGCGAGAAGATGATTCCAAAAGAGCTCCTTTCTATGGAGGATAGGGAAGAACTGCCGGAAACCTGCGAATTTCTCAGGTTTATGGACGAGATCCCAGGCGGTTTTTTAATATATTTTGCAGAAGGAGACGGGGAGATTATTTATGCAAACCGGAGCGTAATCCATATGTTTCAGTGTGAGACGAGAAAGGAGTTTCGGGAACTTACCGGCAATGTATTCCAAGGCGTTGTCTATCCGGAGGATTGGGATGAGGTAGAAAAGAACATTAAGAGACAGATATTCGATAACAGGTACGATATGGATTATGTCGAGTATCGGATCCGGCGCAAAGACGGTACGATGATCTGGGTGGAGGATTACGGCCACTTTGTTAAGAATGAAGCGGTGGGGGATATCTTCTATGTGTTTATCGGTGAGTCCACGGATGAAAGAAAACGGCAGCAGACGGAGCAGAAGAGGCTTCTGGCCGAGGCGCTGGAAAGCGCTAATCTGGCTATCAAAGCTAAAAATGCATTCCTGTCGAATATATCCCATGATATGCGGACGCCGCTGAATGCGATTTTTGGTTTCACATCTCTGGCGAAGGCATGGATCGGGGAACCGGATAAGGTAGCGGGTTATCTGGACCGGATTGATACCGCCAGCCGCCAACTGCTTGATATGATTACGAAGGTGCTGGATATCTCTGCGCTGTCCAATGCTGCGGGACCTGCGGAGGTGGAGTGCGATCTGTGTAAGACGGTGTTGGAGGCGTACGAGTTTCTAAAGCCTCAGGCTAAGGAGAAGTCCCTTTCTTTCAATCTGGACTGCGGCGGTGTGAAGCATAATATTATCTATGCTGATCAAGGGAAACTGCAGCAGCTCGTGCTAAGCCTCGCAAACAACGCTGTGACGTATACGAAACCCGGCGGCAGGGTGAATGTTAAGCTGACGGAGAAGGACGAACTTCCTAATAGTTATGTGGTCTATAATTTGGTGGTGGAGGATAATGGGATCGGGATCGGCGAGGAATTCCTGGACAGGATCTTTGAACCGTTCAGCCGGGAGAAGAGTTCCACACTGAGCGGTGTGCATGGGATTGGTCTCGGGCTTACGATTGCGAAGAGTATTGTAGATATGATGCATGGCAATATCGAAGTAAGGAGCGCTGTGGATGAAGGAAGTTCCTTTACCGTTGCTCTTACTTTCCGGGCGCAGCCGCTTCACGACGCGTCTAAGGAAGAAGAGGCTCTTTCCGGTACAAGCCTGCGTATCCTGCTGGTAGAAGACAATGAGATTAATCTGGAGATTGAGACCGAACTTTTAGAGCGGATGGGATTTACCGTGGAACCGGCTGAAAATGGGAAGATTGCGTTGGAAAAGGTGGAATGTGCGTCGCCGGGAGATTATGATCTGGTGATTATGGATCTGCAGATGCCCGTGATGGATGGATGGCAGGCCTCGGCGGCGATCCGGCAATTGAAAGATCCGACTCTGGCGCATATTCCGATCATTGCACTGTCGGCGGATATCCTTGCCAGCAACAAAGGAAGAGCGATGGAATGTGGTATTGATGCCTGTCTTTCCAAACCGTTAGATTTTACGCTGCTCTTAGAGGCGATTGAAAAGATCGCAAAAAGGTAGATAATGATATTATTTTATGTTGTAATTTTTTGGCTATATCTGTATAATATACAGGTATAGAAATGAGAGATGCAAAGGCGGAAACGATAACAATGGCAGGAACGGAAAGATTAAAGAATAAGCGGTTCTATGTAGTGAATTTCTTAATTTGTATATGTATTACGCTTGTAGTGGCTGTTGGAGTGGCCTATATTGTGATACTTCGCAACCGTCTGATGGATCAGACAATTTCAAATGTTTTAAACGTAACCCAGCAGCAGCAGGCATTTGATACTTTCATCTCAGCGGACAGGGAACGTCTGCATAGTTATGCTAATTATTTTTCTCATGACAACTCCGGGGATACGGAAACAATCAAGGGAAAGCTGGAAGCTTTTTCCATGATTAACGCCTATTATTCAGTTATTAATCTGGATACCGGCGAGTATTTTAACAATAAATCCGACGAGATATTTCGGATGGACGGAGAAGAACTCGAGACATATCGTTCTCTGGAAGGCGCTAATATCCGTGAGCCATATGAAGGGCTGTATTCAGGAAATACGGCGTTTGGTTACTATGAGAGATTTGAATTTGCCGACGGCGTGCCGGGGCTGTTCCAAAAAGGCTATGAGAGTTTCGTAGTGTCTGAGGATTTCTCTTTGTCTTTTTATGACGGACAAGGGCGGGGATATATTGTGAGCCGCGAGGGAGAGATCCTTATGGGGGCCGGCGATAAGGAAACATTTCCTTACGATCAGAATATATTTGATTTAACACCGAATTCTTCTGAGGATCGTGCTAAAGCAGAGAAATTTCTTAATGCGCTGAGGAATCGCGAGACGGGAACCACGATATTCAATAGTTTACAGGAGGATCAGATCTGTACCTATGTTCCGGTGGAGAATGTGGAAGGATGGTATTTGATTTCTGTTATTCCGGTTGCTTCGGTTATGGCTGAGGCAGATGAAATTATAAAGGACTCCCAGTTCACAATCATATTTTTAGCGATCGTGATGATATTTTTTGCTATTTTTTTGCTTCTTTACTGGCGCAGTTATAAAGAAATCTGTAAAAAAGATCAAGAGATTGAATATAATAAAGAACACTTTGCAGTTTTTTCTTCATATCTGTCGAATAATACGGATGATGTCTATGTGATGATGGATGTCAAGGATTATAAGGTTGAGTATGTGAGCGCGAATGTAGAACGGGTTCTGGGAGTATCGGCGGAGGAGGTATCCAAAGATATCCGGATGTTAGGACGTGCCGGATATGGGTCCGGCGAGTGTATTGAACTCGTTGATTTGGATAAGATACAACAGGGACGGTCTATCGTGACAGCTATGAGTGAACGAATCCACATGAAGACGGGGGAACACAGGTGGTTTAGGGAGACTGCCTATAGTGTGATGATACAAGGCGAGAAGAAGATCGTCATCTATCTTTCTGACCGAACCAAAGAACGGGAAACGCAGAATACGTTGACTCAGGCATTGGATTTGGCGCGGGTGGCGAATAAAGCGAAGAGTTCGTTTTTGAGCAGTGTCAGCCATGACATCCGTACTCCGATGAATGCGATCATGGGGCTTGTTACGCTTCTTTCTCAGGAAGCCGATAATCCGGAGCGCGTACTGGAGTATACTCAGAGAATTAATGGAGCCAGCCAGCATCTTTTAGGGTTGATTAACGATGTGCTGGATATGAACAAGATCGAGGGCGGCAATGCGACGCTGAATATTCTGGAAGTGAATATGGCTGAGGTGATCGAGGAACTGAATGTGATCATCCGTCCTCAGAGCAACGCAAAAAAGCAGATGTTCAGGATATTTGCCTCATCCTTTGTATATGAGCGTCTTCTGGGGGATAAGCTTCGAATTAATCAGATATTAATTAATATTTTGTCGAATGCGGTTAAGTATACTCCGGAGGGAGGATGTATTGAGCTGGATATCCGGGAACTGCCCGGTGTTACGGAAGGATATAGCCGTGTTGAGTTCATAGTGAGGGATAACGGGCAGGGGATGACGCCGGAGTATTTGGAAGTGTTGTTCCAGCCATTTACCAGAGAAGAGAATCCGGCTGCCAGCGAGATACAGGGAACAGGTCTCGGAATGGCCATTACCAAGAGTCTGGTGGATTTGATGGGAGGCTCCATCGATGTAGAGAGTGAAGTCGGCGTGGGAACTACGTTCACATTGGATCTGGATCTGCGTATCTGCGAGGAAGAGGAAGAAGATCCGGAATTCTGGAAGGCTCATGGCGTCAGCCGTATGATCGTTGCCGACGATGACGAATATGTATGTAAGAATATTGTACAGGCAATGGCGGATACAGGTGTGGATGTCCGTTATACCACCAGCGGCAAGAGAGCGGTCGAGATGATGCGCGAGGCAAGGGAGAACGGCATGCCTTACGACCTGATGATGTTGGATTGGAAGATGCCGGATCTGGACGGTATAGAGACTGCACGGCAGATTCGCCAGAATTATTCGGAGCAGATTCCGATTCTGTTTTTTACTTCTTATGATTGGGGAGAGATTGAGTCAGAGGCGATTGAAGTAGGAATAGACAATTTTTTGATGAAGCCTTTCTTTATGCATACTTTTAAGGAAGCTATTGATCGGCTTATGAAGGGCAGGAAGAACAGTATGGAAGGTACGGGCCAGATTGAAAGTGTCTTTGAAGGGAAGCATATCCTCGTGGTGGATGATATTGAAGTGAACCGGATGGTTCTTGTGAAGATTCTGGAATCCCTGGGAGCCGCCGCGTGCGATATTGCGATGAATGGCCAGGAAGCAGTGGATATGTTTAATCTTTCGGAGCCTGGGGAATATGATGTTATTTTTATGGATGTGCAGATGCCCGTTCTGGACGGATATGGGGCTACCAGAGCGATACGTTTAAGCGCCCATCCGTCGTCAAAGAGTGTTCCGATTATCGCCATGACTGCAAATGCATTTATGGACGATATCCGAGACGCATTGGAGTCCGGTATGGATGCCCATGTGTCGAAACCGGTGGTGATCGATCAGTTAAAGACTACATTTCAGGAAGTTTTGGAACGCAAAGAGAGGTATGGGGAATCTTTGGTGTGAGAAAGGAGATTTTGGTATGGGTATTATGGAGGAATTAAGGGATTTAGGCGTCGACGTACAAGATGGGGTAGAGCGTGTCGTCGGGGATGAATCTCTGTATAAGATGATGCTTGATATGTTTGTGGATATTGTGAACTCAAATCCGATCCGAACCGAGGATTTTGAAGGGGAGGCTCTTGAAGAACTGGCCGGACGGGTACATACTTTGAAAGGGGCAGCAGGTAATCTTTCGATTTCTCCGCTTTTTAAACGATATACAGAGATTTTGGCATTGCTGCGCGGCGGCAGGCCGGGAGAGGCGAAGGCTGCTTTTGGAGAAGTGGAGCCAATTCAGAAGAATATTGTCGACTGTATCCGAAGGAATCAGAATGACTGATCATATATTGTATATAAAAGCGAAGAAGGATGTTATTAGAAATGAAACAGTATGACGAAGCGGGAAGGAATACAATTTTAATTGTAGATGATGATGCGATCAACCGTGCGATCTTGCGGAAAATATTTTCCGGCTCTTATTCCGTAGCGGAGGCGGTGAACGGACGGGAGGGACTTGAGAAGATTTTGAACTCCAGGAAACATTACTGCGCAGTGCTGCTGGATGTGATGATGCCTGAGATGAATGGTATCGAGGTTGTGAGAAAGATGGAAGAAAGAGGTCTTTTAAAACAGATTCCTGTATTTCTCATTACAGCAGAAGCGAATGATAAGGTAGTCAAAGAGGCATATCAGCTTGGAGTTATGGATGTAATAAAAAAGCCCTACGTTTCCTTTGTGGTGATGCGGCGTGTGGAGTCTGTGATTGAGCTTTTTGAGACGAGGAGACACCTGAACCGCGTAGTGGAGAAGCAGCAGGTCAAATTGTTGGAGCAGGCGAAACAGATCATCGAGTTGAATCAGGGGATGATTGAGGCGCTGGCGACGGCTATTGAGTTCAGGAATGAGGAGTCCGGCGGCCATGTTCAGAGAATATCTGAGATTACCCGGATGATGCTTGAGAACACTGCTATCGGCAGGGGTATGTCACAGGAAGAGATTGATGATATTGCGCTTGCGTCCATTATGCATGATGTTGGGAAGATTACGATCCCGGATTCCATATTGACGAAGCCGGGACGTTTGACACCGGACGAATACGAAGTGATGAAGACGCATACAACCAAAGGCGTAGCAATTCTGGAAAGTATTCCTCAGCTTCATGACAGTAGTATTTTTGATTATGCCTGTGATATTGCCCTGCACCACCATGAACGGTGGGATGGAAGGGGATATCCGGAAGGGCTTGAAGGAAGCAGTATCTCTCCGTGGGCTCAGGTAGTATCTCTGGCGGATGTATACGACGCGTTGAGCTGTAAACGGGTTTATAAGGCGTCCTATTCCCGGGATATGGTTATCGAGATGATTGGAACCGGACAGTGCGGGAGTTTTAACCCGCGTCTGCTGGACAGCTTTTTTTCCATTGAAGACCAGCTGAGCCAGATGTATCATAGTATCCCGGAGGCTCAAAATTTTTAACAAAGTTCTTGAAATTGTATTGGAATCAGATTATAATGTATACATAATAAAAGAATAATATCTTCAGGGCAGGGTGAAAGTCCCTACCGGCGGTATAGCCCGCGAGCCATAAGATTTTCTTATAGGCTGATCCGGTGAGATTCCGGAGCCGACAGTATAGTCTGGATGGAAGAAGATGATGGTATAGTTGTAAGAATATTATACTGTATAAGAAGCTCTGGAATGGTTGATCCGTTTCAGAGTATTTTTATACTTTTATAGGATTACCATTCCCTGCAGAGACGATTCTGCAGGTTTTTTTGTATTGCGGAGTAAAATATGCGGCACGATGAGGATGAAGGTTCAGGAAAGAAGGGAAGTATATGACGGATCAGGATTATATGAGGCGGGCCATAGAACTTGCGGTGAAAGGAATGGGATGGACGAATCCTAACCCGCTGGTGGGCGCAGTTATTGTGAAAGAGGGACGTATTATAGGGGAAGGTTATCACAGGAAATATGGGGAGCTACATGCGGAGCGAAACGCGATCGCATCCCTGACGGAATCTGCAGTCGGAGCGACGATGTATGTGACGCTGGAACCTTGCTGCCATTATGGAAAGACGCCTCCCTGCACGGAGGCAATCCTCGAAAATGGTATCGGTCGGGTAGTGATCGGCTCTGCCGATCCCAATCCGAAGGTGGCGGGGAAGGGGGCAAGGCTCCTGAAAAAGGCCGGCGTGCTGGTGGAGGAGAATTTTTTGAGGGATGAATGTGACAGAATAAACCGGATCTTTTTCCACTACATTACCTGTCATACTCCCTATGTGATTATGAAGTATGCCATGACTGCAGACGGCAGGACAGCGACGAAAACCGGGGCTTCTAAATGGATTACCGGTGATGCGGCGCGGATGGAAGTGCAGAAGCTTCGGCACAGATGTATGGGAATCATGGTGGGTATCGGGACTGTGCTTGCCGATGATCCGATGCTGAATGTCAGGATTCCGGAGGGGAACAGCCCGATTCGGATTATTTGCGACAGCCGTCTTAGGATTCCGGCGGATAGTCAGATCTGCCGGACGGCGAAAGAATATCCCACAATCGTAGCTTATGCTCAAGGGGAGGGATGCGGCGCAGAAGAACCTCTGGCCGGAACCGGAATACATAAGGAAGTTATGGGGAAGGAATCGGAGGAGAAGATGCGGCAGTTAGAGCAGCTTGGCGTACGGTTACTTCCGGTTTCAGGCGGGAGCGGACGGATTAACTTAAAAAAGCTTATGAAGCTCCTTGGCGAACAGGGGATTGACAGTATCTTGCTGGAGGGAGGCGGCATTTTAAATGACAGCGCCCTGCATTCCGGTATTGTTCAGGAGGTACAGGCGTTTGTCGCCCCAAAGATCTTTGGGGGAAACGGCGCTAAAAGTCCGGTTGAAGGTTTTGGCGTCGAACTGCCGCAGGATGCGTTCCCGCTGGAATTCCGGAAGGCGGCGCCAATAGGGGAAGATCTGTTAATAGAGTACAAAGTAAGGCAGGTGGAGTGATGTTTACAGGTATTATAGAAGAGATTGGGAAGATCCGTCAGATTTCCTTGACAGGAAGATCCGGGCAGATTCGGATTGAGGCAAGAAAGGTGTTGGAAGGAACAAGGGTAGGAGACAGTATTGCGGTAAATGGTGTGTGCTTGACGGTTATTTCTCTAAATACGGATGGATTTACTGCGGATATTATGGCGGAGACTTATCGAAGAAGCAGCCTTGGTCAGCTAAAAGCCGGTGATCAGGTGAATCTGGAACGGGCTATGGCGGCGGGGGAGAGATTCGGCGGGCATATTATGTCCGGCCATATCGACGGAACCGGAGTGATAGAGAACTTGCGCAGGGAGGAAAATGCCGTGTGGGTGACAGTCCGGACGGAACCGCCTGTATTGCGCCTGATCGTGGAAAAAGGATCTATCGGGATAGACGGGATCAGCCTGACGGTAGCGTCGGTGGACGAGTCAAGCTTCCAGGTATCGGTCATCCCCCATACGGGTGAGGAGACGACTCTTCTCAGGAAGAATCCGGGAGATCTGGTGAATCTGGAGAATGATATTGTCGGGAAGTACGTAGAGAAGCTGCTGGGACTTAAGGAGGCAGGGAAAGAGGAGGAGGCTTCAGGAATTACAATGGACTTCCTCAAAGAATATGGAATATAGAGTAAGAAGTTATTCAAAATTATGAAAAATTATACGGGAGGGATAACATGGATCAGCAGTACCAATATAACACGATAGAGGAGGCGCTCGAAGAACTGAGAGCGGGCAGGATCATTCTGGTGACGGATGATCCGGACCGTGAAAATGAAGGCGATATGATCTGTGCAGCGCAGTTTGCGACACAAGAAAACATTAATTTTATGGCGACTCATGCAAAGGGGCTGATCTGCACGCCCATGAGCGCCGAAGTGGCGTCGGGGCTTGGCTTGCATCCAATGGTGTCGAAGAATACCGATAACCACGGTACGGCGTTTACCGTATCTATCGATCACGCGGACACGACCACGGGGATTTCGGCGGCGGAGCGTTCGTATACCATGATGAAATGCGTGGACGATGCTACGAAACCGGAGGATATGAGAAAGCCGGGACATGTATTTCCATTGATCGCGAAAGAGGGCGGGGTGCTGGTGCGCAGCGGGCATACGGAGGCGACGGTTGATCTGATGCGTCTGGCGGGAATGAAAGAGTGCGGCGTATGCTGTGAGATCATGGAGGATGACGGCACGATGATGCGCACGCCAAACCTGCACAAGCTTGCTAAGGCATTTAACCTAAAATTTATTACCATCAGGGAGCTTCAGGATTATTGCCGGATTCATGAGAAGCATGTAATCAAAGAAGCCTGTGCGGATATGCCGACGCAGTACGGACATTTCAGGATTCATGGGTTTATCAATGATATTACGGGGGAACACCATGTAGCGTTGGTCAAAGGCGATATTGGAGACGGAGAAAATATTCTCTGCCGTGTTCACTCGGAATGTCTCACCGGCGATGTATTCGGTTCTCTTCGCTGTGACTGCGGAAAGCAGCTTCAGGAAGCGATGCGGCAGATTGAGGAAGAGGGCTGCGGGATCATCCTATATATGCGTCAGGAAGGGCGGGGAATCGGGCTGATTAATAAGCTGAAAGCTTACCAGCTTCAGGAACAGGGCATGGATACGGTTGAGGCGAACATAAGCCTTGGATTTGCACCGGACCTGCGGGAATACTGGGTGGGAGCCCAGATATTATCCGAACTGGGGGTAAAATCACTGCGTCTGCTGACAAATAATCCGGATAAAGTGTACGGTTTAAGTGATTTTGGTTTGGAGATTCGGGAGCGTGTGCCTATTGAGATTGCTCCGCAGAAGTATGATATCAACTATATGAAAACAAAACAGGAAAAGATGGGACATATCTTTCATAAAATTACATTAGGTAGTGTCAAGTAATTTATGAAAAACTGAGCTGCAAAAAACAGGCTCAAA
>CAJTOH010000059.1 GCA_910577685.1 uncultured Dorea sp. | reverse complement strand
AAGAGATTCTCTTTCTACACATTTCAATCTTTCTTGCCTTTTTCATTAAGAGATTCATTTTCTACACATTTCAATCTTTCTTACTTTTTCATTAAAAGATTCTCTTTCTACACATTTCAATCTTTCTTGCTTTTCTCAATAATAAATTCACTTTCTACACATTTCATTTTTTCTTACTTTCCTCAATAATAGATTCACTTTCCGCACATTTCAATACAAGCCTCATAGAATAATCATTGAGCTTTGTTTTATTAACATACGTCTGTTCCTCACCGCAGGAATTACTTCCCACACCAGAATGTTTCGCATCCAAATGAACCACCGTCTCCTTACAGCGTTCAATCTCACCTACATGACGAGCGCGCTCCAGCGCCTCTATAGTGTAATCATGCACATCCATCCCTATTCCCTTTTCCGAACAAATCAAAAGACTCTTTTCTCCGTCTCCAACCCCAAGCCATCGCACCTCTTCTCTATGCCCGTTTTCCTGCGGTTTCGCGTACTCAACATGCATCTCCTCCACCGTTTTCCGATAAATGCCCATCAAAGCCGCCGATTTCATATCGCAGTAATTCTCCTCCGGTCCAAGACCGTACCACACGACATTTTTCATTTCCCCCGGAAGTTTCAACTCGATTCCGATACGCGGAATAAACTCCGGTACAAATCCGCTGTCTCTAAATCCCTTGATGTCCAACGATAAGATAAGCTCTGCGCTCCGTTTGACGCGCCATGTATAACAAACCTTGAAGCCAAATGCCATGCTAAGCGGCGCAAAATGCGTACGAATCCGCACAAGAACATCTTCCTCGTCTTTTTCAATCAAGAATTCCTCTAACTGCTCCTGCTGCCGGTGCAGAAAATATTTTTCCTTCCAGTCCGCCACCTTATACATATCATTATCAATCGGCGCGCGCCAAATATTCAGAGAAGGCCCCTCCGTAATCAGGCTCTTTTGCCGCACCTCATACTCAATAAGCCTTCCTGTCACTTTATCGAAGGCCGCATACCCCTCTTCTCCAATCACTCTGGCACAGACAGCCGTTTCATCAATCACAAGAGGTTTGAACACCTTCTCCGAAGCCGCCGGCTTCTGCACGAGGCAATCAGAACACAGAAGAAACTGTTCTCTCCCAATCACAGCTCCCGCCGGCGCATAATTCAGATCATTCTTATATACAAATGAAAGGTTGAGATAATAATCGCTTCCCACCTCAAAAATATCCTCCGAATACGGAATCTTGACCAGCACGTCTTCCCCTGCCTTTGCGCACAGCTCATCAATCCTTCCGGAAAAATCAATCGTTTCGTCATGTACAACCTGATATTCCAGCGCAACGTCCCTTAGATCCTTGAAGTCATAAAGATTTTTCACCCTGACCATTCCCTCGGACAGCTGAACCGCCTCCGCCTTAACAGGCGCAATTACCTGCTTGTAATGCAAAAGCCCCGCAGAAGCAGCTCCGTCCGGCCGCAGCAGCCCGTCCATACAGAAGTTAGAGTTGTTCGGCTCGTCTCCAAAATCACCGCCATACCACCAGACCGCCTTTCCATTATCGTCCGTCTTCCTAATTCCATGATCATACCATTCCCAGATAAATCCGCCCTGAAGCCTGCTATATCTCCGAAATAACTTCTGATATTCTTCCAGATTCCCGGGACCGACTCCCATCGCATGCCCGTACTCGCACAAGATGTGGGGCTTTCCATGGCAGTCATTACTCTCCCCAATCTTCCTAAGCCCGTCAAGCCTTGTATACATCGTCGAATATACGTCCGTAATATCCGCCCCGAAATCACCCTCATAATGAATCAACCGGGAGGCGTCCAGACTCCGGATTGCTTCTGCCGAGGCATTGAAGTTCTTTCCCACAGAAGATTCATTTCCAAGAGACCACATCAAGATACACGGATGATTCCGATGCTCCATCACCATGCGCACCGCGCGGTCAACATAAGCATCCCGCCAGCTTTCCTCATTATTCAGCCATTCATATCTCTCAATCCACTCAAACCCGTGGGTTTCCAGATCCGCCTCATCAATCACATAAAAACCATATTTATCACAAAGCTCATAAAAATACGGCATCTTCGGATAGTGCGCGCAGCGGATAGCGTTAATATTATGCCGTTTCATCATGCGCAGATGCTCCTCTACCGTATCCCGGCGCACCGCCGCGCCGCCCGACGGGCTAAAATCATGCATATTGACGCCATTTATCAGAATCGGGACACCGTTTACAAGAAAGTTAGAACCGCGTACCTCCACGCTTCGGAAACCTATGGCAACTTCCGCCTCATCCAGTACCTCCGCCGCCCCTTCCTTTCCATAGAGCCTAAGCGTTATCCAATAAAGCGCAGGGATCTCCGCGCTCCAGGGATGAACAGCGCCTACATTTGTCCGTATTTTGGCAAAACCGCAGTCCATTTTTTCGGTTCCGGAAGCAATTACCTCTCCCGCCGCGTCCTCAAGCCTCCACTCTGCACGATCCGCCTCCTTCGCCGCGGTAATCTTCTGAATCAGGATTCCTTGCCGATAAGTTTCGTCAAGTCCGGCCTCCACGACATAATCCTCAAGTCCGGCCTCCGGTTCGGCAATCAGCGTTACGTCCCGGTAAATTCCTCCGTACCACCACATATCCTGACATTCCAGATACGTGCCGTCGGACCATTTGTATACCCGCACAGTAATCTGGTTCTCGCCGGAACGTACGGCCCCTGTAACGTCGAATTCCGACGAAAGCCTGCTCCCCTTACCGTAACCCGCATACTTCCCATTTACCCACAGGTCAAAGGCGCTTCCAACGCCGTCAAATCTTAAGATCTTCCTCTTTCTCTCCCATTCCTCCGGAATCGTCACCTTCCTCCGGTAGATTCCCGTCGGATTCTCGGAAGGCACAAAGGGCGGGTTGATCGGAAAAAGATACCATACATCCGTATAATGCATCTTACCGTAACCATTCATCTCCCAGCACGACGGCGTCTCAAGATTATCCCACTCACCGTCCTCAAAATCTGCATCAAAAAAACCTTCCGGCGAATATTCCGGCGCTTTAATAAAGAGAAAACGCCAATTCCCATTCAGAGAAATAAATCCTCCATCCCGTCCCTTTCTCTTAAAATCCGTATGCGGCGTACGTCTTCCGATATGTAAAATCTGTTCATCCTCCCAACGTTTCTTCACTCTTGACACGTATTTTCCCTCCCAACCTATATTTCAAGTATTCTCCCTAAAATGTAGTATATACCACATTCTGCCGCTTCTCAATAATTATGCGCAAAAAAACAAACGTCGGAATCCACCCCGGCGTCTGTCTTTTCCTCACTTCACACCTGTATAACCGTATTCTCCGGAATAACCGCCAAATGCGATTCATCACAAAATTTTCTTCTCAAAATAATCGTCTATCTTCTGCTTAATCTGCGCAGGCTTTAAATTTTTTACCAGATATCCGTCCGGTTTTAGGGTCACCAATTTCTTGACGGTTTCCGGGTCGGCCCTCCCGGTCAGAAAGATGATCGGGATATCTGCCAGCGTTTCCTCGGAACGTACCATCTCAAGCACCTGCCGGCCGTCGCAGACCGGCATCTCATAATCCAGCAGCACAAGATCCGGCTTATCGAGGATAATGCATCGAAATGCAGCTGTTCCGGACTGCGCAAGCGCTACGTCGTAATCCTGCTCTAACAGATTTTTAATCCCCATCCTCATTGTAGCCGAATCATCCACCACGAGAACCTTCCGCTTAGGACGGCTTTCCCGCTCTATGAGATATTTCTCCACCTCGGCGATTGCGTTATGGGAACTGATCGGCTCAACATTCCCTTTTTTCAGAGGATGCTTTGAGACCGTACAATAGGAAAAATATCCTTCTCCCGTATCAAAAAGCAAGCTCACCTGCAATTTTTCATTTTCAAACACATCCTGAAATTGCTCATAAGTTAGCAGGTTCTCTTCCTTCAGCTCATATCCGTCCATATCCGGCAGATGTTCTCTGACCTGCTCTGCAAACTGACGCGCCATATACCTTGCGGAATTCATCAGCAGGGTATTAAGTTTATTCGTCTTGATTCCCATGATCTTGCCAACCGTATTGATCAGGAGTTTTTCTTCAAATACCAAAAATATCTCATATTGTTCCTCCTCCTGATCCGTGCCATAGATCAGACGGTGATACACTCCTCTCCCGAATTTTTCGCCTCCATATGCATCGCTGATCACATAAGACTCCAAATGGAACAGGTCGTACATCAGTTGGAGAATCACCTTCCTTACCGCTTCCTGATCCTTTCCTGGCAAAAGCCCTATCCACCTGCTCTTCACCTTCCCTGTAATCGCGCGGTCTTCCATCAACGTATGCCCCACCAGCCATCCTGCGCAGACCCCAAGGAAATGTTCTACGGCATTTGGACAATAATCTGTCTGCTCTAGTTCTTCTTCAAGCGCCGGAAGAGTCCTCTCCCGGAATTCACTGTGAATATGCATGTGTACCCCAAGTCTTTCATAATTGATAGACGCCATATATTCTTCTTCCTCCGTAAAATGTTTCACCGCATGATCTTTGAAAAATTTAATCCCTTCCTGACATGCCCACCGGCTCTTATTTTTGTCGTCGGTAAATCTGAATAGTTTATTGATGATCTTAAAAAGCCTTCTATGTTCCCTGTCAATAATATCCACACCAATATTGTATTCGTCCTTCCATACTAACTGACCTTCCATTTTCGTGATCCTCCTAAAAATATGGCAGGCAAATAACCTCTTGCCATTAATCTGAAATTATGACTGTTACGGGACTGCTGCAATAAATAAACCAATTACAGGATATGGCAGGATTCCGTTTCTAGAAATACCCTATCTTGCTGAGTTTATATTTATTACGGCAGCCCCTCGCTCGTACATTACAGTGTGCTATTTGTGTATACTGTTATAGTATTCACCAAACATACATTAGGTACTTATATCTATTCACATCAAAAAACGCCCCTTTTAGACAACCGCCTTGTATCCGGATATTATTTTTATTATAATACATTCATCTGCATGTACCCGGGCCGCATATTACGCGCCCCTGCATGCATTGCATAGAAAAAATCCCAAGGAGTGTGTGGAAATTGATTCATATTGCAATTTGCGAGGATGAGCCGATTCTCCTGAACCAGCTTGCAAATATGGTGAAAATGATATTGGACAGACATTCTGTCCGGCATACGGCCGAACTGTTCACAAACGGCGGGGCCTTACTAAACCGCGGGGCCTTCGACCTGCTGCTGATGGATATCGCTATGGAGCCGCTAAACGGACTTGAACTGGCAAGAAAACTGCGTATGCGCGGGGACAGAAGCAAGCTCGTCTTCATAACAGCCCACCGGCAATACGCCATAGACGCGTATGACGTACAGGCATCCCATTATCTGGTCAAGCCAGTGGACGCCGGGAAGCTGGAAACTGTGCTTATAAAACTGTGTTCCTCTTTACAGAAGGAGCGCAAAACCGCCATTGCCATACGGCAGGGCACGGCTGTCAGGAGGATTCCTTTTGAGCAGGTATATTATATGGAGGTCATCAACCGGAAAATCCATCTGCACACGGAACAGGAAATCCTTCCGTTCTACGGGAAACTGGAAGAACTGGAACCGTCGCTGCCAGAGACATTTTTCAGATGCCACCGGAGCTTTATTGTTAATTTTGAACATGTTCAGCGTTACGACAAAAAAGATGTATGGCTTAGCAACGGCGGGCGGATTCCACTGTCCAAACGAAGATATCAGGCGTTCGGTCTGGAATTTATGCATTATCTGAAAGAAAGCGGGGATGTATTTTGAGCGGGGCGGCGGTTAGTTCTGTCATATGGAGAGTTACGGACATTTTTATGAGATACCGGTTCTTGAAGAACATGCTGGGAACAAAACACCGTTTCGCTTATGTATGGTATTATTTGGGTTCCCTGTTCTATGGACAATTGAATGTAAGGTTTGTGCTGACCGGCACGTCCTGGGGCAACCTCATATATCTGTGCGGCTGTGCATTTACGCTTAATATGCTCTTGTTCCATGGAAGCGCGGTAAAAAAAGTTTTTTTCACCGTGTGGATGTACTGCGCCCCGGAAGTTGCATGCGGTATCTTCCTGCCGCTGTTTCACGGACTGGCGGTTACAAACGGTCAGTCAGGCGTTTCAGATGCCGCGTTGGAAATGATTGAACTGGCCGCATGTCTGACTCTATACGCCATGATGGAGCTTCTGTCCCGGAATCTCCATGTACTCAGGCAGGATTTTGAAGACCGGGACGCCCTTTATCTAATGTTCATCATTCTATTTATCTGCCAGTCCATCGCCATGCTGTTGAATCTGTATACCGGGATTGACGGATGGAAGCAGGAAAACGTATTTGCCGTCGCAATTCCCTGCAGCCTGACCGCGCTTTTCGGCGAAATTCTTTCCGTCTACTGCGTCGTCACGCTGAATCGGCGGCTGGTGGAACGGCTGGCAAAGCAGCAATATCAGATGCTTGGAAAACATCTGGAAATTTCTAAAGAGCAGTACTGCCAGATTGTAAAAATCCGTCACGACATTAAAAACCATGGATTGTGTCTTTCAAAACTATTGAAGGACGGGAACATAGAGGAAGCCGTACATTACCTTGAGCAGATGAAGCTTCGCACGGAGCAGGGGGCCCCCTTGATACGGACCGGTTCTGTTTTCGCGGACGCCCTGTTGAATCCGAAGTTTCGTCAGGCTGAGGAAATGGGCGTAGAACTCTCTGTTCGGCTGACGGTTCCGGATGAGGAGACGATTGCGCCTGTAGATCTTTGCTGTCTTCTCTCTAATGCATTTGACAATGCGGCCGAGGCATGCCAGCGGTCGGCGCAGGCCGGATACCCTGCCGGGCGGATACAAATCATGTCGCGGATGCATACGAATTACTGGGTTTTTGAAATCAGCAACAGCGTCCATACGCCGGGATGCGTGCGGGACGGAAAATTCCTGTCTTCCAAACGAGGATCCGTCTGCGGGATCGGCCTTCAAAATATCAGGGCTGTGGTTGATCGGTACGGCGGCGTGCTTGATCTTCAATGGGGAACGCAGTTTACGTTAAGCGTGATGCTGCCTTTGACGTCAAAAAAGCCCCCGTCTGCATCAATAGAATAAATCCCTAAAGGTTATCCGCCGATACTCAGATATACCCGGAGGATATAACGCGGACGCACGCCTCATCCTAAAAGACAGGCCTCGTCCGGGTATATTTGCCCAAAGGGTATCCGGGCAAGAAAAATCAATGAGTATGGAGGAATGAATCATGCGGATTAATTTTAACCAGACGAACAAATTTTTACAGACAGACTTCGCCAATTCCGGATTCAGACAAAACGTTTCCGGTAAAGCTCAGCCGTTTAAGACCGGGATGCGCAGCGACACGGCCGTCTTGTCGCAGCAAGGAAAAGCCGCGGGCCGTCTTGCAAACCTTATGAGCCAGAAGGAGATGATTCAAATGAACAGAGATTCTCTTCTGGGGCGCGCCTTGGATGACGAATCCCAAGCCGGTTCTGCCGGAATAAAGGAGCAGTTGGATGAATATGAAGAACAGCTGGAAACCCTGAACGAACAGATTGCGGCTGAAATGGCGAAACAGCCAAAGGAGACCGATCAGCCGAAAATGGAATACCAGAAACCTCAGAATACACAGTCTTCGGAATCTTTGGACGACAGCATCGCCAAATTAACGGAATTATCCGCCGATTTGAATACGGCGAAGATTTCCGGTCAGGCAAGCGTCCGGCGCGAGGGGGAGGAGAATGTATGCAAAGCCGAGATTAAACAGGGCTCTACGGCTGCCAAACAAAAACTTGAGAAAATCAAGAAAATGGAGAACTATACCAGAGCATATCAGATTTTTCGCTAAATCCCATAAACCAATCCAATAATATCTGCATATACTATGAATAAGTAATCTATGCGGGTCTTATTTGCCATAGCATACAAAATACTTCCGGCGTCAGGCTTCGCGGCTGTGACAAGTATATAAGACCAGCGGTAAGGTTGTGTTGATATGAGACTGTGCGAATTAGAAGATAAAGAAGTCATTAATGCCTGTGATTGTAAGAAACTTGGCTATATTGTGGATCTGATCATAGATGAATGTAACGGATGCATCGAAGCGCTGGTAATACCGAAGGCAGGGAAATTATGCGGATTTTTCTGCGACGGATCAGAATATATTATTCCGTTCAAATGTATCAAAAAGATTGGGTCAGATATCATCCTCGTGGAAATGCACGAAGAAAAGAGATGAAAAACTTTAGATCCTTATTTGCCAATGCGCCGGGAAATGAATATATTGCAGAAAGCTTCATTTTCCGGCGCATGTTTTTATATCCTTGTGTACAACTATTCTTCAATATCAATAACGGAAACCGGACAGTCGTCTCTCGCCTCTGACGCCGTGCTTTCATATTCCGGCGCTACGTCTGCGTACGCCTCCGCAACGCCGTCGTCATTGAACCGAAACACCTCCGGACATGTGGCGACGCAGGCGCCGCATGAGATACATCCATCGTTTACTCTGGCTTTCATGGGTTATTCCTCCTTGAATTTAAAATATTTATAATATTTTCCAATAGTATACCCAATTCGGCGTCCGTTATTCATTCTCATCTCCGGATATAACGGCTTATTATTAAGCCCCGCCGTCTATCGTATGAAATTCGTCCCGATTCTGGCCTCCTTCTCGGGGAGCCCATATTCCTTCCTGCCAAGGGCGATACTCTTCATCAGGAAGGACATATTTCTTGCAAGGGTGCGCATGATCTGAAGCCCTTCTCCGTCCTGCTGCGCTTCGGCGGCATTATTTCCGTGAATACCGTTCCAATACTGTCCGGACGCCACCGGCATACCGCAGATGGTAAAATATTTATTCAGCTCGTCAAAAGTGGACGACAGCCCGCCTCTTCTGGCGGACGCAATGCATGCGCCCACTTTCATAGTCTTGTCAAAATGTGTGCTGTAGAAAAGCCGGTCTAAAAATGCAACCACGGTCGCATTTGCCGAAGCATAATATACCGGGCTTCCCACAACAATTCCGTCACATTCCTCGAACTTTCCTGCGGTTTCATTGACCAGATCGCTAAACGTGCATTTGCCTGTCTTTGCGCAGGAACCGCAGGCAATGCATCCCCGTATATCCTGATTGCCTATCTGGATCAGCTCCGTTTCAATTCCGTTTTCGGTAAAAATCTTCTCCATCTCGCTCAGCGCGGTATATGTACTGCCCTTGGCATGGGGGCTTCCGTTGATTAATAATACTTTCATAGTCTTCTCTCCTCTTTTAATGAAAATTGTATATTTTTTATTGTACCATCCATGGTAACTTTCGGCAATTTTTCTTTTGATTTTTAATGATAAAAGTATTATACTGGGTTTTATAGAGATCTTGATGAAAGAAAGGATAACACTATGAAAAGACATGTTGCAGCAGTTTTAATTTCCATTACCCTTTTAGGAAGCATAACCGGATGCGGCAAAGAAGCGGATATCGGCAAAGACAAGGCGACTGAGATCGCCCTGAAAGATGCAGGTTTCTCAGAGTCCGACGTCACTCGCCTCCGTGTCTCTCAAGACCGGGATGACGGACAGAATATCTACGAAGTAGAGTTCACCGGCAATACTACGGAGTATGAATATGAGATACTGGCGTCGAATGGGGATATCCTCAGCGCTGACTATGGTGAATCTAATATGATAAACCAGAACGGACAGAATACAAATGGGCAGCAAGGGCAGGCAGATCAGCAGAACCAGAATGGACAGCAGGGGCAGACAGATCAGCAGAACCAAACCGGACAGCAGAACCAGAATGGACAGCAGGGACAGACAGATCAGCAGAACCAGAATGGGGGGCACAATACCGGCAGCCATGGACATTCCGGCAACACACAGGATTCCCAAGCCAATGTAACACTTTCCATAGATGATGCATCGAAGCTGGCTCTTGCCCGGGTTCCGGGAGCATCTGCCCAAGATCTTAAGATTGAGCTGGATTATGATGACGACGGCTATTACAAATACGAAGGCGATATAATCTACGATCAGAAGGAATATGAATTCGAGATTGATGCGAATACCGGAGATTTTCTTGAATGGAAGGAAGAGAGGAGATAACCTCTCTTCTTTTTATTGTATGACGTGCATGCCGTACATGGAAAAGCTAAAGTGCAGCTTTCCCACGTCCTGCAAACACAGCTACCCTCAACTCCGCAGGGCAGCCGGTTATACACATTCCACAATGCCGACGACTACGTAATCCCTCTCATTCCCCATTTTATAACCTGTTTTTATCACCCCATTCACACATTCCGTCTAAAATAGGAATTAAAGATTTTCCACGCTCTGTTAAGCTATACTCTACCTTTGGCGGGATTTGCGGATATTCTTTTCTATGCACTAATTGATCTGCTTCTAATTCTTTTAAAGTGGAACTTAAAGTCTTATACGAAATTTCACTGATATATTTTTTCATTTCGTTAAAACGTACAACTCCGAACTCCATTAAAGTATACAAAATAGTCATTTTATATTTGCCATTAATTAATGACAATGTATAGCTGAAACCTGTTGTTTCAAGACATTCTTTTGAAATGCAGCGTTCACTCATTTTAAGCTCTCCTTTAGGTAAGTATATAACTTTATTGTAAGTATCGCACTTATATGTGCGTACTTGATTTTATTTTAATTCTTGCTAAGATTATAATATCAAAAGCAGAGAAAGTCAATCTTGCAGAAAAAGGAGGACATATTTTTATGAACAAAAAAATAGTTGTAATAACGGGCAGCCCCCGGAAAAACGGGAATAGCTTTGCTATGACAGACGCTTTCATCAAGACAGCCGAAGCAAAGGGTCACACAATCACACGGTTTGACGCTGCATTAAAAAAAGCGGGCGGCTGCCGGGCGTGTGAAACCTGTTTTTCTACTGGAAAAGCCTGTACTTTTGATGATGATTTCAACACGATTGCACCGGCAATTCTTGAAGCGGACGTTATCGTATTTACCATGCCTGTCTACTGGTATTCTATTCCGGCGCAGATTAAAGGTGTCATTGACCGTATCTTTTCGATGGTTGTAGGCGGCAAGGATATTGCAGGAAAGGAATGTGCGCTGATTACCTGTTGCGAAGAAGATGATATGTCCGTCATGGACGGCGTTCGTATTCCTATTGAGCGTATGGCGGCATTGAATAAATGGAAAATGACAGGCGAGGTTTTAATTCCCGGCGTATTAAATGTTGGTGATATAGACAAAACCGAGGGCTGCAAAAAAGCGGCTGATTTAGCCGATACAATTTAAGGAGGTAATTATGAGCAAAAAAATTATTATTCTCAATGGAAGTCCAAGAAAAGCCGGAAATACAACGGCATTAACGGCAGAATTTAAAAAAGGCGCGGAGGAAGCCGGAAACACCGTTACAGAGTTTTTTCTTAACGGTATGAACATAAACGGTTGTAAAGGCTGTTTTGGCGGAGGTAAAAACCCGGACAGCCCTTGTGTCCAAAAAGACGATATGGATAAAATCTATCCTGTTTACAAGGAATCGGACATAGCTGTTCTTGCAACACCGCTTTACTATTGGACAATCAGCGGACAGTTAAAAACTGCCTTTGACCGCTTATTTGCCGTCGCGGAATGTGACCCTAATTATCGAAATCCAAAAAAGGAAAGCGTTCTCATTATGGCAGCCGAGGGCTACGGTTTTGAAGAAACTCTTTATTGGTATGAACATCTTGAGAAGCATTTAGGGTGGAAAAGCATTGGAAAAGTTCTTTGCGGCGGTGTAATGGCTATGGGGGATATTGCCGGGACCCCCGAATTACAGGAAGCCTGCAATTTAGGAAAATCAATTCAATAAAGATAGGAAATTGTTACTATGAATAAAGTCAATTTGCCCTAAGCTGCAAAATTAACTTCCTCCAAACCCGATAAGTGTCGTACACACCATGAAGCCGGACGGTTCAACTAACCTTGCCGCTGTTTCATGGTGGACTTATCTTTCCTTTAATCCGAATATAATTGCTTATGCAATGGCAAAGACCTCACACAGCGGCGAAATGGTTGCCTGCCATACGAACAAGTACGGCGCACCTTGCAACGCCCTCTCCCACGAGATACGAGCTGCCATAACGGAACTTGCCGCCTTGAAGTTTGAAGTCTTGCAGGAGTTTACCATAAAGCCTGCACCAGACGGAAACAGGCGGCTTATCCCCCGTGATGCTTACCGCATAGTAAGAGGAATTTCTTACATTCTGCCGTACTGCCGCCTGAACACATACTGCTGGATATCTCTCTTTGCACCTTTCGGAAGCTCTGTGAACTCACATCCATATCCGTAACGCCCGTTGCGGAAATCTTCTTCCCTCAAAACTATTGCTCTTAAACGGAATTTTGTTTCTACAAATATATAGTCAAATTCTATCGTATCGTCACAGCAAAGCTTGGTGTCAGTAAGAAAATAAAGACCTCCTTCACTGATATTCTGGATTTCAACGCCAACTTCTCCTTGCTGAAAAGATGTAATCAGAACCTCATCTCCGATATTTACCCGCAGATTCCGTCTCCCCTCCACAATCTCGATCACTTCAATCACCCCGCAATCTGCAATCCATGGTTCTTTAACTGACGGGTCATAATTTCTTCTGACGATGACCTCACAGTATGTCCGGACGCATCCGATCTGTCCGTCATAGAAATCTATCCTGATCTTCTCCGAATCAGACAATTCATTTTCCCGCTTCATATATAGTGTAATTTCTTCTCCGTCGCATTTCACCCTAAGCCTTTTCTGGACAGTTTCATCTGATTCATACACAGAACATATAGTGCAGTTATTTAAAACCATGAACTTTTCTCCCCTCTTTTTACCTGTATTTTATGATTTACTTCTATTTGTCCAAATTTGCATTGTCAGTGACCGGTCTTTCCTAAATAAAAAGGCGTTTCCTCTTAATTTAGGAATTACGCCTCTTATTTATACCTATTGCCAACCAACCATAAGAATTATGGATTGCCCTTAGCCTCTCATGATTATATATTTTCTTTTCATATTCAACCTGTTCAATAGCTGGCATAAAATTATCCCCGACTTTCGTCTTAATTATTGACTACAATCTCTATTTTGTCAAATGTTTTTTCTAAGTGAAACTACTGCCTTCCACACAATTACCTCCAAAACACAAGCCGCCCTTCTACCCGCCAGACACCTTGATGCATTGAAAAAGAGGCGTTCCCTCCCCCTTAGGAATCACGCCTCTTATTAAGTCGGGGTAACAGGATTCGAACACCTTGACTTACTTCAAATACCTTGCAAATCACCCGTTTGCACAAGGGGATTGACGTTGCTTCACTTCTTTTCAAGGGTTCTTTTCTTTTTCAGTCGCCGATTCGTCGCCGTAATTTCTTCGGAATCTTTAGACTGTCCGCCCCGACTTTCCATCCTAATACTAATTATTAACTACAATCTCCGTTTTGTCAAATGTTTTCTCCAATCTCTCCATATCTGCAATGGTTTTCCGCATTAGTGGGTGTTGGTAACGCTTGGTACTCTGGATTCGTGCAATTTGCAGCTTTGGTTATCTCAACAGATAAAACGGTCTCCATAATCCTTAGCCTGTCATTTACTCTGACTTTTCTTTTTCTGATTTAAAATAAACGGTGTCATTTTCTCCATAAGTTCCTTCGACAAACGTTCTCCCTTTTCTTTCAATAGCCTTTCCTGTTCCGCTTTTGCCCACTCTATAGCTTTCAATTGTTCCTCTAACCGTTCACTTAAGACAGCATGTTCCTCCATGAATAATCTCCTTTCTATCGGTTGTCGTAATCTATACCTACTCTATAACAATTTTTCAAAAAATTATCTGTTGCTTTTTGTATACCTTTAAGATTTTTTGCTTTATTACTCAAATTAACTGATTCGTTAAATAATTTTACAGCCATTTCATAAGAATACCTTCTCCCTTTTACAAGATATGATACACTTCCTAAATTAGTAATAACCACTAGCATCTTAAGACTTGCATATTGTAATAGAAACTTTATATCTGAAAGCGAAAAATCAGATAATGACGGGTGGTAGATACTAACTTTATTATACAATATTAATATAACTTTTTACATACATTTTTTACCTAATGATTTATGCAACTTTTATGCATATCTACTTCGTAATGATACAGAATCACTACATCAATTCACAACTGTACAATCATCCACTTTTCCGTCTGAAGGGCAATCATTCCAAAACCGTCGCCATATAGGGGGCGCAGACGTCGCCGTCCATTGTCATTCAATGTTTTTTTCCTTCTTAGCTGTACGAACCATTCCTCCCGCCAGATACCTTTCTGCATTGAAAAAGAGGCGTTTCCTCCAATTCAAGGAACACGCCTCTTATTAAGTCGGGGTAACAGGATTCGAACCTGCAACCTCACGGGGCAACAAGCAACGCATTTACGGGCTTTATAAGGGGTATTTTATAACCCCAACCAAAAGCCAACCAATGACAAATATAAACAAGCGACCCAAGGGTCTGAAAGGAGAACTTGTATATCCGTTTAACAGAAAAGCTTATTAAATTCAATTGATTAGTGAAAAACTACTAGCCATAGATGTTTGTCTATGGCTAATTTTTTGCCATTACACCAACTAAGATTATGTATTCTATTTTGAAAAACTGGCACTTGTCGGCAAACTGAAAGTTGTCGAGTTTTATATATTGACCAAAAGTTTGATTTAAGAACTATAAGACTTTTTTCAAATAATATCTATAATGCTTTTCTGGACAATTTTCTAATATACCAAATACAATATACCCTTGCTTCTCATAAAATTCTTTGGCTTGAAAATCAAATGTATCAAGATGAATAAGTTTAGCACCTTTTGATTTAGCATCATTTTCAACTTCTTCTAAAAGTAAGCTACCAAGTTTTTTCCCTCTATAACTAGAATCGACCCACAATGTATCAACATAAACCATATTCCAACAATACATCCTTGCTACAATACCAGCAACAATCTTATCATCCTTACCGATTTTCTTGCTTAAATCTATGAAATTTTCTTTCTGTTTAGCCTCAACCTGAGATAGATTATATTCCACCAGTCTATCAATGATATAATCCTGTTCTTTCTTTGAACATACATCAATTTTCATAATATAATTTCCTTTCATATAATAAATCGGATTTGTCTAGATTTACAACTTCTAATTTTGTTTGACTTTCACTACTCACAGTATAATTCGATTTTGTAAAATACACAAGTAAAAAGGTATGAGAGACTTTCACACCTCCGCATACCCTTTTATCCATTCCATGCCAATAACAGCAACAGCTCGTTATTCTTTTACGTAACAAATCAATTCGCCAACTTCACAAGCAAAATAATCACATAACTTACAAATCAAATTTGCGTCCAGCCTTTGAAATTCATTTCTGCAATATCTGTTAAAATTTGACCTCGGAATATCCAACTCTTTACAAATGGTATTCTTACTAATACCTCTTTCTTTCAACAATTCTTCTATCCTTAACTCTAAATGTCCATGATTCATATGCATCACCCCTACACAAAGTATATTTAATAAATCTTTATGTAGTAATTCACTATATAGCGAGGTACTATATAGTTATCCCCGTAGGGAACTTAGGAAAGAGAGGTACATACACATGAAAAGAAACGTCATAACTACACTTTTATTGCTCTGTTTAATTGCCGGAATCTGCTATTACATCAGTCTGCCCGATTATCATGTCCGTAACAGCATGTCATTCAGCAATCAAGGCACACGAGACACGGAGCTAACTGTTATTGTTTACAAATATTGGGGAATTAATGAGACTATTCGTAAAATTGAAGAGGAACACAACAAAATCAATGGCACTCCTACTACCCTTGAAATCAATCTCTATTATTCTGCATGTCTGATTCGTTATGGCGAGAAACCCTTTAAAACCGTTGTTTTTAAATATGACTAAGAAAAAAGAATAACAGACAACACTTTCGCAATCGTGCTGTCTGCTATTCTCTGTATACTTTCCACATCTAGTTCTTTCTTGTTCGTGCTCTTTCAAAAACCAACGTTCCGAAGGATGCCCAGAGCGACAGTTCCTAACAGGGCGGCGGGTCGGCTGGGCAAGTGGACGCCTTAGATTCTTCTGCTATTTCGTCACATATTCGATTGGACTATCTTCAATTCCCTCATATTTCTTTGTAGTAAGAAGATTGTTAATAAAGTCTAATACCTTGTTTGTATCTTCATCATCCAGTAAGTCCAATTTAGTCAAAATGTCAATGTCTGTTTGATTTTCCACTTGTATTGATATGGGTTCAGATATATCCACAACTGCTTTAAATTTCTTCTTTTTATGAACTACATCAATATCTGTAGTCAATCCCATAACATGACTTTTGCTTACTCCAAAAAGCTGTGACAACCTATCCCATATAGAATCATCCCTTGGAGTTCCATTCCCATTTTCATAGTTAGTCAGCATACTTTGTGAAATTCCCAACTCTTTTGCCAATTCCGCAACCGTGATGTTATTTTCTTTTCTTAATTCTTTTATTTTATTCATCGCAATCCTCCTTGTTTATGCTCATTATATTTCAATGTTTTTATTCTGTCAATCTTTTTATCGGATATTAAGATATTTCGCTTGACACTCTATTACTCTTAGTGTATTATAATTATTATCTGAATATCAGATAATCAAATATTTTAAGGAGGTCATATTTATTGATTAGAGGAACTGATTTTATTTTAAACCCGGACAAACTAGAGGAACAATTCTTTAGGTTAGAATCGATGATGGGGTAAACGAAAAAGCAGTTTTGGCATTC
>CAJTOH010000058.1 GCA_910577685.1 uncultured Dorea sp. | reverse complement strand
TGCTTTTCCAAGCATAAATAAGTACAGAGGTTCAGCCGGATGGCTGAATAGTAACTATGAAAGTAACATTACTAAGGGCGAATATTGACAATGCAAAAGAAATACACGCAATGCAGGTCGAAGCTTTCAAGGAATTATTAGAGAAATATCAGGATTTTGACACCAGCCCCGCGAACGAAAACGTAGAAAAAGTAGAAGCGCGTTTGAAGCAAGATTTTACATTTTATTATTTCATCTGCATTGGACGGCAAAAAGTTGGGGCTATTCGTATTGTTGACAAAAAGGAAGCCGGAAAAAATAAGAGAATTTCCCCGCTATTTATATTGCCGGAATTTCAAGGAGAAGGCATTGCGCAGAAAGCAATCCGGTTATGTGAAGAAATACATGGAAACGAAAATTGGGAATTGGACACTATTTTGCAGGAACCCCGTAATTGTCATTTATACGAGAAGATGGGATATCGGCAGACAGACAAAACAGAAGTTATTAACGAAAAACTTACATTAATAATTTATGAGAAAAAGGAGGCAGACAGAATATGAATGTAACTATACTTGGTTCCGGAGGCTGCGTCAGCACGCCGAGGGCATGCTGTAACTGCCGTGTATGCAGGGAGGCGCGTCAGAAAGGATTCCCTTACGCGAGAACGGGATGCAGTCTGTTTATTGAAGATGTGAATATATTGATTGATACGCCGGAAGATATTAATGCGTCATTGAATAATTCCGGTATAGGGAAAGTCGAATATATTTTATACAGTCATTGTGATCCTGATCACACGATGGGAATACGTGTGATTGAACAGTTGAAAATGGACTGGCTAGCCGATTCTCTGGGAAAGAGACCGGAGAATCCGATAGAAATGGCTTCTTTACCCGCTATTATCGAAGATATTAGAAAGCAGGGTACAAGGTATGGATCGGTCGTTGAATATTATGAAGCAAGGGGGCTTGTATATACAAAAGCAACACGCGTTATCAAAAAAGACAATATTTTGATTGAGTTGGTTCCGGTAGACGAACAAGAACATGTGGCAATATTTATTATTTCTGCCGGCGGCAAAAAAGTAATTTATGCGCCCTGTGACGTAAAGCCGTTTCCAAAGTCAGAGAAATTTCAAGGCGCAGATATTTTGATAATCGGCAATACAATTGTCGGAGACATATTAAAAGGCGGATTTGTATTAGATGAAGATAACCCGCTGAGAAAAGAACTATTTACTCTTGACGAAATTGATGAAATAAGAAAGCAGTATGAAATTAAAGAAGTTATTATTACACATTTGGAGGAGGACTGGGGAAAATCATATGACGATTATAAGGAATTGGAGAGAGAATTGAAGGGAATACATTTTGCCTATGACGGATTAAAAATACGGCTATAAGCGGAATCGGGGAGCATAAGTGTTACATAAAAACGTAAAAATGGAAACACAAGGTGAGGAGAATCAGAGTCTTTCATGCTGAGAGGCTCTATTTTATTATGAAAAGTTTAATAACTATAAAAATATGAGATTTTTTCTCTAATTATATTGTGAAATACAATAAAATGTGTATAATAGATTAAAGAATGGAGGTAGCAGATATGTTATGTCAATTTACAGTTAAGAATTATAAAAGCATACGGGACGAGATAACATTCGATATGCAGGCAGCCGCGATTTCAGAACATGAGAATAAAATTATTAAAGGTATAGATGGAGAATTGTTTTTACCGATTTCTGTGATTTATGGGCCTAATGGAGGGGGGAAATCTAATGTTTTAGAAGCATTGCATACATTGTCTTCCAAAGTGTTAAGACCGCTCTGCGCTACTTGTGATAAGGCTGATTGCAATTATAAAGCCCGTAAAATCCCGGTAGAACCCTTTGCGTTTTCCGAACAGGCGAAAGGTGAACCTACGGAATTTGAATTGTTTTTTAGAACAACAAAAGCAGAGTATCGTTATATCCTCCATGTCAAAGAGGATGAAGTTGTCTATGAAAGTCTTGATCGAGTGAAAATGGATACCGGAAGACGTTCGGCGCTTTTCATGAGAGATATAGATTCAACAGAATTAAAAGGGATTTTAGGGAGATTAAAGATAAGCGAGGATCTTTCGGCAACCTTGCCGTTGATTTCTTATCTTGGGATTACGTACAAGAAAAATGAGGTTGTAAGCGATGTATTGAAGTGGTTTGAAGATGCTATTGATTTTTTAAATTACGGAAATCCCTATCAGGAACTGAGAACAGCGATAGCGAAGTCCGAAGATATAAAACATTTAGTATTAAATATGATTAAAGAGATGGATTTGGACATCGAAGATTTTAGAATTGAAGAAAAGGATAATGACCGCATTGAGATTTTTACAAAGCATACTGTAGATGGTTATAGTGCAGAAATCACATTGTCGGAAGAATCCAGTGGTACAAGAAAATTGTTCGGGTTACTTCCGTTTATTGCCAAAAGCCTGATTTATGGAACTACGCTGGTTATAGATGAACTGGACGCAAAGATTCATCCGGTATTACTGCATTATGTAATTAATTTGTTTACAGATATGAGAATAAACAAGAAAGGCGGGCAGTTAATTTTTACTTCACATGATTTATCTACCATGAATAATGAAGTATTCAGAAGAGATGAGATATGGTTTGTGGCAAAGGGAAGGGGGCAGAATTCAGGATTATATTCTCTGGTCGAATTTAAGAATGATAAGGGAGAATCTGTTCGTAAGGACGCAAAGTATGATAAACAGTATTTGGAAGGTAAATACGGTGCAGATCCTTATCTGAAAAAGATTATAGATTGGAGTAATGTAAGTGCCTAAAAAAGCAGGAATGGAGGCATGGAAGAAAAAACGCCGTCAAGAATATCTGGAGAAGAAAAAGTACCGCTATTATATATTTTGTGAGGGCGAACAGACGGAACCCCAATACTTTGCAGGCTTTAAGCGGTTGATTGAAGAGAATCCTATTTATAAGGATATGGTGCTGATAGAAATAGAGCCTTGTGCGGCCGAGACAATGAGAGTAATTGGTATGGCTGAGAGATATGTGAAAAAGAATAAGATACAAAAGGGACAGATTTGGTGCGTGTATGATAAAGACAGTTTTCCGGCAGATGATTTCAATGGTGTGGTTTTGCGGGCAGAACGGTTGAATAAGGAGAATCCTGAATTACAATATTATACGGCATGGAGTAATGAGTGCATTGAATTTTGGTATCTTTTGCATTTTGCATATTATACATCGAATAATCACAGGATGGAATATATTTCTTTTTTGAATGATAAGTTCAGAGAGCTTGGGATTGGGAAATATCAGAAAAATATGAAGAATATTTTTACTATTTTGATGGAGAAAGGAAGCCCCGAGTTGGCGATAAGGTATGCAAAGCGAATTATAAGAGATGGACAAGGTAAGACTCCCACGGAAATTGCGCCGGGGACGAAAGTATATGAGTTAGTGGAAGAATTGTCTAAATATTTACCTATTTTCAAAAAATATGATTCTAATAATTGAGGAGGATTTGTAAAGGTGAAAATAAAAGAAGTACACATTGAAAAATTTAAAAGATTTACGGATTTAGTTATCAAAAATATACCACAAAGTACAAAATTAGTCATCCTTTTAGGACCTAATGGATGTGGTAAAAGCTCAGTTTTTGATGCATTTAAAACTTGGCATAGGGTAAAAGCATATAATTATGGAACAGATAATGAGTATTGTAAAAAGGACAAGCGAGATATTAGAGAGGCTTGTGACTTAGTCAATATTGTTTTTCACGAAGATACATCCAATATTTTACAAAATGAGATGAAAAAATGTTTTTATTTTAGAACTGCTTATAGAAATTCACCCTATATTACAGTGAACGCTATTCAACAAATACCATCTCCATTGGAAACACCTGATGAAAAAAAGATGATTGATAATGATTCTAGTGTAGATGATGATTACCAACGCCTAATTTCTAGTACATTAGACAAAATATATGATGAGAGAAATGATAGTAGGAAAGTTAAGGATATTAGGGAAGAAATTATAGGTAAGATTCGTGGATCAATGGAACGATTGTTTCCAGATTTACTTTTATCAGGTATAGGATTACCTACAGAGAAAGCAGAATTTTATTTTGAAAAGGGACAAACTAAAAGTTATGAATATGAAAAATTGTCTGGAGGGGAAAAGGCAGCATTTGATTTGCTTTTAGATTTAGTTGTAAAAAGTGATATTTATGATGATACCATTTTTTGTATTGATGAACCGGAAACACATATTCATACACAATTGCAGGCAAAATTATTAAGAGAAATATTTGAAATTGTTACAGGAACTTCGCAGTTGTGGATAGCTACACATTCTTTTGGAATGCTGAAAGAGGCAAAAAAGTTGGCAGAAGAGCAACCTGGAGAAGTGGTTTTTTTAAATTTTGATGGGTATGATTTTGACGAAGAAGTAATGCTTAAACCGTCAGATTGTAATTCTACAATATGGAATAAAATGTTGGAAATTTCATTAGATGATTATGCATCTTTGTTGTCGCCAGATACTATTGTATTTTGCGAAGGTTCATCAAAAGGTAGAAAAAGAAAAGATTTTGATGCGAGATGTTATACTAACATTTTTGGGGAAAAATATCCTAATACATTGTTTTACTCTTTAGGAAGTTGTAATGACATTGAAAATGATAAAAATGCTATAGTAAATTTTATACATCGTTTATCTCCAAATGCAAAAATAATAAGAGTTATTGATAGGGATGATCGTAGTATAGAAGAAATAGAAGAGTTAAAAGTTCAGGGAGTTAAGGTGTTAAGGAAAAGAAACATTGAAGGATATATTTTAAGCCAAGAGGTTCTAAAAAAATGGTGTGTTTATTTATAGAAGGGGAACCTTTATTCAGTACGATAAAAATAATTATTTCCGTTGTAAATAGAGATGCCCCGCAGAATTTGTCAGCGCCGAACGGCACGGAATTCTGCGGGGTATCTATTTATCTTTAAATCGGAAGAAAGTAACCTGCATAGGAATACACGTCTGCATTTTACAATTAGTATATCCCAAGCTTATCCAGATATTTATCAATTTTCTTCAACCGCTTCTCAATACCATTAACCTTATGGCTGATGGTATCCAGCAGTATCTCCGCCACAAACTGAGGCCCAATCAGGGAATTAAAAAAGGCGTTGCTGTCAACCGGAACCGTAATCAGAACGGTTGCGTACTGTGCCAGCAAAGCGCTGGGCTTATCCGTAATCACAACTATACTTGCACCCGCTTCCTTGGCCATCTCCGTAGTCACCCGGTCTAAAGAGGAGTACCGCGGAAAACTGAAAACAATCAGGCAGTCCTCTTTCGTAATGTTGCACATGTGGTCAATGGGGCTTATGGCAGCCGTGTTGGTGGAGGTCACATGGGGCAGAATATGTTTCAGGTACAAAAGAAAATAGTCTCCCAGACAGGCGTTGCCGCGGGAAGCCGCGATGTACTTACGCTTACCGGCAACGATAACGTCGGCGGCATCCTCAAACGCGTCTAATGTATTGGTGGTAAATAAGGTTTCCAGATTTTGAAGGGCATTCTTAAAATGTCGATTGATGTAATCTGAATTTCGTTCCAGCTTTGCGCGCTTTGCGACTCGCTGGGCGGGTACGGTGATGGTATTGGATATACTGAGAACCTTGTCCTGATATTCCTTGCGCAGCATCTTCTGAAAATCCATAAACCCGCCGAATCCTAAGGATCTGCTGAAACGGATGACGGAGGATTCACTGACGTTCAGCTTCAGGGCGATCTCCGTAGAGGTCATAAAACAGGCGTCGGCGGAATGGTCCAGAATATATTTGGCTATCATTTTTTGGGTCTTGGTCAGATTGGCATTATGAATCAGTTCGCTCAGTTCGCTCATAGAGTACCTCCGAAGTTTTTCTATTTATCAATGCTTAATATAAAGGGCATATTATGATTTAAGCATGAATAAAGAAAATATGCAAGGAAAATTGTAAATACAATTTTGTTTTTAAAGTATAATTAAATAAATCTGTGAAAAAAATAACTTTTATTGAATAATATGCTGACATATGGTAGTATTATAAAAAAGATAAATGAATAATATTATTCTTAAAAATATCTATTTGAAAAATTTTATTCACAAAAAAGGTGAGTGTTCCGGTATAAACCGGAAGGGATGCAGGAGTTATACGGGAAATTCAGATTTATAAGGTTTATAGGGAACATTTCAGGCGAACAGCAACGATTATATTTATTATGGCATGGAGGTTAAGAAAGATGAAGGTTGGAAGCGTCAGGGAGATTAAAAACAATGAGTTTCGTGTGGGAATGATACCGGACAATGTGAAGAGTTATGTGAATGAAGGACACGAGGTTTATATTGAGAAGGGAGCCGGCAAGGGTTCCGGATTTACGGACGCAGAGTACGAAGCGGCGGGCGCCGTGCTGCTTGATACGGCAAAAGAAGTATGGGACACGGTAGAGATGATGGTTAAGGTAAAAGAACCGCTTCCGGACGAGTATCCGCTGTTCCATGAGGGGCTCATCCTTTATACTTACCTGCACCTTGCGGCTGACCAACCGCAGACGGACGCTCTGCTTGCCTCGAAGGTGAAGGGCGTTGCTTACGAGACATTGATGGACCGAAACGGCGGATTACCGCTTCTTGCCCCTATGAGCCAGATTGCCGGACGTTTAAGTGTGCAGGAGGGCGCGAAGTACCTTGAGAAAATCTATGGAGGCGAAGGCGTGCTCCTTGCCGGGGTGCCGGGAACGCCTAAGGCGAATGTAGTCATCCTTGGAGGCGGCTCCGTAGGAACCAACGCCTGCAAGATAGCGGTAGGTATGGGAGCGAATGTCACGATTCTGGACGTTAATCTGCAGAGGCTTGCATATCTGGACGATATTTTCGGAGCGAGGATTCAGACCCTTGCATCCAACGACGCCAACATTGAGAATTCCGTAAAAGAGGCGGACCTTGTAATCGGTTCCGTATTGATTCCGGGGAAGGCTGCGCCTAAGCTGTTTAAGAAAAAATACTTAAAAGAGATGAAACCGGGAGCCGTGTTCGTGGATGTTGCCGTTGATCAGGGCGGATGCGGCGAGACGACTCGGATGACCTACCATGACGATCCGATTTATATTGTAGACGGGATCGTACATTACTGTGTCGGCAATATGCCGGGAGCGGTTCCAAGGACGTCTACGATTGCACTGACCAACGCTACCTTAAATTACGGACTGCAGATTGCGAACAAGGGGCTTGAGCGGGCATGTAAGGAGAATGAGTCGATTTATTCCGCGATTAACACCTATGACGGAAAACTGACCTGCAAGAATGTGGCGGACAGTTTTGAAGGCTATGAGTACGTGGATGCGAAGAGCGTCGCGGTTTGTTAATAACCGGTGATTATAAACTGCCGCCGCGTATAAGTTATATAGGCTGAGGTTAAGATCAGGCATATTTGAGAATGAATTATTTTCAAATATGCCTGAAATTTTTTGCTGTGATATATTTATTTTTTTTCTAATAATGATAAAATATAGACAGGTTGGAGGTGGTCTGGGTGTCTGTGATTTTTCATATAGACGTGAATTCAGCGTATCTTAGCTGGACTGCGGTAGAAGAATTGAAGAACGGCGGCAAGCGCGACCTGCGTAAGATTCCCGCCATTATCGGCGGAGATCAGAAGTCGAGGCACGGCATTGTGCTGGCGAAGTCCATCCCGGCGAAGAAGTACGGAATCCGGACGGGAGAGCCGGTTGTCAATGCCTTCCGTAAATGTCCGGGACTTGTGACGGCTTCGCCGGATCATAAGCTGTACGGCAGGTACAGCGGCAGGCTGATGGAATTTCTAAAGAGTTATACGCCCATGATCGAGCAGGTGAGCGTGGACGAATGTTATATGGATTTTACCGAGAATATGAAGAATTATCATTCCCCGGTAGAAGGGGCGATGGAAATAAAAAATGAGGTGAGCCGAAGATTTGGATTTACGGTAAATATCGGAATTTCCAATAATAAGCTTCTGGCTAAGATGGCGTCAGATTTTGAAAAGCCCGACAAAGTACATACTCTGTTCCCCGAGGAGATACAGGTAAAAATGTGGCCGCTGCCGGTAGCCGAGCTTTATATGGCGGGTCAATCCAGCGTGGAGATTTTGCGTAAACTAGGGATATTCACCATAGGTGAACTGGCTGTTATGGACCCAAGACTTTTGGAACCGCATCTAAAGAGCCATGGGAGGAGGCTTTGGGAGTTTGCGAATGGAATCGGTAATGCGGCCGTGGAGCCGGAGCCGGGAGAAGCCAAAGGGATCGGCAATTCTACGACGCTTTCCAGAGATGCGGTTACCGAGGACGAGGCGAAAGAAGTGCTGGAAAGGCTTGCCGCCAGTGTAGGAAGAAGGTTGCGCAACGCCGGACAGAAGGCGAAGATGCTGAGTGTGGAGATTAAGTATTATAATTTTGAAAGCTCTTCCCATCAGAAGCAGCTTGCGAGAGCGACGAATCGGGATGAGGATATTTATGAAGAGGCGGTTCTGCTGTTTAGGGAGCTGTGGGACGAGACTCCCATCAGGCTGCTGGGGATACGCAGTTCGAAGCTGGCAGAAGAGAATGAGCCGGAGCAGATGACGATTTTTGACCCGCAGTTTCAGTTTGATCCGAAGAGGGAGAAGAATAAAAAAATCAATCAGGCGCTGGAGAAAGTGCGGATGAAGTATGGAGAGGGTATTGTCATGAGCGGTTCGGACATAAAGGGCAATGTACCGGACGATAAACGTTGAGGGATCCGGAGAGCTTACAATTTGTCTTGTAAGCCCTCTACATTTATGTTATAGTATGCCTAGAACAAAAGAATAAGACATAAAAGAAAAGGTGATATCAATGCTGATAGAAATCGATTTTAACAGCGATGAAGCGCTCTATATCCAGCTCCAGAACCAGATTATCATGGGAATAGCCATGAACCTGATTCAGGAGGGCGATTCTCTGCCCTCCGTACGCCAGCTTGCCAATACGGTAGGAATCAACATGCATACTGTGAACAAGGCATATTCTATCTTAAAGCAGGAAGGCTTCATTCAGCTTGACCGAAGAAGAGGCGCAGTCATAGCAATCGACATGGATAAGGCAAGAGCTCTGTTAGAGATGAAGGAACAGCTTCGCGTACTGCTGGCAAGAGGAAGATGTAAAAATATTTCAAAAGAAGAAGTGCATGCCCTCGTAGACGAGATCTATGAGGAATACGGCGGGATATAACAGAACAAGGAAAGGAAAGGACATTCATGAATTATACGGAACAGGCGAACAAGGTATTGAAGATAGCGAGGGATACGGCGAAGAAGCTCAACCACCCATATGTCGGGACGGAGCATCTGCTCCTTGGGCTTAGGGCGGTCTATACCGGCGTTGCAGGCCAGGTACTGGGTATGAATGGAGTAGATGAGGAGAGCATCCGCAAAGTGGTGGATGAGCTTGTTTGCCCGGCAGGGGAGGCGGCTATAGCGCATCATCCGGAAAACAGCCCGCGGCTTGAATACATTTTGGAAGAGAGTAAGGTCGAGGCGGCGCATTTTCGGTCTGACAAGATTGGGACAGAACATATGCTCCTTGCGCTTTTGAGGGATCCGGACTGTGTGGCAACCCGTATTTTGCTCACATTGAGTATCAATATGCAGAAAATCTATCAGGACATTTTCTCCGTACTAGGCGGCGACCCGAAGGAATATCAAGAGGAGATGCTTACAAGCGGCGGCAGAAAAAGGGAAGGGATGCTGGAGCAGTTCGGCACAGACCTGACCGCGCAGGCAGAAGAAGGGCGTCTTGATCCGGTGATCGGAAGAGATGAGGAAATCAACCGGTTAATTCAAGTCCTGAGCAGAAGGACGAAAAATAACCCTTGTCTTGTGGGAGAGCCCGGAGTGGGCAAGACGGCTGTCATTGAAGGGCTTGCCTCCAAGATTGCCGCTGGAAATGTGCCGGAGGGGATGAAGGATAAACGCATCCTGACTATGGACTTGGCCGGAATGATTGCCGGATCCAAATACCGTGGAGAATTTGAGGAGAGGATGAAGCGTCTGCTGCAGGAGGTGAAGTCCGCCGGAAACGTCATCCTGTTTCTGGACGAGGTGCATACCATCATAGGCGCAGGGGGAGCGGAGGGGGCGATTAACGCGTCGAACATTATGAAACCCTCCCTTGCCAGAGGAGAAGTGCAGTTAATCGGCGCGACTACCATCACAGAATACCGAAAATATCTGGAAAAGGACGCGGCGCTTGAGCGCAGGTTTCAGCCGGTCACCGTGGAAGAACCCACAGAAGACCACTGCCTCGACATTCTAAAAGGGCTTAAGAAGAGATACGAAGACCATCACCGCGTAGAGATTGAGGAGCATGCACTAGAGGCCGCCGTAAAACTGGCGAGCCGTTACGTGAACGACCGTTTCCTGCCGGATAAGGCAATCGACGTGCTGGACGAGGCATGTTCCAAGGTAAGCCTGCGAGGGTTTAAGCTTCCGGACAATATCGCCGGGATGGAGGCAGAGGTGGAGGAACTCACCGCGGCGTTAGAGGAAGCAATCCGAAGGGGGGATATCCCCAAAGCATCCCAAATCCACAAAGAGCAGGAAGCGGCGGAGAAGAAGCTTTCCCAGGTGAAGAAGCGTTTCCGCAAAAAGAACCAGGAAAGGCAGCTTGTTGTGACTGAGGAAGATATTGCAGAAGTGGTGTCCCAATGGACGAAGATTCCGGTGCAGAGGCTTGCCGAGACGGAGAGCGTCAGACTTAACAGGTTAGAGAAGGTACTCCATCAGCGGGTGATCGGGCAGGATGAGGCTGTAACAGCAGTTGCGAAGGCAATCAAGCGGGGAAGAGTGGGGCTTAAAGACCCGAAACGCCCCATCGGTTCCTTCCTATTCCTCGGCCCCACCGGAGTCGGGAAGACAGAGCTTTCCAAGGCGCTGGCAGAAGCTCTCTTCGGAAATGAAGAGTCCATGATACGGGTAGACATGTCGGAATACATGGAGAAGCACAGCGTTGCCAAGATGATCGGAGCTCCTCCGGGATACATTGGACATGACGACGGAGGGCAGTTGAGCGAGCGGGTAAGGAGAAGACCTTACTCTGTGATTCTGTTCGACGAGATCGAGAAGGCGCACCCGGACGTATTTAACATCCTGTTACAGGTATTGGACGACGGGCATATCACAGATTCCCAAGGGCGGAAGGTAGATTTTCGTAATACGGTCATCATCATGACCAGTAACGCCGGCGCACAGACGATTATCGACCCCAAAAAACTGGGCTTTAATGTCAAAGAAGATGCGGCGGGAGACTATAAGCGGATGAAAGGAAATGTCATGAAGGAGATTAAGCTGATTTTCCGACCGGAATTTCTGAACCGGATTGACGAGATTCTGGTATTCCACCCGCTGAACACAGAACAGATGAAGAAGATTGTGGGGCTTTTGTGTAAAGAGTTTACCGCGCGGGCAAAAGAGCAGCTTGGAATCAGCCTTATTATCCGGGACGCTGTGAAGAAACATATTGTAGAGACCGGCACCGACCAAAAATACGGCGCCCGCCCGCTGCGCCGCGCGGTGCAGAATCAGTTGGAAGACGGGCTTGCAGAGGCTATCCTGAACGGAGAGGTTTTGAGGGATTCGGAAGTAGTGGTCGGACTGTCTAAAAAAGAAATAAAATTTATACCAAAGACTACAAATTCAGACGAAATTAAGATATAATAGGGGTACAAAAGAAGAACCTCAGGAGGAGAGATAAATATGGCAGCAGTGAAAGAATTGTTAAGGACTGAAGAAGACGGCACCCTAAGTTTTGGAGACTATACGCTGGCAAGCAAGACGAAGCTTGACGGATATGAGTTTCAGGGCGACATATACAAGGTAAAGACTTTTGCTGAGATTACCAAGTTAGAGAAGAACGGCATGTTCGTATATGAGTCTGTTCCGGGAACCGCCGTGGAGAATTTTTTGGCAGATGAGGATACGGTTTCTTTCAGAGTATCCGGTATGAAGGATGCACAGTTTACGCTGGAGCTTGGGGCAGACAGCGAATATGAAGTGTATATGGACGGGACAAACGTTGGGGTCATGAAGACGAATTTAAGCGGGAAGCTGAGTGTCAGTGCGGAACTTGAGCCGGAGCGCAGCGTTGAAGTGAAGGTAGTCAGGAAGTAATTCGGACGGAAACCATGACAGATAATCCGGTCAGGAGATTATCAGGCCGCGGGCAAGTTCATGCGTAAGGAGCGAGACACTAGAAAAACTACAAGAAAAGGGGGCTGCAAAAAGCGGCTCCTTTTTTAAGCGTATATAAGGAGAGCGATTATGGCGAAAGCAAAAAAAAGTGTGTATTTCTGCCAGAACTGCGGGCATGAGGAGTCAAAATGGCTGGGACAGTGCCCAGCATGCAGGGAGTGGAATACATTTGTGGAGGAAAAAGTAACGCCTGCCGCGGCGAAGGCAGTGAAGGAGCGCAAGGACGCGCAGGTGGTAACCTTGTCAAGTATCGAGACGGACGAAGACGACCGCATGAACACCGGAATTGAGGAGTTAGACCGGGTATTGGGCGGGGGAATCGTGAAAGGCTCTCTGGTATTGGTGGGAGGCGATCCGGGAATCGGCAAATCAACCCTGCTTTTGCAGGTCTGCCAGCGTCTTTCGGCGGCAGGGAGGAAACTGCTCTACATATCCGGAGAAGAATCCTTAAAGCAGATTAAACTCAGGGCAAACCGTATGGGAGAATTTACGGAGAACCTCTATCTTTTGTGTGAGACAAGCCTTGATATCATCAGGGGAATCATCGAACAGCAGAAGCCGGATATGGTGGTGATTGATTCCATCCAGACCATGTACAACGAGGAGGTAGGCTCCGCGCCGGGGAGTGTTTCCCAGGTGAGGGAATCCACCAATATTTTCATGCAGCTTGCAAAGGGGCTTAATATCTCTATCTTTATCGTCGGCCATGTGACGAAAGAAGGAACGGTGGCAGGCCCAAGGGTGCTTGAGCACATGGTGGATACGGTGCTGTATTTTGAGGGAGACCGCCATGCTTCTTACCGTATCCTGCGGGGGGTGAAGAACCGCTTCGGGTCTACCAATGAAATCGGAGTGTTTGAGATGCGCAAAGAAGGACTTACGGAAGTCAAGAATCCTTCGGAATTTATGCTGAGCGGCAAGCCGGAGCACGCGTCCGGCTCCGTAGTGGCCTGCGCCATGGAAGGAACCCGCCCTATGCTCATGGAGATACAGGCATTGGTGTGTAAGACCAATTTCGGAATGCCGAGAAGGACGGCGGCCGGACTTGATTACAACCGCGTAAATCTTCTGATGGCGGTATTGGAAAAACGGCTCGGACTGCCTCTGTCAGGCTACGACGCCTATGTCAATATTGCCGGAGGAATCCGGTTAAATGAGCCTGCGGCAGATTTAGGGATTGTGCTGGCGGTTGCCTCCAGCTATAAGAACCGCCCCATTGCGGAGGAAGTAATTGCGTTTGGAGAAGTGGGGCTAAGCGGCGAGGTGCGCGCCGTATCCATGCCGGAGCAGCGGGTTTCGGAGGCGAAGAAGCTGGGATTCACTACCTGCATCCTTCCAGAGGTGTCCGTGAAAACCGTGGGGAAAATCGAAGGAGTCAAAATTATCGGCGTAAAGAGCGTCGGGGAAGCAATCAGCGCCGGACTGTAGGGGGAAAGGAGACGAGTACAATGATACACATTGCAATCTGCGACGATGAACGTTCTCTCGTCGATTCTCTGACGGCGCTTATCCGGCAGTACGAAATGGAGAAAAGCGAGGAAATCAAGGTTACGGTTTACTATGACGGTCTGGAACTGATTGAAAAATATGACGCCACCATCGACCTTATTTTTCTGGATATCCAGATGAAACTGGTAGACGGACTCCGCGCGGCTAAGCGTCTGCGGGAAATGGACGAGAAGGTAGGCATTATTTTCCTGACCACGCTGACCCAGTATGGGTTAGAAGGGTACAAGTATCAGGCGTTGGACTATATCATCAAGCCTTTGAAATACGTGCGTCTGAGAGCGGAGCTTGACAGGTTCATTTCCCGACGCCAAAAGGAGGAAAGTCCCTTTGTCGTGGTCAGCAATGATTCCGGAAAATACAAAATCCTACTGAACAGCCTGCGGTTCGTGGAGACCTTTAACCGGAACCTTTTGTTCCATTCAAAGCAGGAGAATATTGTCTGCTACCGGAGTATGAAGGAGATTGCTCAGGAATTGGCCCCCCATGGATTTGTGCGGTGTCATAGTGGTTGTCTGGTGAATCTGGCTTACGTGAAAGGGGTCAGAAAATTAGAGCTTACGCTGATTACAGGAGAGACCCTTGCCATCAGCCAGCCGAAACGCAAGGAATTTATAGAGCAGCTTACGGAATTTTGGGGTGATATGCTATGATAAGATTTTTGGACTTGATTTCTTTCCTGATGCTGTGGGGAAACGCCCTTATACTCTTCCTGATGTTCCGTACCTTTCTGCCGATACGGAAAAATGCTGCGGTGCAGGCGGCGGCGTTCCTTATATGCCCCTGGCTCTTTAACGTGGTGGTATATTCCAATGACATCGGAAGCACCTTGCTGCCGCTGCTCGGCTTCATTCCGTACATCGCGCTCTTTTACCGGGGAGGTTGGATGGAGAAGCTGACGGCTCTTATGGTGTTTTATCCGGCGGTGCTCGCTGTGAATTATTTGATGGAGGATACAGGGCGACGGCTGTTTTTCAGGCTTACGGATGCTCCTGAGGCCTATGAAGAGTGGTCGTATGAGACGCAGCTTTTGAGTACCTCAATTCATACCTGTGCCCTGCTTTTAAGGCTGCTTTTCTGGCTGGCGGCGTGGTTGATTCTGCGGAAATATCTGGTGCAGATTATGAAAGAACTTACGGTGAAAATGTGGATGCTTGTGGATATTCTTTTGCTTGCCCCCATGGTATCTATTTTCACGATTATCTATTTTATGCCGGAGGAGATAGCGATTGTATATCCTATCTGCGGTGCGGCGATTTTTTCTAGTTTTGGCGGGATTTATCTTGCGGCGTACATCAGCAATACTTTGAAGGCCGAATACGGCGCGCGGGAGCTTCATATGAAGCTTGAGTATCTCCATGACAAAGTAGGGGAAGAGGAACGGGTGAGGAGTATTTACCATGATATGAAGAATCACCTTCTGGTATTGCAGGCTCAGGACGGACATTCTCAGGAGATAGGGGAGTCCATTGAGAAACTGAAGGAAGAGATTGAGGATTACGAGGCTTATTACCACACGGGAAATGATTTTCTGGATATTATTATTCGGGATAAGCTTAGGAAAGCAAAGGAGAAACAGATTGATTTTCAGGCGGTTATCCGGTTTGAGGCGGGAAGCTTCATGGAACCGTTGGACATTAGCACCATTTTTGGAAATGCGCTGGACAACGCGATTGAAGCCAGCGAGAAGGTTTCCGAGAGTATGCGGCTCATCACGGCAAAAGCCTCCAGGATTCACGATATGCTGGTGGTTGCTGTGGAGAATAATATGATGCTTGACCTGCCGAAGGATGCAAAGACCAGTAAGGAGGATACATTTTTGCATGGGTTTGGGCTGTCAAATATCCGGAAAGCAGCGGAAAAATATGACGGCCAGTGTACAACAAAGGCGGGCGATGGGAAGTTCGTGTTAAAAGTTATGATCCCCATTCCGGAGTAAATGGTTGATTGTTCCATAGAACATGGAATTCAGGTCAGATGTCAGGTCATATGTTTAGATTTCATACCGTAGTTAGTAGATTGGTAAAAAACAAAGCATAATAGTAAATTAATGGTAAAATATGGAAAAATGCTTGACAGAAACAGCAAAAAGAAGTATCAAAATAGATAGAAGGAGATGGTAGAAAAAAGAAATGAGTTTCGGAAGAGGTGGGTCGATATGGAGATTGTTCTTAGATTAAGGAGGCAAAGTGTAATTGATATACACTGGGAGCGGCGGGGCAGAGCCTGTCTGCTTCTGGCGTTGTCCTGTTTTTTGTATTGGTATATTAGAGTATATGCGGCAGATTATACGGCAGAGTGGGAAGATACTGCGGTATATGCTCAGGAGCTTAAGCTGGACGGCAGTATGGACGGCATACATGTAGTATATGTTCGTGGAAATGTAGATAATCTGTCTGCTCTGTATAGGCAGGAGCCGGAAAATGCGGCTGCATGCAGGTTGGCAGAGTATCGGGAGCTTTCGGGAATCGCAGATCGGGTGGAATATCCGTCGGAATCTCGGAGGAATCTGCGGACATTGTGCCGGATAGAGAATATAGAGGCAGTACGGAATGTGTGGGATGCAGGAAGAATTATACAACAGGATGAAGAGGACAGAGTCTCCTTTAGTGAGAATGGGGAAAGAATAGAGAACGACATCCTTTTTCGTGAGAATGAAGAAGAAACAAAGAATGATATCTCTTTCATTGAGACTGAGGAGATAAAAAACGATACCTCTTCCATTGAGAATGGGGAGGGGACAAAGAACGATATCTCTTCCGATGAGACTGAGGAGGGGATAAAGAATGATATTTCTTCCACTGAGAATGAGAAGGAAACAGAGGACGATATGTCGTTTATTCAGGGTGAAGATACATCCACAGATGAAAATGGCGAAATTAGAGAAATAGCCGGATTCTATGTCGATAACCAGGGGTATATTGTAGGAATTACGGAGAACCTTTCATTTATGGATGGAATTTTAGCGGTCGCATCAAATTCAGAGTGTGTTGGAATCAGAGAAAACGCGTTTTCGAATGTAGAGGATGAAGTGGTGGAAATCTATATTCCGGCAAATATCTGCGATATTGAGCCGGGAGCTTTTGACGTTTTTGGGAATTTGATGTATATTGAAGTGGCAGTAGGCAACCGCTGTTACTGTAGTATAGATGGGATTCTCTACACGAAATCAGGGGAAGAAATAGCATATCCGGCAGGAAGGTATTAGTTTGGAAATGTACTGAAATTATCCAATCATTTACAGCTATTAAACGTGGATCACTTAAAAATCAGGATGTTGATTTTTATGTTGAAGTATTATGATCTATATTTCCCGAAATATAAATGCTTATTTTTCACATTACTGTCTTTATATCTCTTAATTCGGCTGTTTGTTTCCGCAGTTAAAATGACGGAACCCTTTGTTTGTGAAATTGAGTTTGGGTAGAGTCATTATTACAAAGTTAAAAAAAGTTAAAAAAAATTGAAAAGTTAAAAATAGTTGTTGACAAGATATGACAAATATGGTAATCTAATTGAGCTGTCGGGTGAGTAAAACCTGAAAAACAACAACAAAAAGGAAGTTTGAAAAAACTTGAAAAAAGTTGTTGACAAGCGACAAAAGATGTGATAATATAACATGGCTGTCGCAAGAAACGACAAACAGCAAAGAACCTTGATAATTAAACAATAGACAACAACCCTGAAAATTTCTTG
>CAJTOH010000057.1:232-17710 GCA_910577685.1 uncultured Dorea sp. | reverse complement strand
TGATTGATATTGTGGTTTCCTGCTATAACAGGCGGGAGATGGATCGGGGATTGTGGTGTGCGATCTAAACCCTCGGGGGATGCGCACTGCGGCGTATGAGGTAGATGTCGCAATGCGACCGCCGCAGGCGCGAGTTTCGCAAGCGAAATTCTTTGTTGTTTAAGGCAGTAACAGGGGCAGATTGGAAAAGCAGAAAGGATTCACTGCAGAAACAGCGCTGTAAAGGCTGCATCTGCAGCAAATGAAGCGCACATCTGCTTTGAATGATTGGGGACAGATACGGGAGGCTATGGGCGACAGAAAACTAAATGGCAGGAATTTCATATTGGCAGGGGTTGTTCTGGCAGGGGCGTACGGCGTGATGAATGCTGCGGCAAAGAAGAGGACAGAACCGGAGAATATTGACGCCGGAAATCCTTATATAAAGCCGGGCGAAGCCGAGAAACGGCCGGAGACGGTTTATGAGGGAAAGGTGAAGCCGGTGGTGGATAAGCTGCTCAGCTTCGGCGGGCTGGTGGTTTTGTCGCCGCTCTACGGGCTGCTCAGCCTTGCAGTCTATCTGGACGATCCAGGGCCTGTCTTTTTCACGCAGAAGAGAGTGGGGAAGGACAAGCATTTTTTTATGCTGCATAAATACCGCAGCATGAAGATGGATACGCCCCACGATGTGCCGACGCACCAATTGAGCGACCCGGAACAGTATATCACACGGGTGGGGCGCGTGCTTCGAAAGACCAGCCTGGATGAGCTTCCCCAGATCTGGGATATCTTCCGGGGACGGATGAGTATAATCGGCCCTAGGCCGGCATTGTGGAATCAGGAGGATCTGGTAAAGGAGCGTGACAAGTATTCCGCAAACAGCGTGATGCCGGGCCTGACCGGATGGGCGCAGATCAATGGCAGGGATGAACTGGAAATACCGGAAAAGGCGAAGCTGGATGGGGAATATACTGCAAAGCTATATCAAGGTGGATGGAAAGCATTTTGGAATGATGTATGTTGTTTTTTGGGTACAATCGACAGTGTTTTGAAGGCTAAAGGTCTTGCTGAGGGGGGGACAGGAAATGAAGAGTCTTTAGTTGGTATTGCTGATGTAGATACCATACCTGTGAGAAAGAAAAAAATATTGATTACAGGGGCAAATTCATATATAGGAGAAGCAGTAAAGGAATACTTACATTCACATTCTGAGTATTATGCCGTAGATGTACTTGATGCAGTGGGACTAAAACCTGTGCCTGAGATGTTCATAGGATATGATACCGTTTTCAACGTTGCGGGAATTGCGCATGCGAAAGAGTCAAAAGAGAATAAGCATTTATATTATGAAATAAATAAAGATCTGGTTGTAAAAATTGCTTTTTCTGCTAAAAAAGCAGGTGTTGGACAATTCATAATATTAAGCAGCATGAGTGTTTATGGAATACTGACAGGGAAGATAAAAAAAACAACATTACCTTGTCCTAGAACTGCTTATGGCAGGTCGAAGCTTGAAGCAGACGAAGTTATAGAAGGTCTTTCAGATGAGAGATTTAAAGTGGCTATTATTAGGCCGCCTATTGTTTATGGAAATGGCTGCAAAGGTAATTATCAGATTTTAAGATCTTTTACATTGAAATCACCGATATTTCCACAAATTAATAATCAACGATCTATGATTTATATTGGGAATTTATGTGAATTTGTGAAAAGAGTAATTGACAGTGAAGCGCAAGGTTTATTTTTTCCGCAAAATAAAGAGTATGTAAATACCAGTGAAATGGTAGAAAGGGTTGCAGTCAGTAATGGAAAAACTATAAAAACTATAAAAATATTCAATATCATTTTAAAGATAATACCTTTGAATATAGTGAAAAAAGTATTCGGAAATTTGGTATATGAGAAAGTAGATTTAGTAGGAAAATATTCTTTTGATGATTCTATTTCATTGACTGAAAGCAGAATTGTGTAATTATCACATAGAAAGTTTCAAGGAAACAATAATGACTAACCAAAAAAGAGTACTGGTACTTTTATCCAGTTATAATGGCGAAAAGTATATTGAAGCACAAATTCGAAGCATCTTGAATCAAACTATAGCTGCGCAAATTCATATCAGGATTCGTGATGATGGTTCAGATGATAGAACCTGTGAGATTATTAAAAGGTTGATACTGGATTATCCGAATAAGATTGAACTAAATGAAGAAGAAAATCTGGGATGTAATGCAGGTTTTTTTGAATTGCTGAATAATGCAGAGGGGTATGACTACTATTCTTTGTCAGATCAAGATGATATTTGGCTTTCGAGTAAACTAGAAACAGCATTAGCAGCATTAGAAGCAGAGGATAACAGCATTCCATTGCTTTATGCATCTACATCTTATCTTGTAGAAGATGATTTGGTTCCGTATGGACAGACGAGAAGAAAGGAGAGAGATTTTTCAATTTATAATACGGCAATTCAGAATATATGTCCAGGGCATACACAAGTAATGAACAATGCGTTATTGAAAATTATACAGGAAGAAGATATTGACCTAAACAGGATTTATGTATATGATTCATGGATTGTTAATCTTGCTGCGCTATATGGAAAGATATTATTTAACAATAGTTCCTTTACATACTATAGACAGCATAAACATAATCAACTAGGTTCAGGGGCTGGAAAGATAGGACAGCTCTTGGTAAGTATAAAAAGAAATGGAACCGGCGATGGACATAAGTATAGGGAGCAGGTTAAATATCTGGTGGAGATGAATGAAGATATTCTAAAAATTTTAGGGGGCTACGATGAATTAAATTGTTTCCTCAATGCAAAAAGTATGAAAGAAAAAATATGTTACATTTTGTCAAGTAAGCTATATCGTCAGAGTAAACTAGAAACATTTATTCTAAAAATAGGAATTTTAGCAAATTGTATATAGTCTGGAAAAACAATATGAAAGTAAGAAAAAGTTTTTATTCTAGTTACCTGTTTATTCTGATCTTTTTCAACAGGAACATGTATATGGGACTTATTACTGGTAAAAATACACCTTCTATTGCAAAGGAGAAATGATCATTGAACTGAAGGAATGGATAGTAAGGTATAGGTATATTTATTCGCACGATGATGTGGACTTTATGTTTAAAAAGACTAAAATCGGAGGAAATCAGTGAGTAAGACGGTTGTTGTGAATTTTGTGGCAAAACATAGCTATACATTTGTGTTAGAAATGATAGCTGGACTATCACGTAATAATTGTAAAATTTTTGCAATTGTATCTCGAAATATGCCTGAAATAAATAACTGGAGAGAATTAAAGGATATAGAATTATATGAAGTTGACGGATATACAAATGCGATTTCTTTTCCTTTTAAAATATTAAAATTTTTTCTTTATGATTCCGCCAAGATAAAATCTAAGATTCAAAAGGCAAGGGCTACGGTTATATATATTCCTATTATTAGCTACTGGTCATGGTTTATAAACCATGTTTGTGGAAACATGCCTTTTGTATATGCGATGCATGATCCTGTTGTGCATGATAGTAATAAAATATTTATAAAAACCATGAATGATTGGTTGGCCGCTAACGCGAAAACGGTGGTTATTCTTTCAGATGTATTTAGGGAATATGTAAGAAAAAATTATAAAAAAACGGATAAAGAAATTATTACAATTCCAAGCGGAAATGAAAGTATACAAACCACAAAAGGACGTATAGAGATTGTACATTATGATAACAATAAGGTCAATTTTTTGTTCCAGGGGCAAATAGCGAAGTATAAAGGACTGGATATTTTAGCAGAAGCATATATGAAACTTAGAAAAAAATATAGTAATATAACATTAACTGTTGCTGGAAGCGGAGACTTTAGGGAATATGAGGGTACATATAATAGATTATGTGATTGTACGGTTATAAATCGATGGCTTGATGCTGAGGAGGTGACAGGTCTTTTCAATGACAAAAGTGTTATTACTGTGTTGCCGTATCTTTCTGCAACACAGTCTGGTGTTATTAATGTAGCGATGCCGAATGGTTCTCCAATTATTGCAACAAAATGCGGCGGTATAATGGAACAGATAGTCGATAATGTAACAGGGTATCTTATAGAACCTAATAATGTGGAGGCTTTATATGAGAAGATGGAGTATGTTATAAATCATAAAGAAGAATGGGAATTTATAAGAAAAAATGCATATGAAAGGATGAAATCTCTTGATTGGGATGTTTTGTCAGGAAAACTGGCAGAAATCCTTTAAGAATTTCATAACAGGAGTAACAATATGATAATAACAAAGACACCGTTCCGGATGTCTTTTTTTGGTGGTGGAACGGACTCAGAAAGTTTTTTCAAGGAGAATAGCGGAGCAGTACTGTCAACGACTTTTGATAAATACTGTTATGTTACTGTGAGGCATTTACCAAGATTTTTTGATTATAAAACTCATTTGACGTATTCAAAAATGGAGTATACAAACACTTATGATGAGATTGAGCATCCATTAATTCGCAATGCAATGAAAATGTTAGATATGCATGAGTTAAGACTCACTTATGATTCAGATCTTCCAGCACGTTCAGGTCTTGGCACAAGTTCTTCTTTTGCAGTTGGAATGTTGAATGCATTCTATGCACTGAAAGGGAAATATGCCGATAAGAAGAAACTTGCAGATGATGCAATTTATCTGGAGAGAGTTCTATGCTGCGAAGTGGGTGGATGGCAGGATCAGATAGCGGCAAGTTATGGTGGATTCAACAGGATAAACTTTAGTGCAGATGGTTATGAAATACTACCGATTATTATATCTCCGGAACGAAAAAAACAATTAAATAAAAATCTTTTGATGTTTTTTACAGGATTTGTAAGATTTTCTTCAGAGGTACAGAAAGCAAATGCGTTTGCTGATCGAGACAAAATATCAATATTAAGTGAAATGCGAGATCTTGTAGATGAGGCTGAAGATGTGCTTACAGATAAGACAAAAGCACTGGATGAGTTTGGACGGCTACTTGATCATACATGGAAATTAAAGCGTCGTACTGGAAAAGCGGTGTCTATGGAAAGTATTGATATATTATATGAAAAAGGAATAAATGCAGGCGCGTTAGGCGGAAAGTTGCTCGGAGCAGGCGGCGGGGGTTTTTTGATTTTTTATGTACAGCCTGAAAAACAGAAAGCAGTAAAAGAAGCGATGAAAGATTTGTTATATATTCCTTTTGAGTTTGAAACAGGTGGAACTACAGTGGTACATTATACACCAGAATCGTATATCCCAGCAGAAGATTTATAAGGTTAATATTATGGGAAGAGAATATGTTATGAAAAAATTAGAGACAAGGTTGGAGAAACATGTGGACTCATTACTGCATCGTTATCCAAGACTAAAGATAGCTCAGTATGATATTATTGAGGCATATTTAATTATGGAAAACACTTATCAGCATGATGGAAAGATTCTTGTAGCAGGAAATGGTGGTTCGGCCGCAGATTCTGAACACATTGCAGGAGAATTAATGAAGCGGTTTAAGATTCCTAGACCTGTAGATGAGTTCTTTGCGGAAAAATTGAAGAAAGTTGATATGGAAAGAGGTGCAGAACTTGCAAAACACTTGGAAAGAAGCCTGATGGCGATTCCTCTGGTAGCACATGAAGCTTTAACTACAGCATATATCAATGATGTTGATGGATTAGGTGTATTTGCACAACAGCTTTTTGGATTTGGAAGAGAAGGAGATGTGTTTCTTGGCATCAGTACAAGTGGGAACAGTAATAATATTGTAAATGCGGCTATAGTGGCGAAAGCAAGTGGAATTAATGTGATAGGATTGACAGGAGAAAGCGGCGGGGCGCTGGCGGAACTTGCAGATGTCACTGTCAAAGTTCCGGAAACAGAGACATATATGATTCAGGAATTGCATCTTCCAATTTATCATTGCTGGTGTTTAATGCTTGAGGATAAGTTTTTTGGATAGAAAATAGGAGGAACTTTAAGTGAATATTGCATTAGTGGGAAGTACAGGGTACATAGCCTCATTTCTCTTAAAACGTTTTATGAAAGAAGCATCAGTCAGCCAGATATTAAAGATTGATCAGAATGAAACTGCGGATGTATTTTTGGATTTATGCCATGCAGATAAATTCGATTATACAAAATTGAATAATATAGATTTTGTGGTTTTTACGGCAGCGGTTTCAGGTCCGGATAAGTGCGCTGCGGATTTTGATGTTTGTTGGAAGATAAACGTAGAAGGAACAATTAGTTTTATTCATAAAGCACTTGATAAAGGATGTCGAGTGCTCTTCTTTTCTAGCGATGCAGTATTTGGGAATATACCTGGACACATTTATACGGAAGAATCTGAAACAAAGGCAACCACTCCGTATGGCAGAATGAAAAAAGCAGTAGAGGATGAGTTTAGAGGGAATCCTTATTTTAAAGCGATTCGTCTCTCATATGTTATTTCGGCAAACGACAGGTTTATTAAATATTGTCTTTGTTGTGTGCAAAAGAATGAGAGGGTGGACGTATTTCATCCTTTTTACCGCAATTGTATTGGGGTAAGCGATGTGGTTGATGTGGTAATGTGGTTTGTGGAACATTTTGATGAATATAAACCGGATGTGCTCAACGTAGCAGGGAAAGAATTTGTAAGTAGAGTCCGCATAGTAGATGAATTAAACAGAATATTAGATAAAGAATTAGAATATACAGTATCAACCCCTAAATCTGATTTTTTTGAAAATAGACCTAAAATGACTCAAATGAAAAGTGATTTTTTGCAAAAATACAGAATATTGGAAGATATTTCTTTTACAGAAAAATTTCAGAAAGAGATAAAGGAGATAAATATATGAAGACAGCTTTGATTACCGGAATTACTGGGATGGTAGGATCACATTTAACAGACTTTCTGCTGGAGAATACAGACTGGAATATATATGGTGTCTGTCGATGGAGAAGTCCTTTAGATAATGTAGAGCATTTGCTGGAAAGAGTGAATGAGAAAAATAGATTATTTTTTGAATATGCGGATTTGAATGATGAGATTTCTCTTATAAAAACGATAGAAAACACAAAACCTGATTATGTATTTCATTTGGCGGCGCAAAGTTATCCTCTTACATCTTTTACTGCTCCAATTGATACGTTGAATACAAATATTCTTGGAACATGCAGACTGCTTGAAGCAATTTATTTAGAAATGAAAAAAAATAAAAACTATAAACCAATTGTTCACGTATGTGCCAGTTCAGAAGTATTCGGTAAAATCCCAGAAAATAAGAAACCTAAAAGTGGGATTCATGAAGAATGTCCTTTTCATCCAGCCAGCCCTTATGCAATCAGTAAAGTAGGAACAGACTTGCTTGGCCGTTATTATGCGGAAGCATATGGGATGACTGTGATAACTACAAGAATGTTTACACATACCGGGCCAAGGCGTGGAGATGTATTTCATGAATCAACATTTGCGAAGCAGATTGCCATGATTGAGGCAGGACTCATAGAGCCGAAGGTAATGGTAGGAAACCTGAAATCATTAAGAACCTATGCTGATGTCAGGGATGCTGTTAGAGCATATTATATGCTGGTAACGATTGACCCTATTGCAGGTGAATATTACAATATTGGTGGTTCTTATACATGTGAAGTCGGAGATACATTAAATACATTAATATCCTACAGCACAATGAAGGATAAAATTGAGGTGGTAACGGACCCGGAAAGGTTACGTCCTATTGATGCAGACTTGCAGGTACCAGACTGCAGAAAATTTAAAGAACATACTGGATGGGAACCAGAAATTAATTTTGAAACAACAATGCATGATCTGTTAGATTTTTGGCGTGAAAAGGTTAATACTGGAAACAGAAATACGTGCGATAAAAAGATTTTTCTTGCTAGATAATTTAATCGAATGGGTATTATAATAAATAATAAAATTCTGCAAATACATATGTTTTTTATGAAATCCAAGTGTATTATCTGTGTGCTGTGGTGTTCTTTAAAGATGAACATCGCAGCCTTTTTTAATTGAACAATATTTAGGAGTGTGTATTATATATGGAAGGTATTGGAAAGCAAGTCATAGTAGAGGATGTTAAAAGATTAAACATACTATGTATCAGTGTATTTGTCGGAATTATAAATAATTTTTTCTATGCAAATTATTATATAATGTTGGGACTGGTTATACTAGAATTGTTAATTCTTTGTTGCTGTCTTATAAAGGGAAGATGGGATAAATTTCTATGCTATTATGTATTGTTTTTGTCCAGCAGCTTAGAAAATAGTTTTCAAATTAGTGGCAAAGAAGTAGAATACGGCTTTAAAGCGTTTAAAATTCTAGGAATTAACATATCAGTATATGTTATTTTGTTTTTTTTACTTTGTTTTATTAAAAAATATAAAATAGTGTTTTTTTTTGAATTTAGACCTCTAAGAAATTTGCAAATAGGCTCATTATTACTAATTCCTATAGGTCTTATATCAGGCATCATATCTATAACTAATAATTACAATAGTATAAGAAGTTATAAAGGGCATTTGGGAGATTTTTTTAGGTGGGGATATACTTACGCGCTTATTGCTCTTGAAATTTTTATTTTCTCTCAAGTGATATATAGATCGAAATCAATAAAGATTTATAAAGAATATATGCTATATATTGCAATTGGTCAAATAAGTGCAGCACTTATAAGTCATCTCTTTTGCAATTATAACTATGCTTACGGCGAGATTATAGGTTTTATTGCTCCAATAACACTTGTACATCTGATTTATCTTATAATGTTTCCAATGTATAAAGAATATTCTGGAAAACAGAAGTTATGCATTTTTTTTGCTTCTGTCGTAAATATTCTAAATATTGTTTTATATGCAGGTGGTCAAAAAATATTAATGGTAGCTATTATTCCGTTTATAATGATTTTGATTTATTATGAAAATAGAGAAAAAAGAAAATTATTATTATTTATTATGTTTTGTATTTCAAGTGTGGGAATTGCAATTATAATTTTTATTTTATTATCTGCTAAAATTTACTCTAATACAAGGGTAAGTGAGGAATTAGGCGATGTACTTTCGATGGTGAGTTTCTGGAAAAGCGGATGGATTGACAATATGCATCATTCGCCTAAGGTGCGGATTGTGGAAATTATAAATATAATATATGAATATATTAGACAACCTTTTAGTTTTTTTCTGGGAAGAGGTTTTTTAGGAACCTATCGAGATAATTTAAGATTATTAGATATTATTGTACCTTCTGATTATCTTATGTGGGAGAGAAAATTAGGATCCTATTCATCTGTGCATGAATCATTTACTCAATTTTTACTTTATTTTGGTTTGTATGGAGTGTTCTTTTATGTAAATACATTAAAAAATATAATTGTTAATATTTCAAAGTCTCCATGGCTTTTAATTGGACTTGCATGGTTTGCGCTTCATTATGCATTTTCAATGACGGCAATTTCATATGGAGCATTCAGTCTTGTTATAGGATTTTTTGATGTCTGGAATAAGAAACAAAATTTATAACATAAAAGGTGTGAGAGCAATGAAATGTGGAATTGTAATTTTAAACTACAATGATTATGATATGACTAGTAATTTATTAAATATTATACACAGATTCGATTCCTTAGACAAAATAGTAGTAGTTGATAATCACTCTACAGATGACTCTTATAAAAAAATATTAGAATATGAATCAGATAAAGTAGTTGTGATTCGTGCATTGGAAAATGGAGGATATTCAAAGGGGAATAATTTGGGAATCAGATATCTTATAAACAATACAGATGTAGATATCATCGGCATTGCAAACTCTGATGTGGAGTTTAACGATGATTTTGTTGAAAAAATAAAAAAACGATTTGAAAAACGCAATAATTACTCTATTATATCTGGATTACAGGTAGATGCAAATGGAAATGTGGGAAGCCATCCTTTTTGGCCTGAGTATACGATTTTACAATACTTTCAAATGAAATTTTTTTCGTCGCGCCTAGTAGATCATTTACTAAAACCGAAAGCATATCACAATTATGTTATGCAAAAATTAGAAAGTAAAAAAGATTTTTTTAGAGTAGGTGCAGTGGAAGGTAGTTTATTTTTTATAAGAAAAAGTGATTTACAGACGATAGGATTATTGGATGAGAATGTTTTCATGTATTGTGAGGAAGATATATTAGCTAAAAAGATTGATAAAATAGGTCAGAAGATAGGTGTGGATTCAAGTATCTGCTATTTGCATTATGGATCTGTGACGACACAAAAGACGCTTTCAAGTAAAGTGAAAATTAATCATATATTTAATTCATCAGTATACTATTTCAACAACTATCAATCAAATAAGAAAATATTACAAATTCTAAATTGGGGACTTTGTTACTTGCTCAGATTAGAAGGAACCATATTGCTTAATATCAAGGGATAATGTCAGAAAAATAGATGAATAAGAACATTGTTGTAAAAACAAAAGGAACAAGGGATCGGTATGAAAAAAGTATGTATTGTTACGTGGAGTAAAAGCACAAATTATGGAACGTGTTTTCAGGCATATGCTTTATATAGATATATTAAAAGTCTGGGATATGATGTTTGTATTTTAAAGATGTTCCGCGCTCCATATCACATTAAATGTGTTTTAAATTGGATATATTTAAAACAAAAAAGTTTCATTCTAATAGTAAAAGATATGAATAAAAAATCTAAAAATAATATAAATGTTAGTAAAAGTAATAAATTAGAAAAGTTTGAAAATAACTTTACATATTTGAGTATAAGAAATAGGAAATCATGGAATGCAATTAAAAATGATTTTATAACCTTTATCTCAGGAGGAGATCAGATATGGAATCCTAATTACATATCCAGAAGCTCACTTTTGGATTTTCTGTATCATGAAGATAACATTGGTAAAATTTCTTATGGAACAAGCATAGGGGTATCTGAGATTCCATCACGATTACGAAAAATATATTCTACTTTTTGGAAAGAGTATGATTCAATAGGAGTGAGAGAAAAGCAAGCAGCAGAAATGGTAGAGAGAATCTCAAATAAAAAAGCTACTGTAGTAGTGGATCCAGTATTTTTGCTTAGTAAAAATGAGTGGATTGACTTTGCAGGAATTTCAGACTATAACAAAAAAATTCCAAAAGAGTATATTTTTTGCTATTTTGTAGATGTAAAAAACTTTTATACGAATTTTTCGAATAAAATTAGAAAGAAGACAGGATATCCACTAGTTATCATATCTTTAGAAGGGAAAGTTGAAGGAGATTATGTTATAGAAGATGCCGGGCCAGAAGATTTTATTTTACTATTAATGAGTGCTTCTTTAGTGATTACAGATTCTTATCATGGTATAGTACTGTCACTTATATTTAATAAGAAATTTTATGTTCTAAAAAGATTTTTGGAGAGTAGTGTTAAGTCAGAACATAGTCGGATTCATGAGATTTTAGATGAATATGGATTGCAGAATAGATTAGTAGATAATGTACATTTTGATATAAGTGAAAAAATTGATTTCGAGGATATTAATGACAAAATTATAAAAAATGTAGTAGAATCTAAGAAGTTTTTGAAGAATAATCTTGATATTTTGCAGGTGAAAAATGGATAAAAATATTTTAAATATAATTAATGAAAATGATTGTACAGGATGTGGAGCGTGCGTAGCTACCTGCCCTACAAAAGCTTTATTTATGGATGAAAATATATATTCTGAGTTACATCCATATGTTGATAGCAATCAATGTATTAATTGTGGTAAGTGCATAGACAATTGTCCAGTAGTTTGCCAAAATAAAAATGAAAAAATAGGAGTTGTATATGCGGCATTTCGTACAAATGCTGAAAAGCGAAAGACAAGCGCTTCTGGAGGAATTGGGGCAACCTTAGCAGAAATGTTCATTTTAACATGGAAAGGCAGTTTTTACTCTACAACAATGTCAGAAGGGTATCCTATAGTACGAAAATGTAATAACTTAGCCGATATTGAAAATTTTAAAGGTTCATTTTATGCTCAAAGTCATATGAATAATGCATATAAGGATATAGAAAATGAACTAAAGTGTGGCAATGCTGTATTATTTATAGGAACACCATGCCAAGTTGCCGGACTTAAAAATTATATAACGGATGAATATGAAAAATTATATACGGTTGATCTTCTCTGCCACGGAGTATCGCCAGCAAAGTATTTGGCAGAATATATTGGGTTCGTATGTAAGAACAATTTGAAAAGACAAAAACATACTGGGGTCTCATTTCGCAGTAATTTACCACGGTGTGATTTTGTCTTTTGTTTGTGGAATGGTAAAAATATAGTTTATAGAGTTCCCTCTCTATTTTCTTTATATTTCAGAGGTTTTTTAAAAGGAATTACTTTTAGAGAATCTTGTTATCAATGTAAGTTCAAATCAGTTCATCGAAGTGGGGATATGAGTATAGGAGATTTTATCGGGTTAGGAAAACATGTGTACTATTCAGATGATCCCACAAGAGTTTCTATAATATTGGAAAATACATATAAAGGTTCTCAATTATTAGATCTGATTTATAAAGAGCTTAAAATAGAAGAACGTTCAGTGGATGAAGCTCTTATTGAAGGAATATCTTTGAAAAAATCGTTTCCGCGTACTACAAAACATGTTAGGTTTATACAAAGATATCCCAAAAAAGGATTTATAAAAGCGATGTTACTTACGGATGGTATTTCTTTTATAAGCGATATTATAAAAGTATGTGTCTGGAAAGGTTTATATATCTTGAAAAGAAAAAAATAAGTTTAATATTATGATTGATAAGTTGTTAAATAAATATAAAGGTATGTCATTACCACTAAAATTAACGATGTGGATTTTTATATGTACATGTATTCAAAGAGGAATTAATATTATTACTGTTCCTATATTTACCAGATTGATGAGTCAAGAAGAGTATGGACAGTTTTCAGTTTTTATGTCTTGGCAGTCTATAATTGAAATATTGGTTTCACTTAGGCTATATGCAGGAGTATATAATAAAGGTTTAAATAAGTATAGTGATAAAATGAATGAATATGCTCTTACGATGCAATATATAACAACCATTTTAACATTTATACTTTGTTCTATATATATGATTTTTAGGAAACAGGTCGAAAGCTTTACGGGATTATCCACAACTATAACAATAGGAATGTTCGCTGAATTGCTTTTGTCTACACCCATTTCTTATTGGAGCATTAAGGAACGGTATAAGTATCAATATAAAGGTTTTGTAATTGCAACAATCATTTTTGCGATTGTAAATCCAATCATAGGTATTATTGCTGTCTTAAGTAGTGACAATAAGGGGGAGGCCAGAATATATGCGCTTATATGGGTGCAAATAATATATGGACTTATTTTTTATCTGATTAATTGTATAAATGGAAAATGGAAATTTAACATTGAGCATGCAAAATTCGCATTAATATTTAATATTCCATTACTTCCTCATTATTTGTCTGAGTATATTTTAAACTCATCAGATCGCATTATGATTGAAAAAATGCAAGGCTATTCCTATGCGGGATTATATAGTGTAGCATATGGGATGGGAATGATATTGACAATGCTAACTACAAGTATAAATCAGGCATTGGTTCCATGGATGTATCAATCTTTTAAACATAAAAAATTTGAATATGTAAGGAAGGTAACTACTGCTATTGGCATGATATTAATAATTCCACTTTCAATATTTATTATATTGGCTCCGGAGATGATCAATATTTTTGCGGGGAAATCTTATGCCCCTTCTATATATGTTATACCACCAGTATGTTGTAGCATTTTTATTCTGTTTTGGTATACAATATGTGCAAATATTGAATTTTTTTATGAAAAGAATAAGTTCACAATGTATATTTCAATTGTGGGTGCTTTATGTAATATAGGATTAAATTATATTCTGATTCCAAAATTTGGATTTGTGGCTGCAGGATATACTACACTCATTAGTTATATGATTTACGGCATTGGTCATTTACTTTTTTCACAGATTATTTTTTATAAATCTGAGGGTAGATATTTGTTTAGTAATCGAATATATATAAGTCAATTGTTTCTAATATTTTCGGTAAGTATTGTGGCCAGCTTCTTATATGAATTTGTATTAGTGAGATATATATTATGCTTAATAATAGTAATAGTAATTATATACTATCGAAATATAATTTTATCATTGATTCAAATGATTCGAGATAATTATAAGTGATTTCATAGTTTGAATCAAATAGAAGTTAAAAAATCTATTTACATAGGGGGGGAGAAGTTGAAAAAAATACTCTTTGTGGAAGGACTATCTAATCATGTTGGACATAAAAAAATGAATAAATTATTCATGGAAATTTTTATGAAAAAGTATGAGGTTCATACCCTATGTTTTTCTGATTGGTATTTTGATCTTTCACCAAATATTATACAGCATTTTTATATTGATACAAAAGAATTTTGGATTAAAAAATTGACAAGAACATTTTCTGCAATAAATATTCTGACGGAAATAAAGAAATTAGATAAAAAATTAAAATTTGATATTATTATTATGTCTACATTTAGCTATTGGGTTACGCCTTTATGGCCATTCTTCTTTCGGAATTATAACAAAATGTGGATTTTACATCATGATGATTTGGATCTTTCGCGAAGATATCCATACAAAATCTTTTTTTATATTTTTGTAAAGAGATATGTACATCTTACCCTTGATTCATTTATAAAAAAAGGGATGATGGAGTGGTATCCAGGGATTTCTGATCGGATTTTTGAACTGATTCATCCACATGAAAGAAGAGTACTAAAGGAACCTTCACTATGGAAAGAATATCAGAATAAGTTTTTGTGCATAAGCATAGGAAGAGGTGCCAGCGATGATTTTTTTTCGGAAATTATTTCATTAGAAGAAAAAAAGCATATTCTTAAAAAAAATAATGTGTACTTATATCTCAAAAGTTCAAAAATAAAGTATGAAAATGAAAATATAATTGTTAACCCTAATTATTTATCTGAACAAGAGTACAATGAGTTGCTAGGCCGAGCTTCGGTTTTATTTGTTTGTTATAATAACAATTATCATTTACGAGTTAGTGGACAGTTGTTGGATGGTATTTCGAACTATAAATATGTAATCGGAAATGATATACAGATTGTAAGAGCATATGAAGAAAGATATCCGGATATATGTAAAGCAATAATTACTGGAGAGGATTTCTTGAATCAACTTATTCTATTAAAGAGAAATAATTATAATGAAATAGATTTTAAAATGTTTTTTAAAGATCATTCTGATGAAAAGATATTAAAACAAATGAATCAGATTGAAAAAATAATATTTAGATGAATGGAATTTTCTATAGCATTTATGAGAGCTATAAACAGTTGTTCGTAAAGTTAATGAACAACCGAATGGAAAATTGTATATTTGTAGGAGCGTAATAAATGAAAACAGTTATTATGGCAGGAGGAAAGGGGACAAGGATTAGTTCTATTGCTTCCGATATTCCTAAGCCTATGATCAAAATAAATAATAAACCAGTATTGGAGTATGAAATTGAATCTTTAAAGCGTCAAGGGTTTGAAGATATAATTATTACAGTATCTCATCTTGGAAAAGTTATTATGAACTATTTTGGTGATGGGAGCAGAATATCTCCTGTAACACGAAAACCATTTGGAGTAAGGATAAGATACTATTACGAAGAGGAACCTATTGGAAATGCTGGAGCATTATTTAAATTGTGGGAACACGAGGAACTTGGGGAAGCAGGGAGTGATTTTATACTTTTAAATGCGGATACAGTATTTGATGTGGACTTTAATCGCTTTGTGTTATTTCATAAGGAGCATAAGGCATTGGCTACGCTATTTACCCATCCTAATAGTCATCCTTATGATAGTGGATTAATTATTACTGATGATACACATAGAGTGAAAGATTGGCTGACGAAAGAAGATGCTAGACCTGCATATTATAAAAATAGAGTTAATGCAGGATTGCATATATTGAATACAGATATATTTGAAACGAAAAAAATCGATACTTCCTCGATTGGAAAGAAAAATAGGGAAGGGAAAATAAGGAAAGTTGATTTGGATCGTGATATTCTAAAACCTCTGGCATCTACAGGGAAAATGTTTGCTTATGATTCACCAGAATATGTGAAGGATATGGGGACACCAGAACGGTATTGTGCTGTAAAAAATGATTTCTCTTCCGGAAGAGTTTATATGAAAAATTTGAAAAATAAACAACGGGCGTTGTTCCTTGATCGTGACGGAACAATCAATAAACATGTTGGATTTTTGCGAGATGTTGAGGAATTTAGCTTGCTACAGGGAGTTACTGAAGCTGTAAGAAAGATAAATAATTCGGAATATTTAGCTATTGTTGTTACAAATCAGCCAGTAATAGCGAGAGGTGAGGTGACGATAGAGTCTCTAAAGCTTATACATAATAAAATGGAAACATTGCTAGGTAAAGAGGGCGCATATATAGATGCTATTTATTATTGTCCTCACCATCCAGATAATGGATTTGAAGGTGAAATCACGGAATTAAAAATAGAATGTAATTGTCGAAAACCTAAGCCAGGTTTGCTAATACGTGCAGCAGAGGATTTCAATATTGATCTGTCTAATTCCTGGATGATTGGGGACGAAGAGAGAGATATTAAAGCTGGAAAAGCGGCTGGTTGTAGGACTGTTTTGATTAATACTGGTAATTATGGACAAGATGAAACAGCATCTACATTGTTTGAAGCAGTAAAATTAATTATTGGGAAGTAAGTAAACTATTTTGGCGGAATATAACGATGTGGAAGTGGTTTATAGGTGTAACACTAATTGATATATTGCTTCTGGCATTACAAATTACAATCTGGCGTTATTTTTAATTTGCCTGATTAGCCTTAAAGCTTTCTATAATATCTTTCCATTCTACAATGTTTATTGCCCTTATTTTCTCAAATAAGCTTTTGGCATGAGTTAGGCAGTATATAAGAGCTGTTGCTCTAATATACTGCTTGAGCCCCCGGCTTTCAAAATTATTTATAATTTCTAGCTGAAAAAGAGCAACATGATTCGACCCTTGCAAGGTTTCATGTGCAAAAGTTTTATGAAGGTGAGATATCTCCCCCCCCTACTTCACCTCCACCCTCTTAAATACCCCATACACCACCGGCTGCAGCACAACACAAGCCAGAAAATACACCGGAAACACGATCACCACAGCATCCATTACCGTCCCGCCGATTTCATACAGTGAAAAGTCGTGGAGCATGTTGAAGATATCCATCAGCCGGTCAGGGAAGAGGGTGCAGAGCCCGGGCAGCGGGATGATCCTGCTCAGAAACGGAAACGTACACAGGATGAGAGTAAGCGCTTCAAAAGATGGCGTCTAGTAAATCTCACATAGATTTGTTATACTGAGATCATTATTTATTGAAACGTTTGTTTTTTCTTTA
>CAJTOH010000057.1:0-222 GCA_910577685.1 uncultured Dorea sp. | reverse complement strand
GCAGATGGGAAGAATGAGAAATGAGGTGAGGAAATAGAAGGTTTATGTCTGCATAGTTGTTGTAAATGACAGAAAAACGGACCCATCGACTTCTGTCGATCGAGGTCCGGTTCTTGGCTATTTAGCAACACTTTTTATCGTACGCTCCAGCCGGCATTGCTCCGGCAGTGACTTGGACCAGGGCAGGTATTCATCCAGAATCTGCGGATGCTCTAAATAGCC
>CAJTOH010000056.1 GCA_910577685.1 uncultured Dorea sp. | reverse complement strand
AATGCCAAAACTGCTTTTTCGTTTACCCCATCATCGATTCTAACCTAAAGAATTTATACGCAAGATTTTGAGAATGAATTTATTTCATTAACGGATATTGCCCGGTATAAGAGCGATGACCCGACGGCGGTTATTCAAAACTGGATGAGAAATCGGGATGTTATAGAATTTCTAGGATTATGGGAAAGGTTACATAATCCAGACTTTAAACCCCTCGAATTCGAGGGGTTTAAAAAGCAGGCTGGAGCCAATGCGTTTACAATGTCACCCAAGAAATGGATAGAAGCGACAGATGCTATTGGCATCGTTTCAAAAGCAGGACGTTATGGGGGAACATATGCTCATAGCGATATCGCTATGTCTTTTGCAACTTGGATTTCTCCTGAGTTTCAGTTATATATTATGAAAGACTATAGGCGTTTAAAGACAGATGAGAACAGTCGGTTATCTTTGAATTGGAACTTAAATAGAGAGATTTCTAAGTTGAATTATAGGATACATACAGATGCAATTAAAGAAAATTTGATTCCACCAGAATTAACGCCTGCACAGGTGGCGTATACTTATGCTAATGAAGCAGATATGTTGAATGTTGTTTTATTTGGAAAAACCGCAAAACAGTGGAAAGATGAAAATCCGACTGAGAAAGGAAATATGCGGGATGCGGCAACGCTAAACCAGTTACTGGTATTGGCAAATTTGGAAAGCTATAATGCTGTTTTAATTAATCAGGATAAGAATCAGAAAGAGCGGATGGAATTGCTTCGAGTGTTAGCGGTACAGCAATTGGAGACGTTGGAAACAGTAAGCTTGAATAATCTCCCAAAATTAGAAGTGGGACTTAATAAGAAGTAGGAAAAAAGTGATGGGTGAACGGGTATAAAATATGAACTTTTCCTTTTTGAATAATATACATGATTTTATGGAAATAATGGGTAAAACAGGCAGTCCGATGGATGCCGATGGAAAAATGGGATGTGTGTACATTCCATGTAAATGAAGATGATTTGGAAGGTCGTATATGTTACGGTGGTCTGGAGGGCATCCGGTTCTTCGCTGGATGATGGATAACATTTATATCCGTAATGATCCGGCGGGAAATATTAAAGCAGACAAAGAAAAATCCACAGAGAAGATTGACGGTGCTATTGCAACAATTATGGGGTTGGACAGGGCAATGCGATGTGAAAATACAAATACAGAAAGTACGTATGATTCAAGAGGAATTTTGTTCATATAAAAGATAGGGAACTATTCAACAAGACTGAGTTGAAAATGTTCCCTATGATGATTGGTTATTCAATTTGTCAAGCAAAATGGTAGTTGTATTCGTTGGGATATGTATACATTCCTTTTTTAGCAATGCACGTTTTCTCTGGTTTGCTTCATAATCGCGTTCTCCTTTGGTAAAAGCAGAACAACAAAGAAAATCGCATTTTACATCCCCGTTTGGAGTGGTATGGATTATGAAAACATAACTATCGATAACAATGTGGCTGGAAATCAAGTAATCCGCTTTAATATTGGTGATAAAAGGATACATTCTCGGCATGAAAGAATAAAGATTAAAGTCATTATCCAAGGAGTTCTTTAAGTGGATTAGTGCTTCTAATCGTGGCTTGCCCATTTCCTCATATTGTGCCGCTTTTTGAATTTGTTCAAAAGTTATTTTCCCTTCAAGGATTCGGTCAACGATTTTCGCTGATGTGTAGTTAGGAAGGGAGATATCCTTCAAATATTGAAAACCTGCCAGATGTGGATAGTCTTCAAATGAAAACGTGAGATTGATAGGATACAAAGCTTTCTTGTAGCCATACACGAACTGGTATCGATATTCAGTTAGTTCTTTCCAAGCTAATGCTGATTGTTGTAAAATATCCATTTTTGTATAGCTGTCTTTGGTAAAAATAAAGAACCTTGCAAGAGCAAGGCCCCGTAAAAGCGTTTTCTTTCAGTTCCGAAGAACCTATTCGGTTTGAGGTTATCGCATAACCCAAGGTCTGGCTCCACAACCGACTGCATACCGACACAGTCAATTACTTCATAACCAACGATAGCTGATCTCGTCGCTATCCTCTATAGACATCATAGCACAAAATAGATTCAAGTCAATAGGCTTGAATTTATTTGAGGACGCATCCATTCATGCGTCTAATATATTATATGTAATTGCTTAAAAAATTGTCAATGAAAATTTTGGAAATAAAAAGGAGCGTGAAGCGTTATGTTTCACCGTCATACTCATAATCGAGTGACAGGATCTCCACACGCTTCGGATTGTAGCGTTCCGGAAGTCCCTTTGTTCGGGTATCCTTTACAGCGTCTGGTATAAGGGCAGAGCCTGTCTGTACCGTCTGGATTCTTCCCGATGATGCAGCGACCTTCGCGGCGCATCTCCATGTTTTTGTTCAGCTCATCCCGGAAGTCCTTCATATAGAAAGCATAATGATCTTCACTGATGGCTATGAATCCGGTCTCAAAGGAAAATTCCTTGAGATGCATGGTGGTGAAACTGTCCTGGATGCAGTCGCCTTTCTGCAAACCGAAATTCTCTTTGAGGAAGAGAACTAAGATCTTGCCGTCTGGAACAGGCTGCCCGTCAAAAGATTTGAGGAATTAGATATGCTTATTGGTAAGTTTAAAGGAGCAACTTCTTACAAAGCCTTAAATACCATTGAGAAATTATCGAATACTGAGAAAAAGATCCTAGAGTATGTAAATGTTATTAAATATAAGTAATATTGTTAAACGGATAATAGAAAATATTGAGCTTTTTGATGAATTCGATAAAGTATACCTTTTTGGTTCTATTTTGGAAACAGATAAACAATCGAATGATATTGATATTTTACTGTTGTATTCCGTTTTTAAGACTCAAATGCAAGAAAAATCTGCGTTGCTGTCAAGCAAGGATGATGCTGCAACGGTTCAGGTTTTGGGAAAAGTGTTGAGCGGAGAGACCGTACCAGTTTACAGCCATGTTATTACAAAAGAATATCGGGAAGTCCTGTCCGGAAATAAGCTTGGGTTTTCCGCAGGTATGATAGCTTACCTGCTTTTAGTAATAGTAAAGTACGGTATTCTGGTTAGCTACTTTTTTGAGAGCAGTTTACAATCTAACGATTGTTAGGTATAATAAACCTAACGACTGTTAGAATTGGAGGTATGACAATGCAGGACACAAAGGAAAATATTTTAATGGTATCTTTAGAGCTTTTTTCCCAAAGAGGATTTTCGGCAGTTTCTATCAGAGATATTTGCAAAAAAGTAAACATCAAGGAGAGCTCGATATATTATCACTTTCAGGATAAACGGGCAATTTTTGAGGAATTGCTGCAACGTTTTCAAAATACGGCGACCACCATGATGAGCCGGTTAGAATCTATGCTAAATGATACGAGTGGTTCCCACGATATAGGCTCCCACGATATAATAGAAAAGTACTTTTTTGAAAAATACTTGATGGATGACTTCTGCAATAAGGTGATTCGCCTGCTCCTTATTGAGCAGTTCAACGATGAGGAGGCTCAGATAATTTACGACCATTGGATTTTTGCCAAACCTCTTGCATTTCAGAGCAGGGTATTTTCTGCGTTAATGGAAATGAAGATTATTAAACACGCAGACAGCTACTATTTAGCCGAAAAATACTATGCGCCAATTTTTCTGTTTGCCCAACGGTGGCTATTCTGTGGCCCGCTGACCGATGAACATAAGCAGTCATTTCGGGAACACGTATATCAGCATATGCAGAGATTTTTTGAAGAAATTGCGGAGGAAAACTAAAATGGGGAACATCATTATTGTTGGCGCAAATCAAGGTATCGGATATTATATGGTAGAAAGATTGTTGGAATTAGGCAATTCCGTAACGGTATTGGACATTCAGATAGACGCGATTGAAAAACTACGGGAGAACTATCCCAAAACTGTTTTGCCCATTCTTGCGGATGCAAAAGTTTTTGGGAGCATAGAAAACGGCGTAAAACAGGCTATGGAACATTTTGGGAATATTGATATTGCAATTCATAACGCTTGTCTTTGTGTGTTTGAAAACGAACAGAATATTGGTTTCGACATTTACCAAGATGTGCTGGATGTCAACTATTTCGGAGCGTTGCGGCTGGTAAAATCCGTTCTTCCATATATGCGTAAGGCAGGTAAGGGGCGTATGATTTTTACAAGCTCCGGTGTTGGTGTAACTGGATTTGAGAGTATTTCTCCTTATGCGGCCTCAAAAGGGGCAATAGAATCATTGGCTAAATGTCTGCAAATAGAAAATAAAGAGTATGGTATCACTTTCCATTTGTTCCACCCACCATTGACAAATACAAAATCAGCATCAGGAATTTCTGTTCCAATAGAATTCAAGGCAGAAGCAAAAAAAGTTGGATATGGGCTGGCCGATCGTATCTGGATAAAAAAGTTTGTGATTTGTCACTCTGTAATTCAAACAGCACAAATGAAGTTTTCTTATCGACACCCTTTATTCATTGGAAAAATGATGACTAAGGCAACAAAAAGAGCCATTGAAGTAGAAAAAAGTGAGGATTCGCAGTAAAAAAATATAGTCATCCAAAGTTCGTCATCTAGCCCCAAAACAGACTTTATTTTTTGATATGTTTTCCCTCGAAACCGGCACGGTTTTATGATATACTTTTCTGAGATAAAACAAACAGGAGTACAGGACTATGTAACCACTTTTTTGATAAACAGTTGCAGGAAATGAGTAAAGAAAATATAATCGCACTATTTCCAACCATACAGAAAAGTTCATCAGAAAAAGCAAGACACCAAGATCCGGCTTCTGACAGAAAAAATCAAGGATATGACAAAAGATAGTACCTGTGTTCGAGAACAATGAAAGGAAAAGAAGAGGTTTTTCTTTCGGATTTCGTACTTGAAGGTAGTAAAATGCAAGCCGTCAAGGCGGAATCATAAGAGGCGCAATGATAAGTGAACGGTAACTAGTGCCTGAATATAATATGGTCAGCACACTAGAAGATTCAAATTTCAATAATCTATAAATGGTATAAAAAAATTGCAAGCGGATAGGTGAGAGGGCTTTCGCTGTGGTATCATGCAGAATTTGAGGATTATTTTGAAAGCATTACATCTATTGTGTACGCCAGAAAGAAAATGGACACAGAAAAATTATAAGATTACAATCTGCCTGCTCTTTTTATGTAGCATGAATAAATAGTGAAAAACGATACATGCGGAACAAAAGTCAATATAATTATTGCAAATTTATGCTGTTAGGTTAAGCAGAGCAGGCTAAAGGATAAACAGGAGCGAGGGAGGGACACTTTGAAGGACTTTATAAGATCAGATTTATTGTTTTCTTTGTGTGGATTAAACTGTGGATTATGTACGATGCATTTGATTCATTTATCACGCATCAAAACCAGAAAAAGGATTTGGAGAAGCAGGGGAAAGCCGGCAGGGAGGCGTACGGAGAAGAACAGGAAAAGAAGATCCATATTTTAGAGTGGCTGCTGCAAAATTGTAACGACGGACGGAAAAAGACTTTTTTCTGTTTAGCCGTTAATCTTCTGGAATTGGAAACTGTGGGAGACGTGATGAGACAGGCAAAGTCGGATGAAAAGTTTGAAGAGCTGTCATTAAAAGAGAAGGCCGCTTATGTGACCGGTCGGTTTCATAGAGCGGCAGATGAGCAGGGAATTTTGCTAAAATTGAGGAAAAAAAGGTAATTTTACCTGGATATCAGGGAAAGGGATATGGGAGCAGATTGATGGATTTACCGGAAAAAGGATTTTTGAGAATTACCTGAAGGTTCATGCGGATTCTTCTTCCCCGGTGGAAAGTATATGTCTGAAACGAGGGTATCGGATTATTTTGTATGAAAAAATTGAAACAGAAAACAGAGAAAAATGAAGGAAAAGAGGAATATTATGGTCAGAAAACACGGAAAAGAGCCGTACCATATTGTGGTTCTGCACGGAGGACCGGGAGCGGCAGGGTCGGTATTCGGACTCGCCGGCATGATTTCAAAAAAATTTGGTGTCCTTGAACCGATGCAGTCAAAATACACAATTGAAGAACAGGAAGAAGAGTTAAGGGAGCAAATTGAAAATAATTGCTCCGGAAAAGTTATTTTAGCGGGACATTCCTGGGGAGCATGGCTGGCAGGATTGTTTGCGGAAAGATTTCCGGATAAAGTGGAAAAAGTAATTTTGATTGGATGCGGTCCCTTGGATGAAGCTTATGTTTCCAAAATCGGAGAGCGCAGAAAAGGAAATATGTCTCCGGAGGAAGCGGAAGAATTCGATCAGATTCTGCGTAAGCTTGAGGAGGGGGCCGGAGAAAAAGATGAATACCTGCGGCGATTAGGCGCGATATGTGACAAGGCGGATGGATATCAGGAAGAAGAAGCTCTGAGGGACAATGCAGAGGTGAACGGGGACCTGCATGAAAAAGTCTGGAAGGAAGCTGCCGGATTGCGGGAATCCGGAAAACTTTTAGAAAAGTTTGAGGGAATTTCCTGTCCGTTGGTGCTGATTCAGGGAGTGGCTGACCCGCATCCGCCGGAGGGTGTTATTCAGCCATTAAGAGACCGCAATGTGGACATAAAAACATATGTGCTTGATAAATGCGGTCATACTCCGTGGAGAGAAAAATATGCCAGAGAAGAATTTGAAAGGGTTTTATTTTCCGAGTTAGAAGGATAATGAATAAAATAATCGTGATTTAGAATTGGAGGTAAACATGGAACTGTGGGATGCATATAATAGGAATTTTGAAAAGCTCGAGGGCGTCACTCTAATCCGCGGAGAGAAAGTCCCGGAGGGAGTATACCATCTTGTCAGCGAGGTTATCGTTAAGCATACGGACGGAGAGTATCTCCTTATGCAGCGTGACAGCAGAAAACATTTCGGAGGAATGTGGGAGGCGACAGCCGGGGGCTCTGCTGTACAGGGTGAGGATTCTCTTGCCTGCGCCATCAGAGAATTGCGTGAAGAAACCGGAATACAAGCGGAAGACATAGTGGAAGTCGGCCGGGTTATTAGAGAGGATAATCGTACGATTTACGTCGAGTTTATTTGCATGACAAACTGTGACAAGAACAGCGTCGTTCTTCAGGAAGGAGAAACCTCGGATTATAAATGGGTTACCAGGGATAAATTGATTTCCATGAAAAAAGATGAATTGGTGACGGAACGTATGCTGAGATTTGTCGACGAATTGAAGTATTGAGATATTTCATATGCTGCCGGAAACAGCAAATATACAATCTGCCGGAAAAATTTACCGTCAGGACGGAGCTTGAATAATCACGGAAATTAAGATATACAGTGATGATTACAGGTATGGCTTGATTATAGAAAGTGCTCTATGATGAAAAAGCTGCAAACTATGGAATAGGCCAAGACTTCTCGTCGCCCCCAGAGTTGCAGATACATATATTACGTGCTTTTACATAAAGAGTATCTTCTTTACTCGGTAGTGTATTTAATTTTGTGTCTACAGCTTTTCCGCTTATTCCGGAGGCCGGGTGTGGGCAGAGCCCGCAAAGCCTTATAAATACCGGAGATTCCAACAATAGTCTATACTGGGAATAAGAGGTAAATAGAATTTCAAAAACACAAAACTAATTGTACCCTCTCTTACTCCGTATTTTATATATGAACATATTATGTATATATTATATATATGGGGCTGCTGCAATAAGCAAAACAATTACAAGATATGACGGAATTTTGTTTCCGGAAAATACCATATCTTGTTGGATCTATGCTTAATACGGCAGCCCCATTACGTATTATAAAAGTATAACTTTATAAAATGCAATGCCTTCTTATAAGGATGTGTGGTATAATAATGTTTATTTACATAAAGAATAAGCGGGTTTATGAAAAGAAAGGGAGAGAGCTATGAAAAAGCTATTTAAGTATCAGAATTTTTTTGTCTTTATGTTGTTTTTATCGCTGTTAAGCGCAGTGATAACGTTAATAAGTCCGGTACTGATTAATATATGGTCGAGTACCGGCGTTGGGCTGTCAACACAGAAGATCATAAACTTGTTCTTGATCCTTGCTATTTCACTTGTGTTAGAAGTATTGCTGACGATATGCAGAGAGAAGTTTGCAAAACAGTATAATATATCTAATTTTAATAATTATATTTCTAAATACTGCGCCCTTAGCTATGACAAGCTTCAGGAAGAAGGGCCGACCAATCTCATAAACCGTATACAGGCTGCGGTCAATAACTTATATTCGTTTATGACGGAAAGTTATATTCAGATTTGGTCCAGCCTGTTGATTCTGATTGCGATTTTGATAATTACACTGTTTCAAAGTTTATGGGTTTTCGGAATCATGGTTTTGCTGATTTTTGTTCAATATTTTGGATATAAACTGTTGAATAAAGAGTTAGCAAGACGGTCCGAGGTGCTGCAGCGGGAAAATTCTATCGGATTTCAGCTATTGCTTTCTTTTCTTGGACAGACGGATTATTTGAAACAGTGCAGCGATTATGAAGTCTTGGAGATGCAGGTTCAACCGGCGCTGGAACGGATCTTCGGCAGTATGGCTGATATCAACGTGTTTGCGCAGGCGTCCTCCAAAGTATTGCGTTCCGTCAACCAGATTGCGCAGACGATGATCATGGCGCTGACGGTTTTTCAGTATCTTGAGGCAGACGGAAGCCCGTTGATGATGGTATTGATGGTTGTCCTTTTACCGATTTATTTAAGCAATCTTACAATGGTGACAAATGCGAACCTGAGTAAACAGAATCTGAATGTATCGAGAGAATTTATCAGACAGATGGATGCGGGCCGGGAGGTGGATGGGACGCAGGGAATCTCTCGGATTTCCTCAATCCGTTTTGATATTGGTACGCTGAAGATTAAAGATAAGGTACTCGCCCGCGATATCCACGGGAGTTTTCAATATGGAGATGTGGTGTGGATCAAAGGTGAAAGCGGGAAAGGAAAAAGCACTCTGGTTAAAATGCTTTTGAAATTCCGGGAATGTGACGGAATTTTTATTAACGATATATCGCTAAGCGACATAACAAACACATCGCTGAGAAGCCGAATGAACTATTTGTCCCAGAATGTCCCGATCGTTAAAGGTACTTTGAGAGAGAACCTGTTTTTTAATATAAAATGGGATAAAGAAAGAGAAGAAAAACTAAAGCAGGAACCGATTCTTCAGAGTATTTTCTCAAATAAGGATATGGATTCATTAATTGATGAAAACGGTACGAATCTGTCCGGTGGAGAAAAACAGCGGATCGCATTGGCGAGAGCTCTTTATGACGATGTAGATGTAATCATTCTTGATGAGGTTACGAGTAATATAGATAAAGAAAGTGCGGAAATTATTTTAGAGCGGATTATGTCCGGAAATGAACAGAAGATTATTTTTATCATATCTCACGATACAATGCCGGAATTATATGCAAATAAAATATTGCAGTTATAATGAATAGTAATTAGAGAGTAAATGAGCCGTTGCAAAAGCAGAGATATACTGCCGTAGCGACAGCTCTTTTTATTTTCGCCTGCAAAATAATTTCAAAAAAAATGAACCGAAGAAGAAAACGCGGCGAATATAGAGTGAAAAGATACGGGAGGTGAGAATTTGAAAGCCTGGGAATTGGAAAAATGTATAGACGAATTTGGCACGGACATATATCGGTTTTGTATGAAGCTATGTATTGACAAAGGAAACGCGGAAGATTTATATCAGCAAACATTTCTAAAAGCATTAGAAAGTGAGATGGAGCTTGATTGGGAGCAAAACCCCAAAGCATTATTTTTCTCAATTGCATATAAGCTTTGGAAAAGTGAACAGAGGAAAAATGCCCGTCGTTTTAATATTGCCCCTTGTGTCAACTTAGACGAAACAAATGAAAATTCACTTCGCTCAGAGGAGAATATTGAAGAAAGCATATTTAGGCAGGAACTGATAACGGAAATAAGCAAAATTATTGAAAACCTGCCCGAAAAAATCCGAGTCCCTCTAACGCTTTTCTATTTATTTGAACAGCCCGTCGATGAAATAGCAAAAGAGATAAAAAAACCGCCGGGTACGGTAAAAAGCAGATTGTTTAAGGGAAGAGGCCTTATCAAAAAAAAGTTGGAGGAATTAGGATATGGAAAATAAGAATTATGAAAACAGTTTGGACGAATTAATCCGTACATCAATGAAGACTGAGGATAAACCGTCTTCCGGGTTAAATATCCTCTTAAAAGCCGAGCTTTATCAAAAAGAAGCGGCTATGACGGGAAAGCAGACTCGTTCTATTTCCCTGTGGTTTGTTCCTATGATTTTAAATTTTATATTATTTTCGTTATTTGCCGTATTTGCCCTTTTTGTCATCTCAAATCCATATATTGCGAAACTGATGGCAGGCGTTTGTTTGTATATGGGCGCAGCGGGTATTTTCATAACGCTGCTTGGGGTAAAAAGAGCAAATTTTAAAGAAGATGTTACGATTCATATTCGGAAAAGAGGTGCTTTAGTATGAATAAAAATGCGGGAAAATTAGTGGCTTATATTGGCGTTCCCATTGTGATACTGGTTATCATACTGCGGTTTGTAATCTTTTCTTTCAGAAGCGGCGGTTTTAGCGGCATATCCGTGGTATTTCCGTTACTGGCTGCCGGAAGCTTGATCTTTGCTTTGCTCATGTCCGTTTTCTTCGCTGCATGGGTATATCGGGACTGCAGGAAAAGAAATGACGACGGTATTCTTTGGGCGGCCGTCACTTTTATTGCCACTCCGTTTATTGGGCTGCTTGTTTACTTTTTACGCCGTTCCGAGGTAAAACAAAGCTGTAAAGTTTGCGGACATTTAGTTTCTTTGAGAGCCAAATTTTGCGAGGAATGTGGTTCCAGGATAGAATTCAGGGAGGAAATGAAAAATATGGAAATGAAGAAAACCCATCATATTAGTTATATTGTTATGGGAACGATCAGCATGATACTTATGGTTATCTGCCTTACGGGCTTTATCGTTTGCGCGGCTTCCGGAAAGGGAATTAATTCTGATGTCACTTCCAACGACAGAATATGGAATCTGGGCGGTATTAGTATGAATTATCGAACGCTGAAAGACGGGGTGTGGACACTAGACTTTAAGAGCGCCAGCGACGGGTTTATTGCACAGGAAGATATGACTGTAAAAGATGCTGAAACGGATGTTTTATACGCAGATATTTCCTGCGGTACGGTTCCGGACCATGCAGGTATTACCTTGTATCTGGTGCAGGGAGATATAGTGAAATCTTTTGATGTTACAAGCCTTTCCGAACCGTTGGAATATTCATTATATGAATTTGAAAATGGTGAAATTCATGTTCGGTTATTGATTGAGGGGGTTAAAGACACGGTTTCCGAAATCTATATTAAATAAGTCATGAAACCGTAATCAGCCGGCAAAGCCAAGGTTTGGATAAATTTGCCGGCAGATAATATTTATAATGTAAAATACAGGTAATATCGCTTAAAACCGCATAAAAATTGTAAATCCTTGTAAAACCTGTATAAAAGAGTTGTAAAATCGTCAATTTTTTAGTACAATGTAAACATGAGATTTTACCAAATATAAGGAGGCACCGAAAATATGAAGGTTTACAGAACTGACGAGATCAGGAACGTAGTTCTCTTAGGACATGGAGGGAGCGGCAAGACAAGCCTTGTCGAAGCGATGGCTTATGTATCAGGAGCGACGAACCGTATGGGGAAGATCACAGACCACAATACGATCAGTGATTTCGATAAAGAGGAACAGAAGAGAGAATTTTCAATCAGCACGACGCTGATACCGGTCGAGTGGGAGAAGGCGAAGATCAATGTTCTGGATACGCCTGGTTACTTCGATTTCGTAGGCGAGGTTGAGGAAGCTGTCAGCGCGGCAGACGCGGCTGTAATCGTAGTTTCCGGAAAAGCAGGCGTAGAGGTCGGAACAGAGAAGGCATGGGAACTGTGCGACAAGTACAACCTGCCGCGTATGATCTATGTGACAGAGATGGATGTGGACGACGCAAGTTTCCGTCAGGTAGTCGAAGATCTGAACGAGAGATACGGCAAGGTAATTGCTCCCCACTTCCAGCCGATCAGGGAGAATGAGAAGCTGGTAGGCTATGTCAACGTTATTAAGAATGAGGGCAGACGCTATACGGGTATCGGACAGAGAGAAGAATGTGAGATTCCTGATTACTGTAAGCCGAACCTTGAGACTTACCGTGAGAAGTTGTTAGAGGCGGTTGCGGAGATCAGCGACGAGTATATGGAGCGTTATTTTGCAGGCGAGGAGTTCTCTGTTGAGGAGATCCGTGCCGCGATGCGTACCGAGGTTATGGAAGGAAGGATCGTTCCTGTTGCCATGGGTTCTAACGTACAGGCTCAGGGCGTTGCGAATCTGCTGTCGGATATCGTAAGATTCTTCCCGAGTCCGGACTGGAGGGAATGTGCAGGTATCAACCGCAAGACCAACGAGATCTACGAGGCGAATTATGACTTTGCTAAAGCAAAATCCGCCTATGTTTTCAAGACGATGGTGGATCCGTTTATCGGAAAGTATTCCTTTGTGAAGGTATGTTCCGGCGTGCTGAAGGGAGAGGATACTCTTTACAATGCGGATTCTGAGACGGATGAGAAGCTGGGCAAGATTTATACCATGGTCGGCAATAAGCCGGTAGAAGTGAAGGAATTATTCGCAGGAGATATCGGTGCGATTGCGAAGCTGACCAATACTAAGACAGGAGATACGCTCTCTGCAAAGACGACGCCGGTTCTGTTTGGAAAGACGGAGTATTCCAAGCCTTATACATATATGAAGTATGTGACCAAGAATAAAGGCGATGAGGACAAGGTATCTCAGGCTCTCCAGAAGATGATGGCAGAAGATATCACCTTGAAGGCAGTGAATGACAGCGAGAACCGTCAGACGCTGATTTACGGTATGGGAGACCAGCACTTGGAGATTGCGGTAAGCAAGCTTCTTGAGCGCTATAAGTGTGAAGTGACTTTAGAGACGCCGAAGGTTGCGTTCCGTGAGACGATCAAGAAGAATTCCGATGTAGATACCAAGTATAAAAAGCAGTCCGGCGGACACGGACAGTACGGCCATGTTAAGATGAAGTTCGCTTCATCCGGGGATCTGGATACGCCGTACATTTTTGAAGAGACGGTTGTTGGCGGCGCGGTTCCGAAGAATTACTTCCCGGCGGTGGAGAAGGGGCTTCAGGAATCAGTAGTCAAGGGACCTCTGGCCGGATATCCGGTTGTAGGCGTGAAAGCTACATTATACGACGGTTCATACCACCCGGTAGATTCTTCTGAGATGGCGTTTAAGACTGCGACCATTCAGGCCTTTAAGAAGGGCTTTATGGAGGCGGGTCCTGTGCTGTTAGAGCCAATCGCGTCAATTAAGGTAGTGGTTCCGGATGATTACACCGGAGATGTTATGGGAGATCTGAACAAACGCCGCGGACGGGTGCTTGGAATGAACCCGATTGCAGGCGGATTACAGGAGATTGTGGCAGATATTCCGATGACAGGCGTATTTGGCTATTGTACCGTGCTTCGTTCTATGACAGGAGGAAGAGGAACTTATTCTTATGAGTTCGCTCGTTACGAGCAGGCTCCGTCTGATGTTCAGGAAGCGGAAATCGCTAAGAGGGCTGCGGAAGAGTAGGATTTTTGTTAAATATTATAATAAAGGATGTTCTGAAGTTACTGTGTGGATAAAGCTATTACAAAATACTTAAGAATAGAAGAAAAGCCCGTAAGGGCTTTTTTTCTTGCAGTAAAAGTGCTATAATCTCTTTTGCCATGTAGTGTAAGGTCTGAGTATGATGCGGTCCATACATTGATTATGACAAATACAAGAGAGATATGAATGAGGATCAAAAAATGAAGATAGTAATTATTGGTGACGGTAAAGTCGGGCATAAACTGACGGCCCAGTTATCAGAAGAGGACTATGATATTGTTTTAATTGATCAGAATACGGGAAAACTAAAAGAAGCTGTGAACCAGCTCGACATCTTCTGTATTCCGGGAAACGGCGCAGATATGGAAGTGCAGAAGCAGGCTGACGTACCCCATGCCGACTTGGTAATCGCCTGTGCGTCCATGGATGAGATGAATATGCTGTGCTGCCTCCTTGCCAAGCGTTTAGGAGCTAAGCATACTATTGCAAGGGTGCGCAACCCTATCTATTACAGGCAGATTGATTTCTTTAAGGAAGATCTGCACCTGAGTATGGCGGTCAACCCGGAATTGTCGGCGGCGAATGAGATTGCCAGAATTCTCCTGTTCCCTGAGGCGAGTAAAGTGGAGACGTTCATGAAGGGAAGGGTGGAGCTGGTAGAGCACATCTTAAAACAGGGCAGTCCGCTGGCTGGCCTTTCTCTGGCGGATATCGGGCGAAAATTCGGCATCAATATTTTGGTGTGCGCCGTTAAGCGGGGGACGTCCGTTTACATTCCTGACGGAGATTTTGTGGTGCGGGAGGACGACAGGCTGCACATAGCGGCAGGGCATCAGAGCCTCCGGTCATTTTTTAAGTCGTTGGGACGCAAAAGCACTAAGATTCGGCGGGTTTTAATCTGCGGCGGCGGTAATCTGTGCTTCTATCTCACGAGCCAGCTCCTAGAGGCGGGGATGCAGGTGAAGATTATCGAGAGGAATCCGGAGAAATGCGAGTACCTGTGCGAGGCTCTTCCTAAGGCTACGATTATACAGGGAGACGCGGCGGACCACGACCTGCTGATTGAAGAAGGGATTCAGGATACGGACGCTGTGGTTGCGCTTACAGGCATGGATGAGGAGAATATCATCATGTCGATGTTCGCGAAAGCCCAGGGGGTGGATAAGATTGTCGCCAAGGTGAATGAGGATTCCCGTGCGCAGATGGTGGAAGGGCTTGGAATTGACAGTATTGTTTCTGTGAAGGGCGCGGCGGCGGATGAGATCGTGAATTATGTGCGTGCGAGGAAGAATTCCTACAGCAATGCGGACGTGGAGACTATTTACCGGCTGCTTGGCGGAAAAGTGGAAGCGATGGAATTTATCATCAAGAAAGCCTGCGATTTTACGAATATACCCCTAAAGGAACTGCCCACCAAACCGAATCATCTGATTGCATGTATCGGCAGAAGGAGGAAGATTATTATTCCGGGCGGCGACGACCATCTGGAAGTAGGGGACAGCGTTATTGTAGTTACGAAAGAGCATATTATCAATAAGTTTACTGACATACTTGCGTAGGGAGACGGAAATAAGATTATGAATACGAAGATGATACGGTATATATTGGGGAAGATGCTTGGCGTGGAGGCGGCGCTTCTTTTGCTTCCTGCGTTGGTGTCCTTGATCTACCGTGAATTTAGCGGTGTGTTTTTCCTCATTTCAGCGGCGATTGCAGGTGCGGCGTATCTGCTGGCGGGGGTAAAGAAACCCGAGAACAGGAACATCTACGGGAAGGAGGGTATGATTATTGTCGCCAGCGCATGGATTTTATGGTCTTTGATCGGGGCGCTGCCGTTTACACTTTCCGGGAGTATTCCGGATTATCTGGACGCATTTTTTGAGACGGTATCCGGATTTACGACGACAGGATCCACGATTCTCACGGATATTGAGTCGCTGCCTCAGGGGATGCTGTTCTGGCGGAGCTTTACGCACTGGATCGGCGGTATGGGAGTGCTGGTGTTCGTTCTGGTGCTGACGAAGCTGGATAAGAAGAATACCATGCATTTGATACGGGCGGAGGTGCCGGGGCCGGAGAAGGATAAATTGGTTCCGAAAACTATGTCTACGGCAAGGATTCTGTACGGCATGTATTTCGGGTTGACGGCGATTGAAGTGGTTCTTTTGCTTTTCGGGGGAATGAACGTGTTCGACAGCCTGATCTTTTCCTTCGGTACTGCGGGAACCGGAGGGTTTGCCAATTATTCGGCAAGCGTCGGGCATTTTAACAGTGTATATATTGATTATGTGATCACGATATTTATGATACTGTTCGGGGTGAATTTTAACCTGTATTTTTTCCTGCTGCTTAAGGACTGGAAACCGATTTTGAAAAACGGGGAGTTAAAGACGTATTTGATAATAATACTGTCTGCCTCCTGCCTGATCACGATCAATATCAACCATCTGTATGGGAATCCGTTCCATGCATTCCGTTACGCCTTCTTTCAGGTGGCTTCGATTATCACTACGACCGGGTATGCGACGGCGGATCACACGATGTGGCCTATGTTTTCCCAGTGTGTATTGCTGTTCCTGATGATGGTTGGCGCCTGCGCGTCGTCCACAGGCGGCGGAATGAAGGTTGCACGTTTCATGATGATGATGAAATGTATCAAGCGTGAGATTATGCAGATGGTGCATCCGAAGTCGGTCAGTATCATCCGCATGAATGGAAAGAAGGTAGATCAGGATGTGCTGAGAACCCTTTATGTCTATCTGATGGCTTATATTGGAATTATTGTAGGGTCGGTACTGTTGGTGTCTATCGATAATATGGATTTCGGTACCACATTCAGTTCGGTGCTGACTACGCTCAACAACATCGGGCCGGGAATCGGCGCCGTGGGACCGAACGGAAGTTTTGCAGACTTTTCACCTATGTCAAAGCTGGTGTTCTGCTGCGACATGCTGGCGGGGCGTCTGGAGATATTCCCGTTCCTGATGCTGTTTACCGCTTCGGCTTGGAACCGGAAATTTTAAAAAGGAGATTATATGAATTTTAAGAAAAAGTTATTGATTGTGTTAGCCTTAATTGCGGCGGCGGGAGGATATTACTATGCGGCATTGCCGGCAATCAATATCCATTCGTCCGAGACGTGGTTTTTTGTGATATTCCTGCTGGCCGCGCTGGCTGTTGTTTACGCCGTGCGCAGGAAACTTGACAGGAAGGAGATGAAACAGAGCAAGGTGATGAAGTTTTTCGGCGTGTTGATCTTATGCGCGGGAATCGTGTATCTGCTTGGATCTCTGCTTTCATCGCCGATTGTCAATGCGAAGAAATACCAGAAGCTTCTTACGGTCAAGGAGGGAGAATTTACGGAGGATGTGGAGGAGCTTTCATTCGATAAGATCCCGCTTCTCGATAAGGGTACTGCGGAGATTCTCGGAGACCGGAAGATGGGGAGCATGGTAGATATGGTTTCGCAGTTTGAGGTAGACAATATCTACAGCCAGATTAACTATAAGGATAACCCGGTAAGAGTATCGCCTCTTCGATATGCCAGCCTGATTAAATGGTTTACCAACCGGTCTAACGGTATCCCGGCGTATATCCGTATTAATATGGCGACCCAGACGACGGAGCTTGTGAAGCTTGAAGAGGGGATACGCTATACGACCAGCGAACACTTTAACCGGAATATTTACAGGCATCTGCGGTTTGCTCATCCAACTTATATTTACGGGGAACTGAGTTTTGAGATTGACGAGAAGGGGATACCCTACTGGATTGCTCCGGTCAAGAAGTTCAATATCGGGCTTTTCGGCGGGGAGACCGTGGGCAAGGTGGTTCTTTGCAATGCTGTGACCGGAGATATGAAGACGTATGATATTGAAGATGTCCCGGAATGGGTAGACCGTGCTTATTCTGCGGATCTGCTGGTGCAGTTATTCGATTATTACGGCACGCTAAAGCATGGATTCTTTAACAGTATTTTGAGCCAGAAGGATTGCTTAAAGACTACGGACGGCTATAATTATCTGGCGTTGGACGACGACGTATGGATGTATACCGGGGTGACTTCGGTAAACGGAGACCAGTCTAACGTAGGTTTTGTTCTGTCCAATCAGAGGACTATGGAGACGAAGTATTATAAGGTCGAGGGTGCGACGGAGGCGTCGGCCATGTCGTCGGCGGAGGGGCAGGTGCAGAACTTAAAGTATAAAGCGACCTTCCCGCTGCTGCTGAATATTTCGGATGAGCCGACTTATTTTATCGCGTTGAAGGATGATGCGGGGCTGGTGAAGAAGTATGCCATGGTAAATGTACAGAAATACCAGATCGTTGCGATCGGCGACAGCGTAAGTCAATGCGAGGAGAATTATTTGGAATTGCTGTTCAGCAACGGCGTCAAGGAGACGGAGCAGGATACGCGGGAAGTGAAAAAGATTACCGGAAGTATCACAAAAATTGCTCAGGCAGTTATAGACGGGACTTCTCATTACTATATCATGGTAGAGGGATCGGAGGATATATTTGATATCTCCGTGGTTGACTTTATCGATATCGTCCGCTGTGAAGTAGGGCAGGAGGTCGTCTTGGAGTACAAGGAGGACGACAGGGCGAATCTTGTCATGTCGCTTAAGATTCGGGAAAGCCGGGGCGGTGATTTAGAGCCGGAAAGCGATGATTAAGAGAGAACCGGGAAATTATTAAAATAATCAAGGGAGCTGTTGTAAAGCGCAGATTATATACAGTATTGGACGATGTTTATCCGACCTCGGGGCATGTATATAGCGGCTATTTGCATCAGCTCCTGTTTCAACTGCCGAAATGTTTTTAAAGGCAGTAACAGAAAGAAAACAGGGAATACAAGAGTTATACAAAATGGCGGTAAAATTGGTTTGGCTTATGGGATAATGAAGCGAGATAAGAAAATCGTATAAGATTCTGTGTAGATAAGGGCATCACAGCAATAAAAATCCAACATATGTCCGTAATGCCCCGTTGCATGTTACTAGTGTAGTGTCTGCATTATATTCAGGCAAACCTCCTTGCCTAAATTTCCATCA
>CAJTOH010000055.1 GCA_910577685.1 uncultured Dorea sp. | reverse complement strand
CCCTTGAAATAATAAGGTTTGTTAAAAAAATATGGTAGTTAACTTGACACTACCCCTTAAAACAAGGAGGTAACAATTATGATTTTAGGTTTGGAATGGTATTGGTGGATCTTTATTCTGGGATTGCTGGTGATCTCTATCCCGTTTAAAATCAAGTTTGTGAAATGGTGGAACGAGCGCCGGCAGGAGAAGAAACCGGAGAAGTATGGGAAGTGGGGGGATGACGAATGATCGAGGTAAAGAACCTGACATTTTCCTATGGGAAAGGTAAGCAGGCTCTGCATGGCCTGACTTTCTCCGTAAAGGACGGGGAGATCTTCGGATTCTTAGGGCCGAACGGTTCCGGCAAGTCTACGACCCAAAAAATATTGACCGGAATTTTGAAAGGCTATGGCGGAACAGTAGATTTGTTAGGAGAAGACGTACGGAACGTGCATAAAAAGAAGTTTTTTGAAAAAATCGGCGTTCTGTTTGAATTTCCCTATCTGTACGCTAATTTGAGCGCCCTCGATAATCTGCATTATTTTGCTTCATTCTATCCGAAGAACCAGCGGAGGGATGCGGAAGAATTGCTGGATGAGCTGGAATTTAAGAAAGACTTTCTGAAAAAACCAGTGTCCTCTTATTCAAAAGGGATGCGCCAGCGCGTAAGTATGGCGAGGGCCTTAATAAGCAATCCCAAACTCCTGTTTCTGGACGAACCGACCAGCGGACTTGATCCCGCGGGAGCCGTCCTTTTTCGCAAAATCATAGAAAAAGAGCGGAAGAAGGGGACAACGGTATTTCTGACGACCCACAATATGCTTGACGCAGATCTGCTCTGCGACAGGGTGGCGTTTATCTCAGACGGAAATATTGCTGCGCTTGACACGCCGAGGGGCCTAAAAGAGAAAAACAGTAACCACAGCATTATCATTGATTATCTGTATCGGGGCGAGCGAAAAGAACAGGTGATAGAGGCTCATGATTTAAAAGAGGGTGTTCCTTATATATATGATGAGCTGATCAGTATTCATTCACAGGAGCCGACGTTGGAAGATATGTTTATTCAATATACCGGAAGGGGGCTGGCGTAATGTGGAATGAATTTTTCGGACTGTTGAAAAAAGACTTCAGGTTGATGCTTTCCAGTAAGTTTTTTCTGCTGGCTCTTGGTTCCTTTGTCCTCTATTCTTGTTATATCAATTTTGTGTATGTGAAGTTGGATCAGGGGATTTACCCGGTGTATCTCTATGACCCGCAGGATACGAAGTCAATTACTTCGGAATATGTAGCAAGAGTGGGGAGCCGGGAGGCTTTGGAAGCGGCCTGTGCCGACCGGTATTCTGTCGGTATCGACCTTTCAGAGGGAAAGCCGGAACTGTATCTGCTTGCTTCTGGTTTGGAGACTGCCGATTACTATCGGATGATCTGGGGAGAGGCTGTTTTGAATGGAACTGCAGACGGGCAGGCGGAGGTGATCGGCGCCGACAATAAGGAAATGAAAAGCCGTCGTGAAATTACTGCTGAATTTTTGTTCTTTGAATTATCGGCAGTCGGTTTTTTGGGGTTGGCATCCATGCTCTTTAAGGAGAAGCAGATGGGCGTGATACGGGTACATGGAATCCTTCCTGTCCGCCGCTCTATGTTCATTTTTTCTAAACTGCTTCTGCTGCTAGTGTCAGACCTAGTGTTCGCTGTGGTATTGACGGGTGTAAATCTCGGTTTTTCATATGCTGTTGAGGTTCTGCCGGCCGTTCTTCTGCAAGCCGGTATTTTATCGCTGATTATGGCTTTGGTCGGTTTCCTCTGTGCTGTTCGTCTGCCGGACTTTAAGCAGTTTTCTTTGTTTTATCTTGTTCTGGCAGTCTTTGTCACAACACCTGTATTTCTGGCAGGACAGACCGGGATTGAATGGGGGTGGATTATTTACCACCCTATGTACCATCTGTTTGCGGCGATGAAATCTGCATACTTTTCTATGCCGGCAAAGAGCGCGCCGTACTATTTGGTTTGTTTTGGCGCGGTTCTGCTGCTGTTTCTGCTTGCCTGTCAGACGTTGAACCGCGAAATGGCAAAGGAGGGATAGGGAATGAGTGGTCTTAGATACCAGTTGAAAGGCATACGCCGTGATAGGATGTGCATCCTGACATTCCTGCTCCCTGTGGTTGTAGGCATTGCCGTTAATCTGCTTTCCGGCGTGAGTTTTCAGTCGATCAGCGAAACGTCATTCGGCGTAGTACGAAGCGATGCGGCGGATGATATGGCTGCATGGCTGCGGCAAAGCGGAACTGTCACAGAATATGAAACGCTTGAAGATCTTTGCAGTGCGGTCAACGATCCCTCCACGCAGATGATTGGCGTTATACAAGCGGGAGAAACTATACGGACTTTTATTTCCGGTGACGAATTAGAAGTAAACAGGGTGATTGCAGATACACTTCCGCAGATTTACGAAAATCGAACGGAAACTCTGCCGGTTAAGCGTACGCTTATCCATACGGAAACGGACAATGAAGGATTGAAATCCCTCCTGATTGCGATTACCCTTGTTACAGCCATGTTTATGGGATGCACCTTCAATGCCATGAATATTATTAGTGAAAAGGAGGAGGGAATAGAGTTTATCAATCAGGTACTGCCTATGACGACCCGCTCTTATGTAGTTCAGAAGATACTGTTGGGTTTTATCGGGGGAACAGATTCGACGGTGGTAACGGCATTGATTTGTATGCGGATAGGGCTGGCGCAGGCGCTGCCGTTCCTGTTGATTATCTTGCTTTCCGCTTATATTTCAGCGTTGATCGGACTGTTCATCGGAATTTTTTCAAACGGATTGATGATTGGAATTGTTAATATAAAAATAGTAATGATCCTGTTCCTCGCTCCGCCGGTCTTTTTCTATCTGATCGTTCCGGATAACGCCGCAGTTTTTTGGATTTCCTATATATTGCCTTCGAGCGCTACATTCTACGGGATTATGGATTTATTCAATAGGCAGTTTGCAAAACTATGGCCCGCTTTAGCGGCTCTGCTTGCACATGCGGTTTTATGGAGTATTGTATATAAATTGGTTCAAATGAGAAGACGGCCCTAAGGCGCGGTTGTGGGAAATTGGACTGCATTTATCCTCTTGACGATAGTATACGGGCAAAGCTACTCCGGAAACGGCAGAGAAAGGTGTCGGTTACTGTCCGCACGCCGCTGTTTCGCGAGGTGTTTCCGCACATTTTGTGCGGAAATGCCGAGTTTTTGAGAAGTTAATAGTATGCCGGAACTTTACACCATAGGATTATTCTAGTATAATATGGTTGACAGGAAAGAAGTGGCAGTGAGGTTATTTTTTTCTGTTGTCTACTCGCCCGAAGGGGATACATTGTGATTTGCCCGGAGGAGATAAATATATGGAATGAGGAAGTACTATGGCAAAGAAATCAAGAAAAGAGCGCAAGCATGCCGCGGCAAAACAGAACATGGGAAAACAGAACATGGGAAAACAGAATGTGACGGTGCAGGCGGCGGAGGTCGAAGAAAAGATGGAGTGTGAGAAAATGGAAGCTGTTAAAGTGGAAACTCAGGAGAAGGAAGCTGTAAATGCGGCAGAGGAGGTTTCTGGAAGCGCCGTAGAAGAAGTCAAAGAATGTGAGAAGGCAGTCATGGAAGAGGAATCCTGCGAAGCTAAGGAGGAAGCGGAGGAATCCTGTGAAGCTAAAGAGGAAGCAGAGGAATCCTGCGAAGCTAAGAAGGAAGCGGAGGAAATCTGCGAAGTTAAAGAGGAAGCGGAGGAATCCTGCGAAGCCAAAGAGGATATGGAAGCATCCTGTGAAACTCAGGAGGAAGCAGAGAATGTCAAGGAGGCTGCCGGATACAGCAGGACAGAAGAGGAAGAAAAGATAGAGAAAAAAGCAGAAGCAGAAGAAGCGCTCAGGAAAGCGGAGCACCGTGCAGCTTATGAAAAGCGGTTCGCAAGACATTATGACGAACTGAAATGGCTCTATATGGAACTATATGGAAACAGCTCTATGTTTGCGGAACTGTGTGATAATCTTTACCGTTTCTATGAAGAGCGTAACGAGGATCTCAAGAAGATTGACCAGAACCGCGAGGCATGTCCGGACTGGTATAAGCAGAACGATATGCTTGGCATGATGTTCTATATCGATAATTTTGCCGGGAATATGAAGGGCGTGGAAGAGAAGCTTGAGTATCTTGAGAAGGGTAATGTGAATTACATTCATTTGATGCCGTTCCTTGATACTGTGGAGGGTCGTTCCGACGGCGGATATGCTGTGGCGGATTTCCGGAAGGTTCAGGAGAAGCTTGGAACCATGGAGGATTTGGAGAGCCTGACGGCGGCGTGCCATAAGAAGGATATCAATGTCTGCATGGATTTTGTCATGAACCATACTTCGGAGGATCATGAGTGGGCGAAGAAGGCAAGACAGGGAATCGGGGAGTATATGAGCAGATATTTCTTCTTCGATAACTATACGATACCGGCTCAGTACGAGAAGACAGTGCCTCAGGTATTTCCGACGACGGCGCCGGGAAATTTTACATGGCTTCCGGAAGTGGAGCATTTTGTCATGACATCGTTCTATCCTTATCAGTGGGATTTGAATTATAAGAACCCGAGGGTCTTTAACGAGATGATGTATAATTTCCTGTTCCTTGCGAATAAGGGAATTGATATTATCCGGATTGACGCGGTTCCTTATATATGGAAAGAACTGAACACTCAGTGCAGGAATCTTCCTCAGGTACATACGATTGTCCGCATGATGCGTATGATCGGCGAGATTGTATGCCCGAGCGTTCTGCTCCTTGGCGAGGTAGTTATGGAGCCGGAGAAGGTGGTTCCATACTTTGGTACGGTGGAGAAACCGGAGTGCCATATGCTTTATAATGTTACGACGATGGCGACTACGTGGCATACGGTAGCCACGAGAGACGTAGGTCTTTTGCGGCAGCAGCTTGATATTGTCAACAGCCTGCCTAAGCAGTATGTATTCTTGAATTACCTGCGCTGTCATGACGATATCGGTTGGGGACTGGATTATGGCTCTCTTGCAAGGGAAGGAATCCGGGAGCGTCCGCACAAACAGTACTTGAATGATTATTTCCAGGGATATGTAGGCGAGAGTACCAGCCGCGGAGAACTGTATAATGCGGATCCTATCACGGGCGACGCGAGATTCTGCGGAACAACTGCGTCTATGTGCGGAATCGAGAAGGCGGGCTTTGAGCAGGATGAAGAGGCTATGGAGCTGGCGATCCGCAAGGATGTCATGCTTCACGCATATATGTTCATGCAGTCAGGAATTCCTGTACTCTACAGCGGAGATGAGATCGGGCAGGTCAATGATTACACCTATAAGGAAGATCCGCATAAAGCGGCGGATTCCCGCTATATCCACCGCGGGGCGATGAACTGGGAGCTTGTCCGGAACATTTCCGACCCGGATACGGTGGAGGGCAAGGTGTTCGGCAAACTGGGACAATTAGAAAGAATCCGGAAGTCTGAGAAGGTATTTGTATCCAATGCGGATACATGGACAATTGAGACGTGGGAAGCCGGAGTTCTGTGTATCGGCAGGTATTATGAAGGTGAGAAGCTAATCGGGCTGTTCAATTTCAGCGAGTACGATAAAACGGCGTGGATTAATGAAGAAGACGGCATGTATGTTGATTTGATTTCAGGAAATAAGATGGAGGCAAAGGGAGTCAATATTCCTTCCTTCGGATTCTTTTACCTGAAAAAAGAGGCTGACGTCGAGTAGAGATGAGGCGGAGAAGATGGATTTGGATTGCCGTACTGACGGCAATCCTGTGGTTTTGTCCGGGAAATTTTGCGTTTGCCGCTGAGGCGGGGGAAGGTGAACAGCCCGGGGCGGACGCAGAACTTACGGAGGAGGAACGGCTGCAGCAGGAGTTGGACGCCGTCTATGCAATGCCTGTACAGTCCAACGAAACGGAGGGCTGGCCTCAGGGGCCGGGGACTTACGGCGAGGCGGCGATTGTCATGGAGGTGGAGTCGGGCTCGATCCTGTATGCGAAGAATATTGACGATCATCATTTTCCTGCGAGTATTACGAAGCTTTTGACGGCGCTGGTGGCGTTTGAGAACGGTAAGTTTGAGGATCCGGTAGTATTTTCCCACGACAGCCTTGCGTTTCTGGAACCGGGGGATGCTTATATCGGAATGAAGGAAGGAAACCAGATCACGCTGGAACAGGCGTTGTACGCGACTCTGCTTGCTTCTGCGAACGAGGGAGCCTATGGGGTTGCCGAGAGTGTGGGAAAGAATAAGGGGCATGATTATGCATGGTTCTTAGAGCAGATGAATAAGAGATGCAGGGAGCTTGGCGGTGAGAATTCTAATTTTGCCAATCCTCATGGGCTGCATGATGAGAATCATTATACCTGCGCCAGAGATATGGCGCTGATTGGGCGGGAGCTGTTCAAACACCCTGAGTTTTTTGAGATTGTCCGGACCTTGCAGTATACGATTCCCGCGTCGGAGACGACGGAGGAGCATGTTTTCCAGCAGAAGCATAAGATGCTGAAAGAGGGGAACGCGAATTATTATGAGTATGCAATCGGCGGGAAGACCGGGTATACGTCGGAGGCCATGTCTACGCTGGTCACGATGGCGGATAACGGGAATATGCAGTTGGTGTGCGTGGTGCTTAAGACCCATGGGGTAAACGTTTACCCGGATACCAGAAACTTGTTGGAATACGCGTTTGCTAATTTTAGTAAGATTCCTTCCTCGGCCGGCGAGGAGTCGGAGGATGTGGCGGAAATTCTCGAAGAGAAGAATATCGTTGTACCCAATGGCGTCGGGATTCAGGATTTGGATATGGAAATTGTCCCGGATGAAGAGACGGCGGATGAAGGGACGCTGGTATACAGCTATAAAGGCAATCCGGCGGGATCTGTCCGGGCGGTTTTGAGCCAGTCCTGTTTGGAGAAGGTTCGGGCAGAAGAGGAGAAAGCGGCGAAGGATAAGAAGACGGAGAAAAAAGGCAAGGATGGGAAAGAAGATTTTCTTGAAAATAAAGATATTGTGAAGAAATGTATCCTTGGGGCGGCGTTGGTCATGTTGGTTACGGCGCTGTCAGTCATTGTCAAGCTGCTTCTTGATGGAAAAAGAAAGAAGAAGAGGAAAAGATAAAAAACTCTTGACGATATCGGGGGTTTTGTCTATAATTATACCCACACAGAAAAAGTGTTGACGGAGACAGTAAGGCATATCGGAAAGGCACAGCGAGCCGGGGAGGGTGCAAGCCCGGTGCGAGTAGGGCATGTCTGAATATCACTTCCGAGCTGCGGCTTCCGAAAGACCGTGCGTCTATGGATGCATGGGGGATTAAGTAGGGGCTGACGGAGTTCCCCCGTTACAGGGATAGCATATGTTAGTATGTTTAGGTGGTTTATAAGCGTGAGTGTTTTGCTCCCGTCCTATTCAGGGCGGGAGTTTTTTTCGCTTTTTGCGGGGATGTGCATTATTATAGCCGGGATGGAGTAGGATAGGCTCTGCAGAGTCATATTTTCGGTATCCCGAAAGGAGGATTCTATGTATAAGAAGGTTTCAACGGATTTGAATTTTGTCGACCGGGAAAAAGAGGTCCAGAAGTTCTGGGAAGAGAACCATATCTTTGAGAAGAGTATGGAGAAGAGGGAAGGCAATGACATCTACATGTTCTACGACGGGCCGCCGACGGCAAACGGCAAGCCTCATATCGGGCATGTCCTTACCCGGGTAATCAAGGATATGATTCCCAGATACCGGACAATGAAGGGGTATGAGGTTCCGAGAAAGGCGGGATGGGATACCCATGGGCTGCCGGTGGAGCTTGAGGTCGAGAAGGCGCTTGGGCTTGACGGCAAGGAGCAGATTGAGGAGTATGGACTGGAACCCTTTATCGACAAGTGTAAGGAAAGCGTATGGAAATATAAGGGAATGTGGGAGGATTTTTCCGGTACGGTCGGATTTTGGGCGGATATGGAGAATCCTTACGTCACATACCATAATGAATTTATTGAGTCTGAGTGGTGGGCGTTAAAGCAGATCTGGGACAAGGGGCTGCTCTATAAGGGATTCAAGATTGTTCCCTACTGCCCGCGCTGCGGTACGCCGCTTTCTGCCCAAGAGGTGGCGCAGGGTTATAAGGATGTGAAGGAACGCTCTGCCATCGTGCGGTTTAAGGCGAAGGGAGAGGACGCGTATATCTTAGCGTGGACGACGACGCCGTGGACGCTGCCGTCGAATCTGGGGCTCTGTGTGAATCCGGAGGAGTCCTATGCCAAGGTGAAGTGTATCGACGGATATACGTATTATATGGCGGAGGCTCTCTTAGATACGGTGCTTGGCTCTCTGGCGAAAGAGGGAGAGGCGGCGTATGAAGTGCTTGAGACGTATCGGGGCAGGGAGTTGGAGTACAAGGAGTATGAGCCGTTGTACCAGTGCGCCGCTGACGGGATTGCGAATCAGCACAAGAAGGCGTTTTATGTGACCTGTGACGACTATGTTACTTTGACGGACGGTACGGGGGTTGTCCATATCGCGCCTGCCTTCGGTGAGGACGATGCGAAGGTCTGCCGTAAATATGACATGCCTTTCGTCCAGTTGGTGGATGAGAAGGGAAATATGGCGGAATCGACTCCATTTGCGGGATTATTCGTGAAGAAGGCGGACCCGGAGGTATTGAAGGATTTGGAGAAGAGGGAGTTGCTGTTTACGGCTCCGAATTTCGAGCACAGCTACCCGCATTGCTGGAGATGCGACACGCCGCTGATCTATTATGCCCGTGAGTCATGGTTTATCAAGATGACGGACGTGAAAGAGGATTTGATCGCCAATAACAATACGATTAACTGGATTCCGGAGAGTATCGGGAAGGGACGCTTCGGCGACTGGCTGGAGAATGTGCAGGACTGGGGAATCAGCCGTAACCGTTATTGGGGGACCCCGTTAAATATCTGGGAGTGCGAGTGCGGGCATCAACATTCGGTCGGCAGTATTGCGGAACTGAAAGAGATGTCGGATAACTGCCCGGAGGATATCGAGCTGCACCGCCCGTATATTGACGACGTGACGATTAAGTGTCCGGTCTGCGGCAAGGAGATGCACAGGGTGCCGGAGGTAATCGACTGCTGGTTTGACTCCGGGGCGATGCCTTTTGCCCAGCTTCACTATCCTTTTGAGAATAAGGAGCTGTTCGAGAAGCAGTTCCCCGCGGACTTTATTTCCGAGGCTGTGGATCAGACCCGTGGGTGGTTCTACTCTCTGCTTGCGATTTCGACGCTGATTTTTAATAAAGCGCCGTATAAGAATGTGATTGTTCTTGGGCATGTGCAGGATGAGAAGGGGCAGAAGATGAGTAAGTCCAAGGGAAATGCGGTGGATCCTTTCGATGCGCTTGAGAAGTACGGCGCGGATGCCATCCGCTGGTATTTCTACGTGAACAGCGCTCCTTGGCTGCCTAACCGTTTCCATGGGAAGGCTGTCGTGGAAGGACAGAGGAAGTTCATGGGGACTTTGTGGAATACGTATGCGTTTTTTGTATTGTATGCAAATATCGACGGATTTGACGCCGCGAAGTATACGTTGGAATATGATAAGTTATCGGTTATGGACAGATGGCTCCTGTCCAAGCTAAATACGCTGATCAAGGAAGTGGACGGCAACCTTGAGAATTATCGGATTCCGGAGACGGCGAGGGCCCTGCAGGAATTTGTTGACGACATGAGCAACTGGTATGTAAGGAGAAGCAGGGAGCGTTTCTGGGCCAAGGGAATGGAACAGGACAAGATCAATGCCTATATGACCCTTTATACGGCTCTCGTGGGCGTCAGCAAGGCGGCGGCGCCGATGATTCCTTTCATGACGGAGGATATTTACCAGAATCTGGTAAGGAGCGTGGACAAAGATGCTTTGGAGAGTATCCATTTGTGCGATTTCCCTGCGGTTGACGAAGGATGTATCGACAAGGAATTAGAAGCGAATATGGAGCAGGTCTTAAAGCTGGTGGTTATGGGGCGCGCGTGCCGGAACACGGCGAATATTAAGAACCGTCAGCCGATCGGGAAGATGTATGTGAAGGCGGATTTTGAACTTCCGGAATTCTACAGGGAGATCGTAGAAGAGGAATTGAATGTTAAATCTATGACTTTTACACAAGAAGTCCGCGATTTTACGACATATTCTTTTAAACCTCAACTAAAGACAGTGGGGCCGAAGTATGGTAAAATGTTAAATGGAATCAGGGCGGCGCTCAGTTCTATTGACGGCAATGCCGCCATGGACGAGTTGAACGAGACGGGCGCTCTGAAACTTCAGATTGACAATCAGGAGGCCGTTCTGTCAAGGGAAGATCTGTTGATCGAGAGTGCGCAGACGGAAGGGTATGTATCCGAGAATGACAATGGTATTACGGTTGTGTTGGATACGAACCTGTCGGAAGAACTTCTTGAGGAAGGCTTTGTGCGGGAGATTATCAGTAAAGTCCAGACGATGCGTAAGGAAGCCGGTTTTGAGGTGACGGATCAGATTGAGATTACCTATGAGGGAACCGACAAGGCGGAGACCGTATTTGCAGCGAATACAGATACGATTGGAGAAGAGACTCTTGCACAGAAGGTTATGAAATCTACACCGGTGGGATATGTAAAAGAATGGAAGATCAACGGTGAGAATGTAACGCTTGGAGTAGAGAGAAAATAACAATACTTTGCGGGGCGGGATATTCCTGCCCTTGAAAGTGAAAGGAAGAGGTAGGAAAATGTATAATCCAAGATTTGAGAAAGAGGCGTTTAAGAAGGAAGTTAAGCAGAATGTGAAGCATCTGTTCCGCAAGGAGATTGAGGAGGTCTCACAGCAGGAACTGTATCAGGCGGTTTCATATGCTGTGAAAGAGGCGATCATTGATAATTGGATCGCGACGCAGAAGCAGTATGAGAAGGACGACCCGAAGATCGTTTATTATATGTCCATGGAGTTTTTGATGGGCAGGGCTTTGGGAAATAACCTGATTAACATGACTGCATATACGGAAGTGAAGGAAGCTCTGGAGGAAATGGGCGTGAACCTGAACCTGCTTGAGGATGAGGAGCCGGATCCGGCGCTTGGAAACGGCGGTCTTGGACGTCTGGCGGCATGTTTCCTTGATTCTCTTGCTTCCCTTGGATATGCGGCTTACGGATGCGGTATCCGTTACCGTTACGGTATGTTTAAGCAGAAGATTGAGAACGGCTATCAGGTGGAGACGCCGGACAACTGGCTGGCGAACGGGAACCCTTTTGAGCTTAGGAGGCCGGAATATGCGAAGGAAGTACGTTTCGGCGGGAATATCCGTGTTGAATATGACGACGCGGGCAAGATTCATTTTGTGCAGGAGAATTACGAGTCCGTAAAGGCGGTTCCGTATGATTATCCGATCGTCGGCTATAATAATAATGTTGTAAATACTCTTCGTATCTGGGACGCGGAGCCGATCGTTGATTTCCAGTTGGAGTCCTTTGACCGGGGAGATTATCATAAGGCTGTGGAGCAGCAGAACCTTGCGAAGAATATCGTGGAAGTCCTGTACCCTAACGACAACCATTACGCAGGGAAGGAATTGAGATTAAAACAGCAGTATTTCTTCGTGTCTGCCAGCCTTCAGGCGGCTGTGGCGAAGTATAAGAGGAACCATGACGATATCAGGAAGCTGTATGAGAAGATGACCATTCAGATGAACGATACTCATCCGACGGTTGCGGTTGCGGAACTGATGCGTATTCTTCTTGACGAGGAAGGCCTGGGGTGGGAAGACGCATGGGATATCACGAAGAAGACTTGCGCTTATACCAACCACACGATTATGGCGGAAGCATTGGAAAAATGGCCTATCGACTTATTTTCAAGGTTATTGCCCCGTGTATATCAGATCGTGCAGGAGATCGACCGTAGATTTATCGAGCATATCCGCAAGACCTATCCTGGCGATGAGAACAAAGTCAAGAAGATGGCGATCTTAAGGGACGGACAGGTGAAGATGGCGCATCTTGCCATTGTGGCGGGCTATTCTGTCAATGGCGTTGCAAGGCTGCATACGGAGATCCTTAAGAATCAGGAGCTGAAGGAGTTCTATCAGTTAATGCCGCAGAAGTTTAATAATAAGACGAATGGAATTACCCAGAGGCGTTTCCTGATGCACGGCAATCCAAGGCTGGCGGATTGGGTGACGGAAAAACTCGGCACGAAGGACTGGATTACAGATCTGTCTCTGATGTCAGGGCTTAAGAAGTTTGCGGATGATCCGGAGGCATGGAAGGAATTCATGGAGATTAAGTATAAGAATAAGGAGTTCTTAGCGGCTTATATCTTAAAGCACAACGGAATCGAGGTGGATCCGAGATCTATCTTCGACGTACAGGTGAAGCGTCTTCATGAATACAAACGTCAGTTGATGAATATTCTGCATGTAATGTATCTGTATAATCAGATTAAGGCTCATCCGGAGAAGAACTTCTTCCCAAGGACGTTTATCTTCGGGGCGAAGGCTTCGGCAGGGTATATTCGTGCAAAGGAGATCATTAAGCTGATTAATTCGGTTGCAGATGTGGTGAATAATGACCGGAGCATTAACGGCAAGATCAAAGTGGTGTTTATTGAGGATTACCGTGTATCCAATGCGGAGTGGATCTTTGCGGCAGCAGATGTCAGCGAGCAAATTTCCACGGCTTCTAAAGAGGCGTCAGGTACAGGTAATATGAAGTTCATGCTGAACGGCGCGCCGACTCTGGGAACTATGGACGGCGCCAATGTGGAGATCGTTGAGGAGGTAGGCATTGAGAATGCGTTTATCTTCGGCTTGAGTTCAGATGAGGTTATCAATTATGAGCAGAACGGCGGTTATAATCCGTGGGATATCTACAACAGCGACGAGGACGTGCGCAAGGTGGTAAACCAACTGGTTGACGGGACATATGCGAACGGCCATACGGAGATGTACCGCGACCTTTATAATTCCCTGCTGACTACAAAAGGCGGGAACCGGGCGGATATGTATTTTATCCTGAAGGATTTCCGGGCGTATGCCGAGGCTCAGGAGAAGGTGGAAGAAGCTTACCGCGATAAGGAGAGATGGGCGAAGATGGCGCTTCTTAATACGGCGTGCTGCGGGAAGTTCTCTTCTGACCGTACGATCAGGGAGTACGTGGAGGATATCTGGAAACTGGATCCGGTAAAGATTGACGTGAAGATTGAGGATTAAGTAGGTTTAACGGTGTTTCCGGATTGGAAACCGACTTGTTAAGAATTTAAAATTTTTGGCATAAAATAGCCGGCCCTTCCATACAGTGTATGGGAGGGTTTTTTTATGCGGCTGAGACTTAAAAGACTGGGATGCTATTTGATTATCATTATTCTGCTGCCGTATGTGATCACGGTATTTTTAAATGGGTCAAGCATTACTTCTTATTCCCGCGTCGACAGTGCGGCGGTGAAGGTAAAGAGCGGGGAACAGGAGACAAAGATGCCGATTGAAGAATACTGTATCGGAATTCTGGCTAAGGTGATACCCGCATCCTACGAGAAGGAAGCCTTGAAAGCGCAGGCGGTTCTGGTACGGACGGAGGTGTACCGGAAGATCAAGGAGTCCGGGAAGGAGACTGTGCTTGAGGAGGAGTTCTGGACGCAGAAGCAGATGGAGGATGCCTGGGGAAATAAGTATCCTAAGTATTACCGGAGGCTTGAGGAGGCATGGCGCGATACGGAGGGCATGGTGCTGCTTTATGGGGAAGAACTTGCGTTGACTCCGTTCTTCCGCTTGAGTAACGGCTGTACCCGGGACGGGAAGGAGGTTTTGGGAAGCGAAGACTATCCGTATCTTAAGATTGTGGACTGCCCTTACGATATTGAGGATGAGAGACAGATCCGTACGGTGATGGCAGAAGACATGGACGCGGAGGTCACGGCGACGGATACCGCCGGGTATGTGCTGAGTGTGAGGGTCGGTCAGGACAATATCAGCGGAGAGGAATTTCGGAATAACTACGGCTTGGCTTCCGGATGTTTCACGCTGCAGCGTTACAATGGACAGATTCGGATTACGACGAGAGGAGAAGGCCACGGACTGGGAATGAGCCAGTATTCTGCAAACAGGATGGCGAAGGAAGGAGATGGGTATGATTCTATTTTACAATATTTTTTTGAAGGTACGCAGATAAAAGAAGTCGCAGAAATATTACTGGACATAGAATAAGTCTATCACGATCTGGCAAAAATATAGTCAGAGGTGGTGATAAGATGAACAAGAGGCAAAGACCTTCACAGAAAAAGAAAGGCGCTGCTGTTGCGGCCGTAATCTGTTTTGTAGCGGCTATTGCGTTAGTGGGAACATATACATTCAACGACTACAAACGGACGCAGCAGAAAGAAGAGCTGGAACTGGCAAAAAATGAGGACGATACGGAAGAAGAGGGGACGAAGGAACCGGCGGAGGAAGCCAACAACCTTGTGATTAACAACAAGGAGGATAAGGAAACGGAAGTGGAGCCGGAAGAGACGGAGGAAAAGGATACGTCGGAAGAGACGAACAGTGTGGATATACAGCAGACCGAAGGTATGGGCAGGGCAGTCACGTTTAACGAGAGCAGCCGGCTTCTTTGGCCGGTCAACGGTACTATTATTATGAGCTACAGCATGGACAAGACTGTGTATTTCCAGACTTTGGATCAGTATAAGTACAATCCGGCGGTGGTTATTTCCGGCGCGGAGGGCGATCAGGTGCTCTGCGGGACGACGGGAATTGTTAAATCTATTGATGTGACGGCAGAGACCGGAACGACGGTCAATGTGGATATCGGGAATGGATATGAGCTGTTCTATGGGCAGCTTAAGGAAGTTCCGGTGAAAGTCGGGGATTATGTAGAGGCGAAGAGCGTACTTGGGTATGTGAGCCAGCCGACGAAATACTACAGTGTGGAAGGAAGCAATGTGTATTTCGAGATGCGAAAAGACGGACAGCCGATTAATCCGATCGAATTTCTTGAGGATTAGGACGTATGTCTTAAGGTGATTTGTATGTCCCATGCAGGCAAGCGGGAATCTAAGGAACGCTTTGGCTGTATGGGATATTTTTTGTAGATGGTTGAGGATGGATTTTTAGGCGGATTTTTGGTAAGATAAGGTTAATCTTGATATACGGAAGAGGCGGGAAGTGTCATGAATTATACTTATATCTTGCTGTGTAAGGACGGGACTTTGTATACGGGGTGGACCAACGACCTTAAAAAGCGTGTGAAGGCGCATAATTTGGGGAAGGGGGCGAAGTATACGAAGTCCAGACGTCCCGTGAAGCTGGTTTATTATGAGGAGTTTCCGACAAAGAAGGAGGCTATGAAGCGGGAGTATACGATTAAGAGGATGGGGAGGAAGGAGAAGGAGAGGATGATTGGCATGGCAGAGAAGGAAGAATTGGAAAAGAGGGAACAAATGTTCTTTTTGGTGTTGCAAAAAAGAAAAAAATGAAGTATAATAACAAAACAATAGAAAATATGTGAAGAATAACATATAATGAAATCATAAAGAAGGAAGGGGGTATCCTTATGGCGTTGAACTATGAGATGAAGAATTTGATTGATGCTATGACGCAGGAAGTCATAAAGATATATAACATACAGATTCCGATTACAGACATTGATGAAGTGGTGCGGTCTATGGGGGGAGTTATAAGAGAAGATTCCGGGATAGACAGCTTTTCAGACGGCAGAATTAGAAAATCAGGGTCAGATTCTTTTGTAATTGAGGTGTCCCCGTTCCAGACGGAAGAACGAAGGAACTTTACCATAGCGCATGAATTAGGGCATCTATTTTTGCATATGGGATTTCAGACCAATGAACAACGTTGGAATGAGCAAGCGAATGTTCCCTATTATCGGAACGGTAATTCAGAATTGGAATATCAGTCCAACGAGTTTGCGGCAGCATTTTTGATGCCTCGGTATGAGTTTAAGAGAGTAATGGATGAACATACGGATGGCAGTATGGTGAATACTGCAGAGATTGCCCGATATTTTCACGTATCAGTGAGTGCAGCGGCGAATCGGGGAAAGTGGCTGGGGTATTTGAAATGGTAGAAAAAAGAATTGAAGCGTTACAGTCTATACAGAGCAAGATTGATTCATTACCTAAGGAGGAAGAGAGAACAGAGGAATATCCTGTGCGCAGAGCGCCGGATGTGGTTCTGTTCTTTTCTTTTGACATTGTAAATTCTACGGCATATAAGACGATTAATTATTATGGATGGGCGCAGGTTCTGAATCTGCTTTTTAAGGAACTGCGTAGGGATGTTGGGAATCAGATTAAGAGTTCTGAGATGTGGAGAGTGTTGGGGGATGAGGCAATCTTTATAGTTAAAATACGTGATGAGGATGAGTTATGTGAATATGTGAGCCGCATATTCAGGATTATGGTTTCAACGATTCATAGACTTAAAAAGGGGGAGTTTTTTCATTTTAACAAGAATTTTAATATGATGAAGATACAGAATATTTTGTCTTTAAAGACGGCCGCGTGGCTGGCTGCCGTGACGGATGTAGGGGATATTGGGAATGGGGATGTTCTGCTGGAGAATGCGGATAATATTTTCGAACGGTATCAGTCTCCGGAAGGACATGATATTTTTGAGTTTCTTGGCAATGATATAGATACTGGCTTTCGTATTGCAAGACATACGGAAGAGGGGCGAATGATTCTGAGTTATGAGCTGGCTTATCTGATTGCGCAGAAGACGGGGAGTTTGTCTTGTTTACATATTATTACTTATCGGAGACTTAAAGGGATTTGGAATGACAGATTGTATCCTGTTATCTGGTATCATGACCCGAAAGCTTATTGTGATTTCTATAAGAAAGAGCTTGAATTGCAAGATAGTTTTACGTTTGATGTATGTGATGAGAGTGAGCATATTAAAGAGTATTATGATAATCGGGAGTTAGGCAAGGGAGAAAAGATTATTAGGGATGCCGAGATGTATACGAATCCTTTATATGCATTGAATAAGATACTGCAGGATAGAGAGTTGGCTGAGAAGGTAGAGGGATTGCAGCAGTTGATTAAGGAAGCAACCTATGACCAGACACGTTTCATTAATACGGAGTTAATGCAGATTCATTGTGTGGCCGTATGTTTCAAGGAAACTGAGGAAGGGATTAAAATTCTTGTGGCAAAGAGAGCGGATGGAAGACAGAAGCATAAAGGAGCGTGGGAATTTGGATGTGCAAAAGCTGTGATCGATAAAAGTATCGCCCAGAAGATTAAGGATGAGTATTTGCAGGATTTTCACATTGAGATAGAGCCCATCCTCGATGAGATGAGGGAGATTAAGGAGCCTGTTCCGATTGCGCTGTATCAGATTGCACATAGTTCGCGGGCAAGTGAAGAAGAGAAGATGGATAAGGGGATTATTACTTTGGCGAGGATTGTCGGGGATTTTGACCCTAAAGATTTTAAGCCGAATGAAAAGCATCAGGAAGTCCGGTGGATTACTCAGGCTGAATTACCGGATATTGAGAAGGATTTTCCGAGTAAAGTACCGGATTTTGAGCTGACGCTCAGACAGGCTTTCGAAAAGATTAAATCATTGTCTGGGGAGTGACGGGATATGGAACCGCAGGGAATTGAGAGAAGAGAGTTATTGCAGTGGATTTATAATAATACGAATAGCTGGCTGCAGTTTGCAGAGGCTAAGAATGCAGCGATGATTGCGTTTAATGTTGCAATGGCAGCGTTTTTGGCAGAAATGGATATGCCTCGAGTTGTTTTTGTAGGACTAATAGCTGCAATGGCAGTGTCCGTATGGGCTTTTTATCCGGTCAATGTTAAGCTGCCAAGGATTTCAGGCAGAATCGTAACGGCAAATTTGCTGCATTATGCTTATATTGCGTCTTTGGAGCGTGACCAATATCTTCAAAAATTGTATGGAAGTTATTGGGGAGAAACGAATATGAGGTCTGGTAGTTTCTCCCAAATAGAAAAAGATTACTGTGAGGAAATTGTGTCAAATGCAAGGATTACATTAAGGAAGCAAAAGTGCTTTAACATCAGCTTTTTTATTGATGTAATTACAATGTTTCTGCTGGTTTTGTTATTTATCATTACATAAGACCACAGTTTTTATAATATGAATGCATACATTACGATAAAGTGGCATGCACTTCCGCCCATTACGAAGAGATGAAAGATTTCATGACTTCCAAAGTACCGGTGCCGGCTGTTGAACAGCGGAAGTTTCAGTGCGTAGATAACGCCGCCTACGGTGTATATAATACCGCCTGCCAGCAGCCATCCGAATGCGGCGGCAGACATGGAGTTCAGTATCTGGGTGAAGGCTAATACGCAGGTCCATCCCATTCCGATATAGAGGACAGAAGATATCCATCTTGGACAGTATACCCAGAATGCCTTCATCAGGATACCGGCAAGAGCGATTCCCCATACGATGGTAAGGAGGATGACTCCGATTCTGCCGCCGAGAACCAGCAGGCAGATGGGGGTGTAGCTTCCTGCGATCAGTACGCTGATCATCATGTGGTCTACCTTCTTTAGGATTGTATTAATCTTCTCAGAACGGTTGAAGGTATGGTATGTGGTACTTGCAGCATACAGCAGAATCAGGCTTGCGGCGTAGATTGCGATCGAGACTACGTAGATACGTCCGGGTTCATGGGCTGCCTTAATCAGTAAAGGTACGGCTGCAAATATCGCCATCAACATTCCGATAAAATGTGTGATTGCGCTTCCTGGGTCTTTGATATGTTCTTCGAGTGTATGTGACATATTACCACCTCCTGGTTTAATAAAACACAACATGTAGTTTTGAAAACTACGTTGTGATGTATTTATATTATACCCGGTGAGGAGAAATTGCAAGCATAATAATGAAATTTTTTATATTGTATTTAATTTTGTACCTTAAAAGGTGAGATCCGGACGGCGAGGGCGTGTATTAGGGATGCTTGAGTATATGGGTTAATGTGCGGATAAAGACGAAGAAAGGGGCTGCAGCCCCTTCCACCGGGTATCACTGCTTGGTTACAGGTACGTGTACTTTCTCGGCTTCCATACCGATTTCGCCTTCCACATAAAATATCAGTTCTTTCACTTTTTCATATTCAATGAATTGAGAGAAGGTCCCCACTGCCTGATACTGTGTAAAATCATCATTTGTGTATTTCACGTTGCTCCAGTGGGTAATATGTTCCAGTACAGTTCCGTCTTCGAGGACCACCCCCATAAGTTCAGGCGGATTTACCGCGTGTTCAAATGTGCTTTCCTCCCCGTCTAAACCTATAGAGGTCTCCGTTTTCATCTGGCGTTTCCAGTCATAATCAATAGTGAAAGAGACGGGAGACATACGTATTTTGTTTACTTTCGCTTCTGTTCCGGTAATCTGTTGGTTTACCTCATATTCTTTCCCGGTGTCTTCATTATCAAGGACGATATTAAGTTCCCATGTAGAAGCTAATAAAGGAGGTAATTCAGTAAGAGTTTGTTTTTCTTGGTAGGAATCAATAATATCGGTGAATGTTAATTTTATTTCTTTACCAAGCAGATTTTCCTCTTCATTCTTTACCAATATAAGTTCATATGTCAGACCGTCTTCACATATATCATCTGGCTGCGCGTCTGAGAAATCGGACTCAAGAAAACCTGCGTTCGCGGAAAATGTGTCCATACCATCCATTTTTATATCAATATTGCGGAAATTCATGCGCTTCCGAAATGGAAATTGTTCGCTGCCATAAATTTTTATGACGATGATAGCGGCGGTGTTGTCGGCAACGGATTGGACGGCTTCAAACCGTACTCCGTCGTGCTCTGTAAACTGATTTATTTCTTTTGCAGTATTGGATTCAGTCAGTTTCTTCTCGATCTCGGGCGTAACGTGATGCTCTTCCTTGAATTTATCGTTCCAGTGGAAATATGTCGCGGCGCTGACTGACAGTGTGCCGATCATGAGGACTGCCGCCAGTATAAGGAGGGCGTATTTCTTACGGCTGGAACCTGTTTTTCTTTTTATTCGCTTCCTGGCCGGCGGATTTGCTTCTGCGTGGATTCGGTTAAATGCCTGTTCTGCTTTCTGATATACAATTTCCGGTATTTCTGCATCTTCCTGCAGCTTTTTGAGCAATACTTCTCTTTGTTCCATTACGTTTTTCCCTCCTTTTTTCATATAGATAAATGTTCTGTAGTTCTTCCCGGCCTCGTTTCAGCCGGGTGCGTACCGTGTTTTCGTTCATTTCAAGTATCTGGGCGATTTCACTGATACGGAATCCCTCCACATAGTAGAGAACCATGACCAAACGGTATTTTTCGTCTAAGAGGCGGATAACTTCTTTCCACTCCAGTTCATCGTATCGTTTTTCCGTAACTGGCTGTTCGGCGGCCTCTTCGGAAAAATCTAATATTTTTTTGTTTCTTAAGATATTACAGCATTTACTCATCAATATCTTTATCATCCATGTTTTGAAATAAGCGTTATTTTTTAGAAATGAGATCTTCTCGTAACATGTTATTATGGTGTCTTGTATCGCATCTGCTGCATCTTCGTCGGATGTGAAATATGATTTGGCGATTTTGTACATGGTCTGCATGTGCAGGCGGATTAATTTTTCAAATGCATCCGGATCTTTTTGCTTTGCTTTTTGTACCAATTCATCCATGTGTTCTTTCCCTCCTTTGTATCCTTATAACTTCTCGGAATCTTCAGCCCTTATTTCATGGGGCTTTCAGAACCTATTT
>CAJTOH010000054.1 GCA_910577685.1 uncultured Dorea sp. | reverse complement strand
CTAATGGAGCCTATTTTTTTGACTCCAGTTTTTCATAGGCTACTTTACACTACCAAAATATAATTCCTTTTACCTATATTATTTTGAACAGCGCCATCACCCAATCGTCCTTTTGCCGTGTGTATGGAATCCGGACTACCTCATCCGCTGAATCAGTTTCATATAAACATGACTGCCCTCCGCATAAAAAACCGGGAAGTTTATATAATCCTCCAAAGACAATAAAAATCTGTCCCCTCGCATTGTTTTTTCTCAAAAGTGCTTCAAATGTCTCCCTGTCTACATAAACATATCTGTCATCATAAGAAATCATCTGATTCAGGCTGGTATCATGATTTGAAATGGTAATGCTTTCTCCATCCTTATACTCATACACCAATATATTTTCATCTTCCCTGCATTTGCCATAAGAACAACTATGTATAAAGAGTAATACCGCACCTACTGCCGCTGCCAGAATCACTGCCATGCACATACACATTTTTTTCCGGTATGGGCGGAAACCTGCAATCTTCCCCATCCGCCTTTTCATGTCTGCAAATTCCCTTTCCCCCGCATAGGTAACGGCAGACGGCGTTCCCTCTGAGCCGGACCGCAGCAGTTTCAAGGTTTTCACCAATACCATTCCATATTCATGCGCCGTCTTCCCACTGTTCTGTATACACACCCTGTCACAGATATCTTCCATGTCTGCCCTGAAATGTTTCTGGAATACTGTCAGGAACGGGTTCACCCATAAAAGGCACCGCAGGATGTCCCATGCAAACCCAAACCATAAATGCCCCAAACGGATATGTGTCCGCTCGTGCTGAATGACAGCCTTTAATTCATCTCTGCCGCAGCACTCCAGCATTACCTTTGGAATGACAATCTTCGGTGCAAACACCCCCACGGTAAACGGTGTGACGTTCATGTCCGTAACACTGACCATGATATTATCCGGACAAATCCTTTCCATCCCGGCAACCGACTTCCAAAGGCGCAGCCGTTTCCCGAATATGCACACCCCGGCTGCAAAAATACCCGCTATATAAATACGGTCGGCCCAGATCCACGACATGGTTGCCTCCGTCAGCCGCCACGTCATGTTTACAACAGCCTTATTTTCATAAAACAGCCTCAGCTTTCCAAGAAATGGGATGAGGAGGAAAGACGACCATAACAAGCCCCTTAAGAAAGTCCGTTCCGAAAAAACTGCCTTCCGCAGCAGCATAACAAGCCCAATCAGCACAAAGGAAAATACCGCACACCGCACAAGCTGGGTAGTATAATATACCGCACAGAAATCCAAGAGGCTGCCAATCTGTGACCAGTCAGGCATCATTACCACCCACTTTATCTGCGGATTCCGTCCCACGATCCCTGCTTTTCTCCAAAATATCCTCCAACTCCTTAATCTGTTCATCTGTCAAGGTAAAGCTCTGCAGTAGCGCCGCCATTGCATTTGTACCATTGCCGGAAAAGTAGCTGTCCACAAATTTCCTGCTTTTCTCTTTCTCACATTCCTCCCTTGTCTTCTGCGCATAATAGTGGTAAACCCTCGAATCACGCTCATCCACCGTGTAGCCGAGGACATCCTTCTGATTCAGACGGTTCATCAGCACCCGCACCATCCTCATCGACATATCCACATTTCCCTGCATCCTTTTGTAGACCTCGGAGGATGTCAAAGGCTCCCCGCACGCCCACAGGACTTCCATGATCTGCCATTCACTTGGCGTAATCTCTTCCTTTGCCATACCGTTTCCTTCCTTTCGATATATATTGTCAATTTATATATCGGTTAATCACCGTTAATTATTAATATACGTTGACGGTTTTTGTATAAAAGAATACCCCTCTTCGCGTACGCTAGTGTACTGCATTATATCCGGCGAAACTCCACAGAATAAATTTTCATCAGCAAGGCCGAGAAGGGAGGCGATGCGGCGGCATCGTTGACCGCCGACAATATCGTCTGATGAAAATTTAGACAAGGAGGTTAGCCGGAATATAATGCAGACACTATGTCAATTCCGCAATCCGTGATACTCCCACGTAGATTTCGGAAATCTTATACCATGTCTTATAATCTGTGACTCCGGTCGCCGGCAATCCAAATACGGACTGGAATTTGCTGACCGCGGCAGCGGTGGCAGGACCGTAGATTCCGTCAACCTCGAGCCTTGGGATTGCCGGATAGGCTCCGGCGATTACATTGATCTGTTCCTGAATCTGGCGGACCTTGCTGCCGCTGGATCCGTTTTCCAGATTGTATCCCGGCCAGGAGGAGGGGATCCCGGAAATGGCCTCGGCGCTGTTAATGTACATATTGTCGCCGTAGAAGTACCGCAGAATCTCTATGGGAGAATAGCCTTGATCGCCCAGAGATTTACTGCCCCATTGAGTCATCCAGTTTGGACACTGCACCTGTCTCCCATCACAATACTGCGTCAATATCGGCTGTTTCACATTGGGCCGCGACAGATAATCCGCAAACAACTCATCCACAATCACCGATATGGTATCAAAAATATTCCTCTCCGGAATCCACTTATGATCGAAAGCGGTAGACGAGGTAATCGTAAACTCATATCCCTGATTCCGATACCACTTCGTTATTACTGATTCGGGACTGGGGAAGGAACTCGTTTAAGCTGATTTTAAACCGGACAACCAGCCTTTCTCTGGTGATGTCAATACGTTCAATCAGTTTATTTACCAGTACGCGTTTCGTAGCTGTATCTGCATGAAGAAACATTTCCTTCCAGGTTGGTATCTGATGTCTGATATCTTCCCAATCCTTTGCGGTAACAGTGGTGTTTTGTAATATTGTTTCTTTTTCTTTTACTACTGACATTTGTTCTTTCTCCTGTTCGGTTTTCTTGTCGATAAGGCGATTCAGTTTTTCTAATGATAACGCGTATTCTCCTGTCATAGCTTCAGGAATATGCTCTTCCATGATATGGATGTCACGCCTGATTTTTTCAAGGTCTTTTCTTGCTATCTCTAAATCCCGTTCCTTTCTCTTTTTTTCTACATTGTTATTTGCAGTAATCTGTTCATAAATGTTCTCATTCTCCTGTAACTTGCTGATATACTCGGCTAATGCTTCATATACAATCGGTTCAATCACATCTGCTCTGTATTGCTTTGTCTTATCGTGAGGGACACCCTGCCAGGCATTCTGACATTTGTAAATGGCTATTTTGCTTTTTCTTCGCTCTCCAGTTCCTTTGATAGTCCAGTAATTGTATTTACTGCCGTTTACCATCTTGCAGCCACAGTAACCGCAGTGTAAAACATCTACGAGAGACAGCATACCGTCGTTTCGTTTCAGTACGGTCACATCTTGATTTTTAGGAGATTTCGTATACTTATTGCTTCTTAGTTCGCGCTTTTTCTGTACTCTTTTCCATGTATCTTCATCAATGATTACAAGGTCAGGATTGGGTTTATCTGAAAGAATCCATTCACTGCTGTCTAAATTGCGGTGTCTTCCGTTTAAGCGCTCTCTGCGGTTATAGGCGGTATAGCCTGCATAGATAGGATTGGTGAGGATACTGGCAATTGTACCGCTTTTCCAAACATCGTTCGGCGCAAGGTTTTTATATCGTTCAGTTGTATTCAATGTTTTTGCAATTTTAGTCGAGCCATATTCTAGGTTTAATGACAATTCATAGATGTATTTAACAACATCTGAACGTTCGGGGGATATAACTAAATGCTTTAAAGCCCGTCCATGCTTGCTGATTTCGCCGGAGTGTTCTAATGTGTATCCATAGGGAGCTTTCCCTCCCATAAATTTTCCTGACTGAACTAATTTTTTTGCAGTGTCTTTTACTCTCATTCCTGTATCAGCACTGCTTTTTTGTGCGTTTCCATATCGCAATGCTAACATCATCTGTCCCATAATATCATCATTTCCCGGAGAAATACAGCCGTCTTTTACTGTATATACATCTACGCCGAGATTTTTTAAAGACATAATATAACCGCCTATTTCCCACATTCTTCGCCCGATTCGGTCATCTTTGTATACAACTAATATATCGTATTCGTGGTTTTCGGCATCATGATATGCCTTCTGTAAAATTTCCCTGTCTGCAACAGAATTTTTATATCCGCTGTTGCTTCCTTCAAAGTATTCCTTACTGTCTAAAATCCAATTTGAATGAGATTTTACATACTCCATAATAAGTTGCCTTTGTACGGTTAAATCTCCGTCAGATTCTAATTGTTGGTCTGAACTTACACGTAACAATATTCTGATTCGTTTTTTATGAATTTCTCCTGAAAGTAAATTTGTATTTGTATTCATTGTGTCTCCTTTTTTGCTATTTTTAATTATTTTCGTAAAGAGGAAGCTGAAATGAGTTTTACCGCCCCTTTTGCAACTAAGAAATTTTTGTTATATGCTCCTGAAGAATGTCAGAGAGAATTCCTTTCACTTCTCTCTTTATATTTTCTTCGTTCTCCGGTTTTTTGGGAAATTCCAGTGTGACGTTCATATCGTTTTGTTTCCGTTCCAAACGTCGGAAATCTTCCTGCTTCATGAGATACCCTCTGTCAGATATATTTAACTTATTATTATTGGGATATCGCTTGTCATATTCGCAAGTATTTCTATGAGAGCACGTTCTTTTTTCTATAGTAACATTGTTTGAAAAAGTATTTTTTATATTTGTACTCATAGGGGTTTTATCCTTTCTAAACCAATTCATGTTCATGAAGTTTGATGCCTTTAGATTTAGCGGATTACCCACAAGGAGAAAGACAATCTGAAATAGTCCTTTTGATGGTTTTTCTATTGTATTTTAACTGCTATTGTACATATTATAGATACCTCCTCTAATTGAGTTACCTATATATAATGTTAAAATATAGAGCGACAAATATAATTATTAGAATTTATTTTCTGAAATTTATTATAAAAAATAAAATAAATCATATTTTTTATAATTATTAAGAAAAAATTAAGTATATAAATGTTTGATTAATATATTTTCATGCAATTATTTTTGATTTTCTCCGTATTGCACAAAAAAAACTTATATTTTTGTGCAATTTTATAGAATGTAGATTTCATAGTTTGTATAACTTGTTTTGTGTGTACAAAGAAAAGTGAGTGGTTTTCTATAGCGAAAGAACAGCCCGACAAGGACTGTTCTTCTATTTCATTTTTTTACAATATTTTGTTTGTATTATAATATACATTTTGTATTTTCAAATGATTCAAGGCGTCGAATACTTTATGAAATACCATCTGATTCGGATAATAGCGATAATCTGCAAATACAGAAATGCCGTTTTGATAAAAATGTTCCAATATTGCTGAAGCACAGGCGGCGCTCCGGCTCTGTCCATATTCACACTGGCAAATTATGTCCAAACCCTCATTGTAGGCGCTGTAAATAAACTCCGCTAAATTATCAGCTTCTGGAAAATAAGTATCATATGTAAGACCATATTTGGGAAGTATCTCCAAATCAATATCATGTATCGCAACTGGAAAGACACGACCGGTTTTGAGAGAATAATTAACTGGTTTATCTCTTTCCCCCGTTCTTCGATTCACGGGGTCATAAAAACTGATTACTGCTACATTTTTGGGGAAATTACTCTGTAATAATTTTTCAATAGCTTTTCTTGAATAGATATTGACCTCCATTTAACCCTCCGCAATATTATAAGACGTGAAAAATGCCGCTAACCGTACTTGGCATTAAGAAGTTTTTAGAACTGAAAATATTCATGACTTTTAGGAGACTTGGACTCCTTCCCATTGAGATTTTTGATTTCTTAACTTTCAACTATGACAGATAAGAAATAAGCTCATAGGCACATTTACGTAAACTCTAAACAATAACGTAAACTTCATTGCCTCGGTTTCCACTGTGTTTTATCATAAATCAATTTCAATTCACGGAAAAGTATACTTATAAATCTACTTCAAAATTATATGTACTGTTTACTAGATTCAATTTAGACTGGATTTCTAACATTCTCTCATACATATTTTTCCCGTAGTTTTTTATTTCCTGAATGTCATAATTTGTATAGGTATATTCAATCTCATTCCCGTAACTTGTACGATTACGTTCTCTCGTCTGTCTGTTGCCAAGTTTTATATAATACTCATAATTTTTATTCAGCATAGCCATCAGAATCAGTGCTTCATCCAGTGTAATATCTTCCTCCGGTAAAAGAGTAGTGGTGTTAAAGATATTTCGGCTATGCTTAATTTTGCGAATTTTTTCATTAATACAATCAATTTCCTTGATTGTTTCCATACATTTGAAATCTGGTCGCAATTCCTCTGGATTTCCCTCGGACACTGCAACAACAAAAGTTGATAATTTATCAATCTTTCCTGCCAATTGCTGCTTTTCTTCTTCTAATGAACGGATTAGTTTCTGTGCTCCATCTGGTGTAATCTTCATATCTCATTCTCCTTTCGCACACACTTTGACTTTATACGGGTTATACATTTTCTATAATTTTCAAATATTTATAAATCGTAGGATAGGAGAGAGAACATACCTTTGATAATTCTCTCTTATTGAGGTCGCCTTTTTTATACTTTGGATAATGTTTATAAAATATGTTAGGAATATCACCAGCGGTAGTAGTGGGTCTGCCAATTCTTTTTCCTTTTGATTTTGCATTATCCATTCCGCTTTTTACTCTTTGGCTTATCATATTTCGTTCCAGTTCCGCAAACACGCCCATCATTTTCAGCATACCCTCTGTCATGGGGTCAAGCTCCTTTGTACAGTCAACAACAAAATTTCCAAGCACCAACTTGATTTTTCTTTCCTTTGCAAATTCGATAATATCACAGAGCTGTTTTGTACTTCTTGTGATTCTGCTGACTTCGGTAGCAAGAATTGTATCCCCTGTCTGAATAGCAGACAATAGTTTTTGCAATTCTGCCCTGTTGATTTTCGTACCGCTTTCATATTCCAAATAGATTGTTGTGTCTGTTGCACCTTGCTGTTTTAGTTCCCGTACTTGTCTGTTAATGTCCTGTAACTGCTCATTCGTGGAGCATCTTGCATATCCGTAGACCATGAAAAGCCCTCCTTGAATATTTGGTGTGAATAAATTATGTCCTGATATACATATTATAAGATATTTTCAAAGTATAATCAAATCAGTTAATAGTTTCGTAATATTTAGGACAGATACTATAAACAAAAAGGGGAAATGCATTTCATTTATAGAAAATGCCGTAATCCATATGGACTACGGCTGTTTTTCTTGGGTATAAAAGTATAAACGAAAAGAGATGTTTATTTTTATACGGTGTCTGAATGAATTACTATCTATTAATTACACATTATATTATTTAGTTATAACTACAGTCTCGTCACACTCCAAATTTGTTAAATGTGGATTCTTACTGATATCCAGTTTCCGAATTTTAGTATTATCACTTTTTAAATCTTTTAAGGCATAATTATTGCAAATATCAGTTCTTCGATTTCTGCATCGCGACAATACAGATTTCCTAAATAAGAAAAGAATCCTATTCCTGTTAAATCTCTAACATTTTTTGTTTAATGAAATCTCAACAACACTACGAATTTCATTTTCAGACAAAAATTCATCCTTTTCTATATCAAAATTTGTTATGATATATTCTCTGAATTTATTGTTACTCCTAATTGTTCATTTCTCATTATAAAATTTCCCCAATCATGATATTTTTTAATACAATTGACGATTTTATAATGTATTGTTTAGAGGAATTATATGTAAGTTATATATTACTTTTTTTGTATTAGAGAATCTAACATTTTGTTTGTATTGTGTCTTTGGACAGTGCCTATAATATTACCGATATTAATATCACGTCTTGTTTTGGAGAGGATTTCAATAGAATCTTCCTGCAAATCATTTCCATATTCAATTGCATTATATACAGCATTGAATCCATTCATCATTGCTTGTTTCATATCATATATAGCGGTCTGGGTACGTTTACCAGCTTCTGCGGTAACTACTCTTTGCCTGTCTCTGTCTAATATTTCTGTTGCATATCGTATATCATGGTCTGATGTACTCATATCTTCATATAACCATTTTAAGGTTGTAAATTCTCTGTAAGTTTTAGATATTATTTTAGTAGCGTCATAAAGAGAGTTTAATGCTTCTTTATTACATTTCAGTTCTTCCTCCAAAAAAGCTATTTTTCTTTCTTGAATAACTGTCCATGTATTAAAATCTTCATTATATTTTGGGACAGTGACATTTTCATATTGGTTCTTTTCTTCTTCATATTCTGCGTCTAATTTTTTTTGCTGTTGTTGAAATTCTGCTTCTGCTTCTTTCTGTTGTTTTTCAGCAAGTTTCTCTGCATTTTCAACGGCTTGCAAATATTCCTGAGATTCGGATAGCTGTTGATTTAATGCCTGCCGTTTAATAGAATATGAATGATATTTAATAATCAGAAAAATGAATAATATAGGAAATAATGCCATCAAAAGAAAAGTTACAAAAAAAAGCCCAGGTATTATAATGCCACTTAGAAAAATAATTATGGCAGCAATTCCAATAACACGCAAATTTTTAAATATTCCGATTGTTTCTTTTAAGTATTCTGTATAACTGTACGTTGTTGTTGGTTTTGGTGGATATTGGGGATAAATTTTTTCTGGTTTTCTAAGTATTGTTCTTTTTGGTGGATTTGGTAAGTCTCGAAATTTTTCAGATTTTATATTTCTTAATTCAATTTCCTCTACCATTATTGTAGCAGTAAGTTCCATAGCATTTTTAACTATTGTAGTTTCCTCTTGTTGTGTAAATCTACTCATTTTTTTTACTCCTCTCAAAACTTCAAATCATTTCTTTTATGACAATCTTTTTTTGTAACACATTCATTGCATTTCGGTGTTTTCTTGGTGCATATTTCCCCATATCCATCTGCACAATAAGACCAAAGAATATAATCCACTTCTGCGGCTGATTTTCCTGTCATTTTTGATAGTTCCGTTATAATGTCGAACGCTTCAAAAGGCGTTGTTTCCTTTTTATCTGAAAACGCAAGATACTCACTGCTTAGAATCCTGCAAATATGCCTGTCTGGTTTTGGTATATCATGTCCTATATTCCGCAGATATTCACATACCAGTGCAACATTCATCTGTTCTAATTTACTGGTACTTTCTGTAGCAGATAAAAGTATAATGAGCGTTTTCAGAGTATTATCAATCTCTATAAACTTTTGATAGAAAGTATCAATTGTTCCATATGTTTTTTCTATTGACAGGAATTTAGGAACATTGACTGTGAGCAGAGCTTCCATTTGTTTTAGCGTAGATTGGGTTGCGCAATGGATTTCTTTTATGCTGTTTCTTAGTTGTGTTGGAGTAAGCTTTAAAAGCTGTTCCAAATCATAACTGCAAAAGATTTTATCAACAGAAGTAATACATTTAGTATCGGGGTTTATATCCTTTGTGACTTTGTTCCAGGACATACCGGAACTCAACATAGAGTACACCATAGCACGGATATGGTTTGTTGTTGTAAATAATTCTCCATTTTTCCGTCTTTCAATCTGCTGTTTTATGAAACTTTCTTCCCACAGCTTTTCCGGTGTCTGATTTAACAGTTCCTCCCTTAAGTGCTGTTCGATTATGTAGATGATGCTTGCCTTTTCTTCTGTAATTTTGTTTACCACTTCAAACCACCTCCATTCTGTCTACGACATTTTTACAAGGCTTTTTAATTTCGATAAACAGTTCAGGGCTCACGTTTAGCGCAACGCAGATAGAAGATAAATCATCTGCATACAGCGTCCGTTTGCCATTCATAATAGCGTTAAAAGTTGCATTCGGTATCCCTGCTTTCTTAGCGATTGCTACCTGCTTGTATCCGTTAGCAATAATATACTCCCGGACTTTCTCGTAAACTTTCATAATATCACTTCTTTCTATCAAGGATTTCTTGATTTTAATCCATAATATCACAGATATTCTGTTTTCGTCAATGGAATATCAAGAAAATCTTGATTTGTAATTGCCTTTGTAAAGTTTTGAATGTATAATTAGTCAAAAGGCGGTGAATATATGAAATACGAAATCGGAAATCGAATCCGTAAATACAGAGAGGAACTTGGAATAAGCCAGAAACAACTGGCAGAGCAAATTGGCGTCAGCAATGGACGTGTTTCAAATTGGGAACAGGGGATTAACAGGCCGGATGCCGATATGCTTGCAGAAATTTGCTATGCCTTAAGAGTTTCTCCTAGTTCATTATTGGGGGTTAAGCTGTCGAAAGAAGAATTAAGCGATACAGAGTGGAAGATTATACAGGCATACAGAGAGAAAAAGGAATTACAAAAAGCGGTAAATATCCTGCTTGGAATTAGCATAGAATAAAGAAGATTATTGTGAACGGAGCGAACGGCAAGCAGTTGAGAATTTTACAGTCGCATATTATATTATAAGTAAGGATAGGAGAGATGACCATGCGGAGATTGAAAGTATATTTAGATACGTCTGTTGTTAGTCACTTAATGCAGGAGGACGTTCCCGCAAAGATGGAGGATACGTTGCAATTATGGGAGCTGTTCCGTAAGGGAATTTATGAGGTATATGTGTCTACGGTCACATTAGAGGAAATATCAGCCTGCCCCGAACCGAAAAGGAGCCGGTTAAGGGAGTATTTAGGGCAGATTTCATTTACAACCCTTGATATTTCTAGTGATGCCGCGGAGGTTGCGCAGCAAATCATAGATATGGGAATCCTGACGCAAAAAAGTTATGATGATTGTCAGCATATCGGGGCGGCTGTTGTGAACGAGTGTGATTGTATTATCTCGTGGAACTTTAAGCATATAGTCAATATCAAAACGATTCGCGGAGTACGTGCAATTACCAATTTGAAAGGATACAGACCAATTGAAATTCTGAATCCGTCCGTATTATTAGAAAGTGAGGAATGATTATGGAAAAACCGGTTTTAAGCCCAAATTTTACGATTGAAGATATTCACAAATTACGTGAATATAATTATTTTATTACAAAGGACATGACCCCGCAGGAACGGATGGACTACTACAACCAAAAAGGACGTGCGTTTTTAAAGGAGATTGAAGAAAGTAGATTGCAAAAGGTATAAGAGTATAACAAGAAATACTTATGAGAAAACCTTACATAGGTATGAGGATAAAATAAGAGAAAGTTGTATCTTTTCATGCTGTCTAAGTAACGGAAACCGTCCGTACATCAATTGCAGTGAAACATCTAACCTGGAGTTTATCCGATACATTTTCATACGCTTATTTTATCAGTCAACATAGAATTTGTGTAAGGAGAATCTGTTTATGAAATCTGTTAAGAATTTATTCGGAAAAGGGTGCAGGGTGTAAGACGTAAAGTAGTATTTCAAATATATCCTAATCTCATACTGATTTTTTATCATTTATATATGATATATCTTACACCCTGCACCCTATAGGAGTTTAGAAGATTATGGGTTCTTCGTCAGATAAAATCCGTAAGGAGGGCAATTTGTAGTCTGGTAAATCAGAAATCTGACCAGTATCATTGCTTGTTGTTCTTGTTATTGGCGGACATAGTATGAGACGTTTGCCTTTTACTTTTTTCCGTTCAAACATGATATGTTGCTGTTCCTCGATTCTGTTAAGTAACTTACCGATTCTTGCACTTGAAATATGAAGGCTTTTAAATTCTTCATTGAGAGCCTTTGCGATTTCAGCCGCTGTCTGCCATTTCCATAATGTTTGGTCGGCTTGGAAGTCTGCACAGGTCAAAAATTCATCTTCCCCAAAGAGCAGTTGTTCATATTGCTGGTTATTACGGTTGATAAAATCCTTTTCATTCTCTGTAAGAAGATATTCTTTCGGGTTGCTTTTGTATATGGTGAGTATCTGCCTCCAAAACTGTGCGTACCATTCAGGAGAGAGTTCAAAAATTCTTCTTAGGGCTATTTTCTCAACGGGTATCGTCCAAAATCGGCGGTTTCCGGTATCGTCTCGCAAATAATCCTGTGGGTTTACAGTTCCACAAAAAGAGGTCCTGCGTGAGCGAACCGTTTCATGACGTGCGTAGGGTTCCCGATAACGGTCTGTCTGTTCTGTAAGAAAGGCTTTGAGTGCCGACTGCTCTTTTTTGGTAGTGCTGTCTATTTCTCCAAGCTCGCATATCCATACTTTCGTAGCCGACATCAGGCTGTCCTTATTTGTCATATCCAAAGTAGCTCCGCCCTTGAAGAAACTATCCTTAATTGCAAGATGTCTGAAAAACTGTGTCTTTCCGATGCCTTGTTTTCCCTGTAACACAAGCACGCCCTCTGTGGTAACAGGCATATCGTCAGAATTAAAAAGGACGGCAATCGTTTGTATCGCCCATTTCTTTATAAGAGACTGGTAATTCTTATCGGCAATGCCTAATATTTCATAGATTACTGGAAGCCTGTCTGTATTATCCCATGACCTCTCATGCAGAAGTGACGTTACAGGGTGATAATGATTTTCCATAGCTATTACATGAAGATTTTCATACACAATCTTTAAGGTCACTTTTTTAAATGAAAGTTTATACGCAATGTCATATACAAATGTGGCTAAAAGATTGTTCAAATCATCCTTTCCATATTTTTCAGGGATTCCATTAATTTCCGTCTGTCTGTTCATATCATTGAATTTTACGGTAACTCCAATTGCTTCTAAAATCAGCCTGGTGACTGAAATGCTGAATTTTCTGTCTCTTTTATCTATGCTGTATAATTGCTGAACTGCAACAGGATTCACAGGTAGTATTTCCCATTGGAGTGTTGGTGTAGCTTTTTGATATATAGATGGCTCAATATAGTCAGACTGTACTTTTATCGTACTGTTATAAAAGTTTACCGCACCATTCCATATTGACTGTACTTCTTTTTCTTCCAATAGTGGTGAGCATTTCTGTGATTCGTTCAGATACAGATTATATACAGCGTCTGTCACACCATATTTTGTAAGAACAGATAGTGCAAACTTGTGTAAAGTGTTGTTTCTCTGTCCCTGTGGGATGACGGCAGTATCTTTTGGCTTTGTATCTGGCGTTTGCTGAGGTGTTTCCTGTTTATTGGATAAAATATAGTCTATTACGTTTATCTTTCCATCTACATACGATACAACGGGATTTTCCACCCCGAAATTTAACTGTGCTGCTCCTGTCACAGCAGAATCAAAATGCAATTGCGGAAATGTGGATACCAGTTTCTTTGTGCAGTCTGAATATTCAGATGCGGTTTCCAGTATATGCGTCGGAAATATCAGATGATACTTGGGGCGCGGCGCTTGTCCATTCTTGAATTTCATATGATTCCTGCTAGGATAATAGTAAAATGGAACATCATGCAATACGTTTTCAACATCTTTGGGTGTTATCCAGTCGTTTTTATTCTCGCTGTGTGAATTGTCAATATCGGCAAGCAGGCAGTCCGCCTGAATAAAATGGTCTGCTCTTCTATAGCCGTCTTTATATTCTGCAATACAGTTATCCCATGTTATTGCTTTTTCTAATTGCTTTGTGTCTCCGCTTGGTATATGATATTTACAGGAAAAACCGTATGCCTTGTCCGGTTGCCCACGTCTGTTTGGACTTTGCCAGATAGTTATATCTTTATTTTTTCGCTCGTTCATGATTAACCTCTTTCTATAGTAAATGTGTTGATTATTTGGTTTCATTTTTGTAAAGAATCATTTCTGATAAAAAATTCAGTACATATTAGCAGTATTCAAGCTGATAGGAATTTTTCGAGACGATTCTGATAATCAACTCATTTACTATAAGGTTCCGGCAGTCCTGAATCAGACTATACGAAGTGACCATTCCGTAAACACCCTGTTCAGAGTAAAAGACATAATCGCCAGCACATTCGCCCGTATGGTATCCGCCGGCCAAGTAGCATAAATCTCACTGGACGCCACATTCTTAATATAATCCTTATACTTCACATAATAATTTCTCGCCGTAGTATCTCTGGGACTGCCGTCATGCACAACAATATACTCCGGAACCACCACCCGGCTTAATACGATCTCGCCCGTCTCATTCATCGGTTTAATCTCGTCCTCCGGTATCTTGGCAGGATAAGATCCATAGAGAGTATGTGCAGGGATAACAAAGATCTCCTCCGAAGGATCTGTGGTCTCTAACGGACTTAAGGATATGTTCTGGATGGCAGTGACAGAAGACAGAATCTCCGCCCCGGCGATGCTGACCGGCTCAAACCCCGGAGCCTCCACCTGAAGGGTATACTCCGAATAGGGCTGGATCTCATTATCCACATCCAAACTATATTCCAAAGGCGGAGCATCAAGCTCAATGGTTTCGGTCTGGCCGGAAGAATCCGTAGTCAGCTTCTCTAACTGGCTGTCCGGTACTCCCGTGTAGGAAATCGAAATAGTCGCGTCAGCTACGGGATACGCCGTAATCTCCGATGTAAGATTAATCTTAAGCTTTCCTTTATCAGGGGTATCCTGCTGGGTAGCTCTCATAACGTTCATAGCAATACCTCACAAAAGACTTTCTTGCGATTAGAATATGAGTACGGGAAGAAATCGTTACCGATATTGTATATTTCGGGAAAATTGAATATAATATAGAGTATCGACGGTTGTGCAGAACTGTTTAGAACAGATACGCAAGGAGCGAATATGAAAAAAAGACGAAGAAGAAAAAGCGGATGCCTCAATACACTGGCAATAGTAAGCGGATTGCTCTGTCTGGCAGCCGCATCCTTTTCCATTGCCTATGGAATCGGATTCAAGCCCAGCGTGGTGAAAGAAATTGAACGGGAATTCACAAGCCCGGAAGAAATCCCCTTTCAGGAAGTGGTGATCCAAGAGAATGAAGTCAGTCAGAAATACTACTATCAACAGCTCAACGAAGAAGAACGGCTTACCTACCGGGAGATTTTAGAAGGGCTTAAGGACAATACAAAAGATATTTATATCCATGCCTCCGAAGCAGAACGGGCCAATGAGATCTTCCAGTTTATCCTGAAAGACTGCCCCGATATCTTCTGGTGCGACGGTACAATCTCTGCCACGAGTTATGAAGGAGACGAGCCCTATACCGTACTGAGACCCACTTACGCTTATACCGAGACACAAAAAGAACAGATGAAGGAACAGATCGAAGCGCAGGCGTTCCAGTGCCTGTCAGGGATTTCGTCAGATGAATCGGACTACAATAAGATCCTGTATGTTTATGAGTATATTGTAGACACAGTAGATTACGATCTGGAAGCCCCCGATAATCAAAACATTTACAGCGTCTTTCTCCACCGGCGTTCCGTCTGCGCGGGATATTCGAAAGCGGCCCAGTACCTCCTTGAGCGGCTCGGCGTATTCTGCACCTATGTAACAGGGACAACCAGCGGCGGGCAGAACCATGCGTGGAATCTGGTAAAATGCGAGGGCGACTACTATTATATGGACGTAACCTGGGGTGACCCGGTTTTCCAAGCCTCGGAAGGGGACGAAACCAACCAGTTCCAGCTGATCAGCTACGACTATATGCTCTGCGACGATACGGAACTAATGAAAAACCATACCCCGGACCGCGACGTTGTACTTCCGGCATGCACGGCAATGAACCGCAATTACTACATGATGAACAATATGTATTATACCTCCTACGACCCGGAACTGGTTCTGCTGCGGATGAACGGCGTCATTTCCGACGGGGGAAACCCGACAGTAATTAAGTTTGCGAGCGACGCGCTTTACGAAGAAGCCCGCGACGACGTATTCGAGAATATTATGAAGTCTGCCGCCCAGAATCTGGCGGACTGGTACGGGCTTACCGAAGTAAGGTATCAATATATGGATGAGCCTGATTTAAATAAAATTACCGTGTACTGGCAGTATGATTAAAACGCAAAAGGGGCTTTAGGGAACACAGTATTTTTTAATACTGTTTCTCTAAAGCCCGTCTATATGTCTATCCCTGATTCAGCATCCCGGCAAAATCAGCCATCTTCTCTGATATCTTGATCTGCTGCGGACATACGGCCTCGCAGCTTCCGCACCCGACGCAGGCAGACGGCAGTCTGTCCTTCGGCACGGCCATCAGCGCCATCGGCGCAATAAATCCGCCTCCGGTAAACTTATGTTCATTGTACAGTTTCAGCATAGAAGGAATATCGATCCCCTGAGGACAGTGGGACGTACAGTAACGGCACGCCGTACAGGGTACGCCGTTCACCATGCTGTCCGCAATGCCAAGCAGCGTCTCCATCTCTTCCCCGTTCAGCGGCTCCTCACTCTCGAAAGTATGTATATTCTTCTCTAGCTGTTCGAAATTCGACATACCGGATAAAATCACCGTCACCTTCGGAATCGACTGCAGGAAACGGAACGCCCATGCCGGAATCTCCTCTTTAGGACGAAGGGCGGATAATTTCTCCTCATTCTCCTCGGAAAGGGACGCCAGCATACCACCCCGCAGCGGCTCCATCACCCAGATTGGAATCTGGTATTCACTCAGCAGCTCCACCTTCGCTTTTGCTTCCTGAAAATCCCAGTCCACATAATTAAGCTGAATCTGGCAAAACTCCATGTCTTTCCCGTATGCCTCCAGAAAGCGCTTCATGACCTCATAACTTCCGTGGACGGAAAATCCCAGATGACGGATCCTTCCGTTCTCTTTCTGCTTCATAAGATACTCGTGGATCCCATATTGCTCATCCAGATATTCATTAATATTCATCTCGCAGACATTGTGGAAAAGATAGAAATCAAAATATGAAACCCGGCATTTTTCAAGCTGTTTCTCGAAAATCTCCTCCACCTTCGTCATATTCGAGAGATCATATCCCGGAAACTTAGTGGCAAGGTAAAACTTCTCCCTTGGATATCTGCTAAGCGTCCTTCCCATCACCAACTCCGAGTTACCCGCATGGTAGCCCCACGCCGTGTCGAAATAGTTAATCCCCTGATGGAAGGCGTACTCCACCATCCGCGCTGTCGCCTCTTCATCGATGTTCTCATCCTTTCCGTCAATCACCGGAAGGCGCATTGCGCCCATGCCAAGGGCAGATAATTTCAAGTCCTGAAACTCCTTATAAATCATCGTCTTCATCCTCCTTTAATCCCAGATAAGCCTGCCTGTCTTCATTGCCTTGTCATAACAGGAAATCTTGTACTCCAACCGTTCCATCGTCTTTTGGATCGCCTGAAGCTGCACATTAAGCTGCTCCTTCTGCTCCAGCAAAAGATTACGCCTGTCGGGAATCGTCTCGTCCCCCTGCCGGCTTAAACGGACATACTCTGCCAGCACAGGAAGGGGCAGCCCCGCGCCCCGCATACATCCTGCAAGCTCCACCCATCCGCAATCCTCGTCTGTGTAGTCCCTAAGCCCGCTCTTCGTCCTGTGTACCGGCGGGATGACCCCGATCCGTTCATAATATCTCAAAGTATCCTGCGAAATCCCATATCTTTTACTTACTTCCGAGATGGTCATACCTTCACCTCTTCTTCTGCAATCTTCCTGTATACACGGCAATTCGATATAACCACTATATCATCTGGAGTTCACTCCAAGTCAATATAAAAATCAAAATTTAACTAAAAAAGACTCTGCGGATATCGTTGAACATCACAAACACCATGAGCGCCAGCAACAGCGCGATCCCGATCATGTGCACATAGCCTTCCTTCTCCGGCGCCACCCGTTTCCGGCGCACCGCCTCCAGAAACAAAAACACCAGCCTTCCGCCGTCCAGCGCCGGAAGGGGCAGCAGGTTCATAACGCCTAAATTGGCCGACAGCATGATGGCAATATTCAGAAGCTCCACAATCACGACAAAAATACCGTAGGACCTGCTCTCCTGATAGGTGCCCTCCACCACATCCACGATTCCCACAGGGCCGGTGAGGTTATTGATGCTGACCTTGCCAGTAACCAGCATCTTAAGGCTCTCAAGAGTCGTGCTGACCCAATAATTCACAGAATACGCGCCGTACCGCACAGAATTCAGAAGATTCGCCTTCAGATACCCTTCGGAGGAAATACCAAGCCGATAATATCCAAGTTCCTCGTCTTTCTTTGGAGTCAGCGTTACCGTATGCTCTTTTCCGCCGCGGCTGTAGGTAATCTCAACATCCTCTCCCTGATGAAACTGGTTGTAGATTGTGATCTCCCGAAAAATACGGATCTTCTTCCCCCCCATCTTTTCAATCCTGTCCCCCGCCTTAATCCCTGCTTCTGCCGCCGGAAAACCCGCTTCCACAGAGTCGACTACAGGGCGGTCATAGCCGACCATAGCCGTCAAAATAACCGCAAAAACAAACGCAAGGATGAAGTTGAATACAGGTCCGGCCGCGATGACGGAAATCCTTGCCCAGACAGACTTGTTATTGAAATTATTGGGAGAATCCGTCGCCTCCTCATCCTCCCCCATGGCGCAGAAACCGCCGATCGGAAAGATGCGGACCGCATATCTCGTTCCCTTATATTCCCTCGAATACAGCGTCGGCCCCATACCGATGGCGAATTCATCTACATCAATACCATTTTTCTTTGCCAGCAAAAAATGCCCCAGTTCATGAAAGAACACAATAAAACTAAAGATAATGATTGCTAATATAATACCCAAATTACGAGCTACCTCCTACTGTTGATCCTGTCATAAGTTGCCGCTTCCGTATCCAGTATTTCCTGGAGGGAAGGATTCTCAATATTCCTGTGAGCCTTCATACAGTCCTCAATAATCTCGACAATCTCAAGATACTTGATCTCCCGGTTCAGAAACTGCCGGACTGCCAGCTCGTTCGCCGCATTAAACACCGTTGGGAGCGTGCCGCCCTTTTTTCCTGCCTCATAGGCAAGCTTAAGCCCATAGAAGGTATCCATGTCCGGCTTCTCGAATTCCAGCTTATTAAGGCTCCAAAAGTCAACCCGCTCTCCCGGAAGCCGCCTTCTCTCGGGATAGTACAGCGCATACTGAATCGGCAGCTTCATATCCGGAGTGCCAAGCTCCGCTATAATTGCGCCGTCAACGTATTCCACCATAGAATGGATGATGCTTTGAGGCTGTACCACCACCTGTACACGGTCCACGTCCACCCCGAACAGCCACTTTGCTTCAATAACCTCAAGCCCCTTGTTGACCATGGTGGAAGAATCAATCGTAATCTTCTGCCCCATCGCCCAGTTGGGATGCTTTAAGGCGTCCTCCACCCGGATTTCCAAAAGCTCCTCCTGCTTCTTTCCGCGGAACGGGCCTCCGGATGCCGTCAGAAGTATCTTGCTGAGCGCCTTTTGTTCATTTCCCTGCAGGGACTGGAAGATGGCGCTGTGTTCACTGTCCACAGGAAGGATAGACACATGTTTTTCCTTTGCCAGCGGCATAATGATATGACCTGCCGTCACCAGCGTTTCCTTGTTGGCAAGCGCAATATTCTTCCCCGCCTTGATCGCTTCAATCGTGGGACGGATTCCGATCATCCCGACGATCGCTGTCACTAGTATCTCCGTATCCGGAAGAGTTGATACCTCTAAAAGTCCGTCCATTCCGGATACTACCCTTGTATTCGTATCAGCAACGCGCATCCTTAACTCTTCCGCCTTCTCCTCAGACCAGACGGCGGCAAGCCGCGGACGGAATTCCCGGATCTGCTCCTCTAAGAGTCCTATATTGCCGCCCGCCGCAATGCCGTGTACCTCAATATCACCATTTTCCCTGACCACCTCAAGCGTCTGGGTTCCGATGGATCCTGTTGAACCTAATATGGCTATTTTCTTCATCGTTCTCTCCATTATTAAATATATTCCCCTTAATTACTCTTACTTTCCTATATAGATATATGCACTAACCTTTTCAGTCAGTATACGAAACTTATTTTCCGGCACTACACTAATATACTGTCTGATGAAAATTTATTCTGCGGAGTTTCGCCAGATATAATGCTAGAAATTCCCCGCCAGCAATACCGACAAATAATAGATCACGGGCGCTGTGAAAATCACGCTGTCAAACCTGTCCAATACCCCTCCGTGTCCGGGAATCAGTTTACCGTAATCCTTAATCTCATGATTCCGCTTAATGGCGGAAGCCGCCAGATCTCCCACCTGTGAAATAGCTCCGCCTGCGGCGCAGATCAATACATAATGCAAAGGAGACGCCCCCGCGCCTTTCCACTGGTTCATGGCAAGGGCAAACAGCGCGCCGAGAAGCGCCGCGCCGGCAATCCCGCCGATCCCGCCTTCCACAGATTTCTTCGGGCTTAACCTCGGCGCCATCTTATGTTTCCCGATGAGCATCCCCACACAGTAAGCGCAGGTATCGCATCCCCACGAACTCAGGAAAATCAGCCACACCACGATTCCTCCGTCCGGGAGCATACGGGTCTGATATACATAGGAAAGCATGACCGCCACATAGAAGAAACCAAAGAACACCGTCATGACCTGCTCCGCACGAAACGCCGGAAATGTAAACACATACACAGCCATCAGCAGAACCAGAAACATGATAGAAAGCATGGTCACATTCTCTACCGCCTGAACCCACAGAAGCCCGTAATAAATCAAAGCCGCCAGATAACCGGCGCACCCTAATAATTTTCCCTGAACACCAACAACCTTATACAATTCTGTCATACCCACCAGACTGATGGCGCAGAGGAACGCAAATAAAAGGTTCCCACCCGTTCCAACCGTCGCCACCAGCACAATCACCAGTACGATTCCGCTTAACAGCCTAGTCTTAAACATCCTTCCCTTGTTCCTCCTTTACCCCGCCGTAACGTCTGTCTCTGGCGTTATACTGTTCGATGGCTTTCATCAGCTCCTCTTTCGTAAAGTCCGGCCAATGGATATCCGTAAAATAAAACTCCGTATACGCAAGCTGCCACATCAAAAAATTAGAAAGCCGGATCTCGCCGCTGGTACGGATCAACAGATCCGGATCCGGGATGCCGTGGGTATCCAGATATCCCTCAAATACCGCTTCGCCGATCTCCTCCGGCTTCACCTTTCCGTCTGCGCAATCCCTCGCAAGCCTTCTGATCCCGCGTATGATCTCATCGCGGCTTCCATAGTTGACGGCGATCTGGAAATTCAGTCCGCCGTTATCCTTGGTAGCTTCCTCAAGCTCCGCAATCCTTAAGCGAATGTCGTCATCCAGCCTAGACACATCGCCGATCACACGGATCTTCATATCATTCTTCTCCGCTGTCTTAAGACAGGTCTTCATATAGTTCCGCAAAAGCTTCATCAGAGCGGCAACCTCGTCCCCGGGCCTGTTCCAGTTCTCCGTGGAAAATGCGTACACCGTCAGATACTTAACGCCCATACGATAAGCGTCCTCACAGATGCGCTCCACGTTCTTGCTTCCCTGGGCATGGCCGTAATTGCGCGGCATCCCCTTCGACTTTGCCCAACGTCCGTTTCCGTCTAAAATAATTGCAACATGCTGCGGTATCACCATAAATTTCTCTCCTTTCGGGCATGAACGGGGGGACAGACCCGCGCAAAGGCTTCCGGTCTGTCCCCTCTCTCATTAAACGGTCATAACTTCCTTAGACTTACTATCTACCGCCTTATCCACTTCCTTCACAAACTTATCCGTCAGTTTCTGAAGCTCCGTCTCCATATCCTTAATCTCGTCTTCCGAAACCTCCGAACCCTTAAGCTTCTTCAAGGCGTCGTTGCCGTCCCGACGGATATTACGGATCGCAACCTTCGCAGCCTCACCCTTCTTCTTGACATCCTTCACAAGCTCTTTTCTGCGCTCTTCCGTAAGTTCCGGGAATACCAGACGGATCATGCTTCCGTCATTGGTCGGGTTGATGCCAAGGTCGGATACCTGAATCGCCTTCTCAATCACTTTCAGCATATTCTTATCCCACGGCTGAATCTGGATCAAGCGCGCCTCCGGAACGGACACGTTCGCCACCTGTTGAATCGGGGTCGGCGTCCCGTAGTAATCCACCATAATCCTATTCAGTACGTTGGGATTGGCTCGTCCCGCCCGGATGGTCCCCAGTTCACCGTCAAGGTTCGCCATAGTCTTGTTCATCTTGTCCTCATACACCTGTAACTTTTCATTCATAATTATAATCCGCCTTTCTGCGAAAGGCACCGATGGGGTTATGAAACCCG
>CAJTOH010000053.1 GCA_910577685.1 uncultured Dorea sp. | reverse complement strand
TAATGGAGCCTATTTTTTTGACTCCAGTTTTTCATAGGCTACTTTACACTACCCCAAAAAGTCCGGCTTTCTTTGCCAAGGATATCATATTTTCCCGCCTGTATCAACGCATATCACGCCTTATGGACCACATTTTTTATATTTCCGCTTTAATCTGCGGATTCCCCTTCCGCAGTGGATAAACAGCCACATATACAATACAAAAAGGACGCAGAAGATAACGGTCAATACCTTCTGCGCTATCCTCCCATACTCAAGCCACATCATATACTGGATGAAAAGCTGGGGCAGCAGGCAAAACAGGAACACGCACAGAAGCGGTATCATTCTTCTCCTGAAAATTCGGTCAATCATCTCAAGTTTTGATTCATCGTCACTGAAAATCTCGTTTTCTTTCTTCTCCGTACTGTCTGCAGGCTTTCGGAAAAAGCGGAAACGATTTGCCTCAGACACATATTCCCATCCATAATCTCGGTACATCTGCAAATATTCGCTCTTCTCTCTCTCTGCCGCATTGTCAAAGTCCACTCTGTACACCACCTCGCCCGGTTCGCACCTATCAAATAAGTAGAATCCCGGAATCAGGTATCTTGTGAACTTCCATCCTTTTCGATGCTGGTCCTTTAAGAACTGTTCTTCTTTTTCATAATCCGTAATCGTCCACAATCGAAATACCACTCTATCTGCCATAAACATACACTCCTTTACTGTTCTGATATAACCGTTCAATCCGGTGAAGCTCTATGCCAAGAATCTCGTTTCCAAGCTCCGTAATCACATAGAGCTTCCGCTTCTCCTCTTCCCTTACAAACCTGATTAACCCGTCCTTTTCCATCTTAGACAGTGTTCCGTACATCGTCCCCGGGCTGATGGTCACTTCCCCGCCCGTCATCTGTTTTACTTTCTGCCCGATGTTATATCCGTGCATCTCATCCTGCAGACAGTATAAAATGTAGAAGCCGGTTTCCGTCATAGGAACATACACTCGTTTTATCCTGTCTGTCATCTCCTCACCCCTTTCTAACCGTTATCTTGAGCCTTTTCCCGATATGTACCGCCACAATATATTGAAGCTCAATATATTGTACTTCGATATATATTTTATATCATACCTCGATATATGTCAAGAATATTTTAAGATTTCGTTGACCCTGAAAAAATACTGTGATACGATCCTATTATCGTTGAACTCTTTGCCGCGCATGAACTTCCCGCTCCACATACGGAAAGGATACAAAGATAAAATTCAGGCGTATGCAATTATGAGACAAACGAAATCAATCATAATTTTTAAGAAAGGGATAATATGGACAACACTCCGAAACGTAAACTATCTGATCATCTATTTATACTATACCTTATTGCGATACTGCTCATCATACTCGGGCAGATGTTGGGAATGCTGCTGGGTTTCCTCCCCTTCATGACAAGTACGGACATCGCAATTACCATCTACATGTATCTGAGTTTTATAGGCATCTGGATACTGGCGCTTTTATATCTGCGGTTTACAAAGAAAAACCGCCCCATCCTGAAATCACTCGGACGAAATGCGGCAGGCAACAATCTTAAGAACCTCCTGCTGGGATTCGTCCTCGGTTTCGGGCTGAACGGTATATGTATTCTTGCGGCATGGCTTCACAAAGATATTTCGCTGCATTACGCTTCTTTTAAACCTGCCGCTTTTATACTCATTTTCATCTCCGTCTTCGTCCAGTCATCGGCGGAAGAACTGGTCTGCCGTGGATTCCTGTATCAGAGGCTCAGACAAAGTTATCGTCATCCGGCGGTCGCTGTCATCGGGAATTCCTTACTTTTCGCAGTCCTGCATCTGACGAACGAAGGCGTGACGGTTTTATCCGTGTTAAATATTTTCATCGTCGGGGTTTTATTTTCGCTCATGGTCTATTATATGGATAGTATCTGGTGCGCCATGTCCATGCATGCCATGTGGAATTTTACACAGAATATCATTTTCGGACTGCCGAACTCCGGCATCGTATCCCCATATTCTGTCTTCCGGCTGGATATTTCCACGGCAAAAGACAGTTTCGCATACAATGTAGGATTCGGCATCGAAGGGACTTTGTTTGCAGACATCCTCCTGATACTGGCATGTATCTGCCTATATCTGTGGGGAAGAAAATATGCAAAAAAATCCTCTTAAGATCAGTAAATAGAATATAAGTCAGATTGCTCTCGTATACTTTTTGAGCCACTCCTTTTCATCCTCATTCAAATAAGGCGATACTTTCTCGTAGACAGCCTTATGATAATCATTGAGCTGGATTCTGGTCTCCTGCGGGAGCATCTCTGCCTTAACCGCATCCAAGTCCATAGGGATAAATGTCAGCATCTCAAAATACATGAACTGCCCATACTCGTTCTTTTCCCCCTTTCTTACCAGAATCTCATTCTCCAGCCTAATCCCATGCGAACCCTCAATATATATTCCCGGTTCGTCTGTAAGGATCATCCCCTCTTCCAGAACTGCCGTCTGCCTTGCATACTGCTGCCAGTGGAAATCCGCCGGAGGCTCATGTATACTTAAAAGATATCCTACGCCGTGGCCGGTTCCGCATTTAAAATCAAGCCCTCTGTCCCAAAGCGGTTTTCTTGCCATCATGTCAAGATTCACTCCGGTACATCCGTATAAGAATCTTGCATTTGCCAGCCCCATATGCCCCATAAGAGTCAAAGTGAAATGTTCCTTCATAATATCCGGGATCTCCCCCAGCGCATAGGTTCTGGTGATATCCGTGGAACCCTCGTAGAATCCCGCTCCTGTGTCCGTCAAAAAAACGCTGCCCTCTTTCAATTCCGCATCCGTTTCCTTTGAAGGAGCATAATGCATCAACGCGCAATGTTCGCCATAGGCTGAAATCGGCTCAAAACTCGGACGTAAATAATGTTCCATCTCTCTGCGGAATTCCTCCAGCTTTTCTGCGGCGCTCATCTCTGTAATCGGAATCTTTCCCGCATTCTCTTTAATCCATTTCATAAACCTTACATGCGCCGCGCTGTCCTTAAGCTGTGCGCTGCGGATATTTTCAATCTCTACAGGATTCTTGACCGCCTTAAACAGAATTTCCGGATTGCGTTTTTCTACTTTTTCCACTTCGTCCGGAATATTACGGTAAAGCGCATAATTAAGCCGGTCAGGGTCCACCAATACCGGACTTTCCTTTTCTATTGTCTTTACATCCTCATAGATCTCGTCATAATGGCGGATCCTCACGCCGTCTTTTACAAGCTTCGCTTTCATCTCCGCATCCAGCTTACACCCGTCGATATACAGATATACCTCATTTTGCGTAATCATCGCGTAAGAAAGCACTAAGGGAAAAAATTCGATATCGTTTCCCCTCATATTCAGTGTCCAGCATATATCATCCAATGTAGTCAGGATATGTACTGCCGCATGATTGCTTTTCATGTATTCCCGGATTCTGGAAAGCTTGCTTTCTGCCGTCTCTCCGGCATACTTCCCGTCTAAAATCCACGCCGGTTCTTTAGACAGCGCCGGACGTTCCTGCCAAATCTCGCCGATAAGATCACAATCACAGATAATTTTTCCGCCCTTCTTTGCCGCTGTCTTCTCATAGGAAATCCCTCTTCCCATAGACACCACGCGTCCGTCGAACCCAATATTTCCGCCGTCCTTAAGTGTATCGGCAAGATACTTCTCAATCGTCGGAACCCCCGGCTCATTCATCTTCATCATCTCGACAGTCGTACCCGCAATCTGCTCGGCAGCCTGTATGAAATACCTACCGTCCACCCAAAGTTTCGCCTCATCCAATGTAATGACAGCCGTACCTGCCGACCCCGAAAAATTAGTAATATATTTTCTTGCTTTAAAATATTCACCTACATATTCCGTCTGATGGAAATCGGCAGTCGGAACTATATAAATATCAATCTCCTTTTCCTTCATCAGATTACGCAGCCTTAAAAGTCTCTCCTGTATACTCATAAATAAATCCCTCTCCTTACTACTGTAACGTACATCATTTCCGCCGTCTCAAGAAATTACATTTCCATTCTATTTCGGAGACTTTGGAGCGAAACCATAACCTCCAAAATAAAGTACCCTTCCTCCGTATAGCAGAGCATATCTCCGCCAAGCCTGCCTACCGCTTCCTGCACGGTAGCCAGTCCGAACCCGTGGTCATGCCCTGATTTTTCGGTGACGGGAATCTTCCCCTTTTCCACAAACAATTCATCCCTGCAGCGGTTCTTAATCCGTATAGTAAGATAATTCCTGTTATATTTCATATGCACGAAAATCTCGCGCTTCTCGGCATCAAGCGCTTCCAGTGCGTCGCAGGCGTTCTCCAACCCATTCGACAAAATCTGACAGAGATCCATATAAGGAAGCTCTTCCTCCCCCGCCTGAATATCCAGCACGGACTTTGCCCCCAATTCCTCCAATCTGCCGGAATATTGGACAAATACGGCGTTGATATAGGGATTTGCACAAAATTGTCCCTCCAAGGCATCCATATTTTTTTCTACTCCTTTTAAATACGCCAGCGCCTCTTCGTTTTTTCCTGCGCGAAGCAAGCCGGTAAGGGTGACGGTATGCCCCTTCATATCATGTTTCATCCTCCGTATACGCTGCTGATTCTCAAGCTGCGCCTTCAGCATATTCCTCTGTTCCTGCAGGATACGCTCGCTTCGCTGCTTGCGGAAAAGTAAAAGCTGCCTGTAAAGAGACGTAAAAATTGTCGCATAATTGAACAGCATCAACACCAGTATAAGTATGCAGAGAAACACATCCTCGGGACGGTTAATGATATTTGTCGGGAACTGAACCGCTACTGTCAGCAAGAGATAATACAGCATGGTCATCCCGGCAAAAACCCCCCACCCCTTTTCCACAGAAGCCTGCAATTCATGATAAGGCTTTCTTAAATACCTCCACGCAAGATACTCCACAAGCGGAAAGACGACCATCCTGCTGATAAACATCAATACGTACTTTCCGCCGCCCAGAAAATAGTCCATCAGATTTGTAACTGCCATGAGCCACAGACATGTAGTGTCTGCAAGGCAGAAAGTAAGCAGAAAACGGAAACGCTTATCCGCACTTATTAAATATAGAAATATAAAACTGGGTATAGAGCAAGTCAATAGAAATATCTTTCCTAGAACATCTATGCCGTATACAACCAAGATTATCCCATTCATCAACATCAAGATCCCCATACCGGCATACGCTGCGGCTATGGTCTTCTTCCGGGTAAGCCGCGTCCGAAACAGCACGACGAACAGGAATACCACATGGAGCATACTCCAAAATATAGATAAATCACGGAGTATTATCAACCAACCCACTTCCTTTCATATAATCTTTCTATCGGTATTCAAAATACCATTAACGAAGACAGCCTTTCCTATTGCCGGCCGCAGCAGGAAAAGGCTGTCTTCCATATCAACTAGTTCTCATTCATATTCGCCAGCTTCGCAGTCTGGTCAGCCGCGATACACGCGTCAATAATCTCCTGGATATCCCCGTTCATTATCTTATCCAGCTTATACAGCGTCAGCCCGATCCTGTGGTCTGTCACACGCCCCTGAGGGAAATTATAAGTACGGATCTTCTCGGAACGATCCCCTGTCCCGATCTGGCTCTTCCTTGCTTCCGCCTCCGCGTCATGCTGCTTCTGGCACTCGATATCATATAATTTCGCCCGCAGCAATGCGAACGCCTTATCCTTGTTCTGCAGCTGGGACTTTTCCGTCTGGCTGTAGATCACGATCCCTGTAGGATAGTGGGTCAGACGGACGGCGGAATCCGTTGTATTTACACACTGCCCGCCATTTCCCGACGCCCTCATAACGTCAATACGGATATCCTTCTCGTCAATCTGGACATCCACTTCCTCCGCCTCCGGTATCACGGCCACCGTGATGGTAGAAGTGTGAATTCGTCCGCCGGACTCCGTCTCCGGGACACGCTGAACCCTGTGTACGCCGGATTCATATTTCATCACGGAATAAGCGTCTTTCCCGTTAATCATGAAGGTCACATTCTTCATGCCGCCGATACCGATTTCTTCACATTCAACCAGCTCTACCTTCCAACGCCTGCTCTCCGCGTAATGCAGGTACATGCGGTAAATCTCCGCCGCAAACAGAGCGGCCTCGTCCCCGCCCGCGCCCGCGCGGATCTCCACGATAACGTTCTTGTCGTCATTAGGATCTTTCGGGAGCAGCAGGATCTTAAGCTCTCTTTCCAGCTCCTCTACTCTTGCCTTGGAATCGTTCAGTTCCTCCTTCGCAAGCTCCCTCATCTCCTCATCCGACTCCTCATCCAGCATCTGAAGGCTGTCCTCAATCGTCTGTTTACACGCCTTATATTCCTTGTATGCCTCCACGATAGGAGACAAGTCGTTCTGCTCTTTCATAAGTTTCCTGAATCTCGCCTGATCGCTGGCCACGTCCGGCTCCTGAAGCTCACTCAAGATCTCTTCCAACCGAATGAGCAAATCTTCTAATCTGTCAAACATCTCTCTTCCTCCTGAAATAAATAATCTGCAAAGGGCTTCCCTCCCGCGCATGCGCCGTCTCCGGCGTATATGCCCGCTGCCACGCGGTCAAGCCCTGATAAATCCTTTTTTACCGCCACGTTTTCATATCCGCAGCTTTTCATCAATTCCGACACGTCCTTCCCCTGTCCGCAGCCAATCTCGAACAGCAGGCTTCCTCCCCTTTTGATATAGGAAATGCTGTCCCTGACGATCCTTTTGTAAAAATCCAGTCCGTCTTCACCGCCGTCCAGCGCAATCAAAGGATCGTGGAAACGTACCTCGTCCTGCAGCCCTTCAATGTCTGCCGTAGGGATATAAGGAGGATTGGATACGATAACGTCGTATTTTGAAGGCCCGATACCTGCAAACAGATCCGAACATACCCAATCCGCAGGCAGTCCCAGACGGTCCCCATTCTTCCTTGCAACAGCCAACGCCTCCTCAGAAATATCACATCCGACGCCCTGGGCATTAGGACACATTTTCAGGATACTCAGCAGGATACACCCCGAACCGGTACACATATCCAATACCTGAATCATGTCCTGTTCTCCTTCCCTATGTTCCTTAGGGAATGTCCCGCAATCCTGCTCTTTTCGGCACATCCTGCGTATCCTCTTCACAGCCTCTTCCACCAGCGTCTCTGTGTCCTGTCTCGGGACAAGCACATGTCCATCCACATAAAAGGGCAAGCCCATAAATTCCTGTTCCCCGATTATATGCTGCAGCGGGATCCTCTGCCTGCGCCTTTCGACGCACTCCTGATACCGTAATACTATCTCCTGCGGGATCACCCGTTCCGGTTCTCCGTAATACACCGCCCGGGTGATTCCCGCGGCGTATTCCATAAGATACCATGCGTCCCTTGCCGCGCCGTCAATGCCCGCGGCCTCTAACTTTGCGGTCCCTTCCTCAATGATCTGCCGCAGTGTGAAAATTCTCTGCTTCATACGCTCTCCAATCAAATACCGCTTCAACCGCCTGAATCGCAACCTCTATCATACCGTCGTCAGGTTCCTTTGTCGTAATCTTCTGAATGGCAAGCCCGGGCTTACTGAGCAGGTTTACGACCGGGTTCTCGCTGCGTCCCGCAAGCTTTAAGAACTCGTAGGAAATCCCCGCGATCACCGGAAGGAGTACAATCCGGATTACAATCCGCATAACCGGCGTCTCAGCCCGCACCAGAATCAGCATGAGAATACTGACGGCAAGCACCAGAAACAGGAAACTCGTTCCGCAGCGCTTATGCTGTCTGGAACTGCTCCGCACATTCTCCACAGTCAGCGGCAGCCCGTGTTCAATGCAGTTGATGCACTTATGCTCCGCGCCGTGGTACATAAAAGTCCGTTGGATATCCTCCATCCGCGAAATCAGCAGAACATAGAGGATAAAGATCCCGATCCTCACAAATCCTTCAATCACGGTACGTACGCCGTAAGACGGAATGTATTCTTCCAACAATGAAGAAAGGAAATAGGGCAGCACCATGAAAATGGCAACCGCCATGACCATGGAAAACGCCACCGTCGCCCCCATCAGCAGGCTCTCCTTCTTCTCCTGCTTCTCGGCCTCCTTCTCCGTCAACTCCTTCCCCTCTTCCTCCTCGAAAAAACTGGCGGAATAGGTCAGCGTCTTCATCCCAAGCACCATAGAATCAATAAAATTAAAGACTCCCCGGATGAATGGAATCTCTGTCAGCTTCTTCCATCTGTGGACAATGCTCTTATACGTCTCCTTGCTCACAAGGATCTCTCCGTCAGGCTTGCGGACCGCGACCGCATAATCCTCTTTATGCTTCATCATGATCCCTTCCAACACAGCCTGACCGCCTATATTTGATGATTTCATAATTAAAAAAACTCCTTCTGAACATCCCATATGATAACCTATCCATTCTAAAATAATAACCTATCCATTCTAAATGATAACTTACTAACTTCATATATCATATCCGGATTCATACATATAGAAAAAGGTTGAGATCATACAACCTCAACCCGATACCTGCAATCTTATTTGCCCATTCCGTATTTCTTATTGAACTTATCAACACGACCGCGAGCCTGAGCTGCCTTCTGCTGTCCTGTGTAGAATGGATGGCACTTGGAACAGATCTCCACATGGATATCTTCTTTTGTAGAACCTGTCACAAATGTATTACCACAGTTACAAGTTACAGTTGCCTGATGATATGTTGGATGTATTCCTTCTTTCATGATCTTCACCTCTTCTTTATTACGTCATATACTGCCAGCCGGCTTCCGGCAACGTCCGGTAGTATCCGCAAGCCCCTACCGCCAGCTATGCATTTCTTACTTATCTAAACAGCGTTGTTATTGTACCATAAAAACAAGATATTGTCTAGATTATTTTTGTCTTTTTTACCATTTGGATCAACTCTGCATTGTTGCGGGTCCTGCTGTACATATTCAGGATATTTTCCACAGCCTCGTCCGCCCTCATGCCGTTTAATGCGCGGCGCATAGTATCGACCGCCTCCTGCTCTTCCCGTGTAAGAAGCAGATCTTCCCTTCTGGTTCCGGACTGCGGGATATCGATAGCCGGGAATACCCTCTTCTCGGATAATTTCCGGTCTAATACCAGTTCCATGTTACCGGTTCCTTTAAACTCCTCATAGATGACGTCATCCATCTTGCTTCCGGTATTCACGAGAGCCGTTGCCAGAATCGTAAGGCTTCCGCCGCCCCTCATGTTCCGCGCAGCTCCGAAGAAACGCTTAGGCATATGCAGAGCCGCCGGGTCAAGACCGCCGGACAACGTCCTTCCTGACGGCGGTACGGTTAGGTTATATGCCCTTGCAAGACGTGTAATACTGTCTAACAGGATCATCACGTCCTTTTTATGTTCTACCAGACGCTTCGCGCGCTCGATTACCATCTCCGACACGCGCTTATGATGCTCCGGCAATTCGTCGAATGTAGAGTAAATAACTTCCACGTTGTCCCCTTCGATGGTCTCCTTGATGTCCGTGACCTCCTCGGGACGCTCGTCGATCAGAAGGATCAAGAGATGGATCTCCGGATTATTCTTACGGACAGACAGCGCCACCTGCTTAAGCAGCGTCGTCTTACCTGCCTTCGGCGGCGAAACGATCATACCGCGCTGGCCTTTCCCGATCGGCGACAGCAAGTCCACAATCCGCATGGCGGTGCTTGTCTTGCCGCACTCCATCCTAAGCCGTTCATCCGGGAAGATAGGCGTCATATCTTCAAAATTCGTCCTCCGCATCGCCTTCATAGGATCAATGCCATTTATCTTGGTCAAATATAATAATGCGCTGAACTTCTCCTGCTGTGTCTTAATCCGTGTATTCCCTTCCAAAATATCCCCGGTTTTTAAGTTAAACTTACGGATCTGAGACGGCGACACGTACACGTCGTTCTCTCCCGGCAGATAGTTTGCGCTCCGGATGAAACCATACCCGTCCGGGAGCACTTCAAGGATTCCGCATGCCGTAATCCCGCTATCTAACCTGTCTATATCATGAACCTCTTTATCTCCTGTATTCGCAGACATCTCTTTCACCTGCTCTCTGGACGCCTGTTTTTCCTTATCGTCCTCCTCAAGCATACGCTCAACCAGCTCTGCTTTCTTCATTGTCGATATTCCTTTTATACCTCTTGCTTTGGCGAGGTCTTTAAGCGTAGATAAAGGCAATGACTCATACTTCTCTCTCATTCTAAATATCCTTTCATGAATTTAATTTTCCACCTATACAAATATCTGACATACCAATATCCATATATTTTTTCCCTGGGATATAAGGGGCCTGAACTGACCCAGTTGGAATTAAATGCTATTATACTACATTTATTGGAAATTTGAAAGCCTTTTTATTGATTTGATGCCGCAAGAATGATATTATAGTAATATCGTTCAGCGGGCGGCCGCGAAACGACAGAGACACTGAACACATTTCACAGATTTCATGAAGGACGGTTGATCTGATATGGCTGTCTGCCGGAATGGGGAGAGATATTATTCCCTGAACCAATACCTGAAAGACACCTGCGGGGAAAAACTTTATAAGATCTGTCTGGATGCGGGAATGACCTGCCCGAACCGTGACGGTACTTTTGGGAGCCGGGGCTGTATTTTCTGCAGCGCGGGAGGTTCCGGGGAGTTTGCCGCCGACAGCCGGCTTTCTATTACGGAGCAGATTCGCCAGGGAAAGGGGCAGGCTGCAAAGAAGTTCTCAGGCGGTTCCTACATCGCTTATTTTCAGGCGTATACCAATACCTACGCCCCCGTCCCATATTTGCGGGAAATATTTTCCGAAGCCCTCCGTCATCCGGATATCCGGATTCTGGATATCGCCACACGGCCGGACTGCCTTGGAACAGATGTGCTGGAATTGTTAGGCGAACTGAACAGGGTCAAACCGGTGTGGGTGGAACTGGGACTACAGACCATCCATCCTGACACGGCGGCATTTATCCGGAGGGGGTATGAACTTCCGGTGTTTGAGCAGGCCGTAAGAAACCTGCGTTCACTCGGAATCCCTGTCATCGTCCATACGATCCTCGGGCTTCCGGGAGAGGATACGGCGCATCGGCTTGCAACCGTCAGATACCTGAACGGGCTTGACATCCAAGGTGTAAAATTTCAATTACTACATATATTAAAACATACGGATCTCGCCGCTTATTATGCAGAGCGCCCCTTCCACCTTCCCGGCATGGATGAGTATTTCGGGATGGTTGGAAAGTGCCTGTGCGTCCTGCGGCCTGATATCGTAGTACACAGGCTGACCGGGGACGGCCCGAAATCTCTTCTGATCGCCCCGCTGTGGACAGCAAATAAACGCCAGGTGCTCAACCGTTTGCAGGCATACCTAAAAGAACAGGACATCTGGCAGGGAAAGGAACTATGATATGGATAAGCCTCTCAAACTTTATAAACTGATTATTCTGTATATATTGAACAGGGTGGATTTCCCCCTGACCAACGCGCAGATTTCGGAATTCATATTGGAGGAAGGGTATACGACTTATTTTAAACTTCAGCAGGCGATCTCGGAATTGGCGGAGGCGAACCTGATACGGGAAGAGTCCACCCACAACCGGACTTTCTTCCACATTACGGAGGAGGGTACGGAGATCGTCTATTATTTCCGGAACGACATCTCTCCTGCCATCCAGCAGGATATCAATGAATTTTTGAAAAAGAAGAAATATGAGCTAAAGAATGAGGTTTCTGTGAAATCTGACTATTACCGGAATCCCAACGGGGAATATTCGGTAAAATGCCAGGTCATTGAACAGCGGATCCCGCTGATCGACTTGACCGTGACGGCGCCGACGGAGGCGGAAGCGGAGACGATCGCACATAACTGGACAAAGAAGAATCAGGAGATTTACGCGTTGATTATGTCAAAACTTTTGTAGGCCTCTTACGGCGGAATATAAATATATTTAGGAGAAACAAGATCTATGAAAGCAAAAAAAATCGGGGAATTATACGTCAGTTTTTTCAAAATCGGCGGGCTGACCTTCGGCGGAGGGCTTGCCATGCTGCCTATGCTGCAGCGTGAGGTGGTGCAGAAGTATGGATGGTGTACGGAAGAGGAGCTTCTGGACATCTATGCGATCGGGCAGTGTACTCCCGGGATTATTGCGGTTAATACCGCCACTTATGTAGGGTTTCAGCAGGCAGGGTTCTTGGGAAGCGTTGCCGGGACTCTGGGTATGGTGTCGCCTTCCCTTATTATCATCTGTCTGGTCGCGTCGATCCTGCAGAATTTTATCCACACGCCGGTGGTGCTCCATGCTCTGGCAGGGATTCGGATTGTGGTCTGCGCACTGATGCTGAATACCGTGTTCACCATGATGAAAAAGGGAATCGTGGATAGGCTTGGGGCTTTGGTATTCCTGATTGCGTTTATATTGGCCTGCTTTACTCCGATTCCTACGGCTGTGGTCATCGTCCTTTCCGGTATCACGGGGATTATCGCTAAACATATGGAGAGGAGGCGTTCGGCATGATTTATCTGATTCTGGCATATGAATTTTTCAAGATCGGGCTGTTTTCGATCGGAGGCGGTATGGCTACACTGCCTTTTCTGATGGATCTTGCAAATAAGTACGACTGGTTTACGGTAAGCGAGCTTACGAATATGGTAGCGATCAGCGAGAGTACGCCCGGACCTGTGGGCATTAATATGGCGACTTACGCGGGGTATAACGCTGCGGGTATCCTTGGGGCGGTTGTGGCTACGCTGGCGCTCACGGCTCCCGCGTGGATTATTATTATATTGATTGCAAAATTTCTTGAGAATTTCAGCGAGAATGTGAACGTGAAAGCTGCGTTCTATGGGATACGTCCGGCAGTTGCCGCTTTAATCGGGTATGCTGTGTGGGAATTGCTAAAGATTGCCATTGTGTCGGCCGCGGAAGGAAAGGTTGCTGTGAATCTGACGAATGTTGCGGTCTGTGCGGCGGCTTTTGCACTGCTGCAAGTTAAGAAACTCGGGAAACTGCATCCGTTGGTTTGGATTGCGGCCGGGGCCTGTGCGGGGATTGTTCTGCAGATGTAGTTTTTGACAATCAATGATAGGTTCTCTTGTAATTGATAACATGATTTAATTAGGAATTGCTTATAAAGGGCTATCGGGAAATGGCGTATTTTTGCTATATTTTAACCCGATAGCCAATTTGGTATCTATTTCCTATCTTTGAACCGCTCATACTCTGTGATTATCTCTTGAAACTCCGGGGAGTTTTGCAGCAGAGGTTCTTTTTCCATTGCAGAAAGGAGTACGGGAATCATTTGCTCTGGGTGAGCCGCTTGCGCAGGTATGCGATTAAATAATAAGGTTTTATCCGTATTCCATGGTTCGCGCATTACCGCAAGCATTTCTCTCAAAATGGAAATACATTTATCGGTATCCTTTTCCGCAAAGGCGATTTCCAATGGTGCAGCGAATCCGCCATACTTCCACATTTCAAAAAGTGTGACCATCTGCGCCGATTTATCTGCTATCTTTTTCGCAGTAAGAAGTTCGCCGCACTCTAACTCAATACTCATCATTTTGTATAGCAGCAGCTGAACCTTGTTGAGAGCCAGATTTAATTCTCTCTGCAAATCCTCTGCCGCTTTTTCTGATTTGCCTTGATGTTTATCAATTTCAACTTGTAACCAAAACTTATCGGCCATGCTGCCGGCAAGATCGTTCCTGTCAGGCATTAAGTCCAATGTTTCCTGGGCTTTTCCATATTCTCCACTGCGAAGATATCTGCTTGCCAACATAAAATTTGCGCTGTTGCTTATCTTTACGTCTGTGCTCCCGGCAAGTCGATGATACCATTCAAGGAGCTGCTCCTCATAGGGGCGCATTTCATCGGCAGTCAAGCCGGACATGGAAAGAAGTCCGTCCAGTTGGAGTGTAAGAACATGCATGAGTCCCTCATTGTGAGGATACTCGCGGAGCTTTTGCCCTACTGCTGCAAACCCTTCTTCGAGTCCTTTATCTCCAACAATATTTCCGACCTCCTTGCAGAGCAAACCAATTTCTTGTTGTGTTATATCTTCGTGAAAACCAAAGAGAGTGTTTAAGTCAATTTTTAGCAATCGGGCTAACGGAGCCAAAAGCGAAATATCCGGACTGGTTGTTCCTTTTTCCCATTTACTGACTGCCGGAATAGACACATTGAGATATTCTGCGACTTGTTCCTGCGTGAGTCCTAATTCTTTTCTTCTTTCTTGTATAACTACGTTCATAGGCATAATAGAAGCCTCCTTATTGAGAATGGCACAAAAGCTTTCGTTGACTTTATTATACTTGTGTATTTCCCGAAAAACAATTGAGCAGCTGTCAACGGAGAGATAAATTTTTTTAACTATAAGTTAATATCAGGGATTTCCCCTCAAAAGAAAACTACCATATTCTCAAAACAAAAACTCAGACATCACCCCGTTGCCGACGTCAATCCCACGCTCCGTCAGCCTTACGAAACCTTCGGTTTCCTCCATCAGTCCTATCCCGAACATCTTTTTCAGGACCTCTCCGTATACGTCCTCCATCTTCCTCCCGAACGTCTCCTGAAACCGCGCCTTTGACACGCCCTCCATCTTCCGAAGCCCAAGGAACATGCACTCTTCCATCTGCTCCTGCACGCTCAGCGACACCGGTTCTTCCCCGAAGTTCCATCTCCGGTTCTCCACCAAAGACGCCGCCCCCGTACCAATCCCCAGATATTCCGTCCGGTTCCAGTATCCCAGATTATGCCTGCAGGCATACCCCGGCAATGCATAATTCGAGATTTCATACCTGCGGTATCCGTACCCTTTCAGGACCTCCAACGTCTTCCGGTACATTTGCCGTTCCTCCTCCTCATCGGGCAGTTCCCCGGCATGTCTCCCTTCCCCGTACCTCTCGTAAAACGGAGTACCTTCCTCAATAATCAAACTGTAAGCCGAGATATGCTCCGGTCTAAGCTCTGCCGCCTTCCTCAGCGTCTCTTCCCATCCGGCAAGCCTCTGCCCCGGGATTGCGGACATAAGATCCACATTGATATTCTGAAATCCCATCCCCCTGGCTAACCGGAACGTATCGAGGAAATCTTCATAGGTGTGTATCCTTCCAAGCCTTCTTAATTCCTCATTCTCTGCCGATTGCAGACCAATGCTCAGACGGTTGATTCCAGCCTTTCGATATGCCCCCAGCTTTTCTTCCGTCACCGCGCCGGGATTTACCTCTATCGTAACCTCAGCATCCCCGTCAACCAAAAAGGTATCCCGAACCGCATCAAAAACAGCAAGAATCTGGTCTTTTTCTAATATGGAAGGAGTCCCTCCGCCAACAAAAATGCTGACAACATGATAAGCCTTTGCCAGCCCGCAATAACTGCGAATCTGCCGGCAAAGGCCTGTCACATACTCCTGCCGCTCCTCCGTAGAAGAAGGAGCCGACAGGAAATCACAATATAGACATTTTTTTACGCAAAAAGGAATATGGATGTATAATTCTAATTCTTTCTTTTTTATTCCCGCCATTTCTCTACCTGTCCCTACTTATCATCCAGCTTTAACACGCTCATAAACGCCTTCTGCGGTATCTCTACGTTTCCCACCTGGCGCATCCGCTTCTTTCCTTCCTTTTGCTTCTCCAAAAGCTTTCTCTTACGGCTGATGTCTCCGCCGTAACACTTGGCAAGCACGTCTTTGCGCATCGCCTTGACCGTCTCTCTCGCAATAATCTTGCTGCCAATCGCCGCCTGAATGGGAATCTCGAAAAGCTGTCTCGGAATCTCTTCTTTTAGCTTCTCACACATCTTACGCCCGCGCTCGTAAGCCGTATCCGCATGGATAATGAAAGACAGCGCGTCCACTTCTTCCTTATTAATCAGGATGTCCAGTTTCACCAGATTGGACTGCACATAGTCGTCCATTTCATAATCAAACGACGCATAGCCTCTGGAACGTGATTTCAGTGCGTCAAAGAAATCATAGATAATCTCGTTCAACGGCAGATGATACCGCAGCACAGCCCGAGTCTCCTCAATATATTCCATCCCGTCATAGACTCCCCTGCGTTCCTGGCACAAATCCATGATTGCGCCGATGAACTCTGAGGTGACCATAATCTCAGCCTTCACCATAGGTTCTTCCATGTATTCAATCTCCGACGGGTCGGGAAGATTGGACGGGTTCGTAAGCTCAATCACCTCGCCGTTGGTCTTATGCACTTTATAGATAACTCCCGGAGCCGTCGTTACCAAATCCAGATTGTACTCCCTCTCCAGACGCTCCTGAATAATCTCCAAATGGAGAAGCCCTAAGAAGCCGCAACGATACCCGAAGCCTAATGCAATCGAAGTCTCCGGCTCGAACTGCAGGGAAGCATCATTGAGCTGCAGCTTCTCCAAGGCATCCCGAAGATCCGGATACTTTGCCCCGTCTGCGGGATACATGCCGCAGTACACCATGGGATTAACCTTCTTGTAACCCGGAAGGGGTTCGCCGCATGGATTGGACGCGTCCGTAATCGTATCGCCTACCCGGGTATCCTTTACATTTTTAAGGCTGGCCGTGATATAGCCGACCATACCCGCGCTCAATTCTTCACAGGGGATAAACTGCCCCGCGCCAAAATATCCTACCTCGACCACCTCAGCCTTCGCTCCGGTAGCCATCATCAGAATCGGCGTCCCTTTCCTGACCGTCCCCTCCTTAATCCTGCAGAACACGATAACGCCCTTATAAGAGTCATACAGGGAATCAAAAATCAACGCTTTCAGGGGCGCCGCCGGATTGCCCTCAGGGGCCGGAATCTTCTCCACGATCTGCTCTAATACCTGCTCCACATTCAGTCCCGTCTTTGCCGAAATCTGCGGAGCGTCCATCGCCTCAATCCCGACGACATCCTCAACCTCCTCGATTACCCGATCCGGTTCCGCGCTTGGAAGGTCGATCTTATTGATTACCGGCATTACGTCCAGATCATGGTCTAACGCCAGATAGACATTCGCCAGCGTCTGCGCCTCTACGCCCTGAGCCGCGTCCACGACAAGAATCGCCCCGTCGCACGCCGCAAGGCTTCTGGACACCTCATAATTGAAATCTACATGTCCCGGCGTGTCAATCAGGTTGAAGATATACTCCTCCCCATTCTTCGCACGGTAGACGGTGCGCACCGCCTGCGCCTTAATGGTAATCCCTCTCTCCCGTTCAAGCTCCATGTTGTCCAAGACCTGAGACTGCATCTCCCGGCTGGTCAGAAGTCCCGTCATCTCGATGATGCGGTCAGCCAGCGTGGATTTCCCATGGTCTATATGTGCGATGATACAAAAATTACGAATCTTACTCTGTTCTATACCTGCCACTTCTATCGTTCCCCTCACTTTTTAATATAAAATATTGCCCGCCTTATTTAAGCGCTGAATTTTACAATAAAAATCTCCACGCTCATCACATCGTTCAGCCGTCCTGTCTTCACCATCTCTTCCGTACTTGCAGCTTCCTCCATGATATCCCGCAGTTCCGCCTTGGTAAACGTCCTGCACTGCTGCATGTATTTGCCCGCCACGAAGGGATGAAGCTTCGCCGTCTTCGCAATCCGGGCCTTATCATTTCCTCTTCCCATCAAATCCTTCACTTCCAGCAAAAGCTTGAACTGGCGTGCCAGAAGATACAGAATCCGCATAGGCGGCTCTTTTAGCGCAAGCAGGTCGTAATAATAATCCAACGCCTGCTTCTGCCTCTTTGCCGCCACCGCCTCAATCATGTCAAAAATCTTATTGGAAATCTGGGTCGTACAGATGTCGTCGATGTCTGCCGCGGTAATCTCCTCTTGTCCGATCGTATAAGAAAACAGCTTCTCCAGCTCTTTCTCCAGATTCTCCATATCCGTCCCGGTCTTGGACACCAGATAACGGGCGGTAGATTCCTTAATCTGCCGCCCCTCTTTCTTCACATTGCCCGCAATCCAGTAGAGCAGCGTCTTCTCATCCTGCCGCCCCATCTCGACGATACGCCCCCTGTCCTTCACTGCCTTGTACATCTTCCCCCGCTTGTCCACTTCATTTTCAATAAAAAGAAGACATACTGTGTCCGGCATCGACTTTATATAATCAGCCAGCTCCGGTGCCGAATTCTTGAAAAAACCGGAATTCTCCACCACAATCAACCTCAGATCGGCGAAAAAGGGCATCGTCTCCGCCAAATCCACCAGCTCCGCCGGATTGATTCCTTTTCCTTCATAATAGGCGTAATTCATGGTATCTCCGTCCGGGATTATCGCTTTTTTCATCCGGTCTTTGTACTGCTTTTTCAGATATGCCTCTTCCCCGTAAAGAAGATACACATTCTTGAACTTTCCGGATTTGATATCTTCATTCAGGCTCTTCATGGACTACCTTACCATATCTCTCGTAATCTCTTCCAAAGAATGTGCTCCGCACATCGCCATGGCGTCTTCCAGTTCGGAAATCAATTTTGCAGTGTAGACCTGAACGCCTTCCGCCGCCGCGCCGTAGACGGCTGTCACGAACGGACGCCCGATCAGGACCGCATCCGCGCCAAGGGCAAGGGCCTTGAATACGTCCACGCCGGAGCGGATTCCGCCGTCCACGAAAATCTTCATGTCGTTCCCAACCGCGTCGGCGATCTCCTCTAATACTTCCGCTGTCGCCGGACACTGGTCAAGGACGCGTCCTCCATGGTTGGACACGACGATTGCGGAAGCATTGGCTTCTTTTGCTTTCAGCGCGCCTTTTACGGTCATAACGCCTTTCACTATGAACGGCACTCCTGCCGCGTCTACGATCTCTCTCAAGTCTTCCACTGATTTGCTTCCCGCCGGCGGAGTGAGATTTTTCAGGAACGGAAGCCCTGCGGCGTCAATATCCATTGCCACTGCGAAAGAACCGCATGCCTTGATCAAAGCAAGCTTTTCCTTCAACGTGTTGATATCCCAAGGCTTTACCGTCGGAATTCCGGTCCCGTTCTTTTTCCCGATGGCATTGGTCGCCGCCTCCATCACTGCCGGATTCGTCCCGTCCCCCGTAAATGCGGCTATTCCTGCGTCTGCACAGGCGGATACCAGAATATCGTTGTATTCCAGATCATCGTATTTATCACCATAATGCAGCTTCATCGCGCCGATTGGCGCTGCGAAGATCGGCGCTTTAAAGGTTCTTCCAAACAGCTCAAGGGAGGTGTCTACCGGTTTATTCTCGCAGAGCGTATCCATATTCACAAAGATCTCCTGCCACTTATTGTAATTCCGGATGGCGACCGTCCCGGTTCCCTTTGCGCCGGGACCCGGGATTTTGCTGCCGCAGGCTTTTCCGTTACATACCGGACATGCCTTGCAGATCTCTCCTATGCAGGTTCTTGCATTTGATAATACTTCTTCATATAACATCTTTCTCTTCCTCCATTTTCTTTATTCTGCCTAATTGGACGGAATCCCTCCGCTCCGAATAAGACAAGACTCAATTAAATCCCCGATAATACTTTGAATACGGTAATTTCGTATGTGTAATCTCCAATAGACTTAGTATAATGTAGAATCTTTACTTTTACAAGATATAAATCTTCCGTTCTGAGGGTCTGTTTTAAATTTATCTCTATTATTGTAACAGTTCAGCCTGCTGGTTTCACTGTTACGAAAAATTTCCCGTATCAAAAAATAGATTGCTATATACCAGATTACGCTGTAATATAAATATAGCGATATCCGATATATATTGAACAGATATACATATTGGAACAGCTATCGGAAACGAAATCAGGTGAAAAAGAGAGGTGAATCATATGCCGGTTAGCAAGAATCAGATTTCCGGAAATACATCTATGCTGCTTCTGAAACTTCTGTCGGAAAAAGATATGTATGGATATGAGATGATCGATACACTGTCTAAACGTTCTGAAAACGAATTCGTGCTTAAAGTCGGAACCCTTTATCCGCTGCTCCATGGCCTGGTACAGAACGGCTATCTTAGCAGCTATGACCAGCAAGTGAACGGAAAGCTCCGCAAATATTATCAGATTACCTCCAGCGGGCGCAAGTATCTTGACAAAATGATTGAGGAATGGAACGCTTATGCGAATGCGATAGGCAGAATCGTGGGCGGTAATGCAGGATTGATTACGAATAACGGGTAAATAAGAGTCTGGGTGTTATGGAAGAAGCAAAACACTCAGGCTCTTATTTTCTGGCTGAAACATATAAGAGGATACATTTTTAATATATGTATTGACATATATCGATTTTCGATGTAATATGTATATAACGATAAACGATATATATCGAAAACAAAACTATTGAAAGGAAGAGGTGAGAAATATGGCAATTAGCAGGAATCCGATTTCCGGAAATACATCTATGCTGCTTCTGAAGCTTCTGTCAGAAAAGGATATGTATGGGTATGAGATGATTCATACATTAGCAGAACGTTCAAATAGCATATTTAAACTAAAGGTAGGAAGCCTTTACCCATTACTCCACAGCCTGGTACAGAGCGGATATCTGAAAGGCTATGACAGGGAGGTGAGCGGGAAGCTACGGAAATATTACCAGATTACAGCCAACGGGCAGAAGAACCTTGAACGGATGGCAGAAGAATGGAAGACTTATACGAATACAGTAAACGTAATGATGGGTGGTGTTTAATTTGAAGGCTGACAAGTATTTGAAAACGCTGACGAAGCGTATCAGGAACTCAAGAATTCGAGATGAAATCCTGCGTGAGTACCGGAATCATATCGAAGACTGCAAGGGAGCTTTGATGGAATCCGGCATGAGCGAGGAGGCTGCAGAGGAAGAGGCTGTCAGGCAGATGGGAGACCCGGCGGAGGCAGGGCAGGAAATGAACCGGCTCTACAGAGAGGGTTTGGATCTGGGCATGACTCTGTGGTTTTTAGGCGTATCCATTCTCCTTCTGCCCCTGAGATGGATTTGGGAGATTCACATACCCTTCTATATACTCGGATATATAGGAAAGGCGTTTGTGATATACGGACTGCTCTTAAGCGCATGGGAGAAATACAACGATTTTGATATAAGCTATGCATACGGAAAAAACTGGAGCGCCGGAGCCGGCGCGATGAACAACAGCGGATTAATTCTGGCGATTGGAGTATTCTTTTTGGCACATGATATGTCCGGAGGAGTGTGGATTACTTTGACGCTGGCTGTCGTACAGGTGGTACTAAGGAGCTTCATCCAGTCGCTGAACCGGAAAAGAGAGACGGCGCTTCTCTGGGAAATCGGGGTTTCGGATACTGCCGTTACTTATAAAGGGAAGGGAACGTTTTGCGGCAGGCAGATGAAGATTAAAACCAGAGACGGGGAGATACAACCGGGCATACCGATTATAATTGTGGCCATGGACGGGACGAAACCGGTGGTAGAAAGAGTTTGATATATAAAAATATTATATAAAAAGAGAAAAAAGATGGATAACGGCAGCCATATTTCCTTCGTTACATGTTATAATGTAGAAATGTAAATATGAAACATTAAGAAAGGAAGGTTTTGTTAAGGTGAAGCATATTTTAGAGAACCGCTTAAAAGCCAAAAAATGGCTGCAATATTTTCTGGCTTCTTTATTGATTTTTGTGCTGTCTATAACCGGATGCAGCGCGGTACAGGAAAATGATAATAAGAATACAGGCGATACCGCGGTTAATAAGACCGTAGAAAGCGAACCGGATACGGCCCCGGAAGAGGACTCATCAGATCCGGCGGAAGGGAGTTCATCAGATTCGCCGGATAAGGACTCATCAGATTCAGAGGAAGAGGACTCATCAGATCCGGCGGAAGACGGAACTTACAGCAGTAAAGACGACGTAGCGCGGTACATCCATATCTATGGACATCTTCCGTCCAACTTTATAACAAAAAAAGAAGCCGAAAAGCTGGGCTGGCAAGGCGGTTCCTTAGAACCCTATGCACCGGGCAAATGTATCGGCGGCAGCCATTTCGGTAACTATGAAGGACTTTTGCCGGAGAAGGACGGACGAACATATACGGAGTGCGATATCGACACATTGGGGGCTGACAAGCGCGGTGCGAAGCGAATCGTATTTTCCAACGACGGCCTAATATATTATACAGAGGATCATTATGAATCCTTTGAACTTATATACGGAGAAGACTGAATATGTACATATGTATAGTAAACGGCAAACAGATTAAGGATCGGGAAACGCTGCATAGAATACTTGCAGATCTACCGGGATTTCCGGACTGGTACGGAAAGAATCTGGACGCTCTGCACGACTGCCTCACAGATGTACAGGAGGAAATCTGTATTCAGGTTCAAAATGCAGATGACCTGACCTTGCATCTTGGGAATTATGCCGCCGCATTTCTGAATGTACTCGCTGCGTCGGCAAAGGAAAATAAAAAGATACTCTATATAGCTGAACCCGACGAAAATCAGGTTTAAAATCTTTAAAATATGGGGCTGTTGCAATAAGCAGGATGATTGCAAGATATGGTAGAAGGTAGTTTCTGAAAAATGCCATATCCTGCAGATCTTATGCTTAATGCGACAGCCCCATGCGTCAACCTGTCCAACGCTTCTCTATCCCCAATTTACATTCACAAACCTTTTCCGAAAAAAACGGCAGAGATTTCTCTCTGCCACCTTGCCGCTTACGCATATGTAGTTTTCCTTACCCAAAATCTCCCTCGCACAATCTCTTATGCGCTCTGATTCTTCCGGAACAGATCCAGAGGATTCATCGTAACAAGCACAGCTCCGAGAACAATGATAATGGAGCCTGCGACAATCGTAACCGTCAATTCCTGTCCAAGGAATAATACGCAGAATAATACTCCCCAGAATGCATAAGTTACATTCAGCGACATTCCGATAGCGCATCCAACCAATGCATTACTCTTATACCAGGTGAGGAATGAAACCGCTGCAGAAAATCCCGCCACAAGGAGCCAGATAACCGGAATCCCCGCCTGTAAGGTCCCCATAAGAAGCGACAATGCTTTGACAGCCGGAACGATGATTGCCAGATCCACGATACCGGATACTAATTCACGCAGATTCACGGAGATCTCCGGTTCAAGCTCTTCACCGCTGGAGCTGGAAAACATCCCTTCAAGTCCCCAGCAGATCGCTGCGATCAGGGCGCAGATAATACCGAGAGTAAAGTTCTTCGTTCCTTCCGGTTCCGCCCAGTTGATGATAATAGCGCCTGCTACACAGACAACCATACCTGCCACAACTGGATCTATGTCAATACTTTGGACAAAAAAAGTCGAAAGATTATGCTGCTTTT
>CAJTOH010000052.1 GCA_910577685.1 uncultured Dorea sp. | reverse complement strand
GTCTGAAAATCCATTCTGCGTCATTTGTCTGAAAGTAAATGTGTCGTCACACTAGCAATCCCTTCTCTAAATTTCTTTCCCACTTCCATAGGCGTCTAACAGACTTCCGATTTCCCCCTCTTTTTCCGATCTTCTCATTGCATCCACCGACAATAGCCGGTCGGGAACTTCTTCCACATATACGATGTTATATCCTGATGACTGATCTTTATTCTTATGTAAGCGTTATCTTCGAATGGGTAAAGAGCGGCATGCATAATGATTATATGAACTATATCAACCAGCTCTATAATATACATAAAATGGAATTGTCCTATTATAAGATGACAAAAGAACCTGACAATCCTTTCTAAGGACTGCCGGCTCTTTTCTTTCATTCCACTTTACCTGATAAAAAAGAGCTTCGCATACGCAAAGCCCTTCTGAAAGCGGAGAGGGTGGGATTCGAACCCACGCGCCCTTGCGGACAAACGGTTTTCAAGACCGCCTCGTTATGACCACTTCGATACCTCTCCATTCGTTTAGTCATCTCTTAACGACACGAATTATTTTATCACATAAACCTTCTATCGTCAATATCTATTTTCCATATTTTCTGCATATTTTCCAATTTTATTCATTAACCTTTCTTCGTTCTCAAAAATACCTTCGCAATCTCCAAATCCTCCGGCGTCGTGATCTTCACATTCTGATAAGATCCTTCAAACATCTTAACCGGAAGCTTCATCATCCGCTCCACTGCCATGGCATCATCTGTCACATCCGCATGCTCCTCTTCCATTAATCTGGCATAAGCTTCCATAATCAAAGATTTTTCAAAAACCTGAGGCGTCTGTATTATCCACACATATTTTCGTTCCGGCGTATTTACGGCAAATCCATCCTGATCCGCCACCTTGACCGTATCCTTACTCGGCACTCCCGCCACACACGCCCGAAACCGTTCCACAGTCTCATATCCCCGCCGCAGGATTCCTTCGTCCACAAAAGGGCGCGCCCCGTCGTGAATAAATATATAGGAGTCCTCCTGCTTTAAATCAACCGCCTTTAATCCCTTCCACACAGAATCGTAGCGCTCTTTTCCTCCCTCAACAATGGCACGCACTTTTGAGAAATCATATTTTAATCGAATCTCATTCTCCGCATAAGATACCTGCCCCTTTCCGACTACAAGCACCACGGCGTCGATAATCTCCGATTCCTGAAACGTCCTCAATGCATAATAAATCATAGGTTTCCCTTCCAGCTCAATATACTGCTTTTGGACGGAAGTTCCCATTCGTTTCCCCTGTCCGGCCGCAAGCACGACAGCCACACACGGCTTCTTGTTCTCCGTCATCTACCTTTCCCCCAGTTTCAGATTCGGAACAGCATTCAGATCCCATCCATGCCTCGTTCCGTTGATATACTCATAGTAAGCGGCAACCCCGATCATTGCCGCGTTGTCCGTACAGTAAACCGGCGACGGATAATAGAACCGAACGCCCTTCTTTTCACACGCATCCTTCATCGCTGCACGAAGCGCGCTGTTCGACGCGACGCCTCCTGCAATCGCAAACCGATCGGCATGGTACTCTTCCACGGCATGCATCGCATGCTCCACCAATACTTCCGTGACCGCCTTCTGAAACGACGCCGCAACATCCGCCTGACTATATTCTTCCCCTTTCATCCGGCAGCCGTTAATATAATTAAGGACGGCCGACTTTACCCCGCTGAAACTGAAATCATAGGGAGCGTCCGCAACGTGCGCCCGCGGAAATGCAATAGCCTCCGGATTCCCTTCCTTCGCCACTTTGTCAATCTTCGGTCCTCCGGGATATCCAAGCCCAATCGCCCGGGCCACCTTGTCAAACGCTTCTCCCGCGGCGTCGTCTCTGGTACGCCCAATAATATCAAACTTCCCATAATCATTCACCCGCACAAGGTGCGTATGGCCGCCCGATACCACCAGCGAAAAAAACGGCGGCTCCAAATCCGGATGCTCAATAAAATTGGCCGCAATATGCCCCTCAATATGATGAACCCCAATCAAAGGCTTTTTGGCCGCATAAGCAATTGCTTTCGCTTCCGCAACGCCTACAAGAAGGGCTCCTACCAATCCGGGACCATATGTGACGCCGACCGCATCTATCTCCTCAAGCGAAACCTGCGCCTCCCTCAGAGCCTCCTCAATCACCTGATTAATCTTCTCGATATGTTTTCTGGATGCAATCTCCGGAACAACTCCCCCGTAGAGCGTGTGGAGAGCAATCTGAGAAGAGATCACGTTAGATTTTACTTCGCGTCCGTTTTTGACCACCGCCGCCGCCGTCTCGTCGCAGGAGCTCTCAATCGCCAGAATTAATAGATCCTCTTTTCCGCACATATTCATTTCCTCACTTCGTTAATCTGAAAATACAAGTTCTGCCGAACGCCTGTCTTTTGCGGCGACCGTCTGCGGAAATATTGCCCGCACCTCGTCCATATACTCCTCCGGTTTCGTCAAAGACGGACTGTAATGAGTCAGCCACATCTCGTTGACCTCAGCTTCCTTCGCGAGCTGCGCCGCCTCACAAAATGTCATATGCTTATATTCTTTCGCTTTCTTAAGCTTATCTTTCTCCCCGTACATTCCCTCGCAGACAAACAGGTCTGAACCGGCGACATTCTTCCTGATCGAATCCGTCGGTCTTGTATCCGTACAGTATGCAATCTTAAGCCCCTTTCTCACCGGCCCAAGTACCATATCCGGAGTGTAAAGATTACCTTCCGCCTCCACCGTCTCACCCTTCTGCAAGATACCCCAATACCTCTGGGGAATCCCAGCGGCATTGGCCCGGTCAACGTCAAATTTGCCGGCCCGGTCAATCTCCAATGTATAACCGTAACACAGGACGTTATGATTGACCCGAAATGCTTTAAGCCGGTAGCCATTCATCTCGAATGTCTGCTCCGGCTCTGTAATCTCTATATATTTGATAGGAAAGGGCAGCTCCGGGGCAATCACCCGCAGAGCCTTCACCACACGCTCAAGACCTTTGGGGCCTACAAGCGTCAAAGTCTCCGTCCGCTCCGCATTTCCCATTGTGAGAAGCAGCCCCGGGAGACCGCTGATATGGTCTCCGTGATAATGGGTGAAACAGATCACGTCGATTGGTTTGAAGCTCCATCCCTTCTCCTTGATAGCAATCTGCGTTCCTTCCCCGCAGTCGATCAAAATACTGCTGCCATTGTACCGTACCATAAGCGCAGTCAGCCAACGATACGGCAGCGGCATCATTCCCCCTGTTCCTAACAAACACACATCTAACATATCCTACCTCTGTCTTATATTCTGTCTATTTACAGAAAACTATCTACATTCCGTTCCTACACTTTAATTAGAAAACTTCCCACCAGCTCATCGTAACAGTCCTCGCACAGATCAAACCGGTCTACCTGATTATCTTTTCCGGAATGATATCCCCAGCGTTTCTCCACTTCGAGCACATCCTCCTGGGGAACCCCTCTGTGTACCAGAATCTCTTTCCCGCATTTATTACAGATAATCTTCTCTACGTTCTCTACTTTCTCTAACTCTGTTCTATACTGGCGCATACAATTCCTCCTATCGGTATCCTGTGATCCGCGTAATCGTCCGCTAGAGACAAAATCATACGCAAGATACTTCTTCCTTCTTGTCACGCCTACATTATATCTTCTTCTCATTCCGCTTTCCAGTGGGAACTGCTGTCATACCTGCCATGAATCTTCCATAAAATCAAAATTCTCACATTCGCCCGTACATTCGCCTACAGTCCCTTCTAACTGCAGCATCTTGCTCATTAAGATTGCATCCTCGCAGGGATTGGTATAATAATTCTTCCGAACTCCGTCTACCGCAAATCCATACTTCTTATAGAAAGACAGAGCCGCCTCATTATTTTGTCTGACCTCAAGCATGAGACGCCTAATCCCTTTTCCCTCACATATACTAACCAACCGTTCAAATAACCTGCCGGCAACCCCCTGACGGCGGCTCGACGGCTCGACTGCAATCCGCGCAATCTCGCCTTCATCCGCCGCGTAATACATAATTACATATCCGGCAAGAAAATCCCCTTTCCATATGCCGAGCGCCGCACTGTGATTCTGCCCCAGCGTCTCCTGAATCGCCCTTTTTGACCATGCGTCCGTAAATATGCTTCTTTCCATGGATGCCAAATCGTTAATTTCATCTTCCTGCCCGCTTCGTACTTCCCGGATTACCAGCTCTTCTTTCGGCATATCACAACGCCTCGATATCCCTAAGCAGTTCCTCCACAGCCTCTTCCTTCGTCGCCCAGCTAGTGCAGAACCGAACCGCGCTGTGTGATTCGCCGACCGCCTCCCAAAATGCAAATGAATACTTTTCTTTCAGCTTCTCCACGTGTTCATTGGGCAGAATCGGGAACTGCTGATTCGTATACGAATCAAACAGGAGCCGATACCCCTTCTTTACAAACCCCTCCCTAAGCCTCATGGCGAGTTCATCCGCATACTTTGCAATCTCAAAATAGACTCCGTCCGTAAAAAGCGTTTCAAACTGAAGGCCCAGCAGCCGTCCTTTCGCAAACATGCCGCCGTGCTGCTTGATGAGATAACGGAAATCCCTCTTATACAGGGGATTCGATATAACTACCGCCTCACCGAACAAAGCCCCTACCTTCGTGCCGCCAATGTAAAATACATCCGTCAATCCCGCAATATCCTCTAAGGTAAGATCATTCGCCTCCGACATTAATCCATAGCCAAGCCTTGCCCCATCCATAAAAAGCGGAAGCGACAGCTCACGGCACACCTCATGCAGCGCCTGTAATTCTTCTTTACTGTAGAGTGTCCCATTCTCCGTCGGCTGTGAAATATATACCATACCCGGCTGGACAACATGCTCATGCTCGCTGTCATTCCAATGATCTTCGTACGCCTTTTGTATCTGCCGCGCTCTAATCTTGCCGTCCTCGCTGGGAAGGGCTAAGACCTTGTGTCCCACCGCCTCAACCGCGCCTGTCTCATGAACATTGATATGCCCTGTCGACGCCGCCAACACGCCCTGATGCGGCCGCAAAACCGCACTTATCACGGTAAAATTCGTCTGGGTGCCTCCGACAAGAAAATGTACGTCAACATCCGCGCCCCCGCATAATTCCTTAATCTTCTCCCGTGCGCAGGCACAATACGGATCCGTACCATACCCCGGCGTCTGCTCAAAGTTAGTCTCTTCCAATCTTTTTAAAATCCGCGGATGCGCTCCCTCCAAGTAGTCACATTCGAATCTAATCATGTCCTAACCTCTCCTTTCTCTCTCGCTCAGCCTGAGAAACACGAAGATAATCCGGCTGATGTTCTGCCGCCGATTCCGTCTTCCCCGCCCTATAATACCGGATTGCAAGCGCGCCTACCGACGCCGCCCGCTGACGGTTCATATGCGCAGGCGCAAAGGAAATTCTCTTTCCCACCATAATCCGCTCCGCCAACGCCTCGCAATATACCGAAACTCCATCTCCCAGAAAAACAATCTCTCTGTCAAATATACTAAGCTTCTCGCCAAGCTCCTCTATACTTACCGCCGTCTGATCCTCAATCACCTGCAAATCATTTCCCTCAAATTCATAGATCCCTGTATACACCTGCCCTCTTCGGGCATCCATAATCGGACACACAATCTTGTGCGTACCGCATAAATTGTACGCAAGCCCCTCCAATGTCGGCACATGAATCAGCGGTTTGTTAAGCGCCATTCCCAATCCCTTTGCCGTGGCCGAACCGATGCGCAGGCCCGTAAAAGATCCCGGCCCTCCCGCTACTGCAATGGCGTCTATGGTTTTCAAATCAAGATCTATCATTCCTGCCACTTCATCCAGCATCGGAAGCAGTGTCTGGGAGTGAGTCTTCTTATAATTCACCGTGTATTCCGCAATCGTTATCTCATCAATCACGCCAGCCTCCACAACCGCCGCGCTGGCGACAAGCCCGGAACTATCCAATGCTAATATTCGCATATGCTAATCCTCCGATAATCGAACCCATTTTCCAAATTCTTCTCTATCTTTACTTCCGTATAATGCTCCGGCAGAAGCTCTTCGATCAGATCCGCCCACTCGATCAGGCACACCCCTTCGCCGTAAACATAATCCTCATATCCGATCTCTTCCATCTCTTCTACATCGCCGATCCGGTAAACGTCAAAATGATAGAAGGGCAAACGCCCTTCCTCATATATCTGTACAATGGTAAATGTAGGGCTGCTGACAGGCTCCGCAATCCCAAGTCCTGCGGCAAGCCCCTTAGTAAACACCGTCTTTCCCACTCCCAGGTCTCCGACCAGCGTATACACCTGTCCCGCCCGAGACTTTTCTCCTAACTTAACACCCAGCTCATACGTCTCCCGCTCAGCGTTCGTTTCTATTACCATATGAAATATCCTCTCTAAAAATATATCTCATAACCTGATTCATTGTTGTTACTGTTTCCGTCCCATCATTATATCATATCTTTCCTTCTTCCGCTACTCATGATATACTTAATTTGCAATCTTGAAGTTGCCATATATAATCACAATAGGAGGAGACTCGCATGAAATTTACCTTTTACCACAACAATATCAACGTACTGGATCTGGAAAAATCTATCGAATTCTACAAAAAAGCCCTTGGGCTCACGGTCTCAAAAGAAATGGAAGCCGACGACGGCAGTTTTAAACTGGTATTTCTCGGCGACAACACGACGCCCCACCTCCTGGAACTCACTTGGCTTCGCGACATGGACAGGCCTTACAACCTCGGAGACAATGAATTCCATCTTGCATTTCATGCAGACGACATGGACGCCGCGCTGGCGCTCCACAGAGAGATGGACTGCGTATGCTTCGAGAATCCGGAGATGGGCATCTATTTTATCAATGACCCGGACGGGTACTGGATCGAAATCTGCCCTGCGTCTTAGTGCGCCGGACATTTACCTTTAGTCAAATGACACAGGCCATATCCTAAAGGAATTCATGACAAAACAGGGGCTGTTGCAATCATTCTGCTTATTGCAACAGCCCCTTTGCGCGGAAAAATACTATCTACATACAACCCTTTAAAATCGGACTGATCTTCTTATAAATGAGCAATACAATCACAGATACTAAAAAACCTTTTAACAGATTAAACGGAGCTACCGCAAATATTGCGAACGTCGCCAGATTCGTAATATGACTGTTTACAGCCGATCCCATTCCTATCAACGCATCCATCGGCATCCCAAAAGCCTTGGCATAGGCAGGCAACAATATAAATGCATTTAAAAAACAGCCTACAAACGTCATAAAGAGGGTTCCGATAATCATGCCCATCACTGCCGCGGCTTTGGTCCGTCTCCTCTTATATATGACCGCCGCCGGGACTACCAAGGAACAGCCGATCAGAAAATTCGCACATTCACCTACGCCCGCCGTATCTGTCCCGTTGACAGCGAAGTTCAACAGGATTTTCAGAAATTCAATCCCCGCTCCCGCAACAGGTCCCATGGAGAAACACCCCACCATAACCGGAACTTCACTGAAATCAATCTCATAAAATGCCGGCGCGAACGGCAGCGGAATCTCAAAAAGCATCAGCACTACCGATATGGCCGCAAGCATTCCCATCTGCGCCATACGCCTCACATTCGTCCTTTGTCTCGTCTTTGTAGATGTCGCTGCATCTGAACTCATAACATATCTCTCCTTTTTACTAAATTATATACCGCCGGCCTCGCCAAACCTCTATGCGGTATCTATCCTTCTTCGGAAATGTTCCGGATACTGATATATATAGAGAAATCCCCGATACTTGAATATCGGGGAAAACTTCATAATATCTTCTATATCGTTATTATTAAAATATCCTTCTCTCATCCAGACTATACTGTCGGTTCCGGAATCTCACCAGATCAGCCGATACGATTCTCTATCCGTATCGGGTCGCGGACTATACCGCCGGTTGGGAATCACACCCTGCCCCGAAGAATCTATTCATTTTACAAAATCATTATAGACTATTACTCCTTTGATTTCAAGATATTTCTCACTTGATTTTATCCCCCAAAATAGCTATACTAAGACTCAAATACCGCCAATGAAGGAAAGGAATTACAATCATGTGGATAGCAGATAACTGGAAAGATTACGAGATCATAGATTGCAGCAAGGGCGAAAAATTGGAGCGTTGGGGCCGCTACCTTCTGGTACGTCCGGATCCTCAAGTCATATGGGACACCCCTAAGGCTGACGACGGCTGGACGCACAGAAACGGGCATTACCACCGTAGCAAGAAGGGCGGCGGCGAATGGGAATTCTTCCAATTACCCGAACAATGGCAGATTCACTACCGCAATCTTACCTTCAATTTGAAACCTTTCAGCTTCAAACATACCGGACTCTTTCCTGAACAGGCCGCAAACTGGGATTGGTTCTCAGATAAGATCCGCAATGCCGGACGGACGGTAAAGGTCCTGAATCTATTCGCCTATACGGGAGGAGCCACTCTTGCCGCCGCCGCTGCCGGCGCTAATGTAACCCATGTAGACGCCTCCAGGGGCATGGTCGCCTGGGCAAAAGAAAACGCCGCTTCTTCCAGTCTGTCTGACAAACCGATCCGCTGGCTGGTAGACGACTGCGTGAAATTTGTAGAACGGGAAATCCGCCGGGGCAACCATTATGACGCTATTATCATGGATCCTCCTTCTTACGGGCGCGGTCCGAAAGGCGAGATCTGGAAGATCGAAGACGCCGTCCATCCGCTGATTAAGCTATGTGCAAAGCTTCTGTCCGACAAGCCCTTGTTCTTTCTGATCAACTCCTACACAACCGGACTGGCCCCCGCCGTGCTTACTTATATGCTGAGCATCGAATTGAAACGCTTTCATGGGTCGGTATCTTCCCGGGAGGTCGGACTGCCTGTCAGCCGCACCGGGCTGTGCCTTCCATGCGGCGCTTCCGGCAGGTGGGAAATATAATATGTAGAAAATATAATATTGGGGCTGTCGCATTAAGCATAAATTCTACAAGATATGGCATTTTCGAAAAACTATTTTCTGCTATATCTTGTAATCATTCTGCTTATTGCAGCAGCCCCTTAATTCTTTATCATTAGAATTCAATTCCTCTTCCCATGGCATCCTTAAGATAAGTAACCACGTCTTCTAACTTGCGAACCATCTCCATCTTCTCTTCCCATTCCTCGCCTTCCATGTCCTTATTCACAAGACACTGCTGAATGTGCTTAACTTCTTTGATCAATTCACCCGTCATTGCCATTCACCCCTTTTCTATATCAATACCTTTTTTATATTATACCACATTCCGTCTTTCTTGTGGTATCTATTTTATTATTGCACAAACTCCGCAATATATTGTTCAAGGGCTTCCCTGACCTTGGCCATCTCCAGTTTTGCCTGGGGATTCGAATAAGGAATCCTGTCGATCAGGCGCTCTACATAATTATTTTCCTTAATCATCTCCATAGAAACTTTAAAGTTGATGTCAAAGAAGTATGCCAGATACGACAGCCAATAGTCCAGCTTCGTCTTTCTTGTAAGGGCGCGTATAGACTCTTTTCTCCGGAACTGCCCCAGCACTTCCGGACTGAGCGCCGTCTCCCCTACCTCTTGGGCCGAGACGCCCAGCATCGTCTCTATCGTGTCTTCTAATTTCACACGGCAGTTATCCAGCTTATCGGCATCCCGAATAATGCGGGCATGCAAAAGCGTTCTTTCATCCTGTACTCCCTCCAGCCGAAAATCGCTATGCTTCCGGATAGCCGTGCGTATCACGCAGTCCCAGGTTTCCTCTTTTACAAAATTACGGATCATCCCTTCTTCGAATAAGATCTGTACGCCGAAGCTTGCGTGATCCATCGTATCCGGCTCAAAACTGTCGAATCGTTTCAACTGTTCGAATCTGCCGATATCGTGAAGCAGCCCTATTAACTGCGCCAACTCCCTGTCCTCTTCCGGCAGATTCATTCTCTTTGCAATCTGCCGGCTACATTCTGTGACGCCGTAAGTATGTACAATCTTTAACCGGATCTTATCATCCGTCCTGTCATAACCGTCCAGGTACCGCTCGAATTCTCTTTTTGCATGCTGTAAATCCATTCTATTTTCTCCTATTCCGCTGCAAGTTCTTTATAATCTCCTTTGACTATATCCGTTCCTATCAGTATAATAATATAAAAGTTCTTTAATAATGGAGGTATATTGTCTTGAATATGAATTTGAATCAGCTCGCAATGATCCAGAAATTGAAAGGATGTATGGACCATTTCCGTCTGAACCATCCGAAATTCCCTTTATTCTTAAACGCCGTCTCACAGGATGCGCTGGTAGAGGGCGCTGTTGTCGAAATTACCGTTACTACGCCGGAGGGTAGGAATTATTGCTCTAACCTCAAATTGATGCAGGAAGATCTGGAATTCATCGAATGTTTAAAATCACTTCGCCAGAGTTAAACGCAGCCATACGGCTCCTTTTCTCTACTCCACGCCATTCTTCCCGCAGATATCCGCAAGACAGCACCTGTCGCAGTACGGCTTCGTCCTAGCCGTACAAACATCTCTCCCGTGATATACCAACCGATGACAGAAATCGCTTCCTTCTTTAGGCGGAATGATCTTCCACAGTTCCATCTCTACTTTCTTCGGCTCCTTGATTCCGTCTACAAGACCCATGCGATTCACCAGACGGATACAGTGGGTATCTGTCACGATCGCCGGCTCTCCGAACACATCCCCCATGATCAGGTTCGCGCTTTTACGCCCTACTCCCGGCAATTTCATAAGCGCGTTGAAATCCTTGGGAATCTTGCCGCCGTATTCTTCTTTTAACATCTTCATACATCCGCTGATATCTCTTGCCTTGCTCTTTCCAAGCCCGCAAGGCCGCACGATCGCCTCGATCTCTTCCGGATCCGCCGCCGCCAGCGCGTCTACATCAGGAAATTTTTTATATAAATCTTCTACAACAACATTTACCCTCGCATCCGTACACTGCGCCGCCAACCGGACGCTGACCAGTAATTTCCATGCCTGATCATAGTCCAAAGTGCATCCTGCGTCCGGATATTCCTTCTTCAAACGCTCGATAATCTCGAGAGCCAGTTTCTTTTTTGTCATAAGTTTCCTCCTGCTAAATTGCCTTTATCGTTTGCCGCCAACCGATTGGCTCTTATTTTTTCATCTTTGCTCTAAAATTCCTTATAAATTTGGTTTCATTATAACATCTTATGCACAGAGTATAAACTGTTTTTAAAAATATTACGGTTCGGCACTTCTCTTTAATATCATTTTAAGAATCTTTCGATTTGTTTAAGGGAATGAACATATTTTAGACACAATTATTCTGTATACTTAGAGTCAGATAGTTGAAGAACATATCAACTATCTTCCCCCCTCACAAAGTATAGCACCTTGGGATTTATCCCAGGTGCCGCACTTTACTCTCATTCCTTTTAGATAACTATAACAACGACGAGAACCCCACATTCCATTGGTTTGTGGGGTTTTCGCTGTCTTACTGCAACCAAAATCATGTTTTCATGTCTTATTTTATTTTCTCATCTACCAATTCTCCATTTTCAATCACAATTATTCTGTCTTTAAATTCTAGTATCCACTGATGTGGTTCTCCACTTCTATTACTCTCTCCTTCTAAGCGAACCATGTTTTTATCATTCCCCCTATATTTCGAGCATACATAACTTTCAAACTAGATTTATTCTCATCCGTTGCTCCCGAAAAATTTAACTCATATCCCGATTTCCCTTGCAATGTAAGATAAGCCGTATCCCCTTGAACCCCATAATTTAAAATAACATTTTCATACATTGCTACACCATGTGTCAAGTGAAAACCAACTCCCATAAGAACTCCCGACAAAATAAACATTTGTTATCACTGAAAAATTGTCAATCCATCAATATATAGAGGTAACAAATCTCTAATCATTTCACATTTCATGGTTACTCTCCTTTCTTATTTTTTATATCTTACAGTCACCACGAAAACTATCAATAGATTTTAGGGCTTGAAAAAAGTTTCTTGTGTGTTCTTCGCTTAATTGTACATCATGGCAAAGGCTAAATAAAAATTTATATTCTTGTGGCATATATTTTCGATAGATTTCTACCATTTCTTCCATACTCTACCCTCCTTTACCTATATGTACTTTACATATATTTTTCGTTACACAAATTTTATAATTTTTTAAAATGACGTAGATAATATTCCCATTACCTACGCCATTTCTCATTACATCTTTGAAATATTTACTCCATTTTCTTTCAACTTTTACTCCAAATTTACTCCATTTTAAAAATCTGTTACGATATTTTGCGGTATTCTATTCTTCTCAAATTATTTTTGCACAATAATATAAATAAAGAATATCCTTGCCACAAGGCAATCCCTTTGATAGAATAAAACAAGGCACTACATGAGAATGGTAGGCGGTTAGTCCTTCAGCAGAGGGACTGAACCCTCTGATTACATAGAAATCCTGCTTGCAGGAAATCTCGGAAAGGAGGGCTTGACTTATGAGTGATTTTGAAATGCTCTCCATCGTACTAATGATACTTAGTATTGTTGTAACGATTTTGATTGCGTATATAAATCAATCAAAAAAGTAACCGCCCCTCAGCCAAAAGGTTGCGGTTACTCTTTTGAGTAATTAATCTATTTGGACTAACCAACTATCAGTAGTGCCTTATTTATATCTATAATATACCACCCATTAGGCACATTGTAAATATGCAACTTTGTAAAATGTGTGAACATTCCAAACTGTTCTCGGTCAAATTCGGGTCAAATCCTCATAAGAACATATAATAATTTACAGTTTGACAGTTCCTCAAAAATCCTATATTTTCGGGTTTTCGCTGTCTTTAGTGATTAGGATGAAAAGTTTTCAATATATGTAATTCCGTTTTTATTGACAATACAAAAAAACTCAACTAATATTATAAAGGATATTAGAATCAATCACTGTTCATATGTAAAACATTTTAGGAGGAAAACATGCCAAAAAGAACAGACATTCACAAGATACTTATTATCGGTTCCGGCCCGATCATCATTGGACAGGCCTGCGAGTTCGACTATTCCGGAACTCAGGCCTGCAAAGCGCTGCGAAATCTCGGTTATGAAATCGTGCTGGTGAATTCCAACCCTGCCACCATCATGACAGATCCCGAGATGGCAGATGTCACTTACATAGAGCCGCTAAACCCAGACCGCTTAGAACAGATTATTGCAAAAGAGCGCCCCGACGCGCTCCTACCGAACTTGGGCGGCCAGTCCGGTCTGAATCTGTGCGCCGAACTTGCCAAAGAGGGAATTCTTGACAAATACCAAGTCAAAGTAATCGGCGTACAGGTGGATGCCATTGAGCGCGGCGAGGATCGTATTGAATTCAAGAAATCCATGGATGCCCTTGGTATTGAGATGGCACGAAGCGAAGTTGCTTACAGCGTGGAAGAAGCCCTTGCCATCGCCGACAATCTGGGCTATCCTGTGGTCCTCCGCCCTGCTTATACCATGGGCGGCGCAGGAGGCGGGCTTGTATATAATAAGGAAGAGTTGAAAACCGTCTGTGCGCGCGGCCTGCAGGCAAGTCTGGTGGGTCAGGTACTGGTGGAGGAATCCATTCTCGGTTGGGAAGAACTGGAGTTGGAGGTTGTCCGAGACGCCGATAACAACATGATCACCGTATGCTTCATCGAAAATATCGACCCTCTCGGAGTACATACCGGCGACTCTTTTTGCTCCGCCCCTATGCTTACTATATCCGAAGAATGTCAGAAGGAACTAGAGCGGCAGGCATACAAGATTGTAGAATCTGTCGAGGTAATCGGCGGAACCAACGTACAATTTGCCCATGATCCCGTAACCGACCGTATCGTCGTAATCGAAATCAATCCGCGTACCTCCCGCTCCTCTGCATTGGCTTCCAAGGCAACTGGTTTTCCTATTGCACTGGTGTCTGCTATGCTTGCGTGCGGGTTGACCTTGAAGGACATTCCTTGCGGCAAATACGGCACTTTAGATAAGTATGTCCCGGACGGCGACTATGTAGTCATTAAATTTGCCCGCTGGGCATTTGAGAAATTTAAAAACGTAGAAGACAAACTGGGTACGCAGATGCGCGCAGTCGGGGAAGTCATGAGTATCGGAAAGACGTATAAGGAGGCGTTCCAGAAAGCGATCCGCAGTCTGGAGACCGGCCGTTACGGACTGGGCTTTGCTAAAGACTACCATACGAAGACGAAAGAAGCGTTGCTGCAAATGCTGATTACGCCCTCGAGCGACCGGCATTTCATCATGTATGAAGCGCTGCGCAAAGGCGCATCCGTAGAAGAGATCTTCGATATTACAAAGGTCAAGACTTATTTCATCACACAGATGAAGGAGTTGGTGGAAGAGGAAGAAGCCCTCCGCACCTCTAAAGGCGTCCTTCCTTCCGATGAAATGCTGATCTCTGCGAAGAAAAACGGTTTCTCGGACAAGTATTTAAGTCAGATTCTTGAGATCTCCGAAGATGCCGTACGCAATCGCCGTATCGAGCTCGGTATAGAGGAAGCGTGGGAAGGCGTTCATGTAAGCGGCACTATGGACAACGCGTACTACTATTCCACATATAATAGTACGGATAAGAACCCTGTCAGCACAGACCGCCCCAAGGTTATGATTCTCGGCGGCGGACCTAACCGTATCGGACAAGGAATCGAATTCGACTATTGCTGTGTCCATGCGTCGCTTGCCCTGAAAAAATTAGGGTTCGAGACGATAATCGTAAACTGCAACCCGGAAACCGTTTCCACGGATTACGATACCTCCGACAAGCTGTATTTCGAACCGCTGACCTTAGAAGACGTGCTGAGTATCTATAAGAAGGAACAGCCCGTAGGCGTAATTGCACAGTTTGGCGGACAGACCCCGCTGAATCTGGCTTCCGATCTTGAGAAAAACGGCGTGCGGATTCTCGGAACCTCGCCTTCTGTTATTGATCTGGCAGAAGACCGCGATCTGTTCCGGGCGATGATGGACAAGCTTAATATTCCTATGCCGGAATCCGGCATGGCGACTACCGTAGACGAGGCCCTGTCTATCGCGGGCGAGATCGGATATCCCGTTATGGTGCGCCCCTCCTACGTCCTTGGAGGACGCGGCATGGAGGTAGTCTATGATGACGACAGCATGGAAAGTTACATGAAAGCCGCCGTCGGAGTAACGCCCGACCGGCCGATCCTGATCGACCGTTTCTTGAATCACGCCTTGGAATGTGAGGCCGACGCTATCAGCGACGGGAACCACGCATTTGTCCCGGCGGTTATGGAACATATAGAACTTGCGGGCGTACACTCCGGAGACTCCGCCTGTATCATTCCTTCCGTCCACATTTCCGAAGAAAATGTGGAGACAATTAAGGAATACACCAGGAAAATTGCCGAGGAAATGCATGTAAAGGGTCTGATGAATATGCAATATGCCATCGAAAACGGCAAAGTATACGTATTAGAAGCCAACCCACGCGCTTCCCGTACCGTACCGTTAGTATCCAAGGTATGCAACATTCGCATGGTGCCTCTGGCAACGGATATCATCACCTCCGAACTGACGAACCGCCCCTCTCCGATAGCAGGGCTAAAGGAAAAAAATATCCCCTACTACGGCGTCAAGGAAGCCGTCTTCCCGTTCAATATGTTTCAGGAAGTCGACCCGGTACTGGGGCCTGAAATGCGTTCCACAGGAGAAGTCCTTGGCCTGTCCGCTTCCTACGGCGAAGCTTTCTATAAAGCGCAGGAAGCGACTCAGTCTAAACTGCCGCTCAAGGGTACGGTGCTGATTTCCGTCAACCGCAAGGACAAGGCCGAAGTCGCCGAGGTTGCGAAAATGTTTGCCGAAGACGGATTTAAAATACTCGCCACAGGGAATACCTACGAAATCATCCGTGGAGCAGGGATTGAAGCTGAGAAAGTGAAAAAGTTGTACGAGGGACGTCCGAATATTCTGGATATGATCACAAACGGGAATATTGACCTGATCGTGAATTCTCCTGTAGGCAAGGACAGTCTCCATGATGACAGCTATCTGCGGAAAGCGGCCATTAAGGCAAAGGTCCCATATATCACAACGATTGCCGCCGCTCGAGTCACAGCGTTGGGAATCCGGTATATGAACGAGCATGGAAAAGGCGACTTAAAATCACTGCAAAAACTGCATGGAGAGATATCTGACAGATAGACGCGATTAAACTATGGAAACACAATACAGAGAATTAAAAGAAGATGAAATATGCCGCGATTTATTCGGGCAATTTATCCGCCGCCAGAATGTAGTAAAATGCTGGCGGCGGGAAAATGAAAGCTGGGTGATTAAAGACGACCCTTTTATTGACGACTGGTCGGAAGCCGATTATGAGATTTTGATCACTTGTCTGAAAAATACGGCTGCCACCGGCGGTCTTTTATATGGCTTCTTCGACGGCAATAACCTGAAAGGCTTTGCCTCGGTCGAATCCGCTTTGTTCGGAAACAAAGAGAAATACCTTGACCTTACAAGCCTGCATGTATCTGAGGATATGCGGGGTAAGGGGATCGGGAAAACGCTTTTTCTTAAGGCCGCAAAATGGGCGAAGGAACATGGAGCCGAAAAATTGTATATTTCGGCTCACTCGGCTGCAGAGACCCAGGCATTCTACCGCGCTATGGGATGCACGGAAGCTCAGGAGTATAACCGGCGGCATGTGGAAGAGGAACCATACGACTGCCAGTTGGAATATTCGTTATAGTAACCCACTATAAAAGAAAAAAAGAAGGGGCTGTCGCATTAAGCATAAATTTCACAAGATATGGCATTTTCTAGAAACTGAATTCCGCCATATCTTGTAATTATTTTGCCTATTGCAACAACCCCTTCATTCCTTGTCCGCATTGACTTGTGAGGTCTATTTTACCTATGTTTGGAAAATCCGCATCCCCCTTTAACTATACCTTACTCCTCAAACGCAATCACAGCTCCGTCGTACTTCTCATCAATAAATTTCTTGATCTCGTCAGATTTCAGCGCCTCTACCAACGCCTGAACCGCCTCGGTCTCCCCGTTGCCTTCTTTTACCGCAATAACGTTCACATAAGTCTTTGCCGCCTCGGAGTCGGACTTCTCATATGCAATAGCGTCAGATTTCACAGAATATCCCGCCTCTAACGCGTAATTTCCGTTCAATACCACAAAAGCAACCTCGTCTACAACTCTGGACACCTGCGCCGCCTCAAGCTCCACGATCTCGATATTCTTAGTATTCTCCTCGATATCATTTACCGTAGCATTCAGTCCCGCGTCCTTTTTCAGGGTAATCACGCCGTTATCCTGAAGAAGCAGAAGCGCCCGCGCCTCATTAGTCGTGTCGTTCGGAACAGCAATCGTATCTCCCTCTTTCAGCTCGTCCAGACTCTTCTTTGTTCCCGGATAAATTCCAAAAGGCTCATAGTGGATTCCGCCGGCATTTACCAAATGCGTCCCTTTCTCTTCATTAAAACTGTCAAGATATGGGATATGCTGGAAATAATTTGCGTCAAAGTCGCCGCTCTCCACCACTTCATTCGGCTGAACATAGTCGTCGAACACCGTCACCTCTAATTTATATCCTTCTTTTTCCAGAAGCCCCTTCGCCTCTTCGAGAATCTCGGAGTGAGGCGTTGCGGATGCCGCAACCTTAATCTCCTTGGATTCGGACGATGAGCCGGAAGACCCGCCCTTATCCGAACCGCCGCAGCCCGTCAACGCCGCTGCCGCCAATACTCCTGCCAACAATACTGCTAATACTCTTTTCTTCATCATACATCTCCTCCATTTTCTTATCTATTGCAACTGCCCCTGCTGTTCCGGACAAGCCTGCCGCAGGCAGATTTTTCTTCCCGGAACCGGCCAGTTACTTTCTTCTATCCAAGCAAACAGACAGTTTCATGCCAACCGTCTGGAATATCTGCACCAGCAAGATTAATAATACGACCGTAACCGCCATAATCCCGGCCTCATACCGGTGATATCCATAGCGGATCGCAATGTCTCCAAGCCCGCCTCCGCCGACCGTTCCCGCCATTGCAGAATAGCCAAGTATCGTCCCCAGCGTTATCGTAACGCCCACAATCAGGGATGTACGGGCCTCCACCAGCATAACCTTTGTCACAATCGTAAACGTAGACGCGCCCATTGACCTTGCCGCCTCGATCACGCCTGCGTCCACTTCCCTGAGGGACGACTCCACCATACGGGCTATGTAGGGAACAGCCGCCACCACAAGGGGGACGATCGTCGCCGTTGAACCATAGCTCTTTCCCACTATCAGCCGCGTAAACGGAATCAGAACAATCAGCAGAATCAAAAAGGGAACGCTCCTCACTATATTCGCCGCCGCATCCATAACCTTATAAAGAAACAGGTTCGGCTTGATTCCTTCTCTGTCGGATATAGTCAGAAGGATCCCCATAGGAAGCCCGAACAGATACCCGAACAGCGTGGATGCCAGCGTCATATACAGCGTCTCCCCTATTCCTCTTATCAACATCTGTATTACTTCACTGCTAAACATCTCCTGTCACCTCCTCAATCTCCAATCCACGTGCGCGGATATAATCCTCAATCTCTCTTTGAAGCTTCTCGTCGCCCGGAAGTCCCAGAATCATCTCTCCCTTGGCGATTCCTCCCACGTTCTTCGTATCCGCCTTCAGGATATTCACAGGTCTGCCCGTCTTGAGTACCATATTTGCAATCACAGGCTCAAATGATGAATTCTCCGAAAATACAATCCTGATCTTCTTAGCTTCCTTAAGCCTGTCCTGAGGCTTCGCCAGACTGACCGCCCCTTCGCCTTCTACGTCTTTCAGAATCAGATCCCTCGCCTCTCTCGTCTTCGGATGGCTGAAAATCTCCTCCACCAGCCCATGCTCCTTAATCTCTCCCGACGACATAATCGCCACATGGCTGCATATTTTACGAATTACCGACATCTGGTGAGTGATAATCACGATCGTAATCCCAAAGCGGTAATTAATATCTTTCAAAAGCTCTAAAATAGACGCCGTCGTCTGCGGATCAAGGGCGCTTGTCGCTTCGTCGCAGAGCAGGATCCTTGGGTCCGACGCCAGCGCTCTGGCAATAGCGACCCTCTGCTTCTGCCCTCCCGAAAGCTGCGCCGGATAAGCCAACGCTTTTTCCTCTAATCCTACGATTCCCAGCAGCTCCTTTGCCCTCTTATACGCATCCTTCTTCTTCGCCCCCTGAATCAGCAGCGGGAAACTGACATTATCTACCACGTTCTTCTGCATCAGCAGGTTAAAGTGCTGAAAAATCATTGCAATATCCTTCCTCTGCTTCAGAAGCTCTTTTTCCGACATTTTCCCCAGCTCCTTGCCCTCTACCAGCACCTCGCCCTCTGTCGGCTGTTCCAGATAATTCAAGCATCGTACCAAGGTACTCTTGCCCGCCCCGGACATACCGATGATCCCATAGATATCCCCCTGCTCAATCTCAAGGTTGATATCCTTTAAGGCGTCAACCTTCACATCCTTTGAAGTAAATGTTTTCGAAAGATGCCTTACTTCAATCTGTGCCATCTGCTTTTCTCCTCTCCATATGAAATATACCTGTGTAAAATACAAAAAGGAACAAGTACACGCCGTACCTGCTCCTTACACTCTACCCAATAACAATAGTATGTCAAAAATCAGATATTCAGACGCATACGCTAATAAGCCATGTTCATCATGCACATCATGCACATGTCAACACAGCCTGCCATCATCATATTCTGATTCCTATTCTGATGAAACGTCGCCTTCATATCTGTTTCTCCTTCCTTGCCAATCTTTAAAAATTGTAAAATTTCTTTACAATTCTATAGTATATTAGAACAATATTCAAGAATTGTCAAGTGTTAAAAATTTATCACTCCATTATCAAAACGTATCCGTACATGCTGCTCCGGAAGTCTCCCCTTTATAATTACCCGATCGTATCCTTCCTTCCAAGCCTTACTTCTTCCATCTCTTCCGCCATCTTCTCATCCATGTGGTCAAACAGGTAATTCTTCCCGGGTTCTCTTCTGCTCTCATACTCCTCCCGAATCTGACGTCTTACAAGCTCCACCTCTTCCTTAAATTCCCGCGAAGAAATCAGCTTGCCTCCCTGCCCCAAGGCCACGACCTGCTCTACGCTGTCTGACGTCACCACCATCACATGATACTTCTTTCCGATCTGATGCACCACCTTCTCAATATACTGGTCCGCCGTCTCAGCCTCCTTTGTGTACACCACATGAATATTATGGTATTTCTGAATCTCCAACGCAAAACCGTCCACTTTGTAGGCATCGAATACAAGAATCACAATACATTTCCGAAACCCCTGATAATTACACAGGATGTCCATCAGCTTATTCCTTGCGGCCTCAATATTCACTTTCGCCAGCTCCTTGAGATCGTCCCACGCAAATATCACGTTATACCCGTCCACCAGCAGATACTCCTGATAAACCTCGTCCTTCCTGCACCGCTTTTCCTTTGGCGAACTGGCGACAGACGTTGACTCAGGCGGCAGTTTCCTCTCAATCTTCCCGTAGGTGCGGATAAAGATCTCCTCTAACTCTCTCTCCTCTTCTCCGCTGAAATCTGTCTGCCGGGTTCCCACGCTTAACCTTCCCCCCGCATGGTTCATGCCCTCCTTCTTTCCGCTTTTACCTGCCGAAATTCGTTCTGCCTTCGGCCCTGTCCAAGCATTTCCACTTTCTCTCTTCGACTCTTCCAAAGCATTTCCACTTTCTCCCTTCGACTCTGCCAAAGCATTTCCACTTTCTCCCTCCGACGCCCAAACTGCCCCTGCGTCCGCTCCGTCTGCCAGAGCCGTCGTGTCCCAGGCCGCATCCCGTCTCGTCTTCTTCTCAAGCACACTCTCAACATGCATATAATCCGGCACTTGATCCCACGGCACGACAAAGCCTGCTCCGTGGGCACAGAATACAGACCCTGCAGGGTTCTCCGTATCCCTCTCCGGGTCATATCCCTTCTCTTCTATGATCTCCTCTGCATTGTGACAAGGCTCATACCCCCTAAACGTACAGGTAAGCTTCCCCCTGCCTCTCGAATAACTGTTGACCTCCATCTGATAATCCCGCATAGACGCCGCCGGTACTTTTCCTGCCAGCGACGCCGTCTCCCCGGAGATCTCCGGCGTATCGAATTCTCCTGACATCCTGCGGATATCCGTCATTGCGCGTCCCACCGTCTCCGCCGGCACTTCCAGCCTGTAATCATAATAAGGCTCCAGTAAAATACTGTCCGCCTGCATAAGCCCCTGACGGACGGCCCGGTACGTCGCCTGCCGGAAATCTCCGCCCTCCGTGTGCTTTGGATGAGCCTGTCCTGCAATCAGCGTGATCTTTAAATCTGTGACTGCCGATCCCGTCAGCACTCCCCTGTGCGTCCGCTCAGCCAGATGTGTCAGAACCAATCGCTGCCAATTTCCGTCCAGCTCGTCCTCGCTGCAGTCCGTATCCAACATAATCCCGCTTCCCGGTTCGCCCGGCTCCATTAAAAGATGGACTTCCGCATAATGGCGAAGCGGCTCAAAATGCCCGACCCCCTCCACGGTCTTTCTTATTGTCTCCTTGTACACAATATTTCCCGTATCAAACGACACCTCCGTATGAAACCGCTCTCGAATCAGGCTCTGAAGAATCTCTATCTGCACCGCGCCCATTAACTGCGCATAAATCTCCCCCAATTCCTCGTCCCACATGATTCGAAGCATAGGATCCTCTTCCTCAAGTAGTCTGAGTTTCTGCAGCATAACATGTGCGTCGCACCCTTCCGGCAACCGGACGCGGTAATTTAGCACAGGCTCTAGTATCGGAGAACGTGATGTACTTTCCACCCCCAATCCTTCGCCCGGATACGTATGATTAAGTCCTGTCGCCGCACAAACGCATCCCGCCTGCGCCTCTGAAACCATATCATACTTTTCTCCCGAATAGATACGGATCTGGTTGACCTTCTCTTCCCATGCCTTTGGCGCATCAGGATGAGACGCCAGAATGTCTTTGACCTTCAAGGAGCCTTTCGTAACCCTGAGATGGGTCAAACGGTTTCCCTGGGAATCTCTGGATATCTTAAATACCTTTGCCCCAAACTGACTGCCGGCTGCAGCTTTCCCGCCGTCCTCCTTGGGATTCCTTCCATTTATCTCCGAGTCTTGTGTCCATGCGCGCATATGTCGTTCAAGACCATCCATAAATTCCCTCACCCCGAAAAGCTTCAGCGCAGACCCAAAATAACACGGGTACACTTTTCTCTCTGCAATCAGGCGCGAAATAGTTTCCTCTTGTAAGCCTCCGCTTTCCAGATACTCCTCGAGAGCGTCCTCTTCACACAGCGCCAGCTCCTCGTGTAGAGTCTCCTTTTCCTCGTCGAAGGCCGCGCAGGCCCCGCTCAATTGTGTCTTTAGCTCCTCCAGAAGTTTCTCACGATTCGTCCCTTCCTGATCCATCTTATTAATGAATAAAAAAACGGGAATCCGATACCGCCGCAAAAGGCTCCACAGCGTCCGGGTATGCCCCTGCACCCCGTCCGTCCCGTTAATTACCAGAATTGCGTAGTCCAAAACCTGCAGCGTCCTCTCCATTTCCGTAGAAAAGTCCACGTGTCCCGGCGTATCAAGGAGCGTTACCTGACTTTCCCCGAGAGTAAATACTGCCTGTTTGGAGAAGATCGTGATACCGCGGTTCCGCTCAAGCTCATAGGTGTCCAGATATGCATTTTTATGGTCCACACGGCCTAGTTCTCTGATCTTGCCGCTCAGGTACAGAAGGCTCTCCGACAACGTGGTTTTACCCGCGTCTACATGGGCCAACATAGCAGCACATATATATTTATTTGGTTTATTTTCAGATGTTTCTCCCATCGAAAATGCCCCTTTCTGTTGTTTATAATAATACATTGATTATCATAACACAGAAAGGGGCATTAGTCGATAAGCTATAACCTCCCTTTTACTTTGGAAATATCTTCTCGTTACTGTTCAGAGGCATTGTGAAAAATGACGAAATTTAATATTGAAGAAAATAAAGACACAAAGGAATTTATTCCAAGAGGAATCCATAATCCCCAGCAGATGCTCTCTGATATCTGGAATATGTGAAACAACCATCAGAATATCAATAATAATATTTTGCTTGAACACCATGTATACAGCGCCCGACATGGGGATATGGACTTCATCGTCATTGAGGTTCCCCGCACAGATCGAAGGGACAAGCCTGTATATATCGGCCAGGATATGTTCAAAGGAACGTTCAAGAGGAACCACGAGGGGGACTACCACTGTTCTGCCGAGGAAGTAAAAGCTATGCTTCGCGATCAGGCAGATACGCCACAGGATGCGCTGCTCCTGGAAAACCTCCTGATAGATGATTTGAATCAGGAATCGGTTCACCGCTACCGGATCATGTTCAATAATCTGAAGCCGGATCATGTATGGGGAAAACTCGCAGACGATGAATTCCTTATTAAAATTGGCGTAGCCAAAAAAAAGCCGGGAGGATGGGAAAATCCATCCCACACTCGGCGGGCTTATATTTTTCGGTGATTTACTGCTGATGTTGTTGTCACTGTCAACACCATTGGAAACAGCAATAAAACGGACACCCTTTTCCCGGAAGAATACCTCCGTGTAGAATCCTACCTGAAGGTAATCCCTCCCGACACGGCTCATGTCCTTTACTATGACTGTACCGATGCCGCCGTTTGGTGTTAGTATATAAGTGTGGACAAGAAAAGTTGAACAATCTATACTATCAA
>CAJTOH010000051.1 GCA_910577685.1 uncultured Dorea sp. | reverse complement strand
ACCCTTGAAATAATAAGGTTTGTTAAAAAAATATGGTAGTTAACTTGACACTACCAACATTTAAACGGAGGGACAACATATGAGTATGAATAAAACAAAAGACATATTTGATGATGATTTTGAAGTCATTTACCAAGAAGATTATTCCGAACTTCTGCGAAACGCGGCAGATAATAACGACGACGATGATTATGAAGACGTTGTGTCAACTCTGTCGGAGCTGGACCAGAACGAAAAAAGAACCGGAAAGAACGGTAAAAAGAAACGGCGCAAAGCGCCGAATCTAGCTGCTCCCGCTGCAAAGACCGTCAAAACGGGAAGCAAAGTTGTCTGCAAAATTGTAAATCTCCTGCTGCGTACGGCAGCGTTGACCCTGACCGCCCTGATCTTCTGCCTGCTGGCAGAAAACTTTTGGAAAAACCACGGCGCGTACGGCGATGTATTCTACGCCTTTATAGAAAGAAATTATATACTCTGCGCATACGCCGGCATCGCCTTATTCCTGCTCCTGTTTGAATTCTTTACTTTCCTGATGATCTTGACAGGAAGCAGGAAAAGAGACCGACAGGACCGCCGTATAGATACCGGAAAAGGACTTTTCTCTTTTATTTTCATCTATGCCTGTTCTTTCCTGTCCTATCTGCTGAACGGTCTGATCCCCTCTTCACCGTCGCCGCTTCAGGGTATACAGGGTGCGCTAAACGTCTATGGCTCCCTCCACACCCTGCTGTTCCCGCTGTGTACCGCCGGTATCATTAGCTGCCTGATACGTAAATTTTTCATTCGCTAAACTTCCCCCGGATACGGTTTCTGCCTCCATTACTCCGCAAACCGTATCCGCTCTATCAGGCTCTACTTCCGGATTACTCCACAAGCCGTACCCGCCCTATCAGGCTCTGCTTCCAGATTACTCCGCAAGCCGTATCCGCTCTATCAGGCTCTGCTTCCGGAAATTGCGGCTCACCAGATAGGTAATCAAAAACTGTACGGAAAAGACCACCGCCAACAAGATCAAGGCCTGTACCGCCGGATACTGATAGAGCTGAATCGACATGATCCCTTCCTCCTTCGCCCACAGGAACACAGCATACCCCAGCATACTCCCCAATCCTAAAGAAACAACCAGAGTCCCGGCCGTATAGAACAACCCCTCCATCTGAAGCATATGGAGCATCTGGCTCTTTGACATCCCGATTGCCTGCAGTACGCCAAGCTCCCTGCGCCTCACGTAGACACTGTTTATCATGGTATTTACAAGATTCAATATCCCGATCAGCCCGAAGATTAAAATCAGCCCGTATAAGACGTATCTCATTCCCTTAACGCCCCGCTCTTCTTCCTCATACACCTCATGAAAGGTTCTCATCTCCAGAAATTCCTGACCCTCAGTAATCTTCCTGATCTCGCTTGCAGCCCCATCTTCTTTCCCGTCTTCTACCATGATCTCCAGACAGTCTGTCACCTCCGTCTCGCACAGGCTTTGGAGCGTATCCGCCGGCATTGACAGATAGCTTCCGCATAAGCTTGAAGGCGCGTCCACCACTGCCGCAATCCGGAACTCCATCCGGACATCCTTCTCTCCGTCGGCAACCTCTGCCTGAATCGACGCTCCCACTTCCCATCCCATCGCCCCGGCATAAGCCTCGCGGAAATGTTTTCCGACAATAATCCCTCTTCCGTCTAAAAGCGCCGGATCCTCAAGCGTTCCTTCAACTACATAAGGCGTCAGCTTTTCCATAGCTTCGCTGCAGACGCCCACGATCTCGGTCTGAAACGGTCTTCCGTCTTTTTCTTTTTCCAAACCGATAACCCCGGCGGAAACCCGGCGGTCTGCCTCGACGGCCCTGACCCCCGAAACTTCCTTTACCTGTCTTTGCATTTCCTGTGTCAGCGGGTTATTCTGCTGGATTTTCCTAAGAGAACGTTCCGGGAACATAGCGTCGTCTCCGTAAGCGTCTATGGAGATCTGAATGTCCCCCCTTATTTCCTGTCGGGCCATAACCTCAGGATCCATACAGCTGCACACGGTCGCAACAACCATAAACAGGCATCCCGTCGCGCCCAGCGCGAATACCGTAACCGCCGTACGTTTCTTATTCCGATTCAGATTAGTAAGGGCAAGCCGTCCAGTACCGATCTCCTCATAGCCTTTCCTGCTCTGTTTCTTTGATTTATCTTCACACTGAAAACGGATTGCCTCGATCGCGGAGATCCTTCCCGCCCGATTCATCGGACCAAGCAAAGACAGATAAACCGTAAACAGGCTGACCGCCGCGCCGCACACGATGATCCACGGCTTAACCAGTCTCACTTCATGACGTTCCAACACCAGCTTCATCTGATCATACATAGCATCCCCGTTGCCGGCGGATATATCCGTAGCTATAAAGACCACCAGAATTCCCGTCAGAATTCCCAGAACAATCCCGATAGGAACCGCCGCTGCCGCGACAGCAAATCCCTCCCGGAAAACCAGTTTACGAATCTGCCTCTTCGTAGCGCCGATCGCCCGCAGCTTCCCATATTCCTGCACCTTATCCAACATGGATACATAATAGATACTGTAAATAGTAAGCGCGCCAACGAGTGAGATCACAGCCATAATAACACCGAGAGTCTTATAAGTTGCCGGATCCACATAGGTAGCGGAAAGATAAGTCCCATTCACAAGGATATTTTTCTCCTCAATCCCGTACTGCTTTCCAAGAATCCTGATCTGTTCCTCGATTTCATCCGTGACCATCCCCTGCACATCGCCCAGCCGCAGATAAATCCGGTATTCCCGCATATGTTCCGGCAGGATTTCTCCGGCGAACGCATCCGAGACAAATGCAAAATAAGTCCCTTCTCTCACGGAGGTTTCGTTATCCTCAACCATTCCCACAATCGTAAATTCTCTTCTCTCAAGAAGTCCGCTTCCCGCCGTTCCTGCCGTTATCTCTATCCTGTCCCCGATCGTCCCCTCAAGCTTCAAAGCTTTGAGGACTCCCTCGGACACAACGATCTCATCCGCCGCCTCGGGCATCCTTCCCCCGGAAAGTTCCTGCCTCGCAAGTTCGGCCGCCGTCCGGTCAATCGACAGCATCGAGATACTGACGTCCTTGTCATCACAGTGCATCAGCGCCGCATCCTCCCGGAATCCTGCCTGTTCTACCATTTCGTCCTTCTTAATCGCCCGCGCAGTTTCGCCGTCCACACCCCCGAACATGGCATGGAATGTCGGGTAGTTATTCCTTGCCGCCTGCTCCTGAATATCGACAACCCCAATTATAACCGTAAGCACAGCCGTCAAAAGCATCGCCGTCATTACCAGCGCCGCCCCAATCAATATATTCCGGCTCTTATTCTTCTTAAAGTTGGCCAGCGCCGTTCTGCTGAGCATACTCATAGGAATTCTGTCTAACGCCTGTCCCGGCGCGCCGGTATCCTTCTCCTGATTTTTTCTTCCCATCTAGTTCACCACCCTGCCGTCTTCAATGATAATGACCCGATCCGCCATCTGCGCTATCGTCTCGTCATGGGTAATCATAACCAGCGTCTGGCCGTATTTATTAACACAGCTTTTCAGCATAGTGATCACTTCCATCTCAGTCTTTGAATCCAGATTTCCCGTAGGTTCGTCGGCCAGAATGATTGCCGGTCTGGATGCAAGGGCGCGTGCGATCGCCACACGCTGCTTTTGGCCGCCGGACAGCGTATTGGGAAGGGCTCTTAGCCTATCCTCCATGCCGATGCTCCTGATGATATCCATCACATAATCCCTGCTCACCTTTTTCCCGTCAAGACCGATAGGAAGAACTACATTTTCCCACACATTCAAGGCCGGAATCAGGTTAAAATCCTGAAAGATGAACCCGATCTTCCTCCTCCTGAATACCGCCAGTTCATCATCCTTCAATTCAAAAATGTCCTGCCCCTCAATGAGTACCTTGCCGCTGTCCGGACGGTCCAGTCCGCCAAGCATATGCAAAAGCGTACTCTTTCCTGAGCCAGAGCGGCCGACCACGGCTGCAAATTCGCCGTTTTTCACCTCGATATCGGTATGGTCGATGGCTCTTACCTGACTCTCACCGTCGCCGTAATATTTCACAAGGTCTATAGTCTGCAATATTGTTTTCATGTTATAAGGCTCCTTTCCTATCTGATTTCTTCCGGAAGTTTTCCGTAATATAGATTTTACCTCCGCATCCTTACAAGAACCTTTCACGAAAGATAACAAAATTGTTACACTAAGCCTCATACTTCTTCGGCAGCATCATACGCACCACAGTCCCTTTCCGGTGAGCCGAAACTACGCATACGCTTCCCCCCTGCTCCTCTAAAATCTTCCGCACAAGATACAGCCCCACCCCGGCGCCCTCCTGCTCCTCCACTTCCTGACTGTCCCCTCTGTAAAAACGTTTGAAGACGTTCTGATACTCCGATTTCCTGATTCCGATCCCCTCGTCCTCGACTTCAATAAATACATAAGAAACCATAGGCTCGACCCTGAGCCGGATTACCGTCCCCTCCGGAGAATATTTCACGGCATTATCAAGCACATTAGACATCGCTTCCGCCGTCCATCTTGAATCATGCGGAAGCTTAATATCCTTAAATTCATCCATCTCAATCCCGATCTTCTTCTCCTCAGCCTTGATGAAGATTCCGTTTACCGCCCGGATTATCGTCTTTTTGAGGCTTTCTGTTTTCGGCTTTATCCGTATCATATCTGCTTCCAGACGTGACAGATTCGACAGGGTTCCCATGAGATATTTCAGTTTCTGCACCTCCTGCTTCCCACGCTCCAAGAATTCCAGTTTTTCTTCCTCCGTAATCTGTTCGTCTTCCATAAGCTCCATACTTAGCCCAAGCGCCGCTACCGGTGTTTTGAGCTGGTGGGATATATCCGTGATCATGGCCTTTGTGCTCTCTTTCTCATCCTCCAATCGGGATCTATACTCCTCCACGGCGCGCCCCATCCGGTCGAGCTGCTCTGTCAACTGAGAGCGGATCCCCTCCTGAAGCTCCGCCCGGATCCCCTCCGCGCCGCCTTTACAGAAACCATATCCTCCCCGCTCAAACGACTCCAGATAGCCGAAAATCGCGAGGTAATTGCCGTATTCCCGACGATACATCAAATAATGCCAGATTATATTTACCAATATTGCCACGGCAAGGAATATTATAAGCCGCTGATAATTCCGGGAAATTCCAAATAACGCCATAAAAAGGAAAAATACTGCGATACCTGCAGTACTTATCCCCAGATTCTTCTTTAATTCACGCTCTAACCAGATATATCCGCGCTCCCTGTTTCTAATCATCTTGTCAATATCAGCCGTCATCTCTTCAACACCTCCGCCGTCCACAGATATCCCAGCCCCCTGACATTCCTGATATACTCCTCCCCTGCCGCCGCTTTCCTCTTCAATCGGCTGATCGTGACAGGAACCGTATTGTCGTCCACATACTGTCCCTCAATCCCCCACACAGCCTCAAGTATCTGTTCCTTCGAGATAATCTGCTGCGGGTATTCAAGAAAATACAGAAGCATTTGAAGCTCTTTTTTGCTCAAAATGATCTCCTCCTCCCCTTTAAACACCCGCATCTCCCTGCACAGCACCCGGATATCTCCGGAAACCAAGACCTGTCCGGCCTCCTGCGGCTGTCCAATCCTGCGCATCAGCGCGTTTACCTTGGAAATCAGCACCATCAGGCTGAACGGCTTTGTGATATAATCGTCTCCTCCCACGTCGTATCCATTCACGATATCTACCTCCTGATCCAATGCGGTCAGGAAAATAATGTGTACGTCGCTGGCCCTGCGGATCTCCCGGCAAAACTCCAAACCGTTGCCATCCTCCATCGTAATATCGCTGATAATCAGCGACACTTCATTTTCACGGAACATTTTTACGGCCTGCGTAACCCCTAAGGCGCTTAAAACCTCGTAACCTTCCCTCTGAAGTTTCAGGCTGACGCCGCGATTCAGGCTCTCATCATCTTCCAACAATAAAATCTTTGCCATCTCTCTCCAATCTTACTTCCAGACATTCCCGCCTCCGCATTTTTCCAACGCGGGACATTCCCCCTGCACATAAGAATATAGATTTTCCCCCTGAACGCGGCGAATCTCCCCGTCCAGCCGAAGAAGCATCTTCTCTTTATCCCGGGGCAGCCGTCCCCGCACCCGGAATCCGATATAATCATGGAATCCGTCGTACAGAATCTCTGCGTCCAGCCGTTCTATCAGGATTCTCTCTTCCTCAAGGTTCTCTTGTTCTGACGCCGGGAGAAAACTGCCGTCCAGAATATTCCGGTACAGCGGAACCTCTTTATGCAGAAACATAGAGAAATTCACCACATAGGCCGGACGGGTCCGGTTCAGGAACTCTGACAGCGCCTCTGCGTTCTCCGTCCCTCTGCCTTTCCCCGCAACGCCCGTCATGATATGGGCGTCGAAGATCATGCCCGCCTGCCTAAGCCGCCGGATTGCCTCGTATGCCTGTTCCTGATTGTGGTCCTTCTCCATAAATGCCAGCACGTCGTTAAGGCCGCTCTCAATACCGAGATACAGATGCCTCACTCCCAGATCCCCAAACCTGCGAAGCGCCTCGTCCGACCGCTTCAGGATGCTTGTAACGGTCGCGTCCATGTTGATTTCTTCACAGGCCGGGAAATACTGCCGGATCATCTCAAGAATCTGAATCAGCCGGTCGTCCTTCTGTGCAAAAGCGTTCCCATCCCCCAGAAAAATCCTCCCGGGGCTTCCCCCGGCTTCCCTGACCCGTATAAGTTCTTCCTCAATCTGCCCAAGGGGCAGTTCCCGGTATTTCAAGTGCCGGAACAGGTTGCAGAATTTGCATCGGTTGTAGGAACACCCTACCATGATTGGCAGCATGAATGAAGCGCGCTCCATGGGCGCGCGGCAGATCTGTCCCTCATATTCCATAAGCCGCTACCTCCTTACCCGGATTCTCTCCGTCTTTGTATAAACACATATTCATTGTCAGACGACAATTCCTCCTCAAAACGATATCCCAGACGGTCGAATCTGCGAACCTCTTCCGCATCCTCGATCCCGTTCTCCGCCATAAATCGCACCATCTCTCCCCTTGCCATCTTTGCCTGCGTCCCTTTCTGTACCGTCTTCCCGTTCTTCCTCTCCCCGAAAACGCAGGCGATATAAGTATCTTCCGGTTCCAGATATTTCTCGATACATTTGGAATACTCCTTAGACGCAAGGTTCAGTATTACTCCGTCCCCGCCGCGCACTTCCCGATACAGCCTGTCCCCCCAGAATTCATACAGGTTCTTCGTCCCGTTTACCCGCGCTTTCGCCTGCATCTCAAGTCTATAGGGAACGACCCCGTCCAGAGGCTTTAACACGCCGTAGAACCCGGAGAGGATACGCAGCCGTTCCTGCACATAATCCCATTCTTTCCGGGTAAATACTTCCGGGGCCATATACTGATACTGGATCCCCTCGTAAGAAACCAAAGCAGGCGTCAGATTCTTTCCCGGATCCATATCCTGAAACCGCCGGTAATTCAGTTCTGCAATCCGGTCGTTGCATTGCCACAGTTTTTGCGCTTCTTTAAAAGACAAAGCACGGATCCATTCCGCCAGAATACCGGTTTCCCCCAAGAATACCGGAAGCGCGGGCTGCGGGAAGGTATCCGTATCCACATTCATTTTCTTCGCCGGTGAAATGATAATCCTCATTATACCGCCGCCTCGCCCGGAACTCTGCCGTCTAATTTCCTATTCTTCCTCATAGATAAAAATCTCCTCAATACTCATCCCGAAATACCTCGCAATCTTAAACGCCAGCCCGATTGACGGATTATACCTGCCGTTTTCCAGCGAGCCTATAGTCTGGCGCGATACCTGAAGCGCCAGCGCCAGCTCCTCCTGCCGGATCCCCCGCTGCCTGCGCAGCTCTTCCAAACGATTCTTCATAAATTTCATCCCCAAATTGAATCTAATCTGCACAGCCGCCTTACCGTCCGCCGCAAAAGGCGGTCTTCCCGCCAAGTGAACGGCCGAACACGGGGCTGTTTTTACAAATATAATTCATTTTTCTTTCTCTCTCTGCAAGCCTTCTTAAGCTTTTGGGCTCCCGCCGCAACCAGAACTTTGCTGATGCTGCGATTCTTTTGGGGACAGACCGTGATGCAGCGCATACATGTAATACATCTGTCATGGTACGTGCTCATCGGCATATCCGACGGGATTGCGCCCACCGGACACTTTTCAGCGCAGATTCCGCATTTCGTACAGGACTTGCCTGTCCTCGGCTTCATAGGCACGCCGTCAAACGACCGGAACGGACGCTTTCCCGGAACCGCGGGCGTCTCCGTAAGACTGCCGTTCTGCAGTCCCCTCTTTATCCTTTCCGTAAAATCTACCAGCTCTCTTCTATCCTCTTCGTCCGGACGGCCCGCCGCGAACTGGCGCATGATCGAATGTTCCGCAACCGCCGCAATCGCCGCAACCGGACAAAACCCTGCCTCTATGAGAGTGTCGTTGAGTTCCAGCATCGTATCGTCATAGGCTCTGTTACCGTATACGGTAACAGAAACCACCTTAGCTTTGTTTCCTCTCATCTGCTTTAACCGCTCTCCCGCAACGCCGGGAATCCTTCCCCCATAAGAAGGAACCGCCACGATACAGACGTCCTCCTCGCTGAATGAATATAAAGAAAAGTCTAAAAAACTGTCGGTCAGGTCTATCAGCGAACTTTCCGAACGGAACCTGTCCGTAATGATATCCGCAACCTTCTTTGTTCCTCCCGTAGGGCTAAATATAATCTCGTATAATTTCATCATGCCTTCCTCCCCTGTCATCTATATTTACCTCAAACTGCCTTCACTTGTATCCTCCTCCGCCCCGGCAGATAAGACGGATTCCTCATCAGCTATACGTATCCGCCATCCCGTCTCAGAGGCCAGCTCCCTTAGTACCTCCGCATACCTTCTTTCTGAAAAAATCACTTTAACTATATAATGCGTTTCCAAACATATAAAGTTCTATATTTAGTTTAACCACCGCCGTCACGAAAATCAATCATTTTTTTTCGCATATGTTTATGCATACCCTCCGCCATCCCGCCCGCAAAGCAATATTTTTATATTTTTATCCCATATGCTTATTGCTTTTCCTGCTTTTATGCAATATGATAATAATCAGGAGATAAACATGGAGCTGCTGAGTAGATTTTTCAATCTATGGGGATAATGTTTTTGCAGTTCCGAAACATATGCAACAGAACAGGAGGAATTATAACTATGGCAAATATCTTAATTACCGGAGGCGCCGGCTACATTGGAAGTCACACAGCTTTAGAGCTGCTGAACAAGGGATATCAGGTAACTGTATACGACAATCTTTCTAACTCTTCCGAGGAATCTCTGAAAAGAGTGGAAGAACTCACCGGAAAGAAGGTTACTTTCTATGAAGGCGACGTTTGCGACGCCGACAAGCTACGTACATTATTCGAGAAAGAATCCATCGACGCCGTAATCCACTGCGCCGCACTGAAAGCCGTCGGCGAATCCGTTCAGAAGCCGCTGGAATACTATCACAATAACATCACAGGTACTCTGACGCTGATGGATGTGATGCGTAAGGCCGGCGTAAAGAAAATCGTATTCAGCTCTTCCGCTACTGTTTACGGGAATCCGGAGGTTATGCCAATCACCGAAGACTGTCCCAAGGGCCAGTGTACGAACCCTTATGGATGGACAAAGTCTATGATGGAACAGATTATGACCGACCTGCAGAAATCCGACCCGGAATGGAACGTTATCCTGCTTCGCTACTTCAACCCGGTGGGAGCCCATAAGAGCGGGCGTATCGGCGAGGATCCAAAGGGAATTCCGAACAACCTGATGCCTTATATTTCTCAGGTTGCCGTAGGGAAACTCAGCAAGCTCGGTGTGTTTGGAGACGACTATGATACTCCGGACGGCACAGGCGTTCGTGATTATATCCACGTTGTAGATCTTGCCCTCGGCCATGTGAAGGCAATCGACTATATTATGACTAATCCCGGTCTGGATGTGATTAACTTAGGTACTGGTACGGGCTATTCCGTCCTGGATATGGCGAAAGCATTCGGAAAAGCCTGCGGAAAAGAGATTCCATATGAGATTAAGCCGAGAAGAGAGGGCGATATCGCTATGTGCTACGCAGATCCCGCTAAGGCTGCACGGGTGCTTGGCTGGAAAGCGGAACGCGGACTCGACGAGATGTGCGAGGATACCTGGAGATGGCAGTCTCAGAATCCTGACGGGTATCGTTAATAATTTCCAGAACGTGTGCCCGCCGGACACACGCAAGAGGGGCTGCTGCTACAAACAGCCCCTTAACTTTACTATTTTTTCAGCATACCTCCGGACTCCAAGCGGCAATCTCTCCGCAGGCAATCATTTCCCCGGCGTCTCCTGACGGCTGACTGTGGAAATCATCTGCGTTCTCATGTATGATGACCGTACGGCCAATTACCTCCTCCGGATAAAAGCGATTGGTATACACCGCCATCCACGCAGTTTCTCCGCCGCCTAACAGCGGGGGCAGATCTCCTGCATGTTGGGGATGGGGCGTGTCCGAGGGGTTATAATGTCCCTTGGCGTCTGCAAATTCTTTCTGTTCATTTCCGGTACATGAACCTCCTTCATGGATATGGAAGCCGTGGAAGCCACGGCTGTTCTGATCGTCTCCCTTTGGAAGGCCGCATACGGACACTACGACTACCGTACCGCCATATGTATCGTAAAAAGCGGCTCTGCCTTTGAGATCCGGATGTTTTTTGCTTCCTTTGATTATTGCATAGGCAACAGGATTTTCTTTAATATTAATCATAGGTTATCACACTCCTCCCGCTATCTTATGCGGACCGAAAGGCGGATATAACCTGTCAATTAGTTAATCTCACATATGGGCTAAGATTGATAAACAGACCCTGCAAATATTCCTCGTCGTCAAACCCGCTTTCCAGAATATAATTTACAAGTTCTTCCTGTCTTGCCTGTCCCATAGTAAGGCGGTATAAAGACAGCACATTTATCAGGCGGTGATAATTCACCCCGTCTTTGCTCATGGGGTACATCGGAATAATCCGTTCGATTTTAACGTTCTGCTCCTTCCCCAGACACCAGTACGGAACTAATTCGGACTGTCCTTCGCGGCGCATTTCTTCCGCAGCCATTGCGAACAATTCCTGCCAAACCTCCGAATGAAAGGTCCTGTCTGCAAAACGCCGTGCGATATCCTGTCTTATAGCCAGACATTTATAGCGGATAATACGCCCCTCTCTCTGCTCAAGGTCAATAGGATTGCCCGGAAGATTCCAGTGCATTATTTTCCTGCAATACTGATGAAAGTCCAGCCCCTCCTGTCCGATAGAAGTGGTTGCTAGTACAAACGGCCTCATCGGGCTGTTAAATGCATTTCTTATACTTTCTTTACGTTCCGTATTTTTTGATTCCGCTCCTTCGCTTTTTGTAAATCCTACGGCATAATGAGAACGCATATATGTCTTATGGTATTTATTGCCCTTCATGCGCCTCTTAAAATCCGGATATGTGTCAACCGCGTAGCTTGTGGAATGGATCTTGAGCGCTTCAACCATTATCTCATGGATCCGGCGGTTCCCATCATCAGCCATCCCAAATCCGGCGCCCTCGGATACCATATGAACATACTCGTCTAGCATAGCTCCAAATCCACCGTCGCAGCAATATCTCAATACGTTCCTCCAATGACCGTCGCCTTCCGAACTTTCATCCTCCATATACGAAAGCATCACCGCCGCCGTCGCCTCTGTCGCATTGAATCGATTTACGAAAACCTTAGCCAGTTCAGACGCCCTTCTAAGATCACCGCCGTTTGTCCTGAATATACATACCGCAAAGGAGCCGATTGCCATATCCGCCAAAACGCCTGCAAGGTCGTCGGGAGCCCTGCCCATCCCATGATCAATAGAATGGAGGAGAGAACTCATTTTTCTTAGATGTGCGTAGAAACCGCCTGTTCCGAAATCCTCTGTTGTATCGTCCGTATCCGGGTCTGCGTTAATCATTTCGCCGATCCATCCATCCGCATATCCGACGCCGTCTAAGATTGCCGGCGCGATATAGTACCATCTCTTATCGCCGCGTGAGGAATCATGCCCGTATTTTTCTATGACAGGTTCCAGAAGGTCCTCGATCTTCTCCGTTATCTCTCTCCTGATATCACTTAATGAATATCCCTTGTTCATATACTCTATAGGACGATATACTTCTGCAAGTGTTTTTGAAGGATACAGCAGGCAGAACATATACATCCCGCGGGGTTCGCCCTTTGATACGTTAAATTTTAACCTAGGGGGCGGATAGCGCAGTTTTGCCTCTGTGAAATACGTATTATTTGCAGATTTCAGTTTCTCATCATTAGACAGGATCCCGACAGTTCTTCTCTCTTCCTCATAGGAAATCATGCTTCCGATCATTTTAGGAACCATCTCCCACGATGAGAAGACAAGGATTTTCGAAAAGCCTTTGCTGTCTTTATATACACCTTCCAATCCATAGTATGGTTTTGAGGGCGGAACCCACATAAATAGTTCCGAGCGATTGTAAAATACCTGACGCTTCAGCTCTTCAAGCCTTGCGTTATTTGATGAAATTTCACCATAATTCTCAAGCTGTCTGCGGTTGATCCACAGGTATTTTCCTCTTGCCTTAGATAACTGATCCGGATTCTTTTTAAAGAACTGCTCTATGCGTTCCTTCACCTTATAGTGGTTCATATACGACATCAAATAAGGCGTGCTTTTTGCATAATCCACTAACAGCGAACGTTCATCTCCGATGCTTTTTAACAACTTTCCCATATCCAAAAACGTATGAATATCCCCTTCCGATATACTAAGGGGACGATGAACGCCGCTGTCGTCGATATAATCGCCGGAATCCATTACGGAGATTCTTTCCGTACGGCACATGAAACCATACATCTCTTCTTCCGCCTTTTTCTTTAATCCCAGAACCGCTAAATCGCCCTGTATCACTTCCCTAAGCGCAAGGGAATAGTCTGACCACACCTCGGAAAAGCGTTTCATCTTCTCTTTATCATTAATTAAGAATTCGATTACCTGAAAAAATTCCTTGTAACATTCGTCCGGTCTTTCAGCTTCTTCGATTTCCTCCATTGTCGAATACAGCTTATATGGAGTTGCGGATAAAAGAAGTACCTTCAGATCTTTTGTCCCAAAGAACTTCTTAGCTATCACGCCCGTTTCCGTCTCTTGTGATTCCGAATCAATCAAATATTTAAACCGCTGGAACTCGTCCATAATAACAAGATCCGGCCGAAGCATATCGACGCTGATCTCTGCAAACATTCTGCGGAGCTTCTGCAAAACCGAGTTATTCGATTCCGAAAGTTCAGCCCCTTCTTGAAGCTCGTCCATATGCTTAAGCAAAAGGTCAAAGATATGAGTCCTGTTATCAAACTCGATTATTTTTTCTATCACATTATCCGGATATCCGATCTTCTCATCCGAAAGGAATCGAACCTTTTTACTATATTCCTCTACGTACCAATTCCACCAATTTACATTCCGGGACATAAAACGGCTTAACTCGCCAAGGCGGCCTTTAAAAACCGGAATCCTTTTCAGGATTACATACATAAGCGCCCGTTCCTCTTTCGTTCCGCCTCCGTTTGTCATGCTGAAAGAAGTGGTCGGAGTCAGCGGAATTAACTGAGCGTACGCACCGTTCTTCTTGGCGTTATATTCCTGCTCCGCCGTCTTTAAATGCTGCATAGAAAGCCTTGCGTCTCCTGAGCTTCCCTCCGGCCTAACGCTAAAGACATCCAGTTTCCGTATATTCTGATTAGCGATTACTTGGTTGGAGCAAATATATACGATTTTAAAGAATTCACCATAGGTTTCATATTGAATTATCGCGGTCTTGGCTATTACGCCTCTTGCAATAAGAGTCTTGCCAAGCCCTACCTCGTCTGCAACCAGAACCCTGTTTTGCCCGCGGCGGAAAAGCTCGTCGATTCTTTCAACCGTCGCGCGCTGAAAGTCCTTGAGGGACGCCGTCGTCTTCTCTTCAATTATCCGAAGCTTCTGTTCCAGTTCCATTCATATACACCTACTTTATCCCCAAAGTATCACAAAATACTTGATACATTTCTCTAAACTCCTCCGGAATAATATCTTCTTCCCGGACAATTTTTGTTATATACCGGATTTCACTTAGCCTGTCAGGATCCGATAACGCAGCCTTAAGCATCTTTTCGTATACTGCCGGCATTGCACGGTCAGCGTCCCATGTATTGTTTCCGCCTGCAGATTTCTTATTTTCAAGGAATGACTGCACATAATCCTCTCCTAATACAAATGACACGTATTCGATAAAGGACTTCTTATCCTTTATAACACTTTTCACAATCTCAGCTTCTCTGTCTTGGGGCAGGCCGGAAGTTGGGATCATAATGACTCTTTCTAATATACAGCCGCTGACTGTGACCGAGAGAACATAAAACTCCGAAAGCTGCAGCGCCCCCAATGAGCGAAATTCAACCCGGGGCAGCAAGGCGCTCTCCTTGCTGCTTAAGAGGGGCCGGATTACTGCGCCCTCCGTCTTTCCTTCTGCGGCAACCGAAACCGTAAGATTATATCTGTCTCCGTCCGGCGACGCAGCCGAATTCATTTTCCATCTGCATATTTTCTTTATAAGCTGTTCGGCCAAGTCTTGGGCATCCGCCGCTTCCGGTTTCTTTTCTTTTTCAGGATGAACCAATTCAAACGGATTCTTTTTAGGATCGCGGTTCCCGCCCATAATATCGTCAAGAAACTTGTCCCCGTTCAATATGCGGTTCTTTGTGCGCAGTCTCAATACCAACTCAACATTTGAGTTAATCGCCGCAAACGATACGTTCATTGAGCCAAGATATAGATCGACATCACCGTACTTTCTGCGAATGAAAAGCTTAGCATGGATGTCCTGCCTGTCCGGCTCCCCTGCCTCCGGAGAAGCCTCGCCGTCGGAAATCGCTCCCTCGCCGTCGATAATATCGTCTTTCATTACATAGACGTCAAAATTAGACGCCTGCCCTCCTGCTATTTTAGGAAGTTCAGACCTCCTTGTAATCAGGACCCTGCGCGTGCCTTTGAGGTTCTTTCTATCGTCGTTCAGCCCGGAAATCACGCTTCCCGCAAGAAAAGGCGACATGACAATAAGCTCATGGAAATTCCCCGTATACAGTTCATCATCAGCCATATTATAGCTGCCTGCGCCTATTCCCATGGGGAAGACGTCATACTCCGTAAATCTGTCGTCCGCAGCAAATCTAACTGAGGATAACGTCTTTATGAAATACGACAAATCTTTTTTCTGCCTCTTATAATTCACATATTCTCTATTTAGCTGCTTTTTCAGGAAACGAAGAAAGTCAATAATCGGCTCTGTCTTTTCATTACTGCTTTCGCCGGAGGTTCCCTCCATTGCGCACGCAATATCCCAACTATGGTCAAAGGTCATATTTCTGCTCATAACAACAAAGCGGTATATCTTTTCGCCTTCATGGCCTGCGTATTCAAGCAGCCACATCTTAGGATGAAACGCCGGATACCTTTTGATCTTTTTGTCGTAAGGCAGCTTTACGGGAACCACCATTTTTTCCAGCATCAGACACAGCGCATTTGCTTTTGACGGTTTCTTGATCTGGCCTGCCTCGCAGAATACCGTAATCCTGTCCGATACTTTTTGGAGAGCGTTAAGCATACTGACGGGGTTTGTTATTAACTCACTGTCCGTATCTTCAATCAGCCCTAAGGATAATGACACCGCCGTTAAGGTTTCCAAATCCATGGAGTATGTCGTTGCGGCGGCGCGTTCCAAATGAAAGCCCGCCGGCGGCATCAGAACCTCGCCATAATTAATCCGGTCTTTTGCGGAATCGGGCTTAAACATGCTCCTTCACCTCCGCCTTCACAATATCTTTTATAATTCTCTTTGCAGGGCCGTATCTATAATCAAGCATAAAGTAGCCGATCCAGCTTTGCTCCGGATACTCTCCGGCGCGTTTTGTCTTGGCTCTGGCCTGCCCTTTTATCTTAACTTCCCGATTCATGATCAACTCGTCGGCCTTCCCTATATCGCCGACGGCGAAAGCCTCCTGAACCAATTTCAGAAACGTGAGAAGATTGATATTTTTTATATTTAACTCATTAAAAATGTCTTTAAGCTCAACTTTGCTTCGTCTCTTCATGTCCTGAGAGAACGTATTCCAGTAATCTGCCGCGCTTTTGTTTCTGCCCTGAGAAACGATCAGGTTATATCTCGTCATCATCATTGCAACTAAATTATTAAAATCATCCGCAAGCTTCATCATATGCTCCAGCTCGGGACTTATCATCCCCTTCAAGCCTGCCGAAAGCGCTCCGAATGAATCGTATTTATCCGGAGAAATATTCTTCTTTAAAATAAACGCAAATAAGGAATCTCTCTGGCTGGTTATAATCTGATTTTTTAAATATGCCGCTTCTTTAGGTAGCAGCTCGATTGTAAGGTTATCTCTCCAATCCTTTTGATACGTATCACCTAAACTCCAAAACTGGAATGATGTAAGATCTCCTGCATCTGCGTCGTCCTTTTCATTTTCTTCGGCCTCTTTGTCCCTATTACCATACCTTTTGGCCAGCTTAAGCGTTCTTTGTATAATACTCTGGCGGATATATTCCTTCACCGATAAATCGGCCGCCCTAAATATACCCAGTTTCTTTATGCCGTTCCAATAGATCTTTGACGGGGTTCTAACAACCCATGAATGAGGGACCAAACTGCCGATGACGCCGTCAGTGCCTGCCAAGGTAAGGAGGTCCCGGCATCTGCGTTCTTCACTATCTATTTTTCTGAGGATGGTATTCAAATCTGATCCGTACATCCCGCTTCCTGCTTCCTTTAAGACGTATGGGACGATAAGAAAATACTTCGCGCGTGTTTGGACGGTAGATGTGCCCGGAAAAAAATAATCGGCAAAGGCATCGCGAATCGGACCGACGCCTAATTCGTCTACCGCTCCCGGTTCGTCTAATAAGTGGAGAACGTTCAGAACCTTATTTCTTTCTTGTTTTGAAAAATCAATCCAACCTAACTGCACTGCCGCTTCCTTTCCGATTCTTTTTGCCTTCCTGCCTGCGCCGTTATATACAGCCGCGGCACAGGCACGCTTTGGCCTAAAGTTCCTTTACTGCCTCATCATTATACCCTCCGATAATTATTTTTTCAACCGCGCCATCTTTAATCATAATAACCTCGTCTGCCTGCGCCGCAAGATACCTGCTGTGCGTAACTGCAATGACGCACTTTCCAAGCTCATGCGCCGTTCTTTTCAGTAATTCTATAATCTCCGCCGCAGTGGTTTCGTCAAGGTTTCCTGTCGGCTCATCCGCAAGCAGCACTTTAGCGTTACTTGCTAATGCCCTTGCAATTGCAACCCGCTGCTGCTGACCGCCTGACAACTGCAGGACATTTCTATTCCAATCCTCACAAGGAATACTTACTTGCTCCAATAAATACCGCGGATTTTTTGTTCCGCCAAGCCGTACATTTTCCTCCGTCGTCAGATAATCAATTAAGTTATAATTTTGGAAAACCAACGACACATTATTCTTCCTGTGGCAGTTAAGCCCTTTTACCCGTATATCCTCACCCTCATATAAAATTATTCCTTCCGAAGGCGTATCCAGCCCCGCAAGCAAGGACAGGAATGTTGTTTTGCCCGCCCCGCTTGCGCCGACAATCGTATAAAATTTCTTTTCTTCAAACTGCATGGAAACATTTTTCAGAATCTCTTTTTCTTTCTGTGATTTATATGCATATTTTACATTTTTAGCCTCTAATACCATATTTGCGGCCTCCTAATTGATTTCACTGAAAATATCTTTGGGATTTTTACGGGCGATCAATAGATCTGCAGCCCCTACCGATATTATCACCAACACTGCAACGCCGAACCAATCGTACAGCATGAGTTCCGGTGTAACTTCAACGGAAACGCCTGTAACGGTTTCTTCTGAATCCTCCGCAGATTTTGCAACCTTGTTTGCCTCCAAGACAGACTGCTCGTCAGCCTGCCGGACCTGCTGCTCCACAAGATAATCCGCCGTTATTTTAGACGCGGCGGGCGCTGCCGTAAAAGAGAGGAATACGGCGGCGGAAGCTATCATGACCGCTTCCAATAATATCTGCCCGAATATTTTTATCTTCGGCGTGCCAAGGGCTAACAAAATCCCGATTTCCTGCACCCTTCCCTTCATCCAGAAAACGAACGCTAAAAACAGGATGATCAGGCTGGCTCCCGCAACAACGATAACTAACATTTGGCTGACCTCCTCCAAATCATTAAAATTAGAGGACATCGTATCAATGTTTCCGTTATTGTCAATCAAATCATAGCGTTCCCATCCGATATCTATTTTCCGGATCTCCTTTTTTATTTCATCGTATTGATTCACGTCTGCTGCTTTGAAATATGCTTTTTCATATAATGCGCCGGAGACGCTCCCTTCCGCTTTTTCCGGGAATCCCAGATCCGTAAAGATAATGTTTTCAGAACGGTAGGTATCTCCGGACATAACGGGCGTCATTTTTTGCCGGACCTTGTAAATCCCCACGATCTCAGCCTCAAATACTTCTGCATTTTCTCTGTCATGACGGTCGTTAAATTGTATCCTGCTTCCAACCGATAAATTATTTTTCTCTGCAAGCTCTTCTGAAATTACGCATACGTCGGAATCCTCTGCCGTTATCATCCGTCCTTCCTTAATCGTCACATTTCCCGACAGTATGTTTGTATCTAACGACATATCCTTGCTGCCTATTAAGCTGACACAGCGCAAATCGGAACTCTGGTCTACATCGTCGTCTTCAATTCTGGAAAAATTCACAGGATTTACGGCTGTGACGGCAGTTGTAATATTATACGCGGAAATACCTGAAACAGCGGAAATCTTTTCAATATCATGAAGCAGAAGCGTCTGGAACGAATTGTCATACCATACTCTCCATGACGCCCCATATTCTGTTTCTATCTTTTCAACATTGACGCCGTCAAAATTTCCTTCTTCTCCCTCGCCCTTTTGCTCAAGGATTTCTTCCGCCCTGTTATGCTTATCCGCTTCGTTCGCTTCCATCAGAAAGCCTGCCCCTACCGCCTGTTTTGTTATATTCTGAGTGGCGATACTTGCGTTTCGGCTGGCCATGCCGGACAAGAAAAACAAACTGATAATAAATACTATCAAAAACAGCAGTATGCTTTTGACCGGTTTGCGTATAACTGAACGCCATGCCCTTTGAAAACTGTTCATTGCCTATCCCTCCATTTTTGATAAAGTTTCTTTAGGGTTTGTTTTTAAGATCGGGAACAGGGAAACGATAACCGCCGCCAGTATAAGCAGGCTTCCCAAACCCGCCAGAACGCCGGCATCTTTGAACCGCAATAAGACCTCTAAAGAAATATCCGTTGTCTCAGAGTCCGTAAGAAAACCTTGCAGAAGGCCGGCCATAAAGTTTCCCAGACCGCATGATCCAAAGACAGCCAGCGCAAAGACCGAGAATGATTCTAAAAATACCTGTAAAAAAATACTGGCTTTTGATTTCCCGATACTAATGAAAACAGCGGTTTCTCTCTGCCGTGTCCGCATCCACATACAAAGCAATAACGATACGACAGCTGTCCCGGCTATAAGAGTCAGGGCAAGCATAAGCTTTGCCGCTCTGGCAATCTGTTCCAACGGTAAAGCCATTTGTTTATATAATGTATCAGATGATGCTAAATCCGCTTTATCAGATAAATTTTTGCTCAATTTTTCCTCTAACACACTTAATTGCTCCGGATTTTTACAATAAACAGCGACTTTGGTATAACCGTCCGTTCCAAATAAATCCGAGTAGGAATTATGATCTATGAACATCTGGTTTTCAATACGGTTTACGGAATCCATCCCCTCCGGCTGTTTGCTTTCATTTCCGGATAAAAAGATACCGACAATCTTAAGGGCGGCCCGCCTTCCATCTGCGGTTTCTAATTCTATGAAGTCCCCTGATTTTAATTGATTGTAATCCGCCAGATAAGAGTTAATGACAACCCCTTTTACGCCTTCGGCAATATAGCCGCCCGAAACAAGTCGGTACACTCCTTCCGAAAACCCGCTGTCATTTTCCAGATTATCGTAGGATAGAAGGGATACTTTCTGATTGGATTCTTCTGCAGAACCGCTGCTCGTAATCAATTGGAAATTTAGAGGAAACGCTTCGTTTTCCGCCTGACAATTTACGGCGGAAACTTCCTTCAAATTCCTTATCCCTTCTACGTCGTCCGGCGTAATCCTGACATCTTCTTTCAAAACTCCCATAACGACTTTCGCTTTCGTTTTTTCTCCAATTGCCGCTTTTGAAGCAGCCGTTGCACGGAGTATCATGTTTGTGCTTAGTATCATGCCGCTCACAATGAGCAGCACGAAAAACAACAGGATTGTCTTTGCTTTTTTTCTCCACAAATACCGAAAGGCAAGCTGATAAAACGTCATATTTCTTCCTCCTAGTATTCGTATTGGGCAATCACAACTTTTGAAGCCGTAAAATTTTCCGTATCATCAAAATTTCCGTAGAGAACCAATGATGTTTTTTTCTTAATATCCGATATGGCGGCTTCGCTGACAGCGGCTTTTCCTGTGGTTATATCCATCACCGCTTTATGGAAAGTGCAGTTATCCCCATATCTAATAGTTACCTTTGCCCCTTCGTCTTCGTATCCTTCCGCCGTAATGGAAGCCGCCGAACCTCCGTCGCCGCTTGTTTCTACAGGGTTAATTACGCATCCATTGTCCGAAAATTCTATCACGCTGCCCTGGAGATCAGACGCCGCAAGAATTTCGCCGCCATCTATACTTCCCTCTCTACCTTCATCTATACTTCCCTCTTTACTTCCGGCAGTATTTGAATCTTTTCCATCAGAAGTTTCTTTTTCGATAGGTGGATTCCTGGTTTCTCTTTTTCCTTTTTTGTCCGATCCGCCTGACGTACCGCAACCTGCCAAAGTAAAAATACACAAACAAAGCGCTAACGCCCGCATTAATTTTTTACTCTTCATAATTCTTTTCCGCCTTTCTTTTTGATTTATTTGCATTTTAGTACAATGGTTTATGGACGCCGTACAATGAAGCACGGCGTTCTAGTTACGAAGCCATTGTATAGAAAAACCCTGCTAAAAATCCTGTAAAATGGTAAGATATTTAAATCGTTTTTTAGATGATTTTTATAGAATTTTCTATTATACTAATACTAAATATACCTTTATGCTCCGAGACAGCAAACAATATCAAGGAAGGGATTCGAACAATGAAAATACTTCTTCTTGAAGACGACTTAGAGCTTTGTAACTCTATACAATCGGAATTGACAAAAAACGGTTATATGGTTGATGCCTGCAATGACGGGGAAACCGCCATGCTATATGCCTTGCATACGGATTATTCCTATGATATAGCTATTGTGGACAGGATGCTCCCTATTATCGACGGTCTGACAATTATTAAAGCTATGCGGAAAAAAGGAATCCAGATTCCCGTCATCATCATTACAGGGATGACCGCCCTTAATGAAAAAATCGAGGGACTGGACGGCGGGGCTGACGATTATTTGGCCAAGCCTTTCCATATACAGGAACTGCTTGCCCGTGTGAGGGCTTTAACAAGGCGTCCTGTCAAAATAAAATCAGAAGATAAACTCCAATATGCCGACTTGCGTTTTGATAAATTAAAACGTGAACTAACTTGCGGCTCAAAGACTATCTTTTTAACGGCAAAGGAATCCGAACTGTTATCCGTCCTGCTGAAAAGCCCGGAAACGCTTTTTTCAAGGGAGCGGCTTATCCTGAAAATATGGGGTACCTCCTCGGATGTTGAACAGGGGAATGTGGATAATTATATTTCTTTTCTGCGGAAACGGTTACGGGAATTAAAGAGTATCTGTGAAATAAAAACAGTATATGGCGCGGGATATTCTCTGACCCATAAGCAGAAATAATGCTTTTCGTGTATGAGCCGTAACAGATTGGAGATAGAAAATGCTGAAACCTCTTTCAAGAAAACTAAACTTCTTTTTTATAACGACAATTATGTTAATCATTACCGCTATTATGGTGATACTCTGCAAAAATTATATCCGCATTGAACAGTCAAACGAGGCTGTTTTTTTCCAGAGAATGGTTACGCAGATGATGTACCGGCTTGAAGACAGCAATCAGGCTTTTGAACCCGTCCTGAATTCCTATCAGGAATACAAGCGCCCGATATTTTGCAGTATTCAGGATATTTACGGAAAGATGATATACCAAACGGCTTCCGATTTTCCTACCGATGCAGATACTCTTTTAGAGCATTTCCGCATACAGGCGGACAAAGAGCGGTCTTTTATAATTGCAAACGATAATAGGCCAACCATAGATCAAAGCGGGATATTTGAATTTAGCGGAACGAAAAATGACGGCTATTTAGGGATACTTGCAACGATTACCCTTCCGGATGACACGGCTTATTATCTATCGCTTATTTACAGGCAGCAATCCCTGTCTGAGCTTTTAACAGAACAGGCTTTGCTTTATCTTTCCTTATGGTTTCTCGCCCTTATTGCCGTGACTATTATGAGCCGTTTGCTTATAAAAAAAGCGTTAAAGCCAACGGAAGTAATGCTGAAAAGCCAGAAAGATTTTATAGCTTCCGCCTCCCATGAATTGAAATCTCCGCTGGCCGTTATCTTGGCGAACGCGGAAAGACTGGAACAATTACAAATAGATAATACTGATTTTAGAAAATCTGTTAATATATTAGACAAAGAATGTATGAGGATGTCGAAACTGGTCGGAGATATGCTGCTTCTGGCTTCTTCTGATGCGAAATCATGGACGCTGTGCAAAAATATCATCGATGTAGATACATTGTTGATCTCGTTATATGAAACCTATGAACCAATCTGCATTAGTAAAAAAATCCGCCTGTGCCTGGATATCGGGGAAACAAGTTATCCCAATCTATGTGCAGATGGAGAACGGCTTTTTCAGATATTGACAATTTATATGGATAATGCCGTTCGCCATTCCGTAAATACTGAACAAATCGAAATTAAAGCAGAGGTAACCGCAAGACAGATCACCTTTTTCGTGATTGACCACGGAAAAGGTATTCACGAAGAGGACAAGCCGTATATTTTTAACCGTTTCTATTGCGCCGACAAGTCAAGGACAGATAAATCTAGTTTTGGCTTGGGGCTTAGCATAGCGGATGAACTTGCGAAAATGATGAATGGTAAAGCAGGATGTAAAGATACCGACGGGGGAGGGGCTACATTCTTTGTTACACTGCCTTTTAAATAGTCGGCAAACATATCTGCATGGAGTCTTCTTTATCTTTTCCGGCGGATACTGCGGGCGTTTTGGATTTTCCGGCTTAGAAATATGATAATTTTTTAAGGTATTGATCCGTCAGAAACTGCACCGCCGGCAGGAATACTTCGCTGACTGGATACATGAAAAAAAATTTCGGCACAAAAACACCGGCAATTTCTGATTAATGTCTCTGTAAAAATCACATATTCCAAGATGGCCCTATTCGATTGCGCCTATTCCCCATCCTGTCCAGTTTTTCCAGATGTTCTCTCATATTCTGCAGGACTTCCGGTGAATGTCCATTCCAACCAATCACTTCACCGACGATTTTCAAGGGTGATTGCGTCCGGTAAGACTTCGTTGGGTTTCCCGGAAATTTCTTGTCTGTTACATTCGGGTCATCTTCAAAGTCTCCGGTCGGCTCCACAACATAGATGCGCTGCTTCCCGTTCCCGGCCGCCAATTCCGCGCCCCAGACAGCCGCGTCTATTGTCCCTGCAAAATAAACATACTTTGCCGTTCTGTCCGCATAGTTGGACTGGAAGCCTTTTGTAAGTAAATCACCTGTTTTTAAATCTGCTTTTGTCCCGTGAAAGAAAGAGCCGGGACTGAATATTATTTTTTGATCCATATCAAAACCTCCTTTTGATGTCGTCTCCTGTCTTTTCTTGGTGTTAGTATATAAGTGTGGACAAGAAAAGTTGAACAATCTATACTATCAAG
>CAJTOH010000050.1 GCA_910577685.1 uncultured Dorea sp. | reverse complement strand
GTTAGCTATCCTGACCGTAATAAGATCATACTTGTCATGGACAACTTGAATACCCATGCCCTTTCCTCCCTGTACAAGGCCTTTCCGGCCCCGGAAGCCCGCAGGATTGCTAAAAAGCTGGAAATCCATTACACTCCGAAACATGGGAGTTGGTTGGACATTGCGGAAATAGAGCTAAATGTAATGACACGACAGTGTCTGTCCCGCAGGATTGAGGACATGGATTTGCTCTGTCAGGAACTGGCGGCATGGGAGAGGGAGCGCAATGAACATACCGCTTGTATCCAATGGCAGTTCACTACTGACAATGCCAGAACTAAGTTAGTGTCGCTCTATCCTAAATTTAGTCCCATATAGGAAAACTAATTTAGTTAAATATAATACAGACACTACACTAGTGTGACGACACATTTACTTTCAGACAAATGTAAATGTGTTGTCACACTAGCCGCGGCTGTGTTTTCGAAGAAGTGTTGCCGGACCGGGAGGTTTAATTTTGAAGAACTATTGCCAGACCGGCAGGTTATAGAGAGAGGAAAGCTATGCAGTACGAATTTTTAAAGCATTTTCCAAAAAGAATGAAGAACGTAGGGCTGTATGCCCTGTTAATCCAGAACAGCGCCCAGAAGACTACATGGAAACAGTACGGTTTCCTTACGCTGGGAGAACAGATGAATCTGGTTTTCACGGTTATGCTCTATATTATGGAGCAGTCTTTGAAGGAAGAGCATTGTACGATGGATGATATCGGAGCATATATTGATACGGTCAACACCCGGCATTTCCGGAAAAATATGTCCTATGACGAGTGCAGGCAGTTAGGGGATTTTGTGGTAAATGCTGCTCTGTCCAACGAAGGAAGGGCCATGTATTTTGAGGGATTTGATTTTGAGGAAAATGAGTACCGCAGCCTCCATATCAGCTATGTGGCGAACCGTATTATTTACATAGATCATGAATTCAAGCGTACCTCTTACTATCTGACGGACGACGGTTACAATCTTCTGCTGTCCACTTTGGAGATCGAGAATAATATGAAGCTGACGATCCATGAGATGATTTTCCGGATGCATCTTGAGAAGCAGAGTTACGACAAGGCTGTGGATGAGATTAAGAATGTGTTTAACCTGCTGCGTATCCAGCTTCAGAAGATTCAGGAGGCCATGGGGAAGATTCGGAGAAATGCGCTGAATTATTCTGTGAAGGATTATGAAGAGATCTTGCTTGAGAATCTGGATACAATCAGCGATACGAAGCAGAAGTTCCAGAATTACAGAGAGATGGTAAAGAGCCGTGCGCAGGCCCTGGAGGAGGAGAATATTAATGTGAGGCGGCTCAGTGAGAAGGATGAGGAGCGTCTCTTGCATCTGCGGGTCATTGAGACGTATCTGAACCGAACCATTGACGAACACCAGAAGATCCTGAACAGTCATTTTGATCTCAAGGCTTTATATACGAAGGAGCTGGAGACGCTGACCCAGATGTCTCTGATCAGGCGGTTTTCGTTTAGGACAGAATTGTATGACAAAGTGCTTGAGAATCCGAAGACTCTGGAGAATCTGGATTTTTTCCTCCGCCCTTTGTTTAATCAGGACCCGGATAAGGTTTATAACCTGAATAAAGCCTTCCTGCTGCAGCGTCCGGTGCGGAAACGGGCGGAGGAGGATCTTTCGGAGGAACTGGATTTTGACGAGGAGGAATGGATGCGGGAACAGGAGAGGCTTCGCAGGGAGAAGCTTCTAAGGTATGAGGCGAGCCTTTGCCGGCTGCTTAGTTATGCAGGGAAGACGGGGGAGGTATCGCTTCTGGAGATCAGCGCGGCAGTAAAAGAGCGGGAAGAGGAACGGGCGCAGTTGATTCCGAATGTAGAGATTTTCAAAGAGATTATGGTGGAGCTGATTAAGAATCAGGAGATAGATATTGCCGTGCTTGCCAGAGAGCGCAGCGAGTTTATTCAGGAAGCGCCGGGGGAATTCCAGCTAAATGAGATGCTTTTGCATCTGGTAGAGGAGTATCCCGAGTTTCGGGATATTCAAAGAGTCGGCGCATACAGGATCGAGGATGGAAGCGTCGTGACGTTCGAGGGGGTCCTGAACGAGGATAGGGTGAAAAAGACGGTGCGGTGTTCTAATGTGCTGATCCGCGTAAGCCGTGGAGCTTAAAAGTATAATCTATATAAGGAGTAAAAGGTATGGCGTATGAATTAGAAGAAGTTCGAACCAGCCAGGAGATTTTCTACTACCTTCTGGAACACCATGAGCTTTGCGAGGACGAGGATACGCAGCTCTACAGGGCGTATACGGAGCAGGAGGAGATTCAGAATCTGGTGAAATCCCAGGGAGAGATTGCCGGCAGCCGTGTTGAGCGGTACGGGAACGTGATCTATCTTATTCCAAAAGAAGAGAATCATTTTCTTGGATTTTCCAAGGCGCAGCTTAAAGCGGCGCTTTGTAAGTCCTCCGGGACGGATAAGGATTACTATCTTTCGCAGTTCGTGATACTGACGCTTTTGGTGGAATTTTTCGACGGACAGGGCACCAGCAGTAAAGCCAGAGAGTATATGCGGGCGGGCGAACTGCAGAATTGTATCTCCAGCCGTCTGAAAGAAGGGGCGGAGGGCATGGATGAGGAACAGCAGGAGCAGGCGGGGATTGCGTTTTCCAATATGCTTGAAGCCTATGAGGCTCTTCGTTCGGATGATAAGGGTTCCAGAGCGAAGACCACGAAGGAGGGATTCCTGCACTCGATTCTGATATTTTTACAGAAACAGGGATTGATTGAGTATGTGGAAGAGGACGAGATGATTAAGACCACGAAGAAACTGGATAATTTTATGGATTGGAACCTGCTGAACCAGAACCATTACCACAGGGTGCTGCGGGCGCTGGGGGTGACGGAACATGAGTAAGATTAACGCCATTAGACTGATTAATGTGAACTACAATAACAATGCGATTCGAATCAGCGACGAATATTTTCAGCTCAATGGGGAGAGCACGCTTCTCTCCCTCAGGAACGGGGGCGGGAAGTCTGTGCTGGTCCAGATGGTGACGGCTCCTTTTGTGCATAAGAGATACCGGGATGCGAAAGACCGTCCCTTTGAGGGATATTTTACTACAAATAAGCCGTCGTTTATCCTTGTGGAGTGGCTGTTAGACGGCGGGGCGGGCTTCGTACTTACGGGAATGATGGTGAGACGGAGTCAGGACGCGGTCGAGGGCGGCGGGGAGAACCTTGAGATGATCAACATCATCAGCGAGTACCGAAACCCCTGTATTCAGGATATCCATCATCTTCCCGTGGTGGAAAAGGGGAAGAAAGAGATTGTCCTTAAGAATTTCGCGGCGTGCAGGCAGATGTTTGAGTCCTATAAGAAAGATCGGTCTATGGGGTTCTTCTGCTATGATATGACGAATCCGGCCCAGTCCAGACAGTATTTTGATAAATTGACGGAATACCAGATTCACTATAAGGAGTGGGAGAGCATTATCAAGAAGGTGAATCTGAAGGAATCCGGGCTGTCCGACCTGTTTGCGGACTGCCGGGACGAGAAGGGGCTGACGGAGAAATGGTTTCTGGATGCCGTAGAGAGTAAGCTGAATAAAGAACGGAACCGCATGAAGGAGTTTCAGACGATTCTGGAGAAATATGTGGGACAGTACAAGGAAAATCAGACGAAGATAAAGAGGCGCGATATAATCCGCATATTTAAGGAAGAGGCGGAGAAGATTCGTAAGAAGACGGAGGAGTATCTGGAAAAAACTTGTCAGGTAAAGGGGCAGGAGAATCTGGCTGCGAATTTCATCCGAGAGATCTTGCGCCTTCATGAAGCCGCGGAGAAGGAACTGCAGAGGAGCCTTGGGGAAATAGAGTCGATTCGGGGGCGGTTAGCCAGAGTAGAATATGAGAAGCTGTCCGGCGAAATTCATAAGTTAGAGGAGGAGCTGCGTTTTCATCTGAGTAACCGTGATATGATCGAGATCGAGAAGGAAGATCTGGAGAAGGCCGAGGCAGGAATCCAGCGTATGATTCATCTTATGTTCTGTGCAAAGCAGTACAGGGCGGCAGAACAGGAGCGGGAGGAATTGGAGCTGATCCGTCAGAAGCTTCTTGTGGCAAGGCAGAAGGAGGAAGATCTGGAACCGGAAAGAAATGATCTGGGCCGTACCTTGAGGAAGTATTACGAAGGGCTTCTGAGCGAAAACGAGGAGAAACAAAAGGAAAATAACGAGGCGTCCGAGGCTTTACAGGCAGAGCTGCTCAGAACGGCAGGAAAACTTTCGGAGCTTTCGGAAAGCCTGATTGAAAACGCATCCCGGTCAGGCGCTCTTAAGAGCGCGGCGGCGTCCTTTGACCGGACGGAGGAGGGGTACAACCGACGTTATGAGGAGACGCTGATACGCAATATTCTGGGCGTGTACGAGCCGGGGATGCTTACGATCCGCCGCGATACCTATGAGAAGGAGCAGGAGGCATGCAGCCGGTCGCGTCTGGCCCTTAAGAAGCGGCAAGAGCAGGCTAATGAGAGAAGCAGAAGCCTTGAGCGAGGACTTTTGGATCTGCGTTCCGGGCTGCTTCAGGGAAAGATGGAGCTTAAGCGGCAGGAAGAGGCGCTGCGGGAATATGAGAGAGAACTAGAGGCGCGGCGGATTGTGCTGCGGTATCTGGATCTTGGGGAGACCGATCTTTTTGACAAGCCGAAGATCCTGCGTGCATCTGAGAGAAAACTTTTGGAGATCGCAGGATTCCGCAGGAATCTTGAGAAGGAAGAGGACTGCCTGCAGAAAGAGTACCAGCGGCTGACTCAGGGGAAGGCGCTGGAGCTGCCGGAGGAACTGGCTCAGGAGCTTGAAGATCTTGGAATCCATGTGGTCTACGGGATGGAGTGGCTTGGGAAGAACGATTATTCCGAGGAGCAGAATCTGGAATTGGTGCGCCGTCACCCCTTTTTGCCGTATGCGTTGATTCTGTCAGAAGCTGAGATGGTGAAATTATCCCGGAATATAGGCGGGGTCTACACTTCGTTCCCGATACCGATTGTCGCCAGAGAGATGCTTGAAGGAAGCGGGGCAGGTAGAGAGAGCGGGATTATCCGGCTTGAGGGAGTCAGTTTTTATATCTGGTTCAACGAGAATCTGCTGAACGAGGAGAAGCTCCGGCTTCTGGTGCAGGAGAAGGAACGGCAGATTTGCAAGAAGAAGGAGGCTGTCGCAATCCGGCAGGCGGAGTATACGGAATACTTTGAGCGTCAGGAGATGATCCGCAATCAGGGAGTGGGCAAGGAGAGCTGGGATGCCAATGAGAAGCGGCGAAAGGAGCTTAAAGAGAGTATCGGCAGGCAGGAGGAAGAGATCCGCGCAGGGGAGGAAGAGCTGGCAGAACTTAGGGAAGAGATCGGGCGGCTGGAAACTGAGATCCGAAACGCCGACCGCGAGATCCTGCGTCAGCAGAGAAGGCTTGAAGACTTTGAAGGGCTTTGCAGGGATTACGAGGCATATGAGCAGGATTTAATAGAATTGGAACGCTGTAAGAAAGAGGAGATGAAGCTGTCCGAGAAGCAGAAGCTGTGTCAGAACCAGCAGGAGAAGCTCAAGGAGAGGCTTAAGACAGCGGAGATCGAGGGAAGTACTCTGATCCGGGAAGGGGAGGAGATTCGGAAGGAGGCGAGAAAGTATCAGAAATATGAGGCGGATAAGACGCCCGTAGAGATAGAAGAGAAAAGCGGCGATGAGGCGGGGGATGAGATCAGGAATATCAAGGAGATGGAAGCGAGGTACTCAGCGATTACTTCCCGTATGTCCCAGCAGATTCAGGAGCTTGAGGAGCAGGAGGTTAAGGCAGTCGGCCGTTATCAGGAGGCGGCGGATGAACTGGAACACCTGCGGAGAAACTATGGGATTGCCGATGGTGAATGGAGACGGGTAAGTTATACCCGCGAAGAAGCATCCCATCATGAGATTATGCTGGAAGACTGCAGGCGGAAGATCGCCGTGAAGCAGAGACTTTGGAATGAGGAAGATAAGCAGGCCGCGGTGCTGAATCAGCAGAAGAGAGAGCGGTTTGAGCGAATGAAAACGGAATGTGGCGAGGATGAACCGCTGCCGAAGGAAGAAATTCGGAATCAGGATTTTGAGGCAAGGAGGAACCAGTATCTCTATCAGGAGAAGGAGGCGCAGAAGGAGGCGGAGATTTGGCGCAGACGGCTGCAAAGCTATGACGAGAACCTGACGGCCCTCTCAGAGTACAATGAATTCCCGGTGTGTGAGGAGGTGGTGTGGGAGCAGGATTTTGCCGGGATGGACGCAAAGAGTCTCCGTAACTTTAAGGGAATCTTGATTCGGGATTACAACCAGATGCTCCGGGACTGCCGGGAGGCGCAGGATGCGCTGGTCCGGCTTCTGAACAGGACTGTGCGGATGGAGCAGTTTCAGGAAGATTTCTATAAGAAGCCGTTGGAGGCCATGCTTGAGCTTACGCAGGATGCGGCTGCTGTTCTGAGGCAGTTGGATACCACGGTGCAATCCTATGATAGTCTGATGGAGAAGCTGGAGGTAGATATTTCCCTTGTGGAGAAGGAGAAGAATAAGATCGTGGAGCTTTTGGAGGATTATGTCCGCGAGGTACACCAGAATCTGGGCAGGATCGACCATAATTCTACGATTGCCGTCCGGGAGCGCCCGGTTAAGATGCTGAAAATCGGACTTCCGGAGTGGGAGGAGAACGAGAACCTGTATCAGATCCGCCTTCAGGATATGATCGACGAGATTACGGAGAAGGGACTCAGGCTGTTTGAGCAGAACGAAAATGCGCAGGAATATTTTGGAACCCGGATTACCACAAGAAATCTGTATGATACGGTGGTGGGAATCGGGAACGTGCAGATTCGGCTGTATAAGATCGAGACGCAGAGGGAGTATCCTATTACTTGGGCGGAAGTGGCGAGAAATTCAGGAGGAGAGGGATTTCTGTCGGCGTTTGTGATCCTGTCGAGCCTTCTATATTATATGCGCAAGGATGATACGGATATCTTTGCGGATAAGAATGAGGGGAAGGTTCTGGTTATGGATAATCCTTTCGCCCAGACGAATGCGTCTCATCTGCTGAAACCGCTGATGGAGGTGGCTAAGAAGACGAACACCCAGCTTTTGTGCCTGACGGGGCTTGGAGGGGAGTCGATCTATAACCGTTTCGACAATATTTACGTACTGAACCTGATCGCAGCTAACCTGCGGAACGGGATGCAGTATTTAAAGGCGGATCATCTGCGGGGAAATGAGCCCGAGACGATGATCGTATCTCAGATTGAAGTGATGGAACAGCAAGAGCTGGTATTTTAGTAAAATGTATTTTAGTGAGGAGTGGGAAAAATGGCTAGATATGTGAGGGAATTGGTGTTGAATAAACCGGATGATTTCGTACAGTTTATTATGAATGATTTTTTGAGGAAGAACAGCTTTATTATGGCAGACTGGAAGGGAGAGCCGGCGTACCGGACCGGGGACGCCATGATGGAGGGATTTAAGTATCTGAAATGGTATTATAATAACGGCGTGTTCCATCTGGAAGCGTGGATGAAGGGAACGTTCGGAGGAGAGTGGAATCTGGACGGTTTTGTCGGGTGTCTGCAGAAGAAGCCGTACAGGGAGAGTATCGAGCAGTTGTTCGCAGCTTTGCAGCAGCCGATCCCTATGCCTCAGGGGGCGCCGGCGGGCCAGCAATATCCGGGCGGTATGCCGGGGCAAGGCGCACCGGGACAGACGATGCCTGCAAATCAGGGACAGCCATACCAGAATTATGTCCCGGTACATACGGTAGATAATTCCGGCGCGGCTACAATGGGGCTGGTTTTAGGGATTCTGAGCGTTGGCTTTGCGTTCTTCATCCCAATCGTAGGGATCCTGCTGGCATGTCTTGGATTCGCAAGGGCAAGGATGGGGGCAGGCTCCAGCAAGGCGGGGCGGGCGAAGGTAGGAAAGGTTCTCTGTATTATCGGCATCCTTGCAGCGGTTGTTATGTGGGGATTGAATATCCTGTTGCTGCTTCCTGTCGTGGGAAGATACTATTAGAATTCCATTGACGACGGAAATAGAACACTTCACGCAAAAACGAAACAAAATTTCTCGATTTGTGCTATACTGTTGCCAGCAAAGAAAGGAGAAAAGCAGATGAGTTTAGAAGTTAGGAATTTGTCAAAAAAATACGGAGAAAAAACGGTAGTAGAGAATCTGAGCTTTGAGATGAAGAATCCGGGTGTTTTTGCACTGCTCGGGACCAACGGGGCCGGAAAGACTACTTCAATCCGCATGATGCTGAATATGCTTTCGAGGGACACCGGCGAGGTGCTCTGGAATGGCGCGCCGCTTGATACGGCGACCTGTAATGTTGGTTATCTTGCCGAAGAGAGAGGGCTGTATCCTAAGTACACGCTGATGGATCAGTTGATTTATTTTGCCGGACTGCGGGGAATACCGAAGGCGGAGGCGAAGAAGAGGATCCGTTACTGGGCCGAAAGGCTGGAGGTAGAGGAATACCTGTATCCCCAGCCCGCCAAAAAAGAAGACGGGAAGAAGGGGCGCGCAAAAGCCCAAGCGCCCAAAAAGGCGGATCAGCTTTCGAAGGGAAATCAACAGAAGATTCAGTTCATGACGGCGCTTTTGCCGGATCCTGACCTGCTGATTCTTGACGAGCCGCTTTCCGGCCTCGACCCGGTGAATACGGACCTGTTCAAGGGCATCATCCGGGATGAGATCGCGAAAGGGAAATACCTGATTATGTCGAGCCACCAGATGGCTACCGTAGAGGAGTTCTGTACGGATATTATTATACTGAACCGGTCTAAGGTGGTTCTATCAGGGCATCTGAATGATATTAAGAAGAGCTATGGACGTATTAACCTGCTGCTGAAAACGGAGACGGAGGTGACAGACCTTATCAGGCGGGAGGGGCTTACTTTGGTTTCTGCAAAAGAGACGGAATATCAGATCAAAGTATCCGGGGACGAACAGGCGAATCGATTTCTGAAGCTTTTGATAGAGAACGGGATTACCGTTGTCACCTTCAGCCTGCGCGAGCCGTCTCTCCATGAGATTTTCGTGGAGAAAGTGGGTGATGCACATGAAGCTTAGGAAGAGTGATTTTACCGGAACGGGAAAGGTGTTCCGTTTTACGCTTGTACAGATGCTGAAGGGGAAAGCGAATATCATCACCATGTTGATTTTTTTCCTGTTTGCGGCAGGAAGTATCCCGGTTATGACGCTTATGATGGGCGGAGAGCAGAGCCAATTCGACGAAGCCGAAGCTTCGAGGATTGCTGCGGTGTACGTTCGGAATGATACCGGGTATGAGCTGGATTTGGAAAGCATTTCCCAGAGAGATAAGTTTTTTTCGGATACGAATTTTATAGATACGGATTTGATGGATGTAGAATGGTCGGAAGATACATATGAGTCTATGGTGGAGCCTACGGAAGCGTATATACATCTTCAGAAAGATACGGAAAAGATGAATTTTACCATCGGCGCTTATGCGTTGGAGGACAAGGAGTTTACGGACGGAGATCTGGATTCCTGCGCCGCCCTGTTGGGCGGGATTTTGGATGAGGCCCGTTATGCGCAGCAGAATGTAGCTCCGGAACAGATTGCGGCCCTTACCAGTCCTTATGAGACGAAGTCGGGGAGCGTTTCGGAATATCTGGAGGAGAAAGAGGATGATTTTGACACCCGGTTTGGCGTGCAGATGATCTATTCTGTGGCGCTGCTGATCTTGTGTACGTTTGTTTCTTCTTTTATTATCCAGAAGGTGATCGAGGAAAAGGCGTCAAAATTAGCGGAGCTTTTGATGGTCAGCGTAAGCCCTCTTGCGATGCTGGTGGGAAAGATCCTTGCCGTGATGACGTATATCTTAGGGCTGGTCTTAAGCCTTGCGGCGGTAGTGGGTCTGTCTTATGTGATTACCGGACGGTTTGCGGATACCTCGGTATTGTACCGGCAGATCGCGGAGTCAGGCATTTCTATGGAGACGCTGCAGGTTTCGCCGGTCACGGCTCTGATACTGGTGGTTTCATTGCTGCTTGGCTATCTGCAGGTTTCGCTGATCAGCGGGCTTGTAGGAACGGAATGTTCTACTACGGAGGATGTAGAGCCGGCTAACATGGCGGTTGTCCTGTTAGTCATGGCGGGGTATATGATCGCGACTGTGGCTGCAGGGGTCGGCAGCAATCCTGTCCTTGCGACGGTGATATCCTTGTGTCCGATTACCTCTATGTTCTGTGCGCCTGTGCGTTATATCATAGGCGATATTGGGTTTGGAATGTTGGCGCTTTCATGGGTGATCCAGTTTGCAGTGATCGTAGTCCTTGCTTATGTATGCGCAAGAATCTACCGCGCCCTGATGATGTACCGCGGAAACCGTATGAAGCTTAGCGGGTGGATTACGATGTTTCGCCAGAGCAGTGCAAAGGAGGTGGAGAATAGATGAAAGCTCTTGGAAATATATTTTCATTTACTTTTATCCAGCATATTAAGCAAAAAGGCTATCGGAACGCGACGGTCATAATTGCTCTTCTGTGTCTGCTGCTTCCGGCGGCGATTATGCCTGCAATCGAATACTTCGAAGAGGACGATGGGTACGCCAGCAAGATTGAAAAAGTATACGTGGTCGAAAAGGACAAAAGCTCGGAAGGGGCGGCGGATTACGAGGTATTAAACGGCGCGGATCCCGGGCAGTTTACGAATGTTGCTTATGAGATGGCTGAGAATGTGGAAGAGGCCGCAAAAAAAGCGGAAGAGGACGGATATTCCATCGTGCTTGCCGTAAGCGTTCAGGAAGGCGGTTATCAGCTTGACGTGCTTCTGCCGGATGAAACGAAGCTGAACAAGAAGGATGCGAACGCCTATGAGATGTTTCTCTCGGGAGCGTTCCGCTATATCCTAATCCAGAAGTCTAATCTTGAGGTCGCCCAGATCGCGGAACTGACCATGCCGATTGAGACGGTGGTGAGGGACAGCGGCGTTTCGGCGGACGACAGCGACGAGTATGCGGCGGCGAAGAAGGTCTTGGCTACTTTATTACCGTATCTGAACATTATGATTCTCTACTTTATGGTTCTTGCTTATGGGCAGGGAACGGCAAATGCCGCGATTATGGAAAAGACGTCGAAACTTATGGATCTTCTGCTGGTGTCCGTGAAACCGGGGACAATGCTGCTGGGCAAGGTGTTTGCCATGGCGGCAAGCGGGGTCTTACAGATCTTTCTGTGGCTTGCCGGACTGTTCGGGGGAGTCGCCCTGGGCGTCCGTTTTACGAAAATGGTGAATCCCAATACAGATATGGCGTTGATCCAACTGGTGGATTCCTTCGGCGAATTTTCGGGGATGTTCACGGTTTCGGGGATAATTCTTGCGCTGCTGATGATGGCGGCGGGACTATTGCTTTATTGCTCTCTTGCGGCAATCGGCGGGGCGGTCGCGGAGAAACCGGAGGATCTGTCCAGTACGAATATGCTGTTTGTGATGGCGCTGCTGGTAAGCTTCTTTGCAACTATGTATGCGGGAGGCTCGGGGGCAGAGGTGCCTTGGGATGCGGTCACATGGCAGGTATGGGTTCCGTTTACGTCGATTCTGGTGGCGCCGACGAAGATAGTGCTGGGCGTAATGAGCATACCGGAGGCGGCCGCCTCCCTTGGGATTGTAATATTGACGGCGGCTCTGATTACGATAGCCGCCGGGAAGATCTATAAGATGATGTCACTTTACAAGGGGAATCCGCCCAGCCCGAAGAAATTGATAGAGATGATGCGGGGGCAGCGGTGAGCGAGCTTTTATAAATGACTAGTCCCTTGTCTTACTTTACCAGCCGAAAAATAAAACTATCGGAGTATGGGGACAGCGACATTTACGGTATACCGTTTCAAAAACAAGCTTATGCAGTATTTTTTGTCATAATCTTAAGCCTCCTTAGAGGGATGACGTACTCAGAGGAGATCGGGATTGCCTTAGAGGCACCGATGGCGGTGCTTGCCCTGACATTTTGTGCAGATACCTATACGCAGGAGATTACCAGCAGACGTTCAGAGATCTGGCGGCTCTGTCCAATGAAAAAGAGGATGCATTCTATTTATAGAAGGAGTGGGATACAGGAACTATTCAATCTGGAAATGGGTCTGTGGGGAAATGAGGTCATTACATCTCCCCACAGACCTGTTATTGTGTATCCAGGGGCACATCTCTATATGCCACCACAACCTCATATATCTCACAGCTTTTATAATTCAGCCGACGACTCTCGCGGGGTGATTTTTTATTATCACAAAAGCTCAAAAGATATCCTTTCTTTATACCTCGCGCTCTCAGATATCCTGCTAATTGTTCATATCCATCCTTTTCGTATTTCTCTCCCCGCCAGATTTTTAACTCAATTATAAATTCCTGCGTTCCATAAAACACAACAATATCCATTCTTGTATTGCATCGAGTTTCAGCTTCAACAGCGTAATGTCCTGTCCCATTAATAATTGGGCGGAGAAAACTTAGGAATAGCAATCTTCCATGCTGTTCGATAAATCCGCAGTCCTCATCTCTGTATTCTGCCTTCATAAACGCAGAAAATCTCTGCAGAACATTTTCCATACAAAGCCGTCCATCCACAATATACAATGACTTATCCGAATATTGGGAAATCATAAGGTTCCTTATACTATGGATAGATACAAAATATTCATAGATATATGACTCAAATATCTGATTAGCCACTTTCGCATGTCCGTGTTCATTTTTTAAAATTCCATACATCTCGCCTCTGGCAACGTCCGGATTAGAAGCGACAAACGATACGTCCGCGCCCTTAAGAAGGATACCTTCCACTACATCTTTAAAGCCCTGATATCTTTCCAAATTTTTGATAATATCATCAAACAGAGTATTTTGTCTCCCAAGCAAAATCTTTACTGCCATCCCAAGTCCGTCTTCTGTCCATGGCAGGGGAGTCTCATCAATATACTTACACAGACAGCTAACCAAAAATGGATAACCCTTCGTATATGCATATAATAATTCCGACATACTGGAAATGTTCATTCCAGTATGACAGTCTTTCTCATATTGCAAAAGCATAGTTTCTATTTCCTCTGGTGAAAAGCTCATATCCACCGAGAAATTTGCCGAAATATTCCATGGGCTGTTATAACTTGTATCCTCCTCTGGACGTATTCTTATTTTAAGATTTTTGATATCATGCACTCCCGCCAGAACAACACTACTGAAAGCTTCTTCTCTCCCCTTTTGGAACATCATATATTTATCCCTGAGTAATCCAAGAAACGACAGAAACATCTGATAATCAGCCGCCTTATCCACTTCATCTACCATTAAAATCACTTTCTTTTCTGCCCGTTCACAAAGTAGGGAAATACGTTCTCCGAGATTACGCAGCGGAAGAATATCTTTACCGGATTCTTCAAAAATCTGCGCCAAGTCGGGATGCGCCGCCCTTTTCAAAGATTTTTGAAATTCAAAGAAAAGCCCTTGCGTTAAAGTGTCTAATGTTCTGAAATAATCCTCCTTACCTTCAAAGCTTATATCTATTACAATGTAATCCTCTTTCAAACGTTGATACAGAAGTTCAAGGAGTGTCGTTTTTCCATATTGTCTTGCTCTGTTTATTGTAAAATATTCCTCATTTTTAATGTATTGTTCAATAATCTGATCAAGCTTCGTACTGATATCAACCATATAATGCTTACACGGAACACAAAGCCCTGTTATATTAAATTTCCTTCTCCCTCCCATATTGTTATCACCGCCTGTCGAAAAATTCTTACTCCATAAGCTTCTTATAATATGAATCCGCCGTATACAATGCTGCTGCCGGATTATGCCCAAGTACCCGATCCTTCGTCACAGCCGTCGTGGTCAAAGCCTCTGAATACTTATAGAATAAACTGTCATGTCCTACGCACAGACCGACTACCACGTTAAGATCTGTTTTCGCATGGTTCAGCATCTTTGCCTGCAGGATTGGGTTGCACATATTAAGCCCGACCAGACAAAACCATCCTTCTGCTCACCAGATACCCGCCAGGCGCCTTTGTCATCTGTGCAAGCTGATTCATAAAAAGGTCAAGCTGAAGATTCCTGTTGGCCTCAAGCTTCTCCTTGATTGACGCCAGAAACTTCTCTTTACTGCTGGTATCTGAACCGGAAAATGTACGGTCCAGCTTTACCTGATACAATTTCTCATACTGCTCATCCTGATACTTCTGATACCCTGGTCTGCCTGCGGCAACCAGTTCAAAATTCTTAATCCCCCACCGAATTGAAAACATGGCCGACTCCATCGTGTCCTCACCGGAGGAATTAAGCAGCTTCTTGTACTCGGCATAAGTCTCAGGAGAATACTTTTCCATAGCATAATTAATCTCACCCCTGCTGTCCTCATGCACGTAACCATTCCCATCCAGACCGATTACATGCTTTACCTGATATTCCATCTTACAGGAGCCCACCCTCTTGCCTTCCATGCCAATTCTGGCGATAGATTTCATTGCCTCCATGAAGGAGTCTCTCGAAGCTTCATCTATGAATTGGTTTGCAAGATACTCTGCTTTCTCAACTCCTAAACTAATTCGCGCCAAACAGTCTGTCTCCTCAACACCATGGACATTATTCGGCAGGAAATCACTCCTGATAATATCATAGACACTGTCTTTCAATTCCTGGCTCTTACCTCTTAAAGCATCTGTAATCGCATTATCAATTCTGGCATACCCTGTGCGAAATGGCGCCACATTTCCTAATTCTATCACCACAGGAGACGGCTTTACGGGCGCCGCAGGGGCACCTTCTGGGAGTGCGAAAGGTTTATCATTCATCGGCTTCACAGATGAAAAATTCTTTCTAATCTGTTCCATCTGTGCGGAAGTAATCTTATCCATCCAGGGAGTAATCGGCTGACAACCCGTAGAGTATGAACAGGTACATTGACTCATAGTTACGACCTCCTTTTACATAATATATCGACAGGCAGACACCGCACCATAACTCAATATAAAATATTTGTCCAAATATCAAAAACAGACAGGATATTCCCCCAACTACAAAAGAATACCCTGTCAAAAAAGGTGTGCAATAAAGATGTCATGCTTAAAATCTGCTTCAGAACAGATTTTGCAATTTCAGTTTTACCAATACCGCCTATTCCGTGTAAATAGCAGGACTGTCTGGAAAGTAGCTGTTCCATCAGGAAAGATATCGCATTTTGGCGGCCCCAAAAGTTGGCGGTCTGCTGGCAGGGTGCAAAGGACAGTAGTTTTGGATATGTGGCAGCAGGCATATTTTCGACAGAACGGATTTCTGCCATATAATTATTTAGGGAATCGGCAATCTTTTCTGACGGCAATACCTCGACTCCTTCTAACGCCCCCAGAATCAGATCGAGACAAGAAAGCAGATGGGAGCGACTGGTGCTGTTATCTGTTGTGTAATTATTTTCCCAGACAGATAGATTAATTATGAAAGTATTTTTCTACAAGAAAAATAAAAGCATTTGCCGCTTCAACTGCCTGTGGCTCCTGAAATCTTCCCTTACGGTTATCAGGAGAAAAAATATTTTCAAAAAGGCGTTTCAGTCTTTGACGTGTGAGGATATTTACCGGGATCGGGCGCTTGAGCCGGTCATTAAAATAGCCTCTGTTAAAGGAGGGCTGAGGGAAATATCTTTGTAATTCTGACTTATGTTGACCGGAGGAATAAGAAAGATGATTAGTGGAAGAAGCGGCTGCTCTATGTCTGGGTGGTCGCTTTCTACATCAGGCTACAATTAGGGATAAGGCTACGCTACAAGTCGAAGTCCAATATCTACTCGGAACTAATTGTGGTAAATGTGGCAGAGGGATGGAGTGAAAACAGCCTTGTGGAGCATGCCACGGTGTACAGCAGGGAGGACCTTCCCTTCACTTTCAAGAACAGGATGAAGATAACGGCATAAGAATATAGTCCCCCGGAGCAAAGAAAAAACGGCTCCGGGGGATTCTGTGTGCTTAATGTTTATGCTGCTATTTGTGTGGAATTATGCATTGATGGGAAAGCTGATTTCCGCATCATTCTTTGGCTTTATCTGGAATACCATCCGCCACTGCACTTCTGACACAGGCTCAAAATGCAGGGAGGAAACTGCCATCCGTTTGTCAGGAGCGGCATTTTTTCCGGCCATAAAAACTGCTGTGGGGCCGTTTGACCCGTCCGGATGCCCTTGGGCATCACCCATTCTGGGGTGGTCGCCTTCTGCGCAGTCGCGGATGCAAAAAAGGCTGCGGTCTATTTCTGGTGCAATGCTGTAAGAGAGTATCTGGCAGCATTCTGGGTAAACCACACCTTTCGCTCCAATTTCTGCGAAGCAGTTCCTGATCTGTTCGCAACTATGCAGTGTCAAGGTGTATTCCTGACCGGTTATGGGATGAGCTGTCTTTACCGTTTTGCCATCGCAGGAAACGTCAGTGGAAAAATGCCCCGCAGTGATGGAGATTAAGTTTGCCCGGAAAGCAAGTGATATTTTCTGAGGAGATAGTATCGGTTCTCCGTCCCAATTATAAGAAAGCCGCTCAAAATACCAGCAGCATCCCTTGTCGCAACTATAAGCCCCCATCCATTCCTCGGCAGATTTATTATTTTCAAATCCGTCCTCGCTGGCTGGATTGGCATTCCCCATGTGGATTACATTTCCCGGATACCATCTCAGGCTGCTGCTCATGCGGAGCACCAGTGGCGTACCGTCAAGGCATATTTCTACGGCAAATTCCCTGCTTCCGGGGTTGTCCGCATCTATCTGTTCAAATTCCTCCGGGGATTTTAGGGACATCCGCCGCTCATAATCCCATTGTTTTAGGAATGCTGCCATATCTTCTATCGGGATTTTTGCGCATACATCGAGGGCGGCGCCTGCTTTGCCTACATAGACTGCCGGGATAAGTATTTCCTGTTCTCCCCAAAGGAAAGAGTGATTGACAGGGAGGGCTGTCAGCCTGGTTTCAGGCGAGCCTTTTCCCCATATATTGTTATCATGGTATACGTCCATTCTGTGTGCCTCCTTAAGTGTTCAACGAAGCAATTATACCACGGATGCCAGGATATTTCCAAATCTTTAGATCTTTTATAGGAAAAATCACGGAGTATGGGAAAAAATTACGTGGAACGGAAATCAAAGTATAAGAAAAAGTTCCCATTGTAAATTATGGCAAATATGCCAGTTCTTATAATTAAAAAAATAGGGGATATTCTATCAGACGAATACATTATTTTCAACTGATTCGGTTTTGAATGTATAGGTTAATGTGTCAGCTCCACTAGAATATCCGGAGGGGACGCATACTTGGTTCATAACACTTCTATGTGTTCTTCTTTTTTCTGTTGCGCTGTGCTATGGAACACCTGAACGCTTTAAACATTGCCGGGGACAGTTCGGGAGAATCTTCATCAAATTGAATTTCCCGCTTTGCTGCCCCCTTGACTTCTTTTAACTGCTCCTGCCTTGCCTTTTCAGATAGAACTGGAATGAAGTGTAATCATCCACTTCCCTGTTAATAGGAAGTCCGGCGTTCATAAGCGCTGAGCCGGAATAAAGTTTCTTGCCGTCGTTGACGGTGTACATTGCGTCGGGAGCAAGCCCTTTCGCACGGATATATTCCTGAGGGCCGTTGCAGGTCAGGCTGGTGACAACGACGCTCAGCAAAGATTCCGACCGGTCCTTGGATACATGCTGCCATGCGGTCATATTTCCAATCTCAAAAGGATTGGTCAGCCGGTAATAATCTCCTTTTATGATCAACGGATAATACTTGCGGAACAAATCGCTCTGCTCCCTGCAGATCTCCTGCTCTTCCTTGGACAGATGTGTCGCGTCCAGCTCATACCCGAAAGTCCCGCACATGGCGACAACAGCCTTTGTCTTGATGGGAACGAATTTGCCGCTGTCCGAAATGTGCGCGCCCATAGTGCAGACCGGATACACGAAGGAGGTTCCGTAGTGGAGTTTCAGCCGGTCAATGGGGTGGTTGTTGTCGCTGACCCAATACTGCGGATAGTAGTGGAGCATTGCCGCGTCATACCGTCCGCCGCCGCCGGAGCATCCCTCAAAGAGGATATCCGGGTGGGTCTTGATGATGTTGTCCATTACCCTGTAAAGTCCAAGAATATACCTATGGTAAACTTCCCCCTGTCTTTCGGCCGGCAGTTCGTTGGACCAAATATCCGCAAGGGATCGGTTGATGTCCCACTTCACATAGAAGATATTCGCGTCGTCCAAAATGGCGTTGACCTGTTCGATCAGGTAATCCTGTACGTCGCGCCTGCTCATGTCCAGAGCCATCTGGTTACGGCTGCGTACGGCATGGCGTCCCGGAATCTGCATAGCCCATTCAGGATGCGCCCGGTATAGGTCGCTGTCCTCCGAAACCATCTCCGGCTCGAACCATATGCCGAACTTCATGCCCAGATCGTTGATCTGTTCCACAAGCTTATGTAATCCGCATTTGATCTTATCCTGATTCACGTACCAGTCTCCAAGGCCGCTGTTATCGTCGTCGCGTTTGCCGAACCAGCCGTCGTCCATGACCAGCAGGTCGACGCCCATGTTCTTCGCGGCTTTGGCAATCTCCACCAGCTTCACATCGTCGAAATCCATGAAGGCGGCTTCCCAGCTATTGATCAGTACGGGGCGTTTTACGTCCTGTACGAACTTGCTCTTGCAGAGGTTTGTCCGGTAGAAATCATGGTACAGGTGGGAAAGTCCGGTAAAACCGCGTTCGGTAAATGCCATGACAACTTCCGGGCCTTCGAAAACTTCCTGTGGTTTTAATTCATATACAAACTGCTTGGGATGGATTCCCATTACCAGACGTAACTGGTCGTACTGATCCAGTTCCGCTTCCGCAAGGAAATTACCGCTGTACATCAGGGAGAAACCATAGCATTTCCCATAATCTTCCGTGGCCTCCTTATCGCAGAGGATTACAAACGGGTTCTGCTGGTGGCTGGAAGAGCCGCGGACGCTGCCGATGGTGTGGATGTGGTGGGTCATGCGCTGGCGTTCCACCTGCCGCTCCTGACCGTACCGCCCCGGAAGGCTCACTAAGTCGAAGTTCCGCCCGTTCAGGAAGTCAACGCAGACGGACATGATCTTTTTCAAATGTATGGAGGTATCGCCGGAATTGACGACTTTTACTGCCCTTGTTATGATATCCGCCTCCTCGAAGACGCTGTAGAGAAGGACTACCTGCACATGGCTTACCTCATCTGATAGGGTGACTTCAAGCGTCTCTGCGGTGTCGTTTTCTGTGGCAAATACGCAGGGGAGGGTATCTAACTGGTACTTTCCTTTGCTGATCTTATAACTAACGGCTTTCCCATGGTAAGAGTAACTGCCGTCTCCGTTGACGACTTCGATGCTTGAAGTGCGGAAATCCCCCTGCTGCTGGGTACTGAACTCCTGAGGCTGCGCGTCCAGCGAGAAGGTGCGTTCGTCTCTGGATTCGTAAGGGTTTCCGGAGAATCCCCGATCATACTGCATAATCTGGTAGGACATATCCGCATCTTGGATAGACGGTCCGTAATAAAGATGAAGGAGATAATCCAGATTGCCGATCTTCATCTGATAAGACGTATGTCTTGTGTGTAAGGTGATGGTTTTTGACGTTTCGTTATAAATAATTCCCATAAGTCCTACTGTCCTCCTAAATATTTCCATTTTCTAAAAGTATACCATGATTCCGCGGAAATTGATTTGGCACAATGGTAGAAAAAATCGTAAAATTTTAGTGTAGTTTTTCGGTTGATTTTTAGATATGTTTAGAAATGTCCGGATTTCTGCCTTTGCGGGGCGAATGAAATTCCCTGACAGGAGTATATTTTTATTTGATTTGATAAATACTAGTGTGACGACACATTTACTTTCAGACAAATGACGCAGAATGGATTTTCAGACTGCAAGGCGGCTGAACGAGGCGATGCGGTGGCATCGTTGAGTGAAGCCAACGCTGCAGATGGAAATCCAGACAAGTCATTTGTCGAAATGTAAATGTGTTGTCACACTAGTTTTAAACGGCGCGGCCTGAAAGGTAGAAATTACCTTAAGCGCAAGTAAAACCCAACTGTATGGAGGAAAAAAGAGTGGTGGAAATGCGTTCTATCTGGACTGAAAATATAAGTCTGCCACAGTTTAAACAGCTTAAGGGCAGTAAGAAAACGGAAGTGTTGATTATCGGCGGAGGGATGGCGGGAATCCTGTGCGCTTATTTTCTCGAGAAGGCGGGGGTGGACTATGCCCTTGTGGAAGGAGCGCGTATCTGTTCCGGGATTACGGAAAATACTACGGCAAAGATTACGTCCCAACACGGTCTGATTTACAGAAAACTGCTGAAAAGTCTGGGAACAGAGAGAACGCAGATGTATCTTGATTCCAATCAGGATGCTGTGCGCAAATACGCCAGACTTTGCCGAAGGATTGACTGCGATTATGAGGTCAAACATTCTTACGTCTATTCCCGCAATGACCGGAAGAAGTTAGAGGATGAGGCGGACGCGCTGTCGCGGATCGGATATTTGCCAAGGCTGGTTGACCGGTGCGAGCTTCCGTTTCAGACCGTGGGGGCGGTAGGCTTTGCGGAGCAGGCGCAGTTTCATCCGCTGAAATTTGTTAGCAGGATTGCAAAGGGACTCAGGATCTATGAAAATACATTCGTGAGGGAGTTAAAGAAGGATTCTGCGGTGACGGACTACGGAGAGATTGTGTTCCGGAAGCTTATCTTTGCGACTCATTTTCCTATAGACAATAAGCATGGCATGTATCCTCTGAAAATGTATCAGCACAGGTCTTATGTAATCGCCCTTAAGGATGCCCCGCAGATAAAAGGGATGTATATAGACGAGTCGAAACATGGCATGTCTTTTCGAAATTTCAGGGATTACCTTCTTTTAGGAGGAGGGAGCCACAGAACGGGTGAAAAGGGAGGAAACTGGGAGGAAATCAGGAATTGCGCGAGACTCTATTATCCTAATCTGGATGAAAAATATTATTGGGCGGCGCAGGACTGCATGACGCTGGACGGGATACCTTATATCGGGCGGTATTCAAGAAGTATGCCGGGATGTTATGTGGCCACAGGATTCAATAAATGGGGAATGACCTCGTCTATGGCGGCGGCTTCTATCCTGACGGACCTGATTCTGGAAAAGGAAAATCCATATGCGCAGGTTTTCGACCCTTCGAGAAATATGATAAAACCGCAGCTATTTGCTAATGGGTATACGGCGGTTAAGAATCTGCTTACCATCTCCGAAAAGCGCTGCCCGCATCTTGGCTGCGCCTTAAAGTGGAATAAGACGGAACATTCCTGGGATTGTCCCTGCCATGGCTCGCGGTTCGACGGATTCGGGAAGCTGCTAGACAATCCGGCGAACGGGAATCTAAAGAAATAGAAGATCGATTAACTTCTATGGAGTAAACGTGTAAAAATAGAAAGAGGCTGTTGCAGCAGCCTCTTTCCCAATTGCTGTCCGGCAGCAGTTTTATAGTCTCTAAAGCCTCAGTCAGGCTTACTCAATCTTCATAAAATCCGCCGCTCCATGCTTGCAGAGAGGACATACGATATCGTCTGGCAGTTCGTCGCCTTCATATACGTATCCGCAGACTACGCATACATATCCTGTCTTGCCTTCCGTTTCCGGTTTTGGCTTCACATTGCTCTGGTAATAATTGTACGTCATTGTCTCCACATTGGAGATTACGCGGGCTTCCGTGACGGTACAGATGAACATTCCGTGCGTATCCAGATCTACATACTGTTCAACCTTCAGAGACATGAAGGAGTTGATGTATCTTGGAAGAAATGCCAGTCCATTGTCGGAACGCAGCGGCGAGATGCCGGCAAATTTGTCCGCGGTTCTTCCGCTCTGGAATCCGAAATTCTCGAATACTTTAAACGGAGCGTCCGTAGACAGGCAGTTTATGTTCATAATACCAGTCTGTTTGATGATATGATGAGAATAATTGTCTTTGTTGATGGTTACGGCGATTCGGTTCGGCGTATTCGTCACCTGAGTTACGGTGTTGACGATCAGGCCGTTGTCCTTCTTTCCGTCATTGGATGTTACGACATAGAGTCCGTAACCAATCTTAAAGAGCGCTGTCAGGTCGTTCTTGTCCGCAGTCTCGTCATGCTGTGCCAGATAATTCTTGCAGAATTCGTCGGCCAGAGCCTCTAGCTGCGCGTTGCTGTCGTCATCCAGTGCGGAATGAATGTGAACCGTGGTATCTGCAAAGGTCAGCTTCTTACATCCTTCCAACATCTGCTTCATAGTCTTTGCTGCAAGAGGCGACCAGGAACCATTTTCAATAAGTCCTACGAAACGGTTCTGGAAATTCCGTTCGGTCAGGTGGTCGATATATTCGCGCATGAACGGGAAAATGTCCGCGTTGTAGGTCGTTGTGGCAAGGATTAATTTACCGTAACGGAATGCGTCGGCCACTGCCGCCGACATGTCGCAGCGCGCAAGGTCGTGAACGATAACGGCAGGGCAGCCTTTCCGGCGCAGCTTATCGGCCAGAGCGTCTACGGCTTTCTTCGTGTTGCCATATACGGAGGTATAGGCGATGACGATTCCGGTTGTCTCTACGTTATAGGAAGACCATGTGTTGTAGAGTCCCAGATAGTAGCCCAGATTCTCCTTAAGTACGGGTCCGTGCAGCGGGCAGATTGTCCGGATGTCCAGCGTGGAAGCCTTCTTTAACAGTCTCTGTACCTGTGCGCCGTATTTTCCTACGATACCGATGTAGTAGCGGCGCGCTTCGTCGGCCCATTCTTCCTCTCTGTCCAGCGCGCCGAACTTGCCGAAGCCGTCGGCGGAGAACAATACCTTCTCGAAACTGTCGTAAGTCACGATGACTTCCGGCCAGTGTACCATGGGAGCGGTGACGAAGGTAAGCTCATGCTTTCCAAGAGAAAGAGTATCTCCTTCTGCAATTATGAGCTGCCTGTCCGCAAAGTCTGTGCCGAAGAACTGCTTCATCATTACAAAGGCTTTGGCGGAGGAAACGATGGTCGTGTCTTTATAGACATTCATGAAATTTGCAATATTGGCGGAATGGTCAGGCTCCATATGCTGTATGATCAGATAATCCGGTTTGCGTGAGCCAGTCGCAGCTTCGATGTTGTCCAGCCATTCGTGGGTAAAACGTGCGTCCACGGTGTCCATTACGGCAACTTTTTCGTCCATGATTACATAGGAATTGTAGGACATGCCGTTTTTTACTGTGTATTGACCTTCGAATAAGTCTACGGCGTGGTCGTTGACGCCCACGTATTTGATATCATTTGAAATAATCATTGGTAATCACTCCTATTCTGTTTGATTTCGTACATTATAGCATAATGGGGGATAAAAATATATGGGATTGATAAAAAATTATCCTATTTTTCTTTATTAGATGAGGACAGCAAGTGATTTTTGCATATCGACGTATGCCCTTTTCTGTACTGTGATAGTAGATATAATTATCATAGATTGCAGAAAGGGGGCATTTTTGCGGGTCATTACATCAGAAAATAAATATATATGCATAGGGATGCTTGCGCATGTGTAGGCAAACAGAGGGGCGCTACCGGGAAATAGAAGATTGTAAAAGAAAAGGGGATGTGGGAGTTGATGGGGGTGTTAGGGGTGAAATGTTAAAGGCCATGATTCTGTAGAAATAGTGCAAAATGAGAATAAAGACGTTGACTGTTGAAAACTATAAGCATATAATTATAGTATGATTTTGCAAGAATTTAGCAGAATGGAGGTTGCTATATGCTTCTTGAATTTAAAACGAAGAATTATAAATCATTTGTAGAAGAATCCAGCTTCTCTATGGTGGCGGCGCCGAAGCAGAAAGGATTGGATTATAGTTTGATGAAAACAAAGGTAAAAGGAAAAGAAATACGTGGTTTAAGTTCTTCTGTAATTTATGGACCGAATGCTGCAGGAAAAACAAATATTATAGGTGCAATGGACGTTCTTCGTGCGATTGTGCTTAGAGGAAATATTAGAAATTCTGAAGAAAAATCTTCACCAAATCCAGCAGCGACAGCATTGGAGTTGATTCCGAGTAATAATGAAGCAGAAGGAAAACCTGTTTATTTTTCTGTTGAAATTTATGAGGAGGCAGAAGGCGGTAAGTTTCGGATTTTATATGAATTAGAGATTGATTTGGGAGTATTTCTTGATGAAGAATATCCAAGAAAAATCATTTCTGAAAATCTTTTTGTAAATGGAGAGCCGATTTTTCAGCGTGCCGATAATCTGTATATTGGAAATATGAAAGTAATTAGGGAGTATCTTTCTGATGTTACGGAGCAAAACGTAGAAAACGTAAGCGAGATTGCTAAGAATAGTTTAGGTCAAGATGAGTTGTTTTTAACAAATGGATTTAAACTTGTTTTTTCACAGAAATTTGCAAAATTGATTGTAGATTGGTTTACAAATAAGTTCATGGTGATTTATCGTGCTGATTCTATGCAGTTGATTAAAAGATTTGCTGATCCTAAAAAAAAGGCAGTTTATGTGGAAAAGACAACGGATAAAGCCGCAAAATTATTTGGAATCAACTCAAATGCAGTAGGTTATGTTGTAAGTGAAAACGAGCCGGACGCAAAGCTGTATTCTGTTTTTCGAGATATGAAAAACAAAAAGAATGCGGCTGTTGCGGCAGAAATTTTTGAATCCTATGGGACAATACGATTTATCAATATGTTTCCGTTGGTTATAAAAGCAATACAGATAGGCGGAACACTGGTAGTGGACGAGTTTGATGCGTCTATCCATCCAATGGCATTGATGAGTATTATCAATGTTTTTCATAATGATGACATCAATATTCATCACGCACAGTTGATTTTCAACACACATAATCCAATCTTTTTGAACTCTAATTTGTTCAGAAGAGATGAGATTAAATTCGTAGAGCGTGATGATGACAGTCACCGGAGTATCTTGTATGCGTTGTCTGATTTTGGAACAACGGGAGATAAGGGTGTCCGCAAACATGAAGATTATATGGGAAAATACTTTATCAGCCGGTATGGTGCGATTAAGGACATGGATTTTACACCAATCTTTGAGGAGATTTTGGATAGTGAAAAAGAGGTGTAATTATGGCAAAGAAAAAAACGACCAACAAATATTATTTTAGTGTCGAGGGAGAAACCGAGCAGTGGTATTTGAAGTGGTTGCAAGACTTGATTAACAATACGGAAGAATCTGCCTGTAAAGTTTCTATTGATTGCCCGGTGAAAAAGAATCCATTAAAACACGCAAAATGTTTGACCGTTACAAGAAAGATCGAGGTATATCATTTTTTTGATTTTGAAAGTGATGAGCCTATTCATGTGCAGGGATTTCAAGACGCTATGGATAATATGAAGAAAGCAGAGAAATTAGGCAAGCAGATTAAGTACAAATTAGGATATAGGTATTATAAAGAAAACCCATCTCTTTCTGCGTGGGAGGCAATAGAGAAGATTTTGAGTGACTGTAAATTATTGTAAAGTGCAAATTCTCAGGGTTAGTGAAAACGAATTTATAGCATATCTCATGTAAGGGGGCAGACGCTTTGACGAAAACCAAGATTACCCAGCTGTACGAGAGGCTCTTCCGTGACGACGAACTCCAAGGTGAGAGCAATTCCATCAGCAAGCAGAGTGAAATTTTCAAGGAAAGCAAGGCGAGAATCGAGATTATGTGTAAGGCCATGGAAGACATGAGAATCGAATCTTTACAGGAAGGCATCCGTGAAGGCATGAAAGCAACGGCACGCCGTATGTTGGCAGCTGGCAGATATGCGTTGGAGGAAACTTTATCCCAAGTTTTAAAAATAGAAAAGTGTAATAATAAATTTTGTATAAAGCTAAATGGACCATCTGTGATAATGCCTTCAAAAGAGGGCTTCCATCTATCTTATCTGTTCACTTAATTCTTTGACAAATTCTAGCGATACCAATATAATGAAAAGAATAATGTGCAAATGAGGTGTATCAATGTTACGAGTAGCAGTATGCGATAATGAAAAAATACTGATGGAGATAGAAGAAATCGCCGGAAGATTTTTCAGGCTGAATTGTATAGATAGTAAAATTACCACGTATCAGTCTAGTGAAAACCTGCAGTACGATCTGCAAGACGGGATAGGTTACGACTTGTTCCTTTTGGATATTGAGATGCCGGGAATACATGGGATGGAGCTTGCAAAAGAAATCTGTGAAAGGAAGTATGCCATTCAACGAGTAGCAAATTGCGATTACAGATGACCAGACAAGTTAGCTACTCCTATCTGGTCGTACGTTCCAGACCATAACGAGGCGTTGCGGCTTGGACGGTTTAGGACAACAGCAACAATTTACAGATTAGGCAGGTGATTTATTTGGATTGAAGCAGTTATACTGGTGCGCTTTTGGGTTATCCGGAGCTGATGCTGATTTCCATGCCGGGAACCATACGAATTGTCGTCATGACTGTGACGCTTCTGCCAACAGCGGTTGTCGCCATGATGGGAATTGACGGAGATTCCCTTTTTCAATACCTGGTTCACAT
>CAJTOH010000049.1 GCA_910577685.1 uncultured Dorea sp. | reverse complement strand
CCCCCCTGCAACCGTATCCGCTTCGTCATTATATCCTTCTTCCTGACACTGCTTATAATTCTTCATTACGTATTCATACTGTTGAAACTTTTCTTCAAACTGATTTTTTTCAAAACAATAGATCGAAGCGACATTTGACGGTTTCACTTTTGCAATTAATTTGCTTACATGCGGAAGCTCCTCTTTGACTTTTTGCTTAATCAAACGAATCATTTCTTTTCCATATCCGTTCCTTCGGTAAGGTTCGGATATACTGTAATTTATTTCAGCTTCACGGTCTTTTATTGATAATCTCACCTGGCCAACAGCCTCTGAACCGCACATCAGGATATACTGCCGTTGTTCTGCGCTATTTACAATACCCTTGAACCATTCCTTGTGTTCCTCATAATCGATTTGTGCGGAACGAAAAGAGTTCAATCGTGTCGAAGCCTCATTTGTCCATGTAAAAAGCAAATCCATATCTTCATTCGTTACTTTTCTTAAAAACAACATATCAATACATCCTCACTCCAAACCTTCTAAATATGAAAGCCATTAAAGTATCATATCCGGCTGAATCGGCTCGCCATACTTAATATCCCGCGAAGCCACTTTCCCCAGCACATCTTTAAAGTACTTTGGCTTCATTCCCCGTCCCGGCCTTATACTTCGGACATTATCCTTTGTAAACACATCGCCCCTACCAATATCTTTCACCGCAAAAAGACTGCGTTGGAACTTGATATTCTTTCTTTCTCCCTTGTTAAGCCCGTAACTGACAGATCCGCAAATCTCCTTAGCATTTCTTACATCCTGAACCATCTGTCCAAAATCCTCTATTGACATACTGAATCCGCTGTCCGCACTCTCCACTCCCGGCAAACAGACATGTTTCTCAATCACACAGGCTCCAAGCGTTACACCGACAACTGCGCCAAGGCTACCGGCGCTATGGTCAGATAGTCCCACCGGCGTCCGGAATCTCTGCGCCATATCAGGTATATTTGCCAGATGCATATCTGCCCCGACTGCCGGATATTCACTGCAACATTTCAGCAAAACAATCTTTTTATTTCCCATCCTACGGCAGGCGTCCACCGCGTCTTGAATTTCCTCTATACTTCCCATTCCGCAGGAAATAATCATTGTCTTTCCTTTCGATGCGGTATATTCAATTAACGGAATGTCCACCAATTCAAAACTGGCGATCTTATAAGCTTCCGTCTGGATACCTTCCAGAAAATCCACGGCCGTATTGTCAAAGGGAGTTGACAAGAAATCAACGCCGTACCTATCACATTCTTCTTTGATATGCTCTTGCCATTCCCATGGAGTTGCCGCTTCTCTGTATAGATCATAGAGTTTATATCCGTCCCACAAGCCTCCATGAATACGAAAATATTCATTATCGCAATCGATCGTAAGCGTATCGGCAGTGTATGTCTGAATCTTTATGCAGTCCGCCCCCGCATCCGCAGACCGGCGGACAATCTCTAATGCATTCTCAATACTCCCCCCATGATTAGCGCTCATTTCTGCAATCATATACACTTCATTTCTATCTATTTTTTCAAATAAACGGAACATTTTTCATCTCCCTGTCAATTCAATCTCCCAAAACCACTATGACAAACCGAACCTTCAAGGTACGATTCCACAGTTTCATCCTTTCTGTCTATCTCTGCAATCATCCTGTATACGTCGTCCACGTTCTCCAAATATTCTTCAATCAACTCTTGTGAATGTGCATACGACGTATAAAAAGCATTAGACGCAATATAGCCGCGCTTTAACATCTCCTGTACAAAAAATGTCTTATAGACAAGCGTATTTTCTTTTCCCAAAATAGAAAAATGTACCAACGGATGGATTCCCTCTACTTTCACATTCAGACCATTCTTTTTCGCTTTTTCCTCCCATCCTTCCAAAACCATCACACCGTATTCATCCTGTTTCTCCCATACTTTATATTTTTGGTACAGCTCTATATTTTTTAAAGTAGCGGCAAAAGCCACTCTTTCTGTGTAAAATGTACTGCTTATAAAAGTTCCCTGAGATGCTTCCATCACATCTTTTCGCCCAATAACAGCCGATAAAGGATAGCCATTCGTTAATCCTTTTGCAAATACTGCCATATCCGGCTCTACGCCAAGTACTTTATGGCTTCCTCCTGCGCACAGCCTAAACCCGGCGGTAATCTCATCAAATACAAGGACGATTCCCGCCTTTCTTGTAGCCTCCCGTATCTTTTCCAAAAATCCTTCTTTCGGATAAGCATTGCGGATTGGCTCCATAATCACTGCTGCAATCTTTCCCTTATGCTTCTCCATGAGAGCGTTAAATTCTTCTATATGATTGTAATGGAAAGGCAAGTTTGTCCCGGCTAAGCCGGCCGGAACCCCCAACGGCTCAAGCCCCGCTATATGCTGATCGTTCAATGCATTTTTGTTTGACAGGTTTGCAGACAAATACCAGTCGTGCCAGCCATGATATCCACAGAACAGAATGATGTCCTTCTCCGTATAAGCTCTGGCAATCCTGGAGGCCAGGGCCATCGCCTCGCCGCCTGCTTTTGCATATCTTACCCCTCCTGCCCATGGATGGAGTTCTAGAAGCGCTTGCGCTAAATACACCTCTTCCGGTGCATTCAACGTACACATCCCTCCATTATCAATCGCAGCTTTTGCCGCTTCGTCAACCTCATCGCTGGCATAACCAAGTACATTCGCACCAATCCCCATATAGCTCACATCTATGTACTCTCTGCCGTCTAAATCCCATATTCTACATCCTTTTGCTTTGCTGTAATAAGCCGGCCATAAATCTGGCAGAAACATTTCCGGCCGCTTACTTAAAAGCTGTGTGCCGCCAGGTATTACCTTCTTCGCCTGAAGATATAGTTCATGCCCTCTGCCTGCTACAATCTTTTTCATAATATCCCCTCTTTATCTTTTAGTCGGAAAATATATATGCATCCTCTACTGCATCTTTATATAATACATTTAATGCACATCTCTCTTGTATATCTTGATGGAGCCCTCTCCCCATATGGGAAAAAGAATTTTTTTCTATCAGATCATACTGTGGATTCCCTAAAAATAATTCTGCCAGTTGGTATTTGTATGTCGGTACATTTTCATTATGAATATTTGTCCGACGATACGGAATCCGTGTGTCAAAATCCCAAATGGCTAATACCCCCCCCCCTGTTTTTAAGACCCTGTCTGCTTCTGCAACGGCACGCATCACGTATTTTCTGTCTACCCAAAACATGCAAAACGCCATCATAACAATGTCAAAATATTCAGATGGAAATTTCAGCTCGTCCGCCGTCCCCTGACTCAAAATCACTCTCTTGTTTTTATCCTTCTTTATCACATCATTTCCATAATCCACAGCCTCTTTTGAGGGCTCAATTCCATAACCCTCCAAATCATATTTTTCACACAAATAGGTTAGATTGTATCCATAACAGCAACCTACTTCTAAAATTCTCATATTTTTTTGAAGACCTTGATAGTTTTGTAAAAACTCGTCAAACAACATACATCCCTTTGCAATCTCTATTTTTCCGTCTCTCATATTTCTTTGAAAATATGCATTTCCTTCATTTTTTAAAACTTCTTCTTTCGCATTTTCACGCAACACCACTGCACCTCCGCCTTGCTAAATCCATTCCCTAGTGTACTGACATATTTACCGCCTTATCGTTTGCTAAAGATTTAGCCAGCCCTTCGTTTCTTGCTATTTTTCCATTCAACTGTTCAAGATGTTTGTTCGACTGCAAATACTTCAAAATATCCTCCGTAACAAAATCTTCTTTTCCTTCGGGTATAAAATGATTATAAATATTGCAAATCAGCTCATAATCTTCATCCTGATCTAATGTCCATCTCTTGGCTCCAATTCCGGCTATGGGACATTCAAGATTTTGAATCGCAAACTGTTCCGGATGATTCTTGATATACATAGTCACATGCTCTCTCTCAGAACTAAGTCCAGCTTCTTTCCACATTCTTTTTAAGGCCGGATATCTTATGATTTCAATATCCAAGCCATCTGGAAAACTCTCTGTTAATTCAGCCATATAATCCGTCCCATCCTTCAATTGTTCAATTGCCATATCTAAATAACGCCAATCAAAAAGCGGACAATCTGCCGTTATCCGCACTACATACTCAGGCTGTAATAATCTTGCCGCTTGATAGTACCTGTCCAAAACATCGTTTTCTGAACCGACAAATACTCTAACTCCAAGCTCCGTACACAAACGAATTAATGGTAAATTATTCTTATCAATAGATGTAACCACCATAACTTCATCAATTAATCTGCTGCGCCTGACTCGTTCAATGACCCATTGCAAATCAGTCTTTCCGGCAATATCCTTTAAAACTTTGTTAGGTAACCTAGAAGAGCCGCATCTCGCCTGAATCATGACCAAATATTTCATTTTCTACCTCCTGGATTTTATTTGCAGCAATCAACTAGCACTCCCAAAGAACAGGATTCACCAATTTTTCTTCCACCTCTTCAAATTCCTTCTGAAACGTCTTTTTCACATCCTCTGTGAGTTTCTCATCCCGCATCGCTAAATATTCCAATAATTGGACTTTATTATCAACGCCGAATACGACATAATCAATGCCCGAATGTTCTCCCACATATCCGATTGCCGCCTCCAGAGGAGACAGTTGATATTCGATACATATGTTTAAAAATCGTCTTAAATACTTTCTTGCAAACTCCATTCTTTCCGGCAGACGATCCGGATCCATAAGCAAAAGTCCTTGAAGCATAGAACTTCTGGCGTATATTTCAACCTTTTTCTTTTCTGCTTTTTCAAAAAATCCGCATTTATCCAGCCTCTGGTCAAATATGTTATAGGGAATCTGAATTACTTTTATTTCATCGTATTCTAATGCTTTCATTGCTTCCTTCGGAGTATAGACGGAAACCCCAATTTTTTTGGCCATATTTTCCCCGCAGACACACTGCAATGCCCGTATGGCAGTTTCATCAAAAATATATTCTGCATTATGAAAAAGAAAAGCATCCAATTCTGATACATTCAGCCGTCTAATACTCCGGCTGATATTTCTTAAGATAATATCCTTCCAATTTCTTTGAGGCTCATCCACAAGCGCTTTTGGCGGCAATTTTGATATAATGTGCATCTCCTTCGCCTTGTTGGGATTACTTTTTCTATATCGGCCAAGAACCTCTTCTGAGCTTCCATAAGACGAAGCAGTATCAAAACGGTTTACTTTTTCCGCCAAAGCTAGCGACAACATCTCGCTTACTCTTTCTTCCGAAGGTTTTATCCCTCCCTGTACGCCATAATCCATCCCAAACTGCACAGTCCCTAATACAAGCTGCATACTCCACCTCTGCCATACATATTCGCATACACATAAATTGACTTTCCTACATTTATCTCATTAAACTTCCTTTCATGCGCATTACCTTTATTGACCATATCGATATATACCTGCAAAAGAGTTTGCTCTCTTCCGACATCCAACATTGTGGCAACGCCATCCTTTACTTGAATCAGAGGCGAGCCGTTTTCAAACCCATTAAAAAATAAACGCTCTTCAAACGCTGCTCCCGAAACATACACGTCTTTTTCAGCTTCATTAAAGTTTAAAATCGATATTTCTGATTTCATCTCCAAATTAAGATCCAACCCATAAAGTTTCTTTTGCTTATTTGCCAAAATCCAAATTTCTTCATCAGACGCCACTGTAATGCAAACGTCTCCTGACAAAAGGTTCTTTAACGGATTTTCTTTTTCTGCAAAATGGCTGGTATCTATGTCATAAATCAGTAAACCTTTATTTTCTGTTATAGTAATAGGGAAAAAATATATTTTACGTCCGATTCTTTTCGGCCAAAAATTATCTAACAGATATCTATTATTAAGAATTGCCGCTTCTTTACTTTTAACATCATACAAGACAAACCTATTTCCAAAACTTTCTGTCAAATATATTTTGTCCTGAAATTGCAGTGCTCCTGTAAAAAACAGACGGTCATTATCTTGTCCGTTTTTTAGTAACTCCACCGTATTCATTTGGTGCGTCTGTAAATCAACCTCTACTAAAAACCTGTTATTTCCATGAGGGAAAATATATGCTTCTTCCTCTCCAAAAATCATATCTGCAAAAGGGATCACTTTTTCCTTTATTTCTTTTGGAATTTCATAATAGGATATTTCTCTTGAGATAATATGAAAGCAAACGATCTCTCCATCCAGAAACGGCAACATCCATAATTCATCACCATGAGATATAATTTTATAAAAGTTCATATCATTCCTGTGGAATCTGACAATACATTCACACTTTTCCTTTTTCAAATGATATCGAAACAATTGCGGTATATGCATATCGCAAAAGTACATCCATTCCCCTGCCAAAGTATATACGAAAGGCACCAGCCCATTTGTCTGCTCATAAACCAATTCTGTCTGTTTCATAAAACATCTGCCTTATTATTTTAAATAATTTCCAACGACCTTTTTGACCGCTGTAATGACGCTGTCCACATCCCCATCTGTCATAGCCGGATACAAAGGTATTGTAATTAATCTCTCATAAAGTTTTTCTGCACACGGACACAAGCCCTTCTTATATCCAAGCTTCTGATAATACGGGAAACGATACACCGGAATATAGTGGACATTACAATATACATTTTCTGCTTTCAGCGCATCAAAAATTTCTCTTCTGCCCGCTGTTAATTCATCTAAATTAAGCTGTATCAGATAAATATGTCTTGTTGTATCGGATTCCGGTATTTCTTTCTGTAATACTATTCCCGGAAAATTTGAAAAAGCCTCGTTATACTTAGACGCTATCTCCTGTCTGCGAAGTTTAAACTTTTCCAGCTTTTTTAACTGGCTTGTAATCAGCGCCGCCTGAATATCTGTGATTCGATAATTGTATCCCAGAGCAATTTGCTGATAATACCACTCTTCTCTTCCGTCATGTCCTTGCGCATATTCCATTCCTAAATCCATAAATTTAGTATTTCTGGTTATTCCGTGAGTACGAAATATAGATAACCTTTGGTATAGGCTCTCATCGTTTGTCAGTATTGCGCCGCCTTCTCCTCCGGTAACAGTTTTAACCGGATGAAAGCTAAACGCAGTCAAATCCGCAAAATTTCCCACCGGAATATCCTTATATACCGTCCCTATCGAATGTGCGCCGTCTTCAATCAAAATCAAATGATGTTTCTTACATATCGAACGTATTCTGTCCAGCTCCGCCGCCTGTCCGGTAAAATCAACCGCCACAATTGCTTTTGTCTTTTCGCTAATATGTTCTTCAATAGACGCCGGATCAATATTATATGTATCAGGATTAACATCCGCAAAAACAGGCGTGGCTCCCATATATAATATGCAATTTGCAGATGCCGCAAATGTCAGCGGAGTCGTAATAACTTCGTCTCCGTCTTTAATACCTGCCGCATAACATGCCGCATGTAATGCCGCCGTACCATTACTGACCGCCGCAGCATATCTTGCTCCGGTAACTTTACATAATTTTTGTTCTAATTCCGCAACCGCAGGACCGCACGTAAGATAATCACTTCTAAGCACCCCGACTACCGCGTCGATATCACTATCATCAATACACTGATGTCCATAATAGATGGGTGTTTCTCTTACCGGAGTTCCTCCATGTATCGCCAATCTTTCCAAAATTTTTCGCCCCTACTCCTCATTTTCTATTACAGCTTTTTTAATAACTCTCGGATTTTTTCTATTGTCAGCCACTCTTTATTATTTCCCGAGCTATACTCAAATTCCGCCTCTACCAACGTTCCTCCAGGTATCAGTTCTTTTTCTCCCCACCAATTATAATTAGGATAGATAATATAGTGCTCATCATACTCATATGTGTGCATGGAATCTTCCCGGGTAATCATTATTTCATGTAATTTTTCACCTTCTCGAATCCCTACTTCCGTCATTTTACATCCTGGTAGCATGGCATTTGCCAGGTCTGTAATTCTAAATGAAGGGATTTTAGAAATAAATGTTTCGCCGCCTCTGGCACTTTCCAGAGCGCGTATAACCAATTTGACACCATCTTCCAAACTGATCCAAAATCTCGTCATCCGATAATCTGTAATCGGCAGTTTTGTTCCCCCATTATCAATAATATCCTGGAAAAACGGTATTACCGAACCGCGGCTGCCCGCCACATTCCCATACCTCACCACCGCAAACCTTGTGCCGTCCGCACCTGAATATGCATTCGCCGCACAAAACAATTTATCTGATACCAATTTTGTGCCGCCATATAGATTAATAGGGTTTACGGCTTTATCGGTAGAAAGTGCGATTACTTTCTTAACTCCTGTTTCTAATGCAGCATTTATAATATTTACAGCTCCGTTAATATTGGTTTTAATCGCCTCATTCGGATTATACTCACATGCCGGAACCTGTTTTAAAGCCGCGGCATGTATGACATAATCGACGTTTCTCATCGCCAACCTCAAACGGGCTTCATCTCGGATATCTCCAATAAAAAACCGCAACTTACTATACTGCGGATTCGCCTTATACTCATTTTCCATAATGAATTGTTTATATTCATCTCTGGAATATACAATTACTTTTCTGGGACTATAATTCCCCAGTATATACTTTACAAACTGATGTCCAAACGAACCTGTCCCGCCTGTAATCAGAATCACTTTATCATTTAACATCTACAGCCCTCTACTTTATCTATAATTTTTTAATAAAATACATTGGTCATCCATTCTCGGACAATGCAGAGCACCTCTGCTTCGCTCCCTGCTACATCATGCTTTTGCATGTTCACAAGGTCCTGGCATACCCAATACGCGATTCATAAGGAGGGGATTTTCCCCCAATACTTTCGCCTTCTAATGCCGTAAATTAATTTTTATATAACAGGAACATCTCGCCTGTTTTATCATGAACCCACCACTTAGTCCTAAAATCAATTTAGAAATCCTCCGGATTCTCAAACAATTCTTTACGGTAAAATTCCGGTTCATCACCAGAATTTATCTAAACGGCTGTTCTTATGACTGTTTTCATTAACTTGAAGGGTCAATATACGATTCCATCCCCCTGCCCTCGCTTCTTCACATTCTGGGCAGTATTCCTTTTTTCTTCCGTCTGATATCCACAAATCGGGCAGATGAAATTCCCCTCAGCTTTCTTCCCTATGCCGCCACACCTGCTGCACTCATCGCTAATACCCTTCCCAATTACTTCCACAATCTCAATGGACTGTTCTTTGCACTTTTGGGTCAGGCGTTTCCGAATATATCCTCGCTGCCAAAGAGAAACGGAATAATTAATCTTCTTGCTGTACCCTCCTGCCTGCGGCTTGGGAAGCTTTACAATATAAACGGTTTTAGGCTTCTCCGCCGTCAGAAAGCGGTTCAATTCTTGGTTGATATAACTATGAAGCTGTTCCTCTAACCGCCTCTTCTTCGCATAATATTTCTTACGCCCCGGGTTATCGCCCTTATTCTTTCTGTAGCGTCTTGTCTGCTCCTGCACCCAATCAGAATACTCAGTCTGATATCGGCCCAGCTCTTCCCCATAGCCCCGTCCTTCATCGGTTGTCAGCATCGTATAGAAACCAATTGCCACTCCTACCTGATTTGAATAATCAGCATGGCGGCGAACGGTAACATTTACAGGGACCTTTATCTCTACGCGGTCCTCCTGTGGGTACAGCTTAATCCGAAGCTGACATTTATAACGGTTATTGTCTGTCAGCGGTATATAAATGCGCTTTCTCTTTTCTTTGATGGAAATATAAATTCCGTGGTCATCATAGCGGTACGCCCTCTCTGCTATGGCAAATACATCTGCCGCATCCGTATGCAGCTTCATGTGGTTTTTTCTCACTTGTCTGCATAGATAGCGATGCAGCTTTTCCGCATCTACCCGCTCCACCAACTCACGGTATTGCTTCATAAGCTTTGCCGCCAGCTCTATTGGCTTACGATTCAGTACGGCATCAAAAGCATTATTAACCTTTAAAACAAATCGAAGATAATGTTTTTCATCTTCCGTAAAACTTTTATTCTTATTGACCAACTTCATACTCTTGGACTTTGTTCTTGTCCACTGACTCTTGATATCTGCCAGTGCATCAAAGATAGCAAGATAGAAATAAACTGACGGCATCCCCAGAGTCTCCCGATATCCGCTCCCAGTCATTTCATTCTGTACGGTATATCCCGGATAAATCTTCGAAAGGCTGCCAATCCCGCCGAAACGGGCATACACGTAATTCTTTACCTTCCGATAGTCCTCAGCGATATATATGAGCTTCTGCATATCTTCGCATGCGACCGGCTCACTATTATACTGGTGGACAGTCTTACACACCTTATCTGCCGCCATGTCTGCCCTTTCATCGTAAATGCTTTACAAAAAAATTTTTAACGGAAATGTATACGTTTTCGTAATAAATTTTCTGGAAAAATTTTTAGACAAATATAACAAAAAAATAGAGTTAAGATTATTGACGTATTGTCGATAATATATTAGAATGGTTAAGAAATCTTAAGAAAAAAGCCATTACGAAAAAGTATACTTTTTCGTAATGGCTTTTATTTTTGTATTAATTCAAATACTGGATTAATAACAGTCGTAATTACTTTATATATTTATATTAAACAAAAAAGACGGAACCGTCCCGAATCGTCTCTTTTTATGTAATATTTACTCTTGAATCACAAGTTCTATATCACATAAATACAACGTTTCCCAACTGCTCCGCCTTATCTTACTATTCTAATTCAACTCAGGTTCAGCAGCTTCTCCCCCTACTTCTTACGCAGATTAAACTGCCTTACCAGATTCCTAAGCATCTGAGACTGGCTTGACAGCTCCTCGCTGGTCGCCGCGCTCTCCTCCGCCGTAGCCGAGTTCGTCTGCACAACGCTGGAAATCTGGTTCATACCGTTCGTAACCTGTTCCAGCGACGTAGACTGCTCGACCGCCGCTTCGGCAATCTTGTCAACCAGACCGGAAATAGCCTGACTGCTCTCCACAACCTTCTCTAACGACTGCGCCGTCTCATTTGCAATCTCCATGCCCTTCTCTACGGCAGAAACCGCGCCCTGAATCAACTCAGACGTACTCTTAGACGCGCTGGCCGACTTGCCGGCAAGGTTGCGCACCTCGTCGGCAACAACCGCGAAGCCTTTTCCTGCCTCTCCTGCTCTTGCAGCCTCCACGGCCGCATTCAGCGCAAGAATATTCGTCTGGAATGCAATATCCTCAATCGTCTTGATAATCTTTCCAATCTCGGTCGACCGCCTGCCAATCTCGTCCATGGCTGCAACCATCTCCTGCATCTGCTGATTACAAACCGCCGTCTCTTCCCCGGACTGGGCCGAATGGTCGCGGGCGTCAGCCGCATTATGGGCTGTTTTCTGGACATGCTCGGAGATACCTGCAAGAGTCGCCGCAAGCTCCTCGACAGAAGCAGCCTGCTGTACTGAGCCCTGGGAGAGCGCCTGCGCTCCCGAAGCCATCTGGTCGCTTCCCATAGACACCTGATCCGCCGATAAGTCGATCTGGCTAAGCGCGCTGCTAAGCCGCCGATTCATCTTGCGCACGGATAGCAACATTCCTTCAAAATCTCCCACATAACTCTCTTCCGCCTTAGTCCTGACAGTGAAATTACCGCCTGCCATCTCTTCCAGAACGTACTTCATATCTGTCACAATCCGCTTCAGGGTCTCCGACATCGACATGAATGTATGGGCCAGCGTCCCGATCTCATCTTCGTTCGCCGCCTCAATCTGAACATCCAGTTTACCTTCCGCAATGCTCTCCGCCGCCTGTACAATCCCCTTAACAGGATTGAGTACGCTTCTCAGCACCAGAATAGTAGAAATGATGATTACAATCAGAGCAATCACAGAAAGGGCAATCATCCAGAACACCGTCTGAACCATCGCATCGTTAATATCGCTCTTCTCAACAGCCGTCAGAGACCACCATGTCGCGCCTGCGGCATGGATCGGCGTGAAGAAACGTACCACCTTCCGTCCGTCTTCACGCGTAGTCTCTATCTGGAAAGGAGAATCTCCTGCCAGCTTCTCCTGAACCGCTTTCAGTTCACTGGTATTCGGCGTAAAGTCCGTAAGCGTCATGCCGATATCGTCCTTTGACTCGCTGTCATAGATAATCGTCTCATTAGCATTGTAAATCGTACAATACATAGTCGGATAATTCACATTAGTAGTTTCAAGCTTATCAAAATTGCTCGCCTTAATGTCAGCCATTACGACTCCCTGAAGATCGCCGTTGTGGATCACGGGACTTGCGTAGGAAACCAGCGACGTTCCGTTGTAATCATAGAGGTCCGTAACCACGTCCTCCCTCTTTTCGGCCGCAAGCTTGTAGTAATCCTCCTGAGAATATTCCTCATAAGCTCCGAAGGGGGTGACTGCGTTTTCCGCGGTCTCCTGCTCTATGTAAAAAGCATAATCCTTGATATCATCCTGAAACTTATACGGCTCAAACATGACTCCAATACCCGCCAGATCCTCATTATTCGCCGCCGCATTTCGGGAAGTCTCCCGCAGATACACCTCAATGTCATAATTAACCGGATTCAGCGTCATGTTGTAGATACTGCTCTGGCACAGCGCTATCGCCGCGGGATCCGTAGGCACGATATTCTGCTCCGGATTAGCCTCCGCTTTCACATAAGCGTTCGCCAAATAATTCTGCATATCCTTCGCCGCTGTCTCCGCCTCGTCAAATATTGTCTGTACCTGCTCTGCGTTAGACTCGGAAATCTCATTCAATTCCCCGTAAGTCGCCGTCGTAATCGCCTTTTGCGACAGTAAACTCGACATCCCGACCAGAATCGCTAAGCTGATCGTCAAAATCAAGCCAATTACCAACGCTAGCTTCTGCGTTAGTTTCATTTTTTTAAGCATCTTTTTCCTCCTCTCAAGCCTGAATAAATCAGTCTCACCTTTTCCACCATTCCTTTAAACCTTTGGATTGTCGTAAAAGTTTTTATGTAAAAAAAATAGTGTGGCACTCACCACACTACCTTAACATTCACCCAGGGCAATGCATAATACTATACCCTTGCCTGTTGCCCATATCCGATCTTATCAAATCATGCTTTCTTAATGGTAAATATCGAACTCGTCCTCGAACCTATCATACAATTCCGCTCTCGTCCTCTTATGCGCAATACGGCATCCTCAGCGTTTGCAAAAAGTGTGCTCTTTAAGCTAATTTGAAGTATATCACAAAAAAAGCCATATTTCAACAGATTTGCCATATAAAATATACATCCCGGCGATTAGAAAGAAGGCGTATGAACCGCCCCCATACGCCTTCTTTCTTGATAAATAATTGTCAATTTTCTACGGTTCTTTTTTTCAGAAGCCCCTTGGCGGAAATCCCGGGCTCCGTCATATGCAAAGGCTCAAGAATCTCGTCCAGCTCTTTTTCATCAAGCAATCCTTCTTTCAGAATCAGCGAGCGCACCGATTCCCCCGTCTTCATAGCCGCCTTTGCGATCTCAGCGGCCCTCTGATATCCTACATGAGGGCAGATTGCCGTTATAATTCCCACGCTGTTTTCCACCAGGTACCGGCACCGGCTTTCATTCGCGGTAATCCCTGTAATACAGTTATCCACGAAAGTCTGCACAGCATAGGCGAGAGTATCAATCGACTGAAACATGCAGTAGAATATGATCGGTTCAAAAGCATTCAATTCCAGTTGACCTGCTTCCGCCGCCATGGTGATCGTCACATCATTACCGATTATGTTAAACGCAACCTGATTGACTACCTCAGGGATAACGGGATTCACCTTCCCCGGCATGATCGAGGAACCGTTCTGGCGCGCAGGAAGGTTGATCTCCCCGAATCCCGCCCTTGGCCCGGAAGACATCAGCCGAAGGTCGTTGGCAATCTTAGACAGCGTAACCGCACAAGCCTTGATCGCGCCGGATACGGCCACAAAGGAATCCAGATTCTGCGTTGCGTCGATCAAATCGAAGGCCTGAACCAGCTCCATGCCGGACAGCTCCGCCAGATTCGGAACGATCCGCCGCAAATAAGCCGCATCCGCATTGATCCCCGTCCCCACGGCGGTACCGCCCATGTTCAGCGTACACATCTCTTCCATGGCTTTATCCATACGGCGGATGTCGCGCATAATGGCGACCGAATACGCCCGGAATTCCTGTCCCAGACGGATCGGTACGGCATCCTGCATCTGGGTGCGTCCCATCTTAATAACATGGTCGAACTCTTCCGCTTTCGCCACCAGCTCTTTGTGAAGCCTTAGCAGTTCTTCTTTGAGGTTCTTAAGCAGCCGAAGGGAGGTCATCTTTCCTGCGGTGGGAATCACATCATTGGTAGACTGCCCGCAGTTTACATGGTCGTTGGGGTTCACAATCGAATAATCCCCCTTCTGACCTCCCAAAATCTCAATGGCGCGGTTCGCAATCACTTCATTTGCATTCATATTAATCGAAGTCCCCGCGCCTCCCTGTATAGGATCTACGATAAAATCTTTGTGCATCTTTCCTTCCAAAATCTCATCGCAGGCTTTGGCAATGGCATCGGCAATCTTCCGATCCAGAATCCCAACCTCGCAGTTAGTAATCGCCGCCGCTTTCTTAATATACGCCAAGCTGTTGATAATCTCCGGATGCATATTCAGCCCTGTGATACGAAAATTCTCAGCGGCCCGCAGAGACTGCACGCCATAATAAACGCCTTCCGGGACCGCCTTTGTCCCGATCGAATCCTCCTCTGTCCGATAATTTTCCTTCTTCACATCTGTATTTTCCATAGTATCCATTTTCTAAAATTTCCTTTCATATCATATTCTCATAGCTCTCTATTCATTTCCCTGAGCTAAATAATTCTTGCCGCGCCGGTTTTTCTGGCAGCCTGCGCAACTGCCTTCGCAACCGCATCCTTAATACGCGGGTCAAAAGGCTGCGGCAGGATATATTCCGAATTCAATTCCTCCGGGGATACAAGGTCCGCAATCGCATACGCGGCAGCCACCTTCATCTCATCGTTAATCTCAGTGGCGCGTACGTCCAGAGCCCCTCTGAACAGCGCCGGGAAACAGAGCACGTTGTTTACCTGATTCGGGTAATCGGAACGTCCGGTCGACACAACCGCCGCTCCGGCAGCCTTCGCCTCCTCCGGGAAAATCTCAGGAGTAGGGTTCGCGCAGGCAAAGATAATGGGATCCTTTGCCATCGTTTTCACCATATCCGCCGTCAGTGTCTTTGGCGCGGATACGCCGATGAATACATCCGCTCCTTGTATCACCTCCGACAGTGTTCCCGTTTCATGGTTAAGATTGGTAATCTTAGCCATCTCCTTTTTGATATCGTTCATTCCTTCACGTCCTTCGTAAATAGCGCCTTTCCGGTCGGTCATGATTACATTTTTAAGGCCCATGGACATAAGGAGCTTGATAATGGCAATCCCGGCGGCTCCTGCTCCGGAGGTAACGATCTTTACTTCGCTTAATTCCTTGCCGACCACCTTTAAAGCATTGAGAAGTCCGGCTAAAGTAATCACAGCCGTTCCGTGCTGGTCGTCGTGGAAGATTGGGATATCACAGCATTTCTTTAATTTATCTTCAATCTCAAAACAGCGGGGTGCGGAGATATCCTCAAGGTTAATGCCCCCAAAGCTTCCGGATAGAAGGCTTATGGTTTTTACTATTTCATCTACGTCCTTGCTGCGGATACACAGCGGGAACGCATCTACATCGCCAAATGCCTTAAAAAGGACGCACTTTCCCTCCATTACCGGCATCCCTGCCTCCGGTCCGATATCGCCCAGCCCCAGAACCGCAGTTCCGTCTGTCACAACGGCTACGGTATTCCAACGGCGGGTGAGTTCAAAGCTCTTTTCCGGGTTCTTCTGAATCTCCAGACAGGGCTGCGCAACCCCCGGCGTATAAGCAAGACTCAGAGCTTCTTTCGAATCCACGGGCGATCTGGATGCAATCTCGATCTTCCCCTTAAGTTCATAGTGCATTTTCAGTGATTCTTCCGCATAATTCATGGCATAATCCTCCCTAAACATATAATATTCTTTTACCAGGCCTATCGCTTTTATTCCGTTCGCTACAGCAAGGAACTAAAAACCTTAAGAAAGAAAGCGGTCAGCACAATCAGCATCACCGGCTTAACAATCCTTGACCCTCCTTTCTCAAATGCCGTCGCTCCAATATAATTTCCGGCGATCCCGAACACTCCCGCCGCGAGGCCTAACGTCCAAAGCACACGTCCATTTATAAGATAAACGCTAAAAGCGGCTATATTTGTAGCCAGATTGCTTACTTTCGCCATTCCGTTTGCTTCCCGGAGCTTCATGTGAACCACGCCCGTCAACAGAAGCAGAAAAAACGTACCCGTACCCGCTCCGTAGAAGCCGTCATAGCCCCCTACGCCGAACGCGACCGGGATACATAAGCAAATCGTCCTCTTCATTGTATAGGCTTCTCTTTCTTTGTCAAGATTCTTTTCCTTTAAAACGTAAAATGCAACTACCGGAAGAACCAACACCATAATAACCTCAAAGATCTCGTCCTTCACAAGAAACCCAAGTCCTGCTCCGGCGGCGGAGCCGGCAAGCGCACAAACGATGCACACGCAAGCCTGCTTCTTCTTTACATATCCGTCTTTCATATATCTTCCCAACGCAACCGCCGTCCCAAGCCCTGCCCCCAGCTTATTCGTCCCGATCGCAAAATGAGGCGGCAGGCCGGCAAGCATATATGCCGGCAAGGTAATAAGTCCGCCTCCTCCGGCAATCGCGTCGATAATCCCGGCCACAAAAGCCAACGGACAAATAATCAAAAAGTGTCTAATTTCCAATAACATGAACTTTCTCCCCATACCGTATTCAAAGCGGATCCATACGGTCAAGAGGCATTACTCTTTTTTCAAAAAGATACCTCTGCATCTTATCCAGCTTCTTTTTATGCTGGATAAATATAATTTTATTTTCATTAAAAAAAGTTATGGCAAGCAAATCAATCAATATAATCACGGAAGTCATGGAATTAAGCAATATAAAATGCCTTGTATTGCATATGATCGACACATCTGCCATGAGGGACGCCGGACTTGATTCCCTGTCCGAAAAGCAAAGTATCTTTATTCCATTCATACTCAAATATTCTTCCACCGCTAAAGTCATCTTACTATATTCCGCAAAGGAAAATACCACGACCAGATCCTCTTTATCCGCAAAAGCCAGCGAATGTAAAATGTCCGTCGTAGATTTACTCCCGACATCTTCGATATTAAGCCCTAAACGGGTAAACCGGGCATGGAAATATTGAGAAAGCGCGCTGGAAAAATCGCAGGCGACGCAATAAATCTTTTTTGCATCCTGAAGAAGCCTCACAGCCCCCTCGATCGCCTTCTCATTTCCGACTTTCCATATCGCGGCAAAATTCTCCTCCTGCTGGGTCTTATTCCTCTTTAGCAGCTCCTCGAACGGAAGATCCGAAAAAGCCTCCGTCGTAATCGGCGTCGTCCAGTCAGATACTCCTTCTTTCAACTGGTTCTTCATATCCTGAAAACTGGCATAACCGATTTTTCTGGAAAAATTAAGTACGGTTGCCTCCGTTGTCCCCGTCGCAGCCGCAATCTCCTTAAGACTTGCGAAACAACAGGTATTCGTATGCTGCTGCATATAATCCGCAATCTTCTTCTGCGTCTTACTTAATGTGTCGTATTGATTTCTGATCCGCCCCAAAACATCCATAAGTTTCTCCCCGTTCTACGTGATATCTCTTATTCAAAGGTGCCTTTCATTTTCAATTCTTTTTCCCAAATCGCTTCCCGCCCTTTCGCAAAGAGCCCGTCTATTTCAAGATTACCGTCAAGTACAAGTAAATCCGCGTCCCCGTTGACCGCAATACATCCTTTGATACCCGTTTTCCCAAGAAGGCCGGCCGGCGTCGATGTAAGCAACATGATTGCCTGCTCCAAAGGCATACCTTTTTTTACCAGCGCCTGAACCGTCTTGTGCAGGTATTCCGGGGATGCATAGGTAAGTCCGACGCACTTCCCGTTCTCATCAAACCGGGGCTGGCTCCCAAAAGCATCGCTTGACAACGTAATATGTTCTAAACTAACTCCCGGCTGTCCAAGGGCGTATAAAACAGCGTCCACATTCTTAAAAAGTTCCTCTTCATCACAGCCTGCGGTAAAATCTATATAACCTCCCTTTCGGACAAGCTCCGCCCCCTGATCGATCAAACTATGGTTTCTGTGCATATGCGTCGGCAGTAATTTATCCGGCGGGAGATCGGAATGTTCTAACGCATAGAAAACCGGCTCAAGTCCCTTTTTCCCTTCTCCCATATGGATAACTACAAGCCCCGGCGTACAGCTTAAAAGGCCCGCCCTTCTTGCAGACGTCGCAAGTCTTATCAGTTCCTCTCCGGTAATATTAGAACTTCTATGATCCGACGCCGCCGTCTTGACTCCTATAATCGGCGGAATCATCATGATGTCCTTCTCCACGCTTCCGGTAACGGTTGTCGGAGGATATCCATAGAAGCTGGTGAGCGCGTAGGCCGTAATCCCTTCTTCTGTGAGCGCCCTCGCTTTTGCCACAAGGTTCTCCACGCTTCTCGTAACCCCGTCCGTCCCAAGGAGGCCGACCACGGTCGTAACGCCGTTCATAAGAAATGAAGACAACTGCGATTCCGGTACGCGGGACGCAGGCCCTTTTTCTCCTCCGCCTCCTGTAATGTGGACATGCAGGTCAACATAGCCGGGGACGACGCATTTTCCATCCAAATCAAACACTTCCACATCCGGAAGATTCTCATATATACTCAGGTCATCCTGAATACGGCAGATTTTACTGCCAACAATCAAAATATCTTTGTGCCCCAACGGATTTGGGGCATAAATATCAGCGTTTTTGAGTAATTTTATCATAAAGCGTCTTCCTCCTATTCCATCTCCGCTTCATACTTTTCCTTTTCTTCCTCGGTAAGCTTCCGAATCCCGATACCGGTAAACCCGTAGAAAATCGCAATAACAAATCCCACATAGCATAACACCGCCCACGGCAGATAATCCAACACTTCCACGCCAAGACAGGAGGTCATATATGCTCCGGCCGCAGACCACGGAACCAGCGGTACGAAAACGGTTCCTGCGTCTTCCAGTGTACGGGAAAGATTCTTAGGATGCAACCCTCTTTTAACATAAGCCTTCCGAAACATTTCACCGGGAATCAGGATCGACAGATATGAGTTTCCTGTCGAAAACGCCATAGTGATACAGGATACGACAGTCGCCGCTATCAATGTACCCGTATTCTTTGCTATAGACAGAATCTTATTAATGATTACGTCCAGCGAACCGGATTTACTCATAATTCCCGCGAAACAAAAGGCGCAGAACACCAATAGGCACGTACTCATCATACCCGACAGGCCGCCCCTCTCAAGGAGCTTCAGGACTTCCGCCGTCGCCGTTTCAGGATCCCATCCCGCACGGTTCACCATAGATACCGAGAATCCGCTGGCGCTGCTTGTAATCACGTCGGCAAAGGTAGATCCCTGGAAAATCATCGCCTCGGCTCCTGCCACTACGCTGGAAAGCAGCATGACGGGAATCGTAGGCTTTTGCAGAATTGAACCGGCCAGCACCACCAGAATCGGCAGAAACAGCAGGATATTCCATTGGAACATTTGGTCTAATTGCCCCATCATCATTGTAACCGTCTCAGACGATGCATCTGCTCCGGCTGCGACTCCTTTTCCTGCTATCGCGTATACGATAAGCGAAATAATACTCGCAGGAATCGTCGTCCACAACATATGCGCTATATGCTCATAGAGCTGGCTTCCCGCCGCAATCGGTGAAAGGTTCGTCGTATCGCTAAGCGGCGATAACTTGTCCCCGAAATAGGCTCCTGCCACCACCGCGCCTGCCGTCGCCGGCAAAGAAACGCCCAACGTACCTGAGATCCCCATCAACGCCACGCCCATAGTTGCCACTGTCCCCCAGGACGTACCCGTACAAACAGAAACAATCGCGCTGATAATAAATGATGTCACCAGCATCCATCTGGGATTCACGATCTGTACGCCATAGTAGATCATCATCGGGATCGTACCCGAGATCATCCATGTGCCGACAACGGCTCCTACCGAGATCAATATCAGGATCGCCGGCATGCCGCGCGCAACTTTCTGGCATATTTCCTGCATCATCTCATCCCAGCTATATCCCATTCTCCATGCAAGGATTCCCGCAAACGCCGTGACCATCAAGAGGAACGGCTCCGTAGCCAGACCCATGATACCTTTTCCTATTGTAAGGACAACAAGCATTACAATAATAGGCAGAATCGCCTCAAGAAATGTTGGCACTCTTTTTTCCCTGACTTTTTCTTTATTTTCTGACATTCAATTGACTCTCCTTATCATTATTTGATTTTGGTTCATTTTTTTAATAGAAGCGCTTCATTAATTTATTATTATTTTATAGTTATTTATTCGCTGATTCAATTCGCAGAACACCAAAAATACGGCCTACATATTTGTATATAATATACAAATATGTAGGCCGTATTTCCTTATTTTTTGTGCATATGCTTTATTTTATACCTGATTTTCTACTTTTTAAAGCAGAACGCTATAAGCCTGAATCCGTATTTTTCCTTTATGGACACCCCTTGTACGCCAGCAGCGCCTTATTATACTTAAGCGTCTTCTCCCCCACCAGTTTTGCCGCGCCAAGTGGATACTTATCCGGCAGAATCACAGAAGCCGCCTCCGGTTCCCAATAGAAAACTCCCCGCTCCTCCTGCCCTTCCTGTTCCATCATTGCGCCCACACAGTCGCTCACGATCTTATAACTGCCTTCATCATCATGTTCAAGACCGCCCACTTCCACGATCATCACTGGTTTTTGATATTTTCCCGAATACTCTTTCAATTTCTTTGAAAGCATATCCTTATCGCTTTCGAACTGCTGCCAGTACGGGTAATACGAGAACCCTAAAATATCCGTCCTGCCGCTATTTCCAAAAAAATTATCAAGAAATCTCCCGCAAAGTTCCGTATTAAGCACTTCCGCTAAATGGGTAATTACCTGACATTGAGGGAATACTTCCTTAACCGCGTCATACCCCGCGTTCAGGAAACGAACCAACTGCTCCGGAGCGTCCTTCAAACTCCCCCTCGGCCACATTATTCCATTATTCACCTCATTGCCCACCTGCACCCAGTCAGGAGAGACTCCCTGTTGGGCAAACAGTTCCAAAACCTCCCGCGTATGGCCGGCGACCCGCTTCTCTAACTGGATATCCGTATCATTCTTCCACTCCCGCGGGATATCCTGATGCTCCGGATCTGCGAAATGATTGCTGTAATGGAATCCCACCATCAGCTTCATCCCCTGCTCCTTAACCCGTTCTGACATCTTAAGGACATTGATGGCATCGCAGAAGCCAAGCATACAGATCTCCTCCTCCGTCTTCTGCCAGAAGGCCCCCTCGGGCGGATTAACAAAGATACGCAGACGCACAGCATTTACTCCCAGCTCCTTTGACGCCGTTAAAATATCCGTCTCTTCTCCCGCATCATTCAGCCAGCGGTATCCCATCGTCTCTAACTGGGAAGCCCATCCCAAGTCGATTCCATAAATCATCGTACTCATAATTCCAGCGATTCTCCTTTCGCAGCTTCTATAACAAACGTCCTTTATTATGCTTCATTTCGTTTTTTCAGAAGCTCTTTGGCGGAAATCCCCGGCTCCGTCATATGCAGCGGCTCCAGAATCTCGTCCAACTCTTTTTCATTTAACAATCCTTCTTTCAGAATCAAAGAACGAACGGACTCCCCTGTCTTCATAGCCGCCTTTGCAATCTCCGCAGCCTTCTGGTATCCTACGTGCGGGCAGATTGCCGTGATAATACCCACGCTGTTTTCAACAAGATAGCGGCAGCGGCTTTCATTAGCTGTAATTCCGGTTACGCAATTATCCACAAAAGTCTGCACCGCATAGGCAAGCGTATCGATTGACTGGAACATGCAGTAAAAGATTATCGGCTCAAAGGCGTTCAATTCAAGCTGCCCCGCTTCTGCCGCCATGGTAATGGTCACGTCGTTGCCAATAATATTAAAGGCAACCTGATTGACTACCTCCGGGATCACCGGGTTTACTTTTCCGGGCATGATAGAAGAACCATTCTGGCGCGCAGGCAGATTGATCTCCCCGAACCCTGCCCTTGGCCCGGAGGACATCAGCCTAAGGTCGTTGGCAATCTTGGACAAAGTAACCGCGCAGGCCTTGATCGCGCCCGATACGGCCACGAATGAATCCAGATTCTGTGTTGCGTCAATCAGATCAAAGGCCTGTACCAATTCCATGCCGGACAATTCCGCCAGATTCGGTACAATCCGTCTCAGATACGAAGCGTCTGCGTTAATGCCGGTACCGACAGCGGTGCCGCCCATGTTCAGCGTACACATCTCCTCCATAGCCTTATCCATACGGCGGATGTCCCGCATGATGGCAACGGAGTATGCGCGGAACTCCTGCCCCAGACGAATAGGTACGGCGTCCTGCATCTGTGTGCGCCCCATCTTAATAACATGGTCGAACTCTTCTGCTTTTGAAACCAGAGCCTTGTGTAAACGCAGCAGCTCTTCTTTCAGGTTCTTAAGCAGCCTGAGGGACGTCATCTTTCCTGCGGTTGGTATCACGTCGTTCGTAGACTGTCCGCAGTTTACATGGTCGTTGGGATTTACAATGGAATAGTCTCCCTTATGCCCTCCTAAAATCTCAATGGCGCGGTTCGCAATCACTTCATTGGCATTCATGTTGATGGACGTGCCTGCGCCTCCCTGAATGGGATCTACGATAAAATCTTTGTGCATTCTGCCCTCTAAGATCTCGTCACAGGCTTTGGCAATGGCATCGGCAATCTTTCTGTCCAGTATCCCTACTTCGCAGTTCGTGACTGCCGCAGCCTTTTTTATATATGCCAGACTATTGATAATCTCCGGGTGCATATTAAGCCCGGTGATCCGGAAATTCTCAGCGGCACGCAGGGACTGCACTCCGTAATAGACGCCCTCAGGGACGGCTTTTGTCCCGATCGAATCCTCCTCTGTCCTATAGTTTTCATTGATCTCCATTTTTGTGTTCATTGTTAAACTTTTCCTTTCATGAATTACCATTATTTTATAATGAATTTCCAATATATTCAATTCGCAGAACATCAAAAATATCCTCAACGTAATTGTGAGTTATTCACAACAAATTATTCTGTAACTGAAAAAAAGGACAGCATATTAACGAGCCGCCCTCTTTTGATTATTTTATTATCTTTCCGGCATCCGGAATCCTGCAAGCGCCTTGTTGAGGTAATCGTTAAAAGGCTTCATGATTCGGAAAATCTCTGCCGCCTTAGCAAGAAATTCCTCTGCCCCATTCATTTCTTCATCCTTCAGCGGATATTCCAGATACCAGCTCTTGAATTTTAAATACTCCGCCTGCGGATGATCTTTGTCGTATCCCGCAGGGACTTTCTTCAATGCGGTTCCCTGTACGGTAAAATATTTTTCAAACTCCGGATCATGGATAATCCCTTCCCACTCTTCACCATGTTGGACAATATAATCCCGTACCATCGCCGTCGCCTCTTTGAACATATCCGCAAACAAACCGCCGCCTAAAAACGACTGATTGCCGGGTTTTATCATAAGATAATACCCGACAGGCACGGGCAGCTTCCCTTTCGAGGAGATATGCGCGCGGAACGCGGGATTATAAGGCGACTTATCGTGGCTGAACCGGGTATCCCTTACAAGCTTAAACGTAAGGTCTTTCGGATTATTGTGTAAAATGCTGCCGTCAAACTCACCTACTTTCAATATCAAAGCCTGCAGTAATTCTTCAAACTCAGCGTTTGCCTTTTTGTAATCTTCTTTGTTGGCATGGTACCATTCACGGTTGTTGTTCTCGCTCAATGCCGATAAGTATTCTATAATTAACTGCGTATTCATAACCTGTCATCTCCTTTACCTATTCTGAATAATGGAAAACTGTGTGGAATCTAAGAATTCACGTATCAAATGCTTCGTGCGTTCAGGAGATTGGTAGGGCTTACAGAATGAAAAATCCTGTGATAAATCGTCGATCTCTTCCATTGCGCTTTTCACATCAAGCATCGCCTCAACAGGAATCTCCGAGGCCGCCGTGTAATCTAATTGCTGCGGGTTAATCCTGTGGCTTTGTATCGCATAATTCACCCGGTCTTTACATCTGCATCTTCCGCCTCCATATTCCCCGCAATACTGTCCAAGAAAGTCCGCCATTTTTCTGCGTATCCGTGAAAGCCGCTGACGATAGGCTTCCGGGGTCATTCCCAAAATATCCCCCGCAATGCGGCTGTCAACCTTAAACATCGTTCCCAGTATGAAGATGCACCTGCTTTCCGTATCAAGGCACTGCAGCATCACATTCGTACAGGACATTTTCAGCTCCTCCGCTAAAATATCTTTCTCTACATTCTGCGTCAAATCCGGCACGTCCTGTATTTTCCCATTTTCTATATCATCCCCATAATACTCAAAACTCAGCGGATAATGGGCAAACATATGCTTTTTATAATTTTTCAGATGATTAACGGCAATACTGAATACCCATGTGGTAAACGAGCTGTCGCTTCTATAAGAGGATAGATGCGTTATCATTTTCAGCAGGATGTCCTGCGCGGCGTCCTCGGCGTCTGCAAAGGTACCCAGCATCCGCAGGGATAAATTGAATACAAGGTCCTGCACGCCTGTAACCAGAGTTTCAAGGGCTTTTTTATCCCCTGCCGTGGCTTCATTTACTAAAGCCTGTAATTCTTCATTCTTTTTGTTATTCATAGATTTTACCTCCTCTTTAATTAGACAACGCTCCTTTGCCTGTGTGACAAAATATATTCTTTATAATCAAAAAATTTTTGTTATCCTTCTTTAGTCAGGTTCTGACGGTTCTACTATATCATAAAAAGGGGCTGCTGCGAAATATAACCGTTATACGCCGTATATGGGATATCATTTGTAATAATATCGCCAATATATGGCGTATAAACTGTATTTCGCAGCAGCCCCCTCAATGTCTGACTTAAAAAGCTGTGAACTATATCCTGCCGCAGAATTCTATGATTTCATTCTTCCTTTGTTCTGCCGCTTCTTTATTGTCTATGGAGCATAAGCCGATTCTGCCGCAGCTCTCGATTTCCAAATGTCCGTAGAAATGCTCGATACTTTCAATAACTCTGTCGCACTCTCTCATACTTGGACCTGTTCTTAACGCTACGGAGTATCCTTTCTTTCCGCTGCTTATAGATGCATGTGGTTCATGGGTGTTGCACCACGGAGTACACCGGTCAATAAACGCCTTAAACTGTCCCGGAATATCTGCCCAATAGGAAGGCGATACCGAGATAATCAGATCCGCCCATTCATAATTATCTATTACTTTGTCAACGTCGTCGCATTGGATACATTTTGCAGTTTCATGACAAGTTCTGCATCCTTTACAAAAACGGATATCAAAATCATCGATACAGATACTTCGAACATCGTATCTTTCTTTTAAGCAGTCAGATATTATATTTACGATCTCTGCAGTCGCTCCGTTTCTCACGGGACTGCAATTCATCACCAACACCCTCACTTTAGTTTACCTCCTCTGTCTTCAATGCTTTTTTCCACAACTTTATACGAAGCTATATTCTCAGTATCACAATGCGCCAGAAAATGGCTTATAATCCACCCAAGTTCACCCGTATCATTTTCAAAATACATGCTGACCGCGCCAATATGTATCCTCAGCTGTTTCAGCAGGCAAATGGTACATGTATTTTGTATTGTCATAATCCATGATATATTGAATCGACGACTTTAGATAACCGCATTTTAAATAATTTTTCATTTGACAGGCTAAAAGTATTTTGAAAATGCTCTGCAATTTATATCCGTATCTATTGTAAACCCAATGGACTTATAAAATTGAATAGTCTTCTCTGTGTTCTCGGTAAGCAAATGCTTTTGATATACATCCTTATATTCTGATAAAATCTTTTCGAGCAATGCCTTTCCGATTCCCTTACGCTGATACTTCGGATAGACCAATAAATCTTGAATAAATACCACTGAAAAACCGTCTCCTACGACTCGGATAATTCCAGCCATATTATTATTAATATAAGCTGCATATATCTTTAATGAATTATGGTATGCATTTTTCAGCATCTCGGGATTATCTACATAATTCGACCAACCGACACTTTGGTAGATGTTTAATATCTCGTTCTCATTATATTCTTTATATTCTTTAATAGTAAATTCCATTTTTATTTTTCCTTTCTATGGTTGAATAATAAATGATTTGTTTTTACAAATTTACCACTTTCCCTTCTCATATGCAACCATAAATTGTAACTCTCAAATACTTCCTGCCCCATTGTCCGAGTGCGCCGGATAGAGAGAATCTGTTTTAAGCTATTTAATTTAAACCGTAACTTCCTTAGTTTAGGTATTACCCTCTTATTCCATATTCATAAAGGTATT
>CAJTOH010000048.1 GCA_910577685.1 uncultured Dorea sp. | reverse complement strand
CTGCCAATATAACTTTGGTTATAATATTCTAATAGTTTATATAAGTAAGAGTTGAATGATACTATGTCTGTTCCATCATTATTATATTCAAAAACTGTAGTCGGGTAAATAAGATCATATTTGGAATAGCTTAACTCTTTTTCTATTTCTAATAATGATGCATCTACAAGTACATCTGCTCTTAGGTTTTTAAAACGATTAAAATAATTAATTTGTGATATTAATTTTGAATTATATGTAGGTGCAAATTTCTTTGTTGCTAATACTAATACTTTCATAATCTCTCTCCTTGTCTGAATGTAGAATTAATAAAAATGCATTCAATCTGACAAAAATACTATTTATATATATAGTTAATATTTAATAGATAACTAACAATTATCCTTTACTCAAAATGGATAGAATTCCAATGCCGGGAACATTGTGTGATAAAACAGAATGTTAGATAGTGCTCCTATTTGTTGGGAGGATATTACTAAAAATCATAGCAAATATTTATTCATCCATAAAAGTCCGCTTCAATTTGGCGGCGAAACCGGCAGGCTACTACCGTTCCGGATTTCCAGCCGGATATTCGGCTCCCTGCCGCCGGCAGAAACATGGCAAGACCTTTGGTATCCGGACAATCTGTACAGAACAGAATGTGTTGCTTCTTCCCACGCCACGCTCTATTCTCTGATAACCTATTACCTGAACCGGCTGAGCGAGTGGAGACTTTTCTTCCAAAAGTGCAAAGTCTGCGGGTGCATTTTCGTCGCAAAAAATCAGAAGTATGAGCTGTGCAGCGATAAATGCCGGAAGAAGCAGGCGTTTCAAAACAATAGTGAGTTTGACGAGAAGGCAGGGGAAGACAATTATGATTTGCTTTAAATGCTAGTTGCTTTTGAAGTAATCAGGAAAGAAACAACTCAGAAGAAATGGGCTGTAAAAGAAAGAACAGGCAGTCGGAAAGAATTTACGGACTAGCCGTATCAGCAGAGTAATATTATTGTAGAATTGGCTGAGATAATGTCTTGAAAGTCCTTGCTTTATGTCGCATAAACGAATATAATTATATCAGTTTTCAAAATCTAAAATATAGGTTCGAGGTGTCTCTAGTGAATGGGTATATAACAGTTAAGGAAGCTTCTGAAAAATGGAGCGTAACGCCGCGTCAAGTTCAAATTCTTTGTAAAGAAAACAGAATTAAGACGGGAGGAAAAGAGTTTGTTGCAACGCACCCTGTATAAAAAACAAAATATTGATTTGTCCTCCGCGCCTTGGACAATGCATGAGTTCTTTGCCGGAAGCGGTTTAGTCGCCTACGGCTTAAAAGGAATGTTTGCGCCAATTTGGGCTAACGATATTAGTGGACAGAAAGCGGCTGTATATGAGGCTAATTTCGGTCGTGAACATTTTGATCTTGGCGACATAAAAGATGTGAATGGCAGGGATTTACCTTTTGCTCATTTATCTTGGGCCAGTTTTCCGTGTCAAGATTTGTCTTTGGCTGGTTCTTTAGGCGGTATTCACGCATCCAGAAGCGGATTAGTGTGGGAATGGCTGCGTGTATTGGATGAGATGGAAGAAAAGCCGCGAATATTGGCTTTAGAGAATGTAACCGGCTTGCTTTCCACAAATAGCGGCGATAATTATCGGGTTCTTCATATGGCGCTTGTAGAGCGCGGTTACAACTGTGGCTCTATCGTTTTAAATGCTTCCCACTTTGTTCCACAGTCAAGACCGAGGGTATTTGTTATTGCTGTGCAACATGGATATAATATCCCGGCATATCTGGTCGGAAACTCTCCCTGCTGGCTGCATAACAAAGCTGCCTCTGATTTAGGCCGGTCTTTACCCGGATGGATTTGGTGGCAGACTGAGAAACCTCCGCGCCGCCACAGTACATTAAAAGATATTATTGAAGAAGAAGCAAAGTTTGATAAAGATAATGTCCTGCCGCTTGTTCCGGAACGGCACCGGATCAAGCTAAGTGAGCATGACACGGTTTATGCCACGGGCTATCGCCGGACTCGCCATGGGGAGCAGCAGCTAGAATTGCGCTTTGATGGGATTGCAGGTTGTTTACGGACGCCAGAAGGCGGAAGTAGCAAACAATATTTAGTTGTGAAAAAAAATGATGAAATCCATGCTCGCCTATTAACTGTTCGTGAAGCTGCTCGATTGATGGGAGCGCCGGATAGTTTTGTTTTACCGGGCAACTACAACGATGGTTATAAAGCGATGGGAGATGCTGTTGCAAAGCCGGTAGCTCAATTTATAGGAGAAAAGTTTCTGACAAAACTTGCGGAGGTCGTATATGATGATTAGTACAGAAGAAAGATTAAAAGCATTTCAAGAAGAAAATAATATCTATACGAAAGGACCGCTGTCGTTAGTAGTTCAATTTACCCGGCTTGTTCAGGACAAGGATTTCCCCTTAAATCCGGACGATTTTCAAACAAGTAGTAAAGGACAGGTCGCCGGACTTGGCGGCGGTAATCTTAAAAAAATATTAAAAGAGTATGGTATTAATCAACAATTATCCGCGGAAGGCGGGCGCACCAGTCGCGGAAACATGGGGTTAATGATAAAGTACGTTGATTTTCTCAACATATGGAACGAAGAAGAAGCTGTTGATTTTTTAATCGTAGAAAAATTTTGGGCGGAACAGGTCAGAGAATACTTTAGAAATCAGCCGTTTGTTTTGAACGTCGATATGTCCAAAACTATTGGCGCAAACTTAGACGAACTATTTGAACAGGTTAAGAAACGTCAGAGGCAAAATCCGGGAACGCAGTATTTGGGAACGGTTTTGCAGCACTTAGTAGCCGCGAAATTATGCCTTATTATGCCAGAAAACGCATTTGAAATTCATGGCGCTTCTGTTGCGGATGCACCGACTGAACGAAGTGGCGACTTTGTTATAAACAGCACGATTATCCATTGTACAACAATGCCTGGAGCTTTACTGATCGAAAAATGCAAGGCGAACTTGCGCGCCGGATGCCATCCTGTTATCATTACAATTTTTGAGCGCGTACATACGGCCTTAAATCTTGCGGAGGATGCAGGCCTTGCCGGACGCGTTGAGGTTTGGGATATTCAGCAATTCCTTTCATCTAATGTATACGAGCATAGCCTTTTTGATGAAAGCAAGAGAAACTCTACTCTTTCAGATATTATTGGTCGTTATAATAAAATTGTTCTTGAGGCCGAAACGGATCCGAGTCTTCGTATTGAGTTTGAGGCGAGATGATTTATTATGGCAGATATTTTTGATAATGAAAAACGCTCTGAAATCATGCGAAAAGTAAAATCAAAAAAGAACAAATATCCAGTTAAAGGACATCCCGATTTAGTGTTCTTAAAAGAAAAAGTTGCAGTGTTTGTAGACGGCTGTTTTTGGCATGGTCATGATTGTCGAAATACACGACCAGAAGATAATCAAGAATATTGGCAGAATAAACGAGAGCGTAACATGAAGAGAGATAAAGATGTGACTGCTATGTTTGAGGCACGCGGTTGGAAAGTTTTACGTATTTGGGAATGTGAATTAAAAAAATCAAATTACCAACTTCTTCTCGATAAATTGCGTTCATTTAATCTGTTATAAAAGCAAAATTGCTCCCTTAATACAAAAAGTGGTTTCTTGAATATTGCCAAAAGAATGATGACATTCAAGATTGAAGAATAATGCAAAAGCAAGCGATATCCTATGCACTGGATAGACGCTTGCTTTTGCTTAATCAAATGAATGCATCAAGTATATACTTTTAGAATTTAATGACAAGAAACTTTTAACATTCATTATAGATGCATAAAATTTCTGGGATGCTTGGTAGTCAGGATATTATTCTGCTTTGCCATAGATACGCTTGTATATATTTCAGTAGTTTTGATAGAACTATGCCCAAGCATTTTTTGTATGTATCGAATATCAACATCAGCCTCAAGCAGCAAAGTAGCAAAAGAATGGCGGAACATATGCGGAGTGATATGCATATCAATCATAGCTATTTTTAAATATTTCACGATCATAGCCCGTACAGACTGTTCTGAATACCGCTGATGAAGCCGATTGATAAAGAACCATCCGGTGGAGAGAATATCTGTTTGAAAAGCAGAATAGTATTCGGACACCACCTTTTTAACGTCGTCGTTGCCAATCTGAATCAGGCGTTCTTTAGAGCCCTTCCCATAAATAATTATTTTGTAGGATACCAGATCCACCTGCTGTATCCTTAAAGCGCACAGTTCCGAGATTCTGACGCCTGTGGAAAATAGCAGCTCAATAATAGTGATGTCACGAAGAACTGCATTATATTGATATACTGTATCTGCAAGCGACTTTTGTTTATACATCGTGGAAATAAAAGTCGCAATCGTAGCTTCAGGTATCGTACGTGGCAGTATTTGCGGTTCACGGAATTTTACATTGATTTTGTCAAATGGATTTACGGTAATAATCTCTTCATAAATCAAATGATGAAAGAAGGCTTTCAGAGCGGCAATCTTTCTTTTGGTAGTCCGCGGCTTAAACTGGTTATGAAGCGAAGAGATGTAGTCGTTTATAGCCGCCCTATCTTCAAAATTGGGGTATGCCAGCATAAATGTTTGAAATTGCGCCAGATCAATGCGATAAGCCTTCAGCGTTTTCTTATCCAGTTTTTTAATGGATTTACAGTTTTTCATGTAATTTGCAATTAATGTCTCTAATCTGTTCATAAATGGATACTCCTTATTTTTTTATATTCATTATGAATATCCGTCTGCGAAATGTCGACTACTTATTCTTTTCTAGAGCCTGAACCTGAACGTCAAAAAGGTAAGACCCGGAAGCGTACGCGAATCTCTCCTGATAGTATCCGCCGTAGCCTGTTAATCCATCGGTACGTCCGAATGTAAAGTAAAAGGAATCGGTACATCCGAATGTAAAGTAGAAGGCAGACGTTGCAAAGGAAACCGAAAACAAGTATAATTGACATATCATAGATTAAGAAAAGGATGTCTGTCATGATTGATTGTATCGTTGTCGGCGCCGGCGGATTCATAGGGGCGGTAAACACTAATGATAAACATAGCGGGTTCTTTTATAATAGGAATTACCGCCGTATTTGCCGTAAAATCGAATCTTATGAATCCCAGATTCATATTATTTCTAAAGGTTGGAATCTGCGGAGGCTTTACCACGTTTTCCTCCTTTGCATTGGAGACGGCGGATTTGATGAAAGCGGGGAAAATGCATCTGGCGGTCCTTTATACCGTGCTGAGCGTGTCGCTCGGAGTATTGTCCGTGTTTGCAGGACAGGTGATTTTTAAAGCTGGAGGGAGGTGAACAAATATGTGGAAGTGTCCGAAATGCGGCCGTACATTTAAGAACACAAATCAAGACCATTACTGCGGTGAAGCCCCGAAAACAATCGAAGAATATATAGAACAAAAGTCAGAGGAGGTGCAGCCCTATCTGCGGCAGGTCAATGAAGCGGTCAAATCTGCGATACCGGATACAACGGAGAAGATATCGTGGAGTATGCCGACTTATTGGAAGAACCATAATCTGATACAATTTGCCGCGTTCAAGAAGCATATAGGCCTGTATCCCGGGCCGGAAGCAATAGAAGTTTTTGCGGAAAGGCTTAAGGAATATAAAACGAGCAAAGGGGCAATACAGTTTCCGTATGATAAACCTATTCCCCTCGAATTAATCGGGGAGATTGCAAAATGGTGTGAGCAGGAGAATAGCTGACATTGTAATGGGGCGGCCGGAATTAATTACATTTATTGCGGCAAAATTACAGATTGCTATTTTTTTCTATACGTAGTATAGTTAATAGTAACAGACAGGAAAGGCTGTCTGCGAAGATAGTATTTTTCAAGATTTACTGCTTTATATGAACAGTAATACTTAGCAGAGATTTCTGCAAATTCAGGAAAGGAGTAAAATTCCACGGAAAGTATTAAGAAACTTTGTGGAAGAGGTGGGTTTCATATGGAGAACCAATTAGAATGGAAGGAAGAGTACAATATCGGAGTAGACGTTATTGATAAGGAGCATCAGAGGCTGTTTAAAATCATCAATAAGTTGTTAGCATTCGGGAAAGAGGAAAAGAAGAGACAGTGGGCGTGTCAGGAAGGGATTAAGTATTTCAAGGATCATGCGATGAAACATTTCGCAGAAGAAGAGAAATACATGAAGTCAATTGGATACGAAGGATATGATGCGCACAGGCATCTCCATGAAGGCTTCAGCAAGAAGATGCTTCCTGCGCTTGAGACGGAGCTTGAGCAGACGAATTATTCCGAAAACGCGGTTGACCATTTCTTAGGCGTCTGCGCCGGATGGCTGATTGGACACACTTTGACCGAGGACCGCGCAATTACGGGAGAAGGGGTGAGTAAGTGGATAGACCTTCTGCCGGAAGAAGAGTTGGAGGCTATGAAGAAGGTTATCGTCCAGCTTGTATATGATATGTTCCGGCTGGAGTCCCATGTTCTCAGCGACGGTTACAGCGGGGAAAAGTTCGGGAGAGGATTATATTGCCGTCTGGTCTACGGAATGGAGCAGGAGGAAGAGAATAGAGAGATTTTTCTGGCGTTTGAAGAAAAGCTGCTGATTAATACCGTAGGAAAAGCCATGGGAATCGAGACGAACAAGCTGGATACCATGCTGGTCAATGCAACCAGATTTACGGCTCATCAGTTTGTAAAGTGCGTAATGGAACATCTGCCGGACGCGGAAGGGTGCGAGATCAAGGAAGAGAATCTTCTTACATACGAACAATTTCAGGATGTATTCGAGAAGGAAAAGATGCAGGTCAGCCTGTTGTTTGATACGGGGGCGGGATACTTTGCCTACTGTGTTATTGCGCCTCATATGATGGAAAAGGGTAAGGCGACTCCTATCGGCGTCGAGAACGCCATGGCGGAAGTCGAGAAATATCTTAAGAAGAGGGATATACCGCAGCGGCAGAAGATACTGGTGGTGGATGATTCTATGACGATCCGGCAGGCGATGAAGCAGTTATTGTGCGAGGATTATGAGATTGCGATGGCGTCCTCCGGAATGTCGGCGATCCGTTCCATCGCGATGGACCGGCCGGATTTGGTACTGTTGGATTATGAGATGCCGGTCTGCGACGGGAAGCAAGTATTAGAGATGATTCGTTCGGAAGAGGACTTCGCTGATATACCGGTTATATTCTTGACAGGCAGGACCGATCCGGGGACTGTAAAGAAACTGATATCCTTGAAACCGGACGGATATCTTGCGAAATATCTGAAGCCGGATGAGATTAAGCAGAAGATTGACGCTTATTTTGAAAAGAAAAAGAATAAGGAATAAAGAACGTAAAGGGCGGTATTCAACCAGCAAGGGTGAAGCCGCCCTGTTAAATTATGGTACGATTTACAAGGGGCTGCCATTTACATAAGATATGCGGCGGCAGCTTCGCAAACGAACACGACGGCGCAACATAATGCGGCAATTCCCATCATGTTAAGTCCCCGCCATGCGGCGAAGATACCGGCTATTAATGCCAGAATACCGGCAAGGGGAATCTGCGGAGCCGTGATGATCGCAGGGAATGTCATTACTGCGAGCGTTACATAAGGCACGTAATAGAGAAACGACCGTATCAGAGGATTTTTAATCCTTCCGCGTATCAGCGTCAGCGGAAGCACCCGTATCAGGCATGAAACCGCCGCAGCCACAAGTATGTAGACATAGATATTATGCGTCATATCCCGCCGCCTCCTTACTGCCTTTCTCCTCTTCCTTTACAGGAAATAATATGGCCGCGATCCCGGCAATAACCACGGTCAACAGGCTGATCTTCATGCTGTCGGACATCCGGTCAAACAGAGGGATTCGGGATACGGCGAAACTTGCCAGAAAACTTACGATAACAACGCCGCCCACAATTCGGTCTTTCTTAGACGCCGGAATAATAATAGCCACAAACATGCCGTATAATGCCACGCTTAAGGCGCTGACGACAGACGCCGGAAGAACATTTCCTGCAACGATCCCCATAGCGGTGCCAAAGGCCCAGCTGGGAAGCGCGATCGCCATTGCACCGTAGTTATAATAAGGATTAAGCTTTCCGACCCTGCCGATGCTGATGCCGAAGATCTCGTCCGTAATTCCGAATCCGACCAGAAGTCTGTGCGGAAAGGAGGTTGACGGATCAAATTTCTGGCTTAACGCACAGCTCATCAGCAGATACCTTATATTCGTTACCAGAATGACGAAGGCCATCTCCATATAAGGCGCGTCGGCAAGAATTACTGTGAATTCGGCGTACTCCCCCGCGGAAGCATGGTTCAGCATGCTGGACAGGAATCCTTGAAAGGGATTCAGGCCGGCTTTTTTTGCCACGATTCCCAATGAAAATGCCACTGCAAAGTAGCCAAGGGCAATAGGTATCCCGTCCCGTACTCCGTTGGCAAATGCATTTTTATTCCTGTTCATATTCTCAGACATTGCAAGTCCCGGATTGCAGGTCAAAACGCCTGTAGGCCTTTCCGTTTAGATTCTTCCATATAAATACGCCGTCCTCCAGCATCATATAGCCGTGCTCGCTTCCGCCCTTGGGAATGGCAACGGAACCGGGGTTCAGGTAATATCTGCCGCCGAATTCTTCCGATGCAGGGACATGGGTATGGCCGTGGAGCAGAATATCGCCTGCCTTCAGCATGGGAGGGGCGGAGGTGTTGTGGATATGTCCATGGGTTGCGAAAATCATATGCCCTTGTTCGTATAGAATACAGTAGTCGGCGAGGATTGGGAATTCCAGCACCATCTGGTCTACGTCCGTGTCGCAGTTCCCCCGGACGCAGAGGATATCCTCTTTCATGCCGTTGAGAAGATCTATGGCTTCTTTTGGGGCGTAACCTTCCGGCAGATCGTTGCGCGGGCCGTGATAGAGGATATCCCCGAGGAGAAGCAGCTTGTCCGGCCGCTCCGTATGGAAGCGTTCCAGTAATTGTTTCAAATAGTAAGCGCTTCCGTGAATGTCAGATGCGATCATTATCTTCATAGTACATTGTCCTTTCAAAATTTGTCGATACATTCTCATCACATAGTATAGCCCGTATACGCGCGGGATTCAAGAAAAAGTTCGGCGTCTGAAAAAACTCTGGATAAATACCTCCTTTTTTGTATAATAGAAGTAAGAAATGTATACGGGAGGGAGAATGATGAAGAAAGACACATCCAGTACGATCAGGCGTGCCGAACATTTTCAAATGATATTGATCGGAGAGGGGCTCATTGTCGGAGGCATTGCAGGGCTGGTTATCGTCCTGTATAGGATGTTTTTGGAGTATGCGGGGCAATGGATGAATATGATCCTTGCGTTCTGCAGGGGGAACCCGGTTCGGATTGCAGGATGGTTTCTGGCGCTTCTGGTTCTGGCGTGGCTGGTGGGGAGGCTTTTAAAGTATGAACCGATGATATCAGGAAGCGGGATTCCCCAGCTTGAGGGGGAGATGACGGGAAAACTTGACCAGAGATGGTGGCGGGTCCTTCCGGCTAAATTCCTTGGGGGGTTTCTATGCCTTTTGGGCGGTTTGGCGTTGGGAAGGGAAGGCCCTTCTATCCAGCTCGGCGCGATGGTGGGAAAAGGTGTTTCGAAAGGAATGGAACGGGGAATGACGGAAGAAAAATACCTCATTACCTGCGGAGCCAGCGCCGGACTGGCGGCGGCGTTCCACGCGCCCTTGGCGGGAGTGATGTTCTCATTGGAGGAAGTGCATAAGAATTTCTCCGTTTCCGTCTTGGTGTCGGTTATGACGGCTTCTTTGTCCGCCGATTTCATGGCGTCTACGGTTATGGGGATGGACTCGGTATTTCAGTTCCACATTGTCAGATCCCTTCCGCCGGAACGTTACGGGATGATACTTCTGTTAGGCATTGTGTTGGGAGTAATGGGGGCGTTCTATAACTGGTTTACGCTGAAGGTGCAGTCGGTGTACCGCAGTGCGAAGCGGCTGAGTGTGACGCAGAAACTCATGATTCCCTTTCTGTGCGCAGGCGTGCTGGGATTTACCATGCCGGAATTTCTGGGGAGCGGGCATGCTTTGCTTGACTATCTGACGACGGAGGATGTCATGCTTGGAACCATATTGTTTATTCTGGCGGGGAGATTTATCTTCTCTGCGGTTTGTTTTGGTTCGGGCGCTCCGGGCGGCATATTTTTCCCGCTGCTGGTGCTGGGAGGATTTATAGGAGGCGCATTTGCGACGGTGGGCGTACATTATATGGGGCTGGATATGATGTATATCAATAATTTCGTAGTGCTTGCCATGGCCGGATATTTTGCCGCGATCGTGCGCGCGCCTTTGACGGGTATCATCCTTATCTTCGAGATGACCGGATCGTTTAGCCAGATGATGACGCTGTCGATCGTGTCGGTGGTTGCGTATATGGTAGCTACGCTGCTTCGGTCGAAGCCGATCTATGAGAGTCTTCTGGAAAGGATATTGGAACAGAGGGGCGCTGAAAATGCGGCGGATCACGGTGAGAAGGTACTGCAGAATTTTGTGGTTCTTCAAGGCTCAAGGATAGAGGAGGCGCTGATCAAGGAGATTGAATGGCCTGAGAAGTGCCTGATCGTGGCAATACAGAGGGGATCTGACGAGATTATTCCAAGGGGGAGCACGAAGCTGCAGACAGGGGATGTCATTGTGGCGATGACGAACGAGAGGGAAGTGTCGGCTGTGCATGACGAGATGGAGAGGCTGTGCAGGGAAGTTTTTTAGAATTGACGGAGAGGCTGTGCAGGGAGATTTTTAGAATTATGGAGGATGAAGATGCAGAATATTTTTGAAATTAAGGATGATATTTACATGAACGGCGAAAGGTTCCGGATTATTTCCGGAAGTATCCATTACTTCCGGGTAGTCCCGGAATATTGGAGAGACCGTCTGGAAAAGTTGAAGGCAATGGGGTGCAATACGGTAGAAACTTATGTGGCATGGAACGTCCATGAACCAAGAGAAGGGGAGTTCTGTTTCGAGGATGGAGCGGATCTATGCAGGTTTATAGACATTGCGCAGGAACTTGGACTGTACGTTATCTTAAGGCCGTCCCCGTACATTTGCGCGGAGTGGGAGTTCGGAGGATTCCCGGCGTGGCTGCTGACAAAACAGGGTATCCGTCTGCGCTGCTATAATAAAGTGTATCTGGACTGTGTGGCGCGCTATTACGACAAACTGATTCCAATGCTGACTCCGTACCAGATTACGAACGGCGGGCCAATCCTGATGATGCAGATAGAGAATGAATACGGTTCTTATGGGAATGACAAAGATTATCTGAACGCCTTGAAAAAGATGATGGAGGAAAGAGGAATCACGGTTCCGTTTGCAACATCTGACGGGGCGGAAAAGCAGTACATGGACGACGGCTGTGTTGAGGGCGCATGGAGAACGGCGAATTTTGGGTCGAACGGCGGGGAACGGTTTGATACGGTGAAAAAGATAGTCGGAGACCAGCCTTTGATGTGCATGGAATTCTGGGTCGGCTGGTTTGACCACTGGAAAATGAAAGAGCATAACGTGGTAGATTATTCGGTACATAAGAAATCATTGGAAGAGATGTTGGAAAGAGGGCATGTCAACTTCTATATGTTCCATGGCGGAACGAACTTCGGATTTATGAATGGTTCCAACTATGACGATAAAGTGGGGGCCGACGTTACGTCCTATGACTATGACGCGCCGCTGACGGAAGACGGGCAGATTACGGAAAAATATCTGGAGTTCCGGAAGGTGATCGCGCAATTTAGAGAGATTCCGAAAGTAGAGTTCACGACAAAGATCCAAAGAAAGGCGTATGGAACGTTAAGGCTTCGGGAAAAAGCGGGTCTGTTCGATACGTTGGATACTTTGTCCGCGCCGGTACGGGAGGCGATGCCTTTGTCTATGGAAGAACTGGGGCAGAATTATGGTTACGTCCTTTACAGAAGTACAATCACAAGGGGAAAAGAAATCCGGTCCTGCAAAATCCGCGGCGGCATGGACCGTGCGATTATTTTTGCGGACGGAGAACAGGTTGAGATCCGCAATGACTGCGAGATGGACAGGACGACGGGATTTACTTTAAAAAATGACAGCGGTTCTTTGGATATACTTATGGAGAATATGGGAAGAGTAAACTACGGGCCGGAAATTGAACTGCAGAAAAAAGGGATTACCCACGGCGTGCAGATTAACGGAGTGTTCCACATGGGATGGGATATGTATCCGCTGCCTTTAGACCATATCGAAAGGGTTGATTACTCAAGGGGATACCGGGAAGGGATGCCTGCGTTTTATAAATTCATATTCCAAGTGGACGAAGCGGGAGATACATTTTTGGATACGGAGGGATTCGGAAAGGGATGCGCGTATGTAAACGGAAGGAATATCGGACGGTTCTGGGAGGAAGGACCGCAGAAAAGGCTTTATATTCCGGGGCCGATGTTAAAGGAAGGGACGAACGAGATCGTTCTGTTTGAGACAGACGGAAAGGCGGCGGATACAATCTGCCTGACCGACGAGCCTAAGTTAGGATAAAGAGTAAGAATATCATTAGGCAAATGAGTCTGAAATTTGTAACAGATCAGCCTGCAGCTTTAAAAATAGGCAGATTCCGTAACAGTGAATACGGCAGGCTGATCTGTTACGGAAATTTATGTAAAATGTGAAGTAGTGTTGCTATTATTAAAAAAGGTGCTATAATGGTTAAAAAAGAACATTTGAAATAGAAAATCAATATCAAAAAAAACTAAGAATAAAAATATCCTTAGTCTTCTGTAAGAAGCAGATAACGGGAATCGAACCCGCCTCTCCAGCTTGGGAAGCTAGCATTCTACCAATGAACTATATCTGCATGTCTAAAATAATAGCACATTCTTCGGAAAAAATCAATCATTTTTCTAAATTAAGAAAATCTTTAGAAATTCTATCGAAAATGTTTGGATTTCAGGCTTATAATGATGAATGATATACTAGGAGGAATCTATGGACAGAGTAATAGAAGTAAAGAGTCTTTATAAGTTATACCGGGTTGGCGACGAGGTCGTACGGGCGTTGGACGGAGTAGGGTTCGAGATTTTTGAAGGCGAATTCTGTGCGATCGTAGGTACGTCGGGCTCGGGGAAGTCCACTCTGCTGAATATGCTTGCGGGACTTGAGAAACCTACCAGGGGCAATGTGGTGATCGCGGGGAAGCATATTGAGAACTTGACAGAGGAGGAATTGGTGCGGTTTAGGCGGGACCATGTAGGGTTTATATTCCAGTCATTCCATCTGCTCGGAACCATGAATGCCGTGGAGAATGTAGCGCTGCCTTTGAGTTTCAGGGGCGTGCCAAGGGACGTGCGGATGCGCAAGGCGGATAAGATGCTTGATCTGGTCAAGCTTAAGAAGCACAAGAAGCATCTGCCCAATCAGATGTCCGGCGGGCAGCAGCAGCGGGTAGGCGTTGCGAGGGCGTTGGTGGTGGATCCCAAGATTATATTTGCAGACGAGCCGACGGGGAATCTGGATTCCCACACTTCGGAAGAAGTCATGCGGCTGATGCAGCAGGTAGTGCGGGAGCAGAAGAAAACTCTTGTCATGGTTACCCATGACGCACATCTGGCAACCTATGCGGACAGAGTCTTCCATATCCGGGACGGGAAGATTCTTAAGATTGAAGACAACCGGAAGATTGCATTACAGGGAGGACTGAAAGGATGAGAAGATTAAGAAGACTTCTGACGGGAGTATGTTTGGCCGCGTTACTGGCCGCGGCGGTTATGCCGGCGGCGGCAGGGGCTCAGGATACGGAGCAGACGGCGGATAATACATCCGTGGAAGCAAGGAGTGCGAACGGCGTCACAATTATGTCGGAGGGGAACCGTGTGCCTACATTCGAGGCGGGCAGATCAACGACATGGACATTGATCGTACATAATAATTCCGGAGTGGATCTGACCAATGCGGTGTTATCGCCAAGCCTTGGAGAGAAGAATGAGGAGTGGCCGTTTATCACGGATTACCAGAGCTATGCACAGGAATTGAATATCAAAAACGGAGAGTCTCAGGCAGTATCCTTCGAGTTTACCCAGAGAGAAGATGTGGCTACCTCCAGACATACTTTACAATTCAACGTATATGTGCAGGGAAACCAAGACGCATATGTTTCCCAGAAATTCTATGCAAATACGACTGCGAAGCCTGAGGAGCTGCCGGAACCTCCGGCTGACAATGAGCCGATGCCCAATCCGGGCGACCAGATCATCGGAGACGGCATGGAGTTCCCTTCGGCGGACGCAGGCGGCTTTAGCAACGGAGGCGCTTCGTTCAGCGGCGGAGGCGGTTCCGGTTCGGAAGGCTCTACTTCCGTGCCGCGGGTAATCGTCACAGGCTTTAATACAGATCCGGCGGAAGTGCGCGCGGGAGGCAATTTCACCCTGACGATTCATTTGAAGAATACGTCCAAATCAACGAGGGTGCGCAACATGCTGTTTGATTTAAGCGCTCCTGCCGAGGGGAGCGATGCCCAGACCGTAGCGCCTGCGTTTCTCCCGTCGTCAGGTTCCAGCTCTATTTATCTGGACGGGATCAAGGCGAACGGGACGGCGGACATCTCCATTCAGCTTAATGCGAAGTCGGATCTTCTGCAGAAGCCGTACAGTGTGGATTTGTCTATGAAATATGAGGACAGCGACGGCGCGCAGATTGACGCCGCATCCAGTATCTCTATTCCGGTAAAGCAGGACGCAAGATTTGAGTTCAGCGAATTCGAGATCAGTCCTGAGAGCATATCCATAGGCGACGAGGCGAATGTAATGTGCAACCTCTATAATCTGGGCAGGATCAAGCTCTACAACGTGAGGGCAATCTTCGAGGGGGCATGCATCGACAAGGAAGAAGTATTCCTGGGCAATGTGGAGTCGGGAGCGACGGCATCTATCGACGCCATGCTGGAAGGGATACAAGCGACCGGCGGTCCGGCAAACGTGACCATGACGCTGAGTTATGAGGATGAGTCCGGCAAGATCTCAACCGCAGCGAAGGAACTGCAGATTGAGGTTATGGAGATGATGGAAGACCCTTCCATGATGTCAGGTATGGAGATGGCGGAAGAGGAGAAGTCTTTTCCGGTGATTCCTGTGGCCGCGTCGGCCGGGGTTGTTCTGGTGATAATCGTCATTGTGGTGGTAAGAAAGAAGAGAAAGAGACGGCAGAGGCTGAATGAAGAGGAGGAATTGCTGGATGAGCTGGATAGATCTTCTGAGGATGAGCGGTAGCAATTTAAAACGGCGGAAGCTTCGGACCTTCCTGACTGTCCTCGGAGTGATCATCGGTACGGCCTCCATCGTCGTTATGATTTCGCTGGGGCTTGGGCTGCAGGAGTCTCTCTATCAGGAAGTAGAGAATTCAGGCGGTCTTACCAGCATAAAAGTGACGGGAGCAGGCGCGGGCGACTCCATGTATGCGTATTCGTCCGGCGGCGAAAGCGGAGAAGAATCGAAAAAATATATTAATGATCAGGCGGTCAGTGAACTTGCCCGGATCGAGCATGTGACTATCGCGTCGCCCGTATATGAGATGTGGGTGAATATGATAAAAGGAAAATACGAAGGCTCGGGACAGTTGGTGGCAATGACCCCGGAAGGGCTGGCCGCCAAGAACATTCCTCTGGCGGAAGGGACGCTACCTACACCGGGCAGCGGCACTCTGGAATTGGTGTACGGCAACGGGATTCCGACGATGTTTTATGAGAAAGGTTCGGGAAGGAGTTATTACGAGACGATGGAGCTGCCGGATATTGATTTTCTCAATGATTCTCTCTTCCTGATCCTCGATCAGGACGGGTACTATAACAGCATGGGCGGCGGAATGGATATGGGAGGAATGGGGGAAGACGGGCAGCAGGCGAAATCAAAGACCGTACAGAAGCATGTGGTGAGAGCCAGCGGTATGGTAAAGGGCGGCCCGGAAGAGTATAACGCCAATTATTACTATATTTACTGCGATCTGGACACGCTGAGGCAGATTTTGAAGAAAGAATTTTCCGGCGGCGTCATCCCGGGGCAGCCTACCACGAAATCAGGTAAGCCGTATAAAGAATTCTGTTATTCCTATGCGCAGGTCAATGTAGACGATATCGACAATGTAGACGGGGTAGCGGCCATAATCCGGGAGATGGGTTATAATGTGGAGACCAATGCGGAGTACCTGAACAGCATGAAGAGCCAGTTTGCCATTATTCAGGCGGTGCTGGGCGGCATTGGAGCCGTTTCTCTTTTCGTGGCGGCGATCGGTATTGCGAATACGATGATGATGTCCATCTATGAGAGGACAAAAGAAATCGGGGTAATCAAGGTGCTGGGGTGCAGCCTGAAAAACATTAAGCAGATGTTCCTGTTAGAAGCGGCCTTTATCGGGCTTCTTGGCGGTGCAGTCGGGAACGTGCTGAGTTTCCTGATGTCTGCGGCAATCAATTTCCTGGCGGGGCAGGGCGCGTCGTCTATGGGGATTACCGGGAATATCTCCTATATTCCGTTGTGGCTGGTGATGCTCTCCATGGGATTCGCGATGTTGGTAGGCGTGCTTGCAGGATATTTTCCTGCCCTTAGAGCCATGAAACTGAGTCCTCTTGCGGCAATACGGAATGAATAATAATTACTCTTCAATAATCTGGATTTCAAGATAATCGAAGTCAATGGAATCCACGAAATGATCTTGTGTAAACCGCGTTTTGTCGTGGCGCTTGAATTCATCCACAGTCACATCCAGCCAGATTGGCTTGCTTAGGTCGAATTCATAGCATATGGTGTCAAGCGCGTTGAAAATCTTATGTGTCCGGGTGTCGTCCGTGTCGTCGCTGACCACGATATCCCGGACCATTCTGTTATCTTTAAATTCTTTTCCCCATAAACGAAACATAACCGTACCTCATTTCCTAAAATATAATGAAGAGTATATCCGGTTTTGTCGCGTATGTAAAGAGTAGAAATTCCCTGCTATACAAATTCGGTAAGAAGGGCTATAATAGGAAGATGTTTGGACTAATGTTTGCTGGGAAAGCGGGGAGGTATTTATGGTTGGAACGGGAAGGATACACGTTTACTATGGAGACGGGAAGGGGAAGACGACCGCCGCTGTGGGGCTGGCTGTGAGGGCTGTCGGCGCCGGCCTTAAGGTGCTGGTATTCCAGTTTTTAAAGGACAACTCGTCAAGCGAGCGCAAGGTGTTGGAGTCGCTTGCGAACGTTACCTGTCTGCCGGGGAGGGAACCGGTGAAGTTTGTAGGCAACATGAACAGGGATGAACGGGCGGAGCTGCGCCATTATAATAATAAGGCGCTGGACGAGATCATAAAATTCTGCGGCCCTTTCGATATGCTGCTGCTTGACGAGGTGCTGTGCGCCCTTCAATTGGAGGTGATAAGCGAGGAGAAGCTTATTAGTTTGATAAAGCATAAGCCGAGAGGGCTTGAGATCGTGATGACGGGACATGAGGTTACGGATACGCTTCTCGAGATGGCAGACTATGCGACGGAGATTCGGAAGGTCAAGCATCAGTTTGACTTAGGGCGGTCGGCAAGACAGGGGATCGAATTCTAAGACAGCCTTGATTTTATTTAATGATATTAACAAATATAACCACTTTCTTAAATAAATGTGAATTTCATGACATACCTTAATTCATATGGTATACTAAGGACAGTACGATTTAACTCTTCGGTATGAGAGGAGAGATACTATATGGAGAATGCAATAAAGAATTATGAGGATGTAGACAGTTGGAAGACTATTATGTTCCTGTATAACTCGGCATTGAAAGAAGTTGGAACGAAGCTTGAGATACTGAACGATGAATTCCAGCATGTACATAAGTATAATCCGATTGAGCATATCAAGACAAGAGTAAAGACACCAGAGAGTATAGTAAAGAAATTAAGAAAGAACGGGTACGAGATATCGATCGAGAATATGGTCAAGTATGTCAACGATATCGCCGGCGTGAGGCTTATCTGCTCCTTCACATCCGACATTTATCAGTTGGGAGAGATGATCGGGAACCAGAGTGATCTGAAAGTTCTTGCAATCAAGGATTACATTAAGCGCCCGAAAGTAAGCGGTTATAAGAGTTACCATATGCTTGTATCTGTGCCGATATTTTTATCGGACAGCGTGGTAGATACAAAAGTAGAGATTCAGATCCGGACGATTGCCATGGATTTTTGGGCGAGTCTTGAGCATAAGATTTATTACAAATTCGAAGGAAATGCTCCTGAGTATATCAGCCGGGAATTAAGAGAATGTGCGGAGATGGTGTCATCGCTGGATGAGAAGATGCTGTCGCTGAACAGAGCAATTTTAGATTGCTTAAGAGAACAAGAAGAGTTAAGAGTCAGTACGAAGAGAAATAATGATAGGAGCCATGTGAACCGCGTGGCGATGTCGGGCTTGAGTTGATCTCAGGCCTTTTTAATTGGATTGTTTCCAGAATTATAGAAAATATCTATAAGTAAAACGATATATTATAAAAGTCTATTTGAAGCCTGAGCCGTGGATTTATATAATAGAAGAAAGCACGGCGTACGCGACAGTGAAGCCGGAAGGCCGAAATGTTACCGGCGTACGGACAGGCCACATCAAATGCCGAAAGGAGAAGACCATATGTTTATAGACACCCACATGCACGAAATGACATACTCAAAGGATAGCTTCCTGAAACTGGACCAGATGGTACGGATCGCAAAGGACAGAGGACTCGGAGGAATCTGTATTACCGACCATGACAGCATGGGGCTTAGGGAATATGCGGCTGAATATTCCGAACGAACGGGATTTCCCATATTTGTGGGGATCGAGTTCTTCTCTCTGCAGGGCGATATCATTGCTTTCGGCATTGACGACTATCCCGAGGAACGCATACCGGCCCAGGAGTTTATTGATCTGGTCAAACGTCAGGGCGGCGTGTGTTTTGCGGCCCATCCCTTCCGCAATAACAACCGGGGGCTGGAAGAGCATCTCCGCGAGGTGCGGGGACTGGACGGGCTGGAAGTGCTTAACGGGAGCACGTCGATAGAAGCATGCCGAAAGGCGGCGGAATTTGCATTGGATCTGGGGCTTTTCACATTGGGCTCCAGCGACTGCCATGTTCCTGAAAAAGTGGGCGTCTGCGCGACTTATTTCCCGGAAGAGGTACATAATATGCAGGAGTTCCTTACCGTATTCAAGAAAGGGGACATGAAACCGGCACGCTACGACGGCGGCGCTTACCGCGTCATAGATATTAGGGACAGCGGCGTCCGCGGGAATCCGGAGAGCTATTGCTATGCGACGTGCGTGAAGTTACAGCGGTAAAAGAGTCTGAGAAAATTCTCAAACTATTTTATAATATAACAAATATGCGTTTACCTTTTTGTCAAACAATGATAGAATATGTCTATATGTGTTGAAGGTAAACGAACCGAAAAAGAAAGGTGGAATGTACAGATGGTTACAGTCAACGCAATGGGAGATAATTGCCCGATCCCGGTTATTAAGACCAAAAAGGCAATGGAGGCGCTTACGGGGTCGGAAACGATCGAAGTTCTGGTGGACAATGAGATTGCCGTTCAGAATGTAACGAAGATGGCGGCAGGCGCAGGCGGACAGGTATCCTCCGAGAAGCTTGGGGATGCGGAATTCAAAATTACAATTCAGATGGAACAAGCGGTGACGGGAGATACTTCGGAAGAAGCGGCCTGTGCGCCGGACGCAAGAGATAACACGGTGGTAGTAGTTTCCTCTGACAGGATGGGTATAGGGAATGACGAATTGGGCAAAGTATTGATTAAGGGATTTATCTTTGCCGTTACGCAGCTTGACACATTGCCGAAGACCATGCTTTTCTACAATGGCGGCGCTACCCTGACGGCGGAAGGGTCAGATTCCTTAGAAGACCTTAAGTCCCTTGAGGCTCAGGGCGTGGAGATTATGACTTGCGGAACTTGTCTGGATTATTATGGGCTTAAGGACAAGCTGGCGGTAGGTTCCGTGACGAATATGTACAGCATTGTTGAGACAATGGCGAAAGCAGGAAAGATCATAAGGCCGTAGCATATATGCGCCTTTGAAAGGGAGGGTCCTGCGCGGCTTTGGGGATACGCAGGTATACATGGGCATTTTCAGTTACATCATTGCACAGATATACAGGCAATGGGATGATCTGCGCAGGAATCTCCGTATTATTTAGATAGTTGGGCTTTATCCTGCGGATACGGCGCAATTTAATTTATGAAAAGACTCGGGAGGTTAATAAAATGAAATCAGATGTCAGATTAACGCAATTAAGCAAGACGGCTGGCTGAGCGGCTAAGATAGGTCCGGAGACCCTTGCTCAGGTACTGGGCAAGCTGCCGCAATTTCACGATGATAATTTAATAGTAGGTATCGAAACGTCCGACGACGCAGCCATTTATAAGGTAACAGACGAGATTGCTATGATCCAGACGGTAGATTTCTTTACTCCTATTGTTGACGACCCTTATATGTTTGGACAAATAGCGGCGGCGAATTCCCTGAGCGACGTGTGGGCGATGGGAGGAGAGCCGGCAGTAGCGCTTAACATAGTCGGATTCCCCAATTGTCTGGATCCGGCGATTTTGGGCGACATCCTTGCGGGTGGCGCGATGAAGGTGAAAGAAGCAGGAGCTGTACTGGTGGGAGGACATTCCGTGCAGGACGATGAGCCGAAGTACGGGCTGTGCGTGTCCGGTTTTGTACATCCTGATAAGATATTTAAGAATTTTGGCTGCAGGCCGGGAGATATTCTGGTGCTTACGAAGCAGATCGGAAGCGGCGTGGTGAATACCGCGATCAAGGCAAATATGGCGTCCCCGTCCGCGGTTCGTGAGGCGCAGACGGTCATGGCTTCCCTGAACAAGAAGGGCAAGCAGGTGGTGGAGAAGTACGATGTGTCCGCATGTACGGATATTACCGGTTTCGGGCTTCTCGGACATTGTGTGGAGATGGCGCAGGCCAGTGAGGTGACATTTGAGATCAGCGTCAAGGATATCGCGTATTTTGCGGACGCGATAGATTACGCGAAGATGGGGCTGGTTCCGGCGGGAGCCTATAAGAACCGCGGTTATTCTATCGGGAAGGTCGAGGCCGGAGCCGTGGAGGAACACTATCTTGATCTGCTCTATGACCCTCAGACTTCGGGCGGACTGTTAATCAGCGTCTCGCCGGATTATCTGCGGGAGATGCTTGTGGATTTTGAGAAGGCGGGGATGGATACGGCCGTCTCGGTGATCGGAAAGGTAGCCGAGAAGAGCGATAAACTAATCCGTCTCTTCTGATATGCCGCAGTGGACGGTAAATAAAAAATAGGAAATAAAAGAGATGAATAAGAATAAATTATACCGCAGTATCCCGAAAGTGGACGTACTGTTGGAGAACGAGACGATTCAGGAGTTAATCGGCCATTACAGCAGAGACACTGTAATGGAAGCTATCCATATAGAGATGGATAAGTTAAGGGAGTTTATCGGGCAGTGTGAGGAGGAAGAGGCGGCGAAGGCTCAGATTGGGCTGCTGCTTGCCCATATTGAGATGACGGTCACCGCTATGAACACGCCGAATATGTGCATGGTCATAAACGGCACAGGGACGATCCTCCATACGAATTTGGGGAGGGCTCCTATCGGGCAGGAGCATATGAGGCGGCTGTCGGCGATTGCAACGGGTTACTCGAATCTGGAGTACAATCTGGAGGCGGGACGCCGGGGCGAGCGTTATTCCCACTTTGAGAAGCTGTTGTGCAAGATTACGGGGGCTGAGGCAGCCATGGCGGTAAATAATAACGCCGCGGCAGTCATGCTGATTTTGAGTTCCCTTGCGAAAGGCGGCGAAGTGGTGGTTTCCCGGGGCGAGCTGGTGGAGATCGGCGGGAAATTCAGGATTCCTGACGTGATGGAACAAAGCGGCGCGACGCTTATAGAAGTGGGTACGACCAATAAGACCCATTTTGACGATTATGAAAATGCAATCACGCAGGAGACGAAAGCCCTCCTGAAGGTCCATACCAGCAATTATAGGATTGTCGGCTTTACCGAGAGCGTGGGGATTGAGGATCTGATTCCGATTGCGAAGGAACATGAGATTCCGGTCATCGAGGATCTGGGCAGCGGCGTGCTGATTGATCTGAGTAAATACGGCATTACATATGAGCCGACGGTACAGGAGTCTATCGCCAAGGGAGCGGATGTGGTGTGCTTTAGCGGCGACAAGCTGCTTGGCGGCCCGCAGGCCGGCATCATCATAGGCCGGAAAAAATATATCGACATGATGAAGAAGAACCAGCTTACAAGGGCGCTGCGGATCGATAAGTTTACGGCGGCGGCTCTTGAGATGGTGCTGCAGGAATATTTATCCGAAGAAAAGGCAGTCAGAAATATTCCGGTGCTCCGGATGATTACAAGTCCCCTTAAGGATGTGAAGTGGGAGGCTGAGGATCTATGCAGGATTTTGAACGAAAAAGATCTGCCGGCTAAGATCGAGTGCGTACACTGCGAGTCGCAGATCGGCGGCGGTTCCCTTCCCCTTGAGAGGATTCCGAGCATGGCGGTGGCAATTCATCCGGAAAAGATCAGCGTTGCGGAGCTTGAAGAGCGTATGCGGCATCTGCCGGTTCCCATCATACCCAGAACGGTCAACGATACGGTGCTTCTGGATGTGAGGACGATAGAGAAGCGTTTTTTCAAGGTTCTTGCAGATCAGTTTAAGGAATTAGACGTGCTTGAAGAAATCAGCCTGATTGCAGGCAGGTGACGGGAATAGAGTAGGAGAGTTAAGACATGAAAAATATAATCGTTGGTACGGCGGGCCATATCGACCATGGAAAGACGACGTTGATCAAGGCTCTGACAGGAAGGAATACGGACCGCTGGGAGGAGGAGCAGAGAAGGGGAATCACCATTGACCTTGGATTTACCTATTTTGACCTTCCGGACGGGGATCGTGTAGGAATCATCGATGTACCCGGACATGAACGGTTTATTAACAACATGGTCGCCGGAGTGGTGGGGATGGACCTCGTGCTGCTGGTGATCGCGGCGGACGAGGGAATCATGCCCCAGACAAAGGAGCATGTGGATATCCTGAATCTGTTGGGAATAGAGAAGAGTATCATTGTTTTGAATAAATGCGACCTTGTGGATGAAGAATGGCTGGAGCTGGTGGAGGAAGAGGTGAAGGAAGAGCTTGAGGGGACTTTTCTTGCACAGGCTCCTGTGGTTAAGGTATCGGCAGCGACAGGGGAAGGTCTGGACGGATTAATCACGCTGATCGGGAGGATGACCAGCGACGAGGTGGTGGCCAAGGATGTCCGGACGATTCCGCGGCTCCCGATCGACCGGGCGTTTACGCTGTCAGGCTTCGGTACGATCATCACCGGAACGCTGGTGTCCGGGACGATTACCAGGGAGGATACGTTGGAGATGTATCCGGTAGGCAAAGAGTGTAAGATCCGCAGTATTCAGGTTCATGGGCAGGACAGGGAAGCGTGCTGCGCAGGACAGCGTGTAGCGATCAATCTGTCCAATGTGAAGAAAAAAGAGATTAAGAGAGGGTGCGTGCTGGCTCCGAAGAACAGTATGAAGAACACGGATCTGTTAGACGTGAAGCTTAGGGTTCTGGATTCTTCTGTCCGGATTCTGACGAATCATATGCGGCTGCATTTTTTCACAGGCACCAGCGAGGTGCTGTGCCGCGCCGTACTGCTTGACAAGGAAGAGATCGGGCCGGGAGAGAGCGGATTTGTGCAGCTTCGGCTTGAAGAAGAGGTTGCCGTAAGGCGCGGCGACAAGTTTGTCGTGCGTTTCTATTCGCCGATGGAGACGATCGGAGGAGGCGAGGTACTAGAACCGAATCCCAGAGTAAAACGCCGGTTCCAGCAGAGTGTAATCGAGGAGCTTGAGAGGAAAGAATCCGGATCAACAGCGGATGTAATCGAGCTGCATGTCAAGGGGCATGGAGATACGCTGATTACGATTGCGGAGCTTGCAAAACTTACGGCTCTTTCTCCGGATGAGGTGAAGGAAGATGTGGAGCGTTTAGAGAGTCAGGGGCTGGTATGCGTATTTCCTATGCGTAAAGATACTTATGTGTGGCACAGCGACAGCAGGCGCGGGGCAAAGACGACCATCCAAAAGGTGCTTAAGGATTATGAGGAGAGGTTTCCGTATCGGTACGGCATGAAGAAGGCGGAGGTTTCGGCGGCCTATTTTCAGAAGATTAAGCCAAATGTTTTTGATAAGATCCTTGATTTGCTGATTGAGGACGGGTGCTTAAAGCGTGTAGACGAGTTCTTGTGTACGCCGGAGTATGAGGTGAGAAAGGACGGAGTCTATGATAAGGTATCCGGAATTCTTTTAGATACGTTTAAAAAGGCAAAGTTTGATTTTGTCCGGTATTCTGAAGTGGACTTTGGGAGAGTGGACAGGATGATTGCGGACGATATCCTGAATATCTTGCTGGAAGAGCAGGAGATTGTGAAAGTATCTGAGGATATGTATACGCTGAAGGAGTATATGGAGCAGGCAAAGGAAGTGATCCAAAAGAAGCTTAAGGAGGATCCTCTTATTACGATCGCCCAAGTCAGGGATTTGTTTGAAACAAGCAGAAAAAGTGCGAAACCGATACTTGAATACATGGACAGTATCAAAGTAACCAAGAAGACGGGGGCAGAGAGTGAAAGGATTGCGTACTAATGAATTTGAAACAGTTGGAAGCTTTCGTCCAGGTGGCGGAAGGCGGCAGTTTTTCAAAGGCGGCGAAGGAGTTATTCCTGACGCAGCCGACCATCAGCGCGCATATTGCTTCTTTGGAGAAGGAGCTGAGCGTAAGGTTGTTTGTCAGAAATACGAAGGAGGTCGGATTATCGGACGACGGGAAGGAATTATATAAATATGCCAGACAGATTGTAGATCTGGAGAAAAAGATCGAGGAGCGTTTCGGCGGAAAGGACGGGGGGGAGAAGCACTGCATTACAATCGCAGCTTCAACCATACCGGCGCAGTATCTCCTGCCGAAGGCGCTGATCCGTTTTAATGAGCGGTATCCAGAGGAGCAGATTAAGATCATAGAGACGGACAGCACGAAGGTCGTGACGCAGATCGTTGAACATATGGCGGACGTCGGATTCACCGGAACTGTGCTTGAGAAGAAGCACTGTAAGTATATCCCCTTCTATAAGGATGAGCTGGTGGTCATTACACCGAACACTGAGAAGTACCGGAAGCTTAAGGAAGAATCACCGGAGGATATCCGTTGGATTCTTGAAGAACATGTGATTATGCGGGAGGAAGGCTCCGGCACGCGCAAGGAAGCGAAGAAGCAGTTAAAGCGGGCGGGAGTGAACCCGCTGGAACTTGACATTATTGCAAGTATTGAGAATCAGGAGACGATTAAGAAGTCTGTCCGGCAGGGAATGGGGGTTTCGGTATTGTCCCGGCTTGCCACGAAGGATGAGACGAGGGATGGGTATCTGCTTGCGTTTCCGATTCCTAAGGCGGATGAAGGACGGGACATTAATCTGGTGTATAATAAGAACTATCAACTGTCGGGGTCGGCGGAACGGTTCATTAAGGTGGTAAGAGAGGTTTACCAGATTAAGAAATAAATTAATATAATAAGCTCCCGCCGGATGGCTGCGGGGGCTTATTATATAAAGTGATATAAACGTTGATGTTTTGGTTTTCATGATAATTCGGTCATTTATAAATAATATCTATAAGTAATGATTTATATTAAAGAATTCGATTAGACGAAACGGGAAAATGGGAATATACTATATTAAGAAACAGTCTTCGGAATTACTTGTTTCCGGGGATTTTTTTTGTTGGTGGAAAGGATGGATAAGGAAATGATTTATCTGGATAATGCGGCGACTACAATGCACAAGCCGAAGGAAGTGATTGAGGCTGTAACGGCGGCAATGAGTTCTATGGGGAATGCCGGAAGAGGTGTGAATGATGCTTCGCTGAGCGCGTCCCGGATCATCTATGATACGCGGGAGAAGATCTGTCAGATGGTGGGCGGGACAGATCCAAGGCAGGTCGTGTTCACCTGCAATTCAACCGAGAGCCTGAATATTGCGATCCGGGGGCTTTTAGAGCCGGGGGACCATGTGATTACGACTATGCTGGAGCATAATTCCGTACTGCGTCCGCTCTATGATTTGGAGACGAAGGGGACAAGTCTTACAATCGTGAAGAGTGATGAGAAAGGGAACTTTGATATTGAGGATATCAAGGAGGCCGCCGGCCCCAAGACGAAGATGATCGTGTGTACCAACGGTTCGAACCTGACGGGGAATTATGTGGATTTAAAGCCGATCGGTGAATTTGCTCGTGAGAGGGGAATATTGTTCGTGGTGGACGCCTCCCAGACGGCGGGGGTATTCCCTATCGATGTAGAAGAGATGAAGATAGACGTACTATGCTTCACCGGACACAAGGGGCTTCTCGGGCCTCAGGGGACGGGCGGTATGTATGTCAGGGAAGGCTTGAGGGTCCGTTCTCTGAAGACGGGAGGGACAGGCGTTCAGACTTACAGTAAAACGCAGCCGATTCAGATGCCTACGGCATTGGAGGCAGGGACGTTGAACGGGCATGGGATTGCAGGGCTTTATGCGGCGCTTTGTTATATCGAGAAGTATGGGATGGACAAGATCCGCGCACGGGAGCAGGAGTTGATGCGCCGGTTTTATGAAGGTGTTAAGGATATTGATAATGTGACGGTATATGGGGATTTTGGCACAGAGGACCGCTGTGCAATCGTTACATTGAATATCGGGGATTATGATTCTTCAGAAGTGAGTGACGAGCTTCTTACGGAATATGGTATTTCTACAAGGTCGGGGGGACATTGTGCACCGCTTATGCACGAGGCGCTTGGGACAGTAGAGCAGGGGGCTGTGAGATTCAGCTTCTCACATTTTAACACAGATGAAGAAGTGGACGCGGCAATAAATGCGGTCCGTGAACTTGCCGAAGACGAGGAATAATAGAAGTTTCGAAGATCGACGGCACAGAAGAAAAGGGTAGTGTAAAGTAGCCTATGAAAAACTGGAGTCAAAAAAATAGGCTCCATTAG
>CAJTOH010000047.1 GCA_910577685.1 uncultured Dorea sp. | reverse complement strand
CCCTTCTTCAAGAAAATCTTTTTTATTTTCCTCTTGACATTTCACCAAATTGCTTACTAATAAACTTCTTTCAAAAGCCGAGATACTTCTTAACTATAGCAAAAATTACTATTTCACACAATGGGCATTATACATTTTTACCCAACATTTTTTACCCGAAAATAAACTCTTGTCCCGTCCTTTGATAAATGCTATAATGGCTTGGTAATTGTATTGTATCTCATTGAAATGAGAATGATAACAAGGAGGAATTGAATAATGAAAGAACAAAGACATGACACTCGTTGGATGGTCAGTGTTGCACTTATGGCCGCAATCATCATCGTGCTGGCGAATACGCCTCTCGGTATGATACAGCTTCCGATTATCAAGGCGACAACTGTCCACATTCCCGTAATCATCGGCGCAGTCCTGTTGGGTCCTTTGGCCGGAGCAATCTTGGGAGCGGTATTCGGTATCTGCTCATTGATCAGCAATACCATGGCTCCTACGCTTCTGTCCTTTGCCTTCTCCCCGTTCATGAGTACCTCCGGGATACCGGGAGCGTTGAAAGCGCTGTGGATCTCCGTAGGATGCAGGATTTTGATCGGAGTTGCAGCCGGGTGGCTGTGGATCCTGCTTACGAAGGTAAAGCTGAATCAGGTCATTGCCCTGCCGATCACCGGATTCGTTGGCTCTATGGTGAATACCGTTACGGTCATGGGAAGTATCTATTTGCTTTTTGCACAGCAGTATGCCGACGCTAAAGACGTCGCTGTTTCTGCCGTATGGGGGCTGATTATGGGTACTGTAACGGCATCCGGTATTCCTGAGGCGATTGCCGCCGCCATTTTAGTTTTGGCGCTGGGTAAAGTGTTGATCCAAGTATTCAAGAAGATGGGCGCAGGAATTTCAGGAGTTCAGGCCGCAAGATAGCGGGATAGAATTATATATCCAATATAGAAATAGAAAGTTACAAATAAAAAGTTATATTTATCACTTGACAAATACCTACATTATGTGATATAAATATCTAGTGTGATCGAGACACATAGGGGATTGGTCAAGTGGTATGATAGGGGTCTCCAAAACCTTTGGTGGGAGTTCGATTCTCTCATCCCCTGTTAGTAGGGAAATAGCTGTAAGCCTTTGTTTAAGGATTACAGCTATTTTGTATTTAATGTTTGGGAGTATTTGAGAGTGTTTCAAGATGTTTTAGAGTAATTAAAATGGGGTCAGAAGATATGAAAAAAGGACTGTATATAATTTAACTCTACAACTATATCTGATAAGGACAATAAATATACTCGAATAATTACAGGAAAGGATTTCGGACGGTTCCATTGCCCTTCCTTGTCCGCTTCTTCACAACCTAGTGTTCCGGTTGCGGACGCCCAGAGCGACGGTTCCTAACAGGGCGGGCGAACGTGCATTAGCAATATCGTAAATGACTGATTCTGTTTTCCACAACAATAAATCAAACATTTCCACGAGTGAGGAAATGTTACACAAAATTTTTTAATCATTATGCTCGTTCTCTTTATCAGGTTTAAATGTCATAATATCTATAGTATTACAATCTAAAATGTTGCATAACGAATCTATCGTATTTGTCGATACAGATTCATCTTCCATTAACCTTCTTATTGTTTTACTATCCAAATTATAAATTCCACATTTATTTCTAAGATAGTACGTTGTAATTCCCTTTTCAGATAATAAACCTCGTAATAGTTCAAAAGAAATCATATAGCTCACCCTTTACTTTAATACTATTATTTTATATGAGGAATATTCCTCATATAGGAAACAAAACTTATCTTTAACAGGAGGGAACGGATGTGGCAACAATTACATTGAAAACAATAAGTGAAAAAGAAATGATATTTTACGAAAACGGTATAAAAGGTGCAAAGCCTTTAATAATTCACTAAAGACTTTACACCTTGGTTTTAGGATATTTATTTAGTTTCTGGCTGCTCTTTCGGATCATGAGTTTCGATATACTCTATAAGATCGAGTATTTTTGTGTCGCTCATTCCAGATTCTCTAAGTTGTCTAATAAGATTAACAATCTCTTTACCCGTCATACTCTCACCTACTTTCTATAAGCGCTCGTTTACTTTGGTACATTCATTATATCAATCGGTGATTGAGGTGTAAAGCCTATATTCAATTTATTGCTATTCTGAAAAACATTGACTATTCTAGTTGACTTTATCCTGATTTTCATAAATACTATAAAAAGCAAAACATTTTCTGAGGAGGATTATACATATGTCACAAGTGAAATACGTTGACCGCAAAAACACCAACTGCAACAAGTGGGACGGACAGACCGGAATGTTCGGCGAAGAAGGTCTCCTGCCCTTATGGGTAGCCGACATGGATTTTCAAGTTCCTTCCTGCGTGACGGATGCCTTAAGCGCTTACGTTTCCCAAGGTGTTTTCGGCTATTACAAGATACCTGATTCCTACTATCAGACATTCATCAACTGGGAAAAACAGTATCATTCTTATGAAGTACGGCGGGAATGGATTCGTTTCTCGCCGGGAGTCGTATCTGCATTTAACTGGATTACCCAGTTCATGACGAAACCCAACGACGCCGTGATTGTGCTGACGCCGGTATACTATCCGTTCCTTCACGCAGTCCGGAACAACCACCGCCGCCTGATTACTTCTGATCTGATCAACACCTCCGGAGCATATACTATAGACTTCGAAGATTTTGAACAGAAGATTATAGAGAATCATGTCTCCCTGTTCATCCTGTGCTCTCCTCACAATCCGGCGGGACGTGTCTGGACGCGCAGTGAATTGCAGACATTACTTGATATATGCAGGAAACACCATGTCTTCGTGATTTCCGATGAGATTCATCAGGACCTGACATTTGCAGGACATACGCACATCCCGTCTTTCAGTGCAGGCCGCTATGACGACATGATGATATGCGTCACCGCGCCTTCCAAGACATTTAACCTTGCGGGATGCCAGAATTCCGTTATTATCATCCCGGACGAGACGCTTCAAAAGAAATGGGACGAATATGCTACCTGCATCCGGGTCCTTAACGGAAACGCCTTCGGATACGTTGCCGCCGAAGCAGCTTATTCCAAAGGGCGCGGATGGTTCGAGGAAGTAAAGGAAATTATTTATAAAAATTATCTTCTCGTCAGAGATACCTTTGCACAGAAGCTTCCCGAAGCGGTTGTCTCTCCTCTTGAAGGGACATATCTGTGCTGGATCGACATGAAAGCCTATGTGAAACCGGAAGAAATGAAAGAGTTCATGCAGAAAAAATGCCGTCTTGCGCTGGATTACGGAGATTGGTTCGGCGGAGAACGGTTCGCCTCCTTTGTCCGGATGAACCTTGCCACCTCGCAGGAAAATGTTGAAAAAGCTGTAAATACAATCGTTGACGAATGTTTGATTGCATTGTAAGGGAGGATTTTTTTATTGGAGCTTTTACAAGAGGAATGTCCTCTTTGATGAAGAACGGAAGGAATTGAGTATTTCTGTGTATGAAGATTTGAAAGAACCTGTCTTGAAATCAGCACGGGATTCTCTGTCATCGTATCAGGCAAGCCCTGATACAAATAAAAGTATGGGTTCAAAGTGTGGGCAGCCGTCTATGTGGTTGCCCACGCTTTGACATCACTATGGCGGTCTTTGGCGTGGGGCAGCATTTAGTCGACAATACTGCGGGCGTGATAAGCTCCGACACCGCTATTGACGTGGAAAGCTCCCTTGCCGCAATGACCGCCATCATGTGGAAACAATGGAAGTACAGAAACTACCGGACAGACACCGTTAAGAAGTCTTTCAGATATTCCTCCATGGAGCGATTCATCTCAATAGCAAAATCAGATTCATACTTCCTTTTCCAGAAAGCCTCCATCCATTCATCATAGTCTTTACCGCCCGTTCTCCCGTCAAACATGGACCGGATTGCCTGACCGCTCTTATCCTGATAAACATTCTCGCAGACAATATCGGAAAGAGCGAATCTCTCCGGCTTCTTCCTGTCCTTCTGCTGGTCTGTCGGATAACCGAAGACCAGCATGCATGCCGGATATACGTAAGCGGGAAGACCCAAGAGCTCCTTCATATCCTCTGCATTTTCCATCACGTCTCCTATGTAACAGGAACCAATCCCCAGACTCTCCGCCGCCGTCACGGTATTCTGGGCGGCGATTACAGCGTCCTCCACAGCCAGCAGTAAATCGCCTGCGCCGGGCTTACGGGGATCTAAACCTGCCTCCTTGTAAAAAGAAAACCATTTGCGGCAGTCGGCGCAGAACACCAGAGCCATCTTCGCTTTGGCTATAAACGCCTGATGATCGCAAAGTTCAGCCAGTTTTTCCTTCTTTTCCTGATCCGTAATATTGAGAATCGTATACAAAATCTGACATCCCGCAGTCGGCGCCTGCAGCGCGGCATTTAAGATCATCTCTCTGTCTTCTTTTGAAATGTCTTTCTCCGTAAATACACGCGTAGATTTTCTGGCATATAAAGACTCTATTATTTCATTCACTCTCTCTTCTCCTATCCTTCTACGATCTTAATCATCCTTGCCTCTTGGCAGTTACATCCCTTTGGACATCTCTTCGCAGACCTTCATAGCCTCAAAAACCGCGCTTCTAAAGCCCCTCTCCTCTAAAACGCGTACTGCTTCGATGGTTGTTCCTGCCGGGGAGCATACCATATCCTTCAATTCCCCCGGATGTTTTCCCGTCTCCAATACCATCTTGGCGCTTCCGAGAACTGCCTGCGCAGCAAACTGATACGCCTGCGGTCTCGGCATCCCGCCGGAAACCGCCGCGTCCGCCATAGCCTCAATCAGCATGAATACATACGCAGGGGAGCTTCCGCTTACAGAAACCACCGTGTCCATCAACCGTTCCGGAACAATCTCCACACGGCTGAAGCTTTCCAGAAGGGTACGCACATATGCGACCTCTTCCTCTGACAAATTCTGGTTAGGACATGCCGCAGTCATACCCTCTCCCACCATAGCCGGCGTATTCGGCATTGTACGGACTAATTTTACCTCCTTGCCAAACTGCTCGGCAAGCCATGCAAGGGTCTTTCCCGGCGCAATTGTAATCACAATCTGATTGTCACGAACCCCGTCGCGAATCTCATGAATGACATCCGCATAAAACTGCGGCTTCACAGATAACACGATTACTTCCGCTTTCTCAACTACTTCTTTGTTGCTGGCGGTTACGTGGATCCCGAACTGCGACTTAGCCTTCTGCCTTCCGGGTTCAAATAAATCCGCTCCAATAATCTCTTCTGCCGCGATGATCTGTTTCTTGATAATTCCGCCCATAATCGCCGACGCCATATTGCCGGTTCCGATAAATCCTAATTTCATTTTATACACCTTCCTTATTTTATTTATTGTATACATTTCTTTGAATTGTATACAATATCTCCTGTTTGTACTGACTATACCATGAGTTATACATGAAGTCAACCTGTTTTCCGGAAACTTATTAAGAAACTTGTCACCTTTTCTGTTTCCGGATACGTCTAATATGTATAATAGCTATTATGAGTAAACCAAAAACAAGATACGGAGACAGAACATATGATTAATTTGGTAAAGCGGGCGCAGCAGAAAGATGAAAAGGCATACGGGGAGTTAATCCACATTCATCAGGATTCCTTTTACCGAATTGCCAGAAGCAGGCTGTATAACGACGAGGACGCAGCCGACGCTATTCAGGAAATGCTTCTGGCAGGGTGGGAGAAACTCCAAACCCTAAGAGAAGCAAAATATTTTAAGACATGGATGATACGGATCCTGATAAATAAATGCAACGAGATCCTGAGAAAAAAGCATCCGACGGAATCCCTGGAACAAATTCCTGAACCTTATATCGAAAATGTAGAGGAAAACATCATGTTCATATCTATGATACAGAAGCTCAGTGAAGGAACCAGAATGGTAATGGCGTTATACTACGGCGACGGTTATACGGTCCGCGAGATTTCCCATATTCTTGAAATTTCGGAGGACACAGTAAAACAACGGCTGTCAAGAGGTCGAAAGGAGGTCTTGAAATCTTATGAATAAAAAACAGCAAGAACAAATGATACGGGATATTTATCAAAATGCACGTACACCGGATATGGTGAAAAGCCGGATAGACGATACTTTACATTCACTGAATGGGCAGAATCCGGCAGATTCGATCCTTTCTTATAATACAATCCGCAGAAAGGCTCTGCCGTTTAAAAAGTTTTCGGCTATTGCAGCGGCCGCGCTGCTTTGCATCGTCGGAACAGGGTTTGCCGCCAACAAAATCTACCAGATGCATTTAGAAAAAGAACAGGAATATAGTGCACGCCTTCAAATCTCTTCCAAAGAAGAGCTGCTGAAAGAGGTTGAAGAGATTGAGGTACGGGTAAATTATATTCCGGAAGGATTCCGGCAAGATGCCTCAAAAAGTCCGGATCACTACTTTATAAACCCGGAAAACAGCGAAGCAGGTTACTATGTAGAAGAGCCGCTGCTCATTGACGAAACCGATCCGTTATCCGTAACTTTCCTAAAAGATACGCAGACTCTTACTATTCAGGGACATGACGCCCTGTATCTGTGCCAAAGTTATACGGAAGACCAGAAATGGAAGAACGAAACGATCTATATCTTATATGAGGATCTGAACCGGATTCTCCCCGTAAGTTCATGGGGGTATGCAGATAAAGATGAACTGATAAAGCTTGCAGAAAATATTGAACTGCTTCCTACCGGCAGCACTGTTTCCTCCGAAGGACTCCCCCGCTGGAGTGAATATGTTCAGCCTGAGGGTAAGGAGGATACTGGCGCAGCTTCCGATTATTATTTCATGGAAGCTAATGTGTCTGACATGACTGTCCATCAGATTGGAGACAAATTCGACGTACCAAGCTTTTTAGACGATGACAACACCACCGAAATACAACTTGAAGCCTCTGTCACAGATGTTCAGGTAGCAGATAATCTTTCTCTTTTGACCGACGACGGAAAAATTCCTGGCGAATGGCTGGAGCTGACCGGCGCTGACGGAAAACTGACCAGCGACACCTTAAACTACATGAAATTGGGAGACGGGGTCAATAGACTCCCTGAGCTGATACGCACAGAACAGGTTCCCTTAAAGCTGGTATATGCAACCGTAGAATATACAAATAACAGCAGCGAAACAATCTACGACGCCGGGTACCTGGTTTCCCTCATACCTATCGTTCAGGAAGGGGATACCATCCGAATCTTCGACCGCGCCGACGATACCTGTGATTACGTGGAAAATGAACACCGCAGCATAACACCCGAGATGGGCTACTTTGATGTTTCCGGCGGACACCTTGATAAAAATTATATACCTAAAATCGGGCCCGGAGAAAGCGCCACAGTACATCTGGCATGGGTAATCAATGAGGATGAACTGGATAAACTATATCTGAACTTTCAGGGAGACAATTGTTTCTGTGAGGAAGGGCTGGAAATCGGATATGTGGATTTGAATCTGTAGACAGAAATCCCAGGTTTTCTCTTCCTATGACAGCATTAACAGCCTTATAAGCGTATAATATGAGGGGATGTCTGAAAAATTTATTTTCGGCATCCCCCCTGTTTTATCTTATGTTCACATATACGCTATGATTCCTTCTCCGTTTTTGCCCCTGCACAGAACAGCACGAACCCTAAGAACAGAATTGCCGCCGCCATCCATCCGGCAAGCGCCGCGCTCCCCTGTCCAACAAATTTGTCATAATATCCTTTGAGATATATGACGATGATAATCACCGGAAGCACATACGACACATACCCTCTTAACCCCCGCGGAAAACGAATCCCTTCTCCCGCATTGGTTTCTTCAAGGAAGTCCTCCCATCCCCAGCCGTTCTTTCTGGTGCAGAACAGCACGTATCCAAGACTTCCGAGAGGAAGAAGATTATTGGACACGATGAAATCCTCAAGATCCATAATATTCGTCCCCGCGCCCAGAGGCTCAAAACCTGCCAGCACATTAAATCCCAGCACACAGGGCATACTTAATACAATGAGCAGAACTACGTTCACCAGCACACTCTTGCTTCTGGACCATCCAAGCAGATCCATGGCAAATGAAATAATATTCTCAAACACGGCTACGATCGTCGTAAACGCCGCAAAGGTCAGAAACAGGAAGAACAGCGCTCCCCAAACCCGTCCGCCCGGCATCTGGGCAAATATATTCGGTATCGTAATAAAAATCAGGCTTGGCCCTGCCCCCGGCTCGATTCCAAAGGCGAAGCAGGACGGAATAATAATGAATCCCGCCATCAATGCCACGAACGTATCCAAAGCCGTAATACTAATGGCTTCTCCCGTCAGGCTTCTCTCTCTTCCGATATAACTGCCGAAGATCAACATCGCCCCTATTCCGATGGAAAGGGTGAAAAACGCCTGACTCATTGCCCCGAAGATGACATTTCCTATACCTATTTCCTTCATTCCTGCAAAATCCGGCACGAGATAGAAGCGAATTCCCTCCCCCGCGCCTTTCAGGAAAACCGAATGGACCGCCAGCGCTACCATAATGATAAGAAGCGCGGACATCATAACCTTTGAGACACGCTCAATCCCTTTCCGGATTCCAAAGAAACAGACCCCAAATCCAATGATGCAGATCAAAACCGTCCAGAATGTCATAACCTGCACGTCTCCCAGCATATCCGAGAATCCGGCCGTCACCGTCTCGGAGGACGCGCCTGCGAATTCCCCTCTAATACTCCGGTAACAGTAATACATCATCCAGCCGCCCACCGTCGTATAGAACATCATCAGCAGATAGCATCCGATCACGCCAATCCATTTCATCATATGCCAGCGGGTCCCGACTATTTCAAGTTTCTCAAAACTTGCCGCTACACTTCGGCGGCTCCCTCTTCCCACGGCAAACTCACAGACCATAACCGGTATTCCCATAATCAGCAGAAATGCCAGATAGATGAGGATGAATGCCGCTCCTCCAAATTCCCCGCACATATAGGGAAACTTCCATACATTACCAATCCCGATCGCACATCCGGCAGATACTAGGATGAATCCCATCCGTGACCCGAACTTTTCTCTCTTCACGCCTCTCTATCCTCTGGAACATCTGAACTTAAGCTCTTCCCATCTGCGGTCCACTTCCTTCTGGAATTCTTCGATCAGATATTCGTTTCCTTTCTTGAATAAATGTTTAAAACGTCCCTGGGGTTTCAGGAAATCTTCAATCGGCAGCTTCTCTTTCGGCTCGTAGTTCAGGATCCACTTACCTTCCGCCACCTCAAATAACGGCCAGTAGCAAGTCTCCACACCCAGCTTACAGATCTCCATAATATCCGGCGTGTTATATCTCCATCCTCTGGGACACGGCGCCATGATATTTAGAAATGCCGCTCCCGGCGTATAGATTGCTTTCTCAGATTTCAAATGAAGATCCTTAAAGTTCCCGATAAATGTGGTCTGCGCCACATATGGGATATCATGCGCCGCAATAATCGCCGCCAGGTCTTTTCTGTTCTGGGGTTTTCCGTTGCTGACGCTTCCTACCGGGGTCGTCGTCGTATCCGCATACATCGGCGTAGCAGAGGAACGCTGGATTCCGGTGTTCATATATGCGCCGTTGTCGTAACATACATACACCATATCCGTATTGCGCTCCATCGCGCCGGATAATGACTGAAAACCAATATCATAGGTTCCGCCGTCGCCTCCGAATGTGATAAACTTAAAGGTTTCGTCTAATTTCCCTTTTCTTTTCAGAGCCTTGTATGCGCCTTCCACTCCGCTTAGGGTTGCTCCTGCATTTTCAAATGCATTGTGAATATAACTGTCTTCCCATGCCGTATATGGGTAGGTAAATGTGGATACCTCCAAACAGCCGGTAGCGTTTCCGATTACAGCCTTATCCCCTTCATGGAGTCCGCGCAGTACATTTCTTACTGCAATCGTACCGCCGCACCCGGCGCACATTCTGTGTCCCGGCGCAAGACGTTCCGGTTTGCTCATCGTCTCTTTAAAATTATAACCCATCTTTTGTCCCCCCCTATTCTCTGATTCCCAGATAGCGATACGTCTCGCCTGCATCGCCGTCCTCAGCTATCTGTTTCAGGGTTGCAAACACGCCTTCCATATCTTCCACCCGTACGTCGCGGCCACCAAGCCCATAGATATAATTTACTGCCAGAGCCTGTGACTTTGCCCGATACAGCGCAGACATCACGTCCGCCCCGAGAGGGCCTCCATGATTAGTATACCCCTCCGCCCGGTCCATGATGGCGGCCGCCTTGACGCCTGCCAGGGCTTTTGCGATTGCTTCTGCCGGGAACGGACGGTAGAGACGGATCTTCAAAAGCCCAACCTTCTCTCCTCTTTCCCTTAAAGCATCGACGGCGTCCTTCGTCGTACCTGCCGCAGAACCGATCATAACTACGGCATACTCGGCGTCTTCCATATGATACGCCTCGAATAACCCATACTCTCTGCCTGAAATCCCGGCAAATTCCTTTGCCACCTCCAACACAACCCGCTCCACATGCTTCATACCTTCGGCCTGGCTGCGCTTTGCTTCCATATAATAATCTGAGATGGAATAAGGTCCTACCGCCATCGGACAATCCGGGTTCAGCAGATAATTCTCCGGTTCATATTCCCCCACAAACCTCTTTACCTCATCGTCTTCCAGCAATTCCATATTCTCCACGGCATGACTGGTAATGAATCCGTCCTGACAGATCATAATCGGAAGCCTCACCTCCTGATGTTCGGAAATACGGTATGCCTGCACCATGTTATCGTAGGCTTCCTGATTATTCTCCGCATAAATCTGAATCCATCCGGCATCTCTTGCGCCCATGCTGTCCGAATGATCACAGTTAATATTGATCGGTCCCGACAACGCGCGGTTCACCACTGCAAGCGCCAGAGGCAGACGGTTAGACGCCGCTATGTATAACTCCTCCCACATATAGGCAAGCCCGCAGGAAGAGGTCGCCGTCAAACTTCTTGCCCCTGCCGCCGACGCGCCGATTGCCGCGCTCATAGAGCTGTGCTCGCTCTCCACAGGGATAAATTCCGTGTCCGCCTGCCCGTTTGCCACAAAGGACGCAAAATACTGAGGAATCTCCGTGGACGGGGTAATGGGAAACGCCGGAAATACATCCGGATTAATCTGTCTCAATGCGATTGCAATCGCTTCATTTCCTGATAAACGGTCTCTTTTTGCCATCTCTTACTCCACCCCTTCCATCGTGATTGCACCGAACGGACACGCTTTTACACAGATGCCGCATCCCTTACAATGATCATAGTCGAATCCGCCTCTTTTGCCGTCCTTCACAGCGATACAGCTGTCCGGGCAGACCGGCGTACACAAAAGGCACTGTCTGCATTTTTCTTCGATGAATACCGGCTTGTCTGTGGACCACTCTCCTGTATTGAAATCCTTCGATGTCCCCGCCCCTGCAATCACCATTCCTTCCGTCAGTTCTCTCCAAGTTGCTTTCACACCTAATTTCGTGATATCCGTATTCATTACCGCACCTCCTCAAGCGCCATCTTAAGAGCCGCCATGTTGCCGTCGATCACCTCTGGTTTACTGGCAAACTTATGCGAAAAGGATGCGCGCATCTCTCTTAAAAACGTCTCTTCATCCATAATATCCGCTACCTTTACGATTGCCGCAAGAAGCGGCGTATTGGGAAAATATTTTCCCATTGCAGCCATGGATACCTTGTGGGCGTCGATGGTGTATACCTTCCCTTCATAGCCTTTCAGGTGCGGAAGAACTTCCTCCTTGGGGCGCGGCGTATTGATAAGGATCGCTCCCTCCTTCTTAAGCCCGCGGGTTACATCAACTGCCTCCAGCAATGATTCGTCCACCACTACCACATACTGCGGGTCGTATATATTGGAATGTACGCGAATCTGCGTATCGCTGATTCGATTGTATGCCGTAATCGGCGCGCCCATACGCTCCGGGCCGTATTCCGGGAACCCTTGAACATATTTCCCTGTCTGGAACGCCACGTCTGCAAGGAGCAGCGCGGCAGTCTTGGCACCCTGGCCGCCCCGGCCGTGCCATCTGATCTCTGTAAGGTTACTCATCTTCCCTCTTCCTTTCGTATATTCTATTATGATTACCGAGTGAACTCTGTTTTTCTCACATCCATTATTGTACTTGAATATTTCTCTTATGTCTACAATGAATTACTGACAATTTCAAAAAAATTTTCTCCGCCGTCTCCTCCTGATACTTTGTATTGCCGCCGCGCCGCTTGCCGCAGCCGCTGCCAGACAGACCGCCCCTCTTCCCGCGAAAGCGTCCCCCGTCTTGGGCCGCTTTGACGGACTTGGCTTTCTTACAAGCCTTACGGTCTGATCCTGATCCTCCCAATCCTCATGGCTGGCAATTTCTTCTTCATTCTCCGTCATATAGACTTTCTCGAACACCACCAGTTCCTTCTCTTCCATTCCTTTACTTTGGAAAGTAAAGTCTACTTCGATACTCCCCGCCGTTTCCTCCGCCTTAAATACCTGTTCGGCCGTCACAGGCTTCCCCTCGATAAGCAGCGGAGTTCTCGCCTTCTTATCCATAACCGTACCTTCAATCCGATATTCTGTTCCCGGAATCAGATTCTGATAAGAAACCCTGTCTGTAATCGTCACCATATCCTGAATCACCAGCTCCTTATCATCATCCGCCTGATCCTTCGCACTCGTCTTGATTGACGGAAAATAGATACTCTGCTTCGTTTCTTCCGGATCTTCATGGCTTGCAACCGGAGTTTCTTCATATTCAAGTGTTTCAAAAATTACAGCCGTCTTTCCCGCAAGCGACGCTCCGCTCAGAGAAAACCCGACGGAAACCTCCCCTTTCGTCTCCTCCGCCACGAACGACGCCTCGCCCGTAACGGCTTCTCCCCGGTCATCCTTTAAAGGCTCGCCCGTATCGTAATCCATAACGACTCCTTTCACTGTATATTCATTTCCGACCAAGACATTCGAATAAAAAATCCTGTCTGTAATTCCGATCTCCCCGTCCGCCATAGCCTGATGCGTCAGAGTTTCCTCATCAATCGCCTCGGTCCAAACCTTCGGAATATGAATGGTCTGCGCCTCATCTTCCATATCCTTGTGAACCGCAGCCGTCACTTCTTTAAACCACGATTTCTCCACCGCCAGTTCTTCAAACACCACAAAAGTGTGTCCTTCCAGCCCTTTACCCGGGAAACAAAATGGCAGTTCCACCGTTCCTTCCTCCTCTTCCGGCACAAAGGTTATATCTGCATGAATCTCTTTGCCCTCTGCATCCAACGCTACATCCCCGGTCTCTTTATCCATCAATGTTCCCTTCAAGTGATACCGTCTATCCGGAATCAGATTCCTATATGACACCGTATCTACTATCGTTACCTCCTCGGAGGCCATCGTCATATTCGTCCCCGTCTCCTTATCAATCGCCTCGGTCTTAATCTCCGGGAATTTTACCGTCTGCGGCGCGTCGTTGATATCCGCATGAACCGCTATACACTTTTTCTCGACCAATAGCTCTTCATATGCAACCGCTGCCTTTCCGGAAAGGAGACTGCCGTCGAATTCGAATATTACCGTCTCTTCTCCTTCGGAATCCTTCGCAGTAAACTCCTTCTGCGCGGTAATCTCACCTCCTTCGGCATCCAATAAAGGCTCGCCTGTGGATCGATCCATCAATGTTCCCACAAGAGTATACGTCTTTCCCGGAATCAGGTTCTCATAATGTACCGTGTCTTCGATCGTAACCTGTTCTTCTGCAAATGAAATATGATCCTCGATCTTTTTATCTTCTGCAGTTGTAGCTATATCCGGAAAATGAACGGTCTGTTTCTCATCTTCCAAATCCTTATGCTCTGCAATCCGATGGTCTTGATACAATAATTCTTCATAGACGACCACCGTCTCCCCCGCTAATTTTCTTCCGTCAAACCGAAACTCCACCTCGACGCTTCCGGCCTTCTCTGACGGCGTGAAGGCCGCCTCGGCAGCAACAGGTTTTTCGTCCCCATCTAAAACCGCCTTCTTTGTGTCCCGGTTTATCAGGGTTCCTTTCAGCACATACTCCCTTCCCGGCACCAGATTTTCAAACTTTACCTCGTCAATCAGCGTTACTTCCGAATCTGCCTGTGAAATACACATTCCCGTATCCTGATCGCGGGCGGCGGTTTCAATCCTTGGAATATAGATGGTCTGCGCCTCGTCTGCAATATCCTTATGTACGGCAACAATCACGTTCCGGAACCAAGACTTCCTCATAGAAAGCTCTTCAAACACTACAAAAGTATGGCCTTCAAGACCTTCTCCCGGGAACTGAAACGTCAATTCTACCGTTCCGTCCTTCTCTTTCGGTACAAACTCCGTATCCGCCCGAATCTTTTTTCCTCTGGCATCCACCGCCGGTTTTCCCGTCTCCTGATCCATCAGCGTACCTTCCAGACGATACCCGCACCCCGGGAGCAGGTTCTGATAAGTAACCCTGTCCGCCACCGTAATCTCATCGGCCGCATAGGTCAGATTGGTTCCTGTCTCCGGGTCAACGGCCTGCGTCCCAATCTTTGGAAATTCCACAGTCTGCGCCTCATCCTGAATATCCGCATGAACTGCAATACGCTTCTTATCCGCAAACAGTTCTTCGAAAACAACCGCCGTCTTTCCTGCAAGCAGACTGCCGTCAAATTCAAATACAACCGTCACATACCCTTGGGCGTCCTTCGCCGTAAATTCTTTCTTCGCCGTGATCTCTTTCCCCTGGGCGTCTAAGAGCGACTCCCCTGTAGCCTGATCTTTCAGAACCCCCTGAACCGTATATTTTTTACCGGGAATCAAGTTTTCATAATGCACCTTATCCTCCAGCGATACCTGCCGGCCGGCATAGGCGATCCCTTTGCCAGTCTCCTGATCCGACGCCTCGGTCTCTAAAGCCGGAAAATAGATCGTCTGATCTTCATCCTTAACCTCCTTGTGCTCTGCAATTAATTTCCCGCCGCACAAAAGTTCTTCAAATACAACCACCGTCTCTCCCGCAAGCGCGCCTGCGTCAAACCGAAACGATACCTCCTCGCTTCCGTTTTTCTTTGAAGGTGTAAACGCCGTCTGTGCAAGAACCGCATTTCCTCCCGCGTCTTTTATCTTCTCTTTCGTCTCACGGTTCACCAGCGTCCCCCTCAGCACATATTCCCTTCCCGGAAGAAGATTCTCGTATTTCACCTCGTCGATCAGGACTGCAGACTCCTTTGCACAGGAAATATGCGTCTCTGTGTCCTGATCACGAACCGCCGTCCCGATCTTTGGAATATAAATCGTCTGCGCCTCATCCGTAATATCGTGATGCACCGCATATTCCTTATTGTCTTTTTCTAAGGTTTCAAATGCAACCAGCGTCTTTCCCCCAAGCTTTTTCCCCGGAAAACAGAATACCACTTCAACCGTGCCGCTCTCCGCCCTTGCGGTAAATACCGTCTCCGCCTCAATCTTACTGCCGTTATCGTCCAAAGCGGGCCGGCCTGTCGCTTTATCCATCAGAGTTCCTGTTATCTTATACTTCCGTCCGGCGCGCAGATTCTCATAGGATACCGTATCTACAATCTTCATCTCGTCTTCCGCCTTCGCGGTCTTGCCTCCGGTCTCATAATCAACCGCGCTCGTCCTAAGGGCAGGGAAATGAATGGTCTGCGAATCATCGTTCATATCCGCATGCTCTGCTAGCTTTTCATCCCCCAGATACAGTTTCTCATAAACCACAACGTCGTTGCCGGAAAGCCCCGAGGCGTCAAAAGTAAATTCCACCTCAATCTCTCCGTTGGAATCTTTGGGCGTGAAGGTCTTCGCGGCCGTTATCGCGGCTCCGTCTTCATTGACAACTTCGCGGCCCGTCGTCCGGTTCATCAGCGTCCCGACCAGACGATACGTCTTTTCTTTCTGCAGGCCGATATAAGATACCCGATCAATTAACACTGCATCTTCCCGCGCCGACCCATAATGCGTGCCTGTCGCCTCATCTTTAGCCGTCGTCTCTATCGCGATATCCGCATTTTCCACATTCCCCAGATTGACAATATAATTGGCTCTCGTGATAGTAAAAGAACCGGAATAGAGGAATTTTCCTTCATTGGCGGGGCCTCTTAATTCTTCTATTGTATAGGTGTCATAGGGCAGCGCGCCCACGCCGTCGTCGACCGGAACATTTCCGCCGTCCTTATTGCGGCCGAACCATAGTCCGTCTCCCGCCTGCCCGCCGTTGGTTCGGTGGCTGTGGGCGGCATAAGCGGAACTTGATGAATAATGACCATTCTCGTCCGTCATAATAACATGAGATTCCTTCGTAGTCTTAGACGTAATCCGAAACTGAACGCCGGCAATGGGCCGCTGGGTATTCTTGTCAATCTTCGTCAGCTCAAGATCTCCCCGGATGACGCTGTTCGCAACCCGATACTCCGTACCATCCTCAACACGTCCCTGCTCTCCATTCTGGATAATCCGGGCCACATGGACTGCCTCGGGCGTCCCCGTATCGTTCGAGGCGCTTAGATACCTGCTGTCAAGCTGGTATCCGGCCGGCGCCTGTATCTCCTCAATGCTCAGGGTTCCGAGGGGAAGTATGACTTCCTCGCCTCTCTGATAGAATGAATCGCCGGAAACCTTGACCGGGTTCCCTCTTTTCGCCGCGCGGACGGTAGCTCCTCCGCTTATCTCCACCGTCCCGGATTTGATAACCCAAGAGCGGGTCGCCCTGTCCGGAAGGTTGTCCTTTGTATAATGCCCATTGTAGAAATTAACCCGAAACTGCGTATTTTCCAGAGACGCCGCTCCAAGGGACGCCGTCCCCTTTGTCTCGCGGTCAATCTTGTAGACGAAAACAGGAGGGGCGAAAACAGGTTCGTCACTGACCTTCAATTCCGCCGTCTGCGACGCCTCTACTTGAATAGTATGTACTTCCGGATCCAACGCATATCCTTTTGCCGCCTTGATTTCCTTCACATAATAAGTTCCTTCGTCCAGACTCACCGTATTCGAACTCCCGGAGGAATCTGTCGTTAAGACGGCCGCACGCTGTGAACATCCCCGGTCGCTGAATACTCCGTACTGAGCGCCTGCCAGACTGTAACAACTGTTCCCGTCAGTAATCCCCCTGTTAGCTGATGTTTTCTTTAATTTCGCATACCCGGTCGGATTCCTCTCCAACCATACGATATCCTGAAGATCGGAAGATCCGGTATATGCCACGTATACCTTGTACTGTTTAAAATAATCCTGAAAGATACCATAGGAAAAGTCCTCCGGATCCTGTGAAAACTCATACACTACGTCCGCCATATGCCGAACCCCCTCCGCCATAGAAGCAGACAGCCCTTTCAACGATCCCATATACAGGTATCCAATCAATGCATGGGCGTAGGCATAGACGTTCTGATCCTTCTCATTGTAGACATATTTCCCATAATTCTCATATAACTGCGGCACGCCTCCGGGCGCAATCAGCAAAGCCGCCTTAATGGTGTCATTGTCAAGCTCCGACACGCGGTAGGTCCCGCTTGTTGTCCCCAGATTGGGCTGTGCGCAGTACCCCAGAAACTGTCCTGCGCCGGTGGTTACCGTAAATTCACAGGTCCCCCAGCTTCCGTAACTGTGGGCCGTACCCGGGCGAATCACCACCTCCGAGCCTAACGCCGACCGAAACTTTCTTATCCCGTCTCCGCCTGTCAGACGGGCGGTCATTCCCCTATCCGTCTTATTGCTGTCTTTCCCCCAGACATACCCCTTGGGCGGGAAACGATATTCCTCTTCCTCCTTTTCCTCTTCCGGTTCTTCCTGCAAAGGTTTCTCCGGCGTCTCCATTGTAATTTCATCCCCGGCATTTTCCTCAATCTGCTGAAATACCGCGTGTACGACAACCGAATGATCTCCCATTCTAAAAGAAAACTCGTTCTCTTCCCCCTCCGGCGTCTCAAACGGCAGCTCCTCCTTTGTCACGGCGTCAAGAAGACGGATCTGTCCAAGGCAAAACCCGTCCTCCGGCTCAATCGCCAGCGTTACCGTATCCCCTTCCTGATACACTCTCGTCTCCTCGTTTGCCTCCTCTTTTGAATCTGCAAACCTCATTCTGCCATGCTCTGACAGGGCAAGACATACCGTCCGATCTTCCTCCTTTTCCGAAGCGGATATCCGGCCCGCATAAGGCAGCATAAACCCAAAACAGATTGTCAGCGCAAGCAAAAAGGAAATACCTCTCTTCAATCTTACCATTCTTCGCTCTCCTTTCCGAAAATACAGCCTTTCCGAAACGGCCAACGCGGCCCTTCCGAAGCCCGTCTTATCCGGACGCGCCCCTGCGCGCCCTCTGCGAGGCATACGCAACCATCCTGCTCTTTTTTACCTGTCCATAACCTTCCGCTTTCTGCGAAATAGACGACGCCTCCTTTCGTGGACCTGTTATCACTACTTTATCTGCAATTACTACCCGCTTCCATAAGGATTTTTACTGCTTAATCATTCAGGGATTTGTTACACGATTATACTCGAATCTCTTAGATAATTAGAATGAAAGACATTTTCTTAGAATCGAAAAAAATATCTGATAAAATGGTATCGGGAAACAATTGATAAAGAAACAAAAGAATCGGCGATCCCCTTGAGGATCTCTCAGAACGATTGGCCTGCAGATAGCCTGACGCTATCTGCAACACTGCCTCGTAAAATATATTATAACAAAATATCCCGGTCTGTCAATGGGCTTCTTAAATCTTTCTCACTTCTTTGGCGGCAATAAGATCTACCCCTGTCCCCGCTATATTTTCTGCAATCACGTCGCCCATATGAACCGGAGCCTTCACTTCAACATCCTTTAAAGCCCGTACGCACTCTAAGACCTTTCCCTTCGGAATATCTTCTCTCGTCTTGACCGGGACCATTTTTTCATACCCTTCGGATACTCTTACCGTAGACGTCACAATCCTAGTGGGATTCGTCATCTCTTTTCTGGCATAGTCCTCTCCGCGCTTGCAGGTATTCCCGGTAACGCTCACAACCGCTTCCCCCTCCACGGCGGCCGTCAGCATACAGCCCAGAGGACAGTTAATACAGATCAGATTCTTTTCTTCCATCGCCTTATGCCTCCTCTATTTTTATAGTGATTGTCTCTAAATTCGGACCGCTCATAAGCTGTTCCTTTGTAAGTGCAATTTCTTCCATCTCTCCCGGCGCCGCTACCGCCTTCTTCCTGTGAATAACCCGCTCTTTCCCAAAATAGACGCTTACATAACAATTCTTATATACCTTTCCTACTCGAAAACGAACTGTCAGCCGTTCCTCCATCCGTTTTACGCAGATTTTCTCCGGAACCGTATACCGTACGCCTTCCCCCGGAATGAGTATAATGCTTCTTTCCTGCACATACCTAGCCGCGTTTTTTCCCGCCGTCTTTGCTTCCTCTGACACAAAATCCACCAAATCATGCACGTGAAGAACATTTCCGCATGCAAACACACCCTCTATATTGGTCTCAAGGCTTTCGTTCACCCTTGGGCCGGATGTGACAGGGTTCAGCTCAACTCCCATTCCGATGGAAAGTTCATTTTCCGGAATCAATCCCACAGAGAGGAGGAGTGTATCACAGGAATAAAATTCCTGCGTGCCGGGAATCGGTTTCCCTTTTTCGTCAACTTCTGCTAATGTAACGCCTTCCAGCCGTTCCTTCCCCTTAATATCCACCACCGTATGGCTCAATTTAAGCGGAATTCCATAATCATCCAGACATTGGACGATATTTCTCTTCAATCCGCCGGAATACGGCATCAGTTCGGCTACTACCTTCACCTTCGCCCCTTCAAGCGTCATTCTCCTTGCCATAATCAGGCCGATATCACCGGATCCTAAGATTACTACCTCTCTTCCCGGCAGATATCCTTCTATATTTACCAGCCTCTGCGCCGTTCCTGCCGAAAAAATGCCCGCAGGCCGATACCCCGGAATATTCAGCGCTCCCCGCGGCCTCTCCCTGCATCCCATCGCCAGAATAACCGCCTTGGCCTGAATCTCAAACAGCCCCTCCTCACAGTTTACGGCCGTCACTGTCTTCTTCGGGCTGATATCCGTAACCATCGTATTTAACCGATATTCAATTCCCAGATCCGCCGCTTGGCTTATGAATCTTGCCGCATATTCCGGGCCGGTCAACTCTTCCTTAAAGGTGTGCAGCCCGAAACCATTGTGGATACATTGATTCAGTATCCCCCCAAGCTCCCTGTCGCGTTCCAGTATCACTATCCGTTCTACTCCGTTTTCCCTTGCCGAAACCGCCGCCGCCAGCCCCGCCGGACCGCCGCCGATAATTACAATATCATAATTCTCCATGTTGCCGCCTCCTCATACTGTTAAAAAATATCTTTGTTCGTTCCAACAACCAGATACGAAGCCCCTCCGGATTTGGTCACTTTCCGGATATCCGTCTTCTGCTCTCTCGCCAAGATCTCCATCGTCCTCGGCGAACAAAATCCGGCCTGACACCGTCCCATACCCGCTCTCGTCCTGCGTTTCACCCCATCTAATGATTTTGCGCCGAGGGGACGCCGTATGGCTTCCACGATCTCTCCCTCCGTAATCATCTCACATCGGCAAATGATATTTCCATATGCCGGATTCTCACGGATTAATGCCGCCCGCTCTTCTCTTGACAGTGTTTCCGGTTTCAGAATCCCTTTTCTCTCGGAAATAAAATCCTCTTTTTCTCTCAGTCCCATCTTCTCCTTTATGATCCCGGCAATCCGTTCTCCTATCGCCGGACAGCTCGTAAGCCCAGGCGACTCAATTCCGGCGCAGTCGATGAATCCCGGCGCGTCAAAAATCTCTTCTATGATAAATTCATCCCCGTCTTCATGTGCCCGAAGCCCTGCAAAGGAAGTGATGATCTGGCGCATTGGAAGATCCTTTACATTCATTCCGGCATTTTTCATCACTTGCTCAAGCCCTTCCCCCGTCGTATTTGTTCCTTCTTTGTCCTGAATATCTATTGCAGTGGGTCCCAGAATCAGATTGCCGTGAGCCGTCGGCGCCACCAGAATTCCTTTGCCGAATTTCCCCGGTAAAGTAAATATCGTATTCTTCACATGGGCTCCCGCACTCTTATCCAACAGGCAATAGTCGCCCCTTCTGGCCGTAATGCTGATCTTTTGCGCGCTGACCATGTTGTGGAATTGATCTGCGTAGACCCCTGCCGCATTCACCACATACTTCGTCTCAAATACGCCCTGGTTTGTTATTACCCGATACCCCTCTTCATATCTCTCAATATCTTTTACCTCCGTACGGAAGTAAAACTCCACTCCGTTCACATTCGCATTTTCCGCAAGGGCTATATTCAGCTCAAAGGGACATACGATTCCTCCCGTAGGCGCGTAGAGCGCCGCATATACATCCTCAGATATATTGCGCTCCTTTTCTAATACCTCTTCCCTACTTAGAATCCGAAGCCCTTTTACGCCATTGGAAACGCCCCTTTCATAAAGGGCCTCAAGCCGCGGCAGATCTTCCCGGCTCCGGCAGATTACCAGTGAACCGTTCCGTATAAACGGAATATCCAGCTCCTTAGCTAACGGTTCCATCAACTCGTTTCCCCTCAGGTTCATCTGTGCTTTCAAGGATCCTGTGGGGGCGTCATAGCCCGCATGGACGATACCGCTGTTCGCCTTAGAGGTTCCGCAGCAAACGTCCTCTTCTTTTTCCAAAACACATGCCTTTATCTCATAACGGGACAGCTCCCTTGCCGCGGCGCTTCCGGACACGCCCGCGCCGATAATAACTACATCATATTTATCCATAATTCCTTCTCCTTATATATGAAATACCAAAAAGAGCAGAACAATAAACGCATATCTCTCAATGCGGTCATTGCTCTGCTCTTCTCTCCTGCAAATCCTCTATTCCTGTTCTTCCTTCGCCCATCCGTAGGCGTACTTGACTGCTTTATTCCACCCGCGAATCCTCTTCGCCCGCTCTTGGTCTGCAATAGAAGGTACAAACGTCCTGTCAATCGCCCAGTTCTTAAGCACCTCCTCCTTGCTCTTCCAGTAACCTACCGCCAGACCTGCCAGATATGCCGCCCCCATCGCCGTCGTCTCTACGCACCGGGGACGCTGCACCGGTGCATTGATAATATCCGCCTGCGTCTGCATCAGGAAATCATTCGCGCTTGCGCCTCCGTCTACCTTGAGAGATGCAAGAGAAATACCTGAATCTGCCTTCATCGCCGTAAGCACATCATTAACCTGATAAGCCAGAGACTCTAACGTCGCACGAATGATATGGTACTTATTCACCCCGCGGGTAATCCCAACAATGGTCCCTCTCGCATACTGATCCCAGTACGGCGCGCCAAGCCCCGTAAATGACGGCACTACATAACATCCGTTCGTATCCTTGACTTTCTTCGCCATATACTCGGAATCCATAGCGGAATCAATCAGCCTCATCTCGTCTCTCAGCCACTGAACCGCCGCCCCGGCAACAAAAATCGAACCTTCCAAAGCATAGTGTACCTTGCCGTCAAGCCCCCACGCAATAGTCGTAACCAGCCCGTTCTTTGAAAATACAGGCTTCTCCCCCGTATTCATCAGCAGGAAGCAGCCCGTTCCATATGTATTCTTAGCCTCGCCCGCCGCAAAACAGGTCTGCCCAAACAGCGCCGACTGCTGGTCGCCTGCCGCTCCTGCTATAGGAATCGCCCCACCGAAAAAGGAGGGGTCTGCCTCTCCGTATACACAGCTGGATGGCTTCGCCTCCGGAAGCATGCATCTGGGAATGTCGAGCTCCTGTAAAATCTCGTCGTCCCACTCCAATGTATTAATATTAAAAAGCATCGTACGGGAGGCGTTGGAGTAATCCGTCACATGGACTCTGCCCTTCGTAAGCTTCCAGATCAGCCAAGTCTCCACCGTTCCAAATAGAAGTTCCCCTCTCTTTGCTCTCTCTCTGGCTCCATCCACATTGTCCAGAATCCACTTTACCTTTGTTCCGGCAAAATATGCGTCGATCACCAGACCTGTCTTCTCCCGAAACTTATCCGTAAGCCCCTTTTCTTTTAGGGAATCACAATACTCGGACGTCCTCCTGCACTGCCACACGATCGCATGGCAGACCGGCTCCCCGGTATTCTTATCCCATACGATTGCTGTCTCCCTCTGGTTCGTAATCCCAATCGCCGCGATATCCTGAGCATCCGCGCCGATCATACTCATTGCCTCCACCGCAACCCCCATCTGGCTTGCCCAGATCTCGCCGGCATCATGCTCTACCCAGCCCGGCTTTGGGAAATATTGTTTTAGTTCTCTCTGTGCCACGCTGCACATCCTGCCCGCTTCATCAAATAGAATACATCTGTTGCTTGTCGTACCTGCATCCAACGCCATTACATACTTCGCCATCATTGAATCCTCCTGTTTCTGTTTGTATTTCTATTCTCGTATTTTAACTACATCCGCCACACGTCCTGATTTGTCGTAGATACCGCAATCGCACCGGCAGACAGCGCGCCCATCACAGCCTCTTTGTCGGTTATCAGGCCTCCTGCAATAATCGGAACTCTGGATGTCTGACAAATCTGCCCGATCACCTTCGGCATAAGCCCCGGAAGCACCTCGATAAAATCCGGCTTTGCCATGTGCTGCTGGTTTCTGATATTCTCTAATGCCATAGAGTCTATCAGAAAATACCGAAGCACCGTACACAAAGAAAGCTCCCTCCCCCGCCTGATAAGAGACGGCTTGGTGGTAATAATTCCGTCCGCTTCCGTATATTGCTTTATATAGTCCACCGCCACTTCTTTCGCTCCTAATCCCGCAATCAGATCTATATGGACCATCGCCATCCTTCCGGTTTCTTTAACCTTGTCTACGATCTCTCTGACCGAACAGATGTCTCCAAAAAGGATAAAAACTACTTTGACGTCTTCCATCTCACAACATTTTAAAAGGCCTTCCATATCCTTCACCGCCGCAACAACGGGATTGCTCTCGATTGCATCGTAATACTTTCTGTCCATCCCTTCTCCCTCAATATATCCTTTTAATTAAGCATATATACCTCCCGGAGGCGGCAAAGGCCGCGCCCTCAGCCGGCTTATCCCCGGGACAGAGTACAAGAAAAAAGAGCAAACTAAATAACAACATTCTTGTCGTAATCCTTCGCTCTCCCATCTCAAACCGTCTATAAAACTGATATAACTATACCATATTGCTGCCAGTAAATCAATCCCAGTATTATAAACAACTCCACAATATTTTTTATCGTCCTACCCATACCTGCTCTCCTTCCACATGTATCTCATATTCTGCCATTAACTCCTGAAACCCCTCGTTTTCCATAATTGCCGGCGTCTGCCGAATATACTCCTGTATAGTCCGTGCGCATATGTCGCGCCCTATGGCGGCGTCCTTACACATCAGCCGCATGTGTATAACCTTAAGCCTGTCCGCCCCGCCTATCTCCCCGATTCCTTTTACGCAGGTCTCCAAGGCCATACCGGACTGTCCCCCTGCTTCATACAATAAGATCATTTTCTCATACAGATCTTCCCTCCCCGCAGCATCAGTTTCCTGATCTAAAATCTCTTCGTACAGCTTCACAGCCTCCTGAGCCTCTCCGGTCTTTTCATAGGCTGCCGCCATATACCGCCGGATTTCTTTCGCATCTTCCCCGCCGCTGTCCAACCTCTCCATACACAGCCTGCCAAGACGCAGGACAGCCTTTGCCGACTGCTCCGTATCCATCAGGCAGTACCCTTTGAGCAGGCAGCGATAATACCGTCCGGTCGGGTCCTCCCTTGCTTCTTCTTCCAGACTGCGCAGACTTTCCGTCAATATACCCGGATCCTTCTCCCTGCCCATAAGCGCTTCCGCAAGCTCTCTTAGGTTCATAGCCGAAGCATACTGCTGAATCTTTTCAAGATAATAGAGACTTTTCTCGTAATCTTCTAAATCCAGAATATACGCCAATGCAAGTTCCATATACTCACTGCTTCGATCGCGCGTCAACACCTCCGATTGGAAATCAGACTCTGCGTCCTCTTCACTTTCTTCTAATATCTCTTTTGGCGGCAGACTCTCCTGCGCGGCTTCGAAACTCTGGTAAGCCTTCTGCCATCTCCATGAAACTCCAAGGATAACCGCCGCCGCGGCAGCCATAAACACCCTTTTACGGGCGGCGGGAACCAGTTCTGTTTTCTTCTTATATTGTGGGATATTCCTTCGGATATCTGCTGCGCTTTGATAAGCTGATCTTGATTGATAATTCAGACATTTTGAAATGATTCTAAGAAATCTTCTTTCTTCCCGTCCTCTAAGCAGAGGCTCCGGCCTTGACAAGGCCAGAAGGTACTGGAGGGTCTTCCCAAGCCCATAGATATCAAGCTTTGCGCTCGCTCTCTGGTAGTAGGCTTCTTCTTTCGGAAGAAAACACTCCCTGACAGCCCGCCTCTGCATGAACCGCAGTCTCTTTTCGTTGGAACCTGCCTCCAGATCCAGGAAATAGGGCTTTCCCTCGTCCGTTATCACGATGCTGTAAGGATTCACATACTGATAATACGGCTTCTTCCTGCATTTATGAATCATACTTAATTGATTCGCAATCTCCCGCATCAGAGAGAATAACTGTTCTTTCGTAATATCCGGATCAGATCTGATCCGACCCGCTAAAATCTTTCCTTCCACGTACTCTGAGCTGATATAGCATGTCTGCCCATGCTCAATGAGACGCAATACATCATATCCTTCTCTTCCTGTCACATACGCCACCTCTTCTTTACTGTCAACATAAATTCTCTTGTTTTATCGTGGAAAACTCTGAAAAAATGAAAATACTATAATTTGTAAGATTCTTTTGAATATTAGAATATAAATATACTAAACGATTTTCCCAAAAAATGCAAGCAAATTTTGGGAAAACTTTTCATCAATATTTGCGTAGCGTATCCTTTGTGTCATCCGTCGTCTTATCAATCTTTCGGATCACCACATAATATCCGTCCTCGCCATTGGTCTTCACCTTCACCCGGTCGCCGACTTTATGCCCTCTGACAGCCTTCCCCAGAGGAGACTCGATACTGATCAGCCCTTGCAGTGAATTCCCCCGCACGCTTGTAACAAGACGGTAAACCTCCGTCTCGTCCTCCTCCTCAAAGTAGACCTCTACCGTATTGTTAATCCCTACTTCGTCCTCTCTTGACGCATCTGAAACAATCCTCGCATTCTTAAGCATCTTCTCCAGATATCGTATCCTGCTCTCGTTACGGTTCTTGTCCTGCTTCGCGGCCTTATATTCGAAATTCTCACTCAAATCTCCCTGCGCCCTTGCCTCTTTGACCGCTTCCAGCTCCTTCTTGCGCACTACCAGCTTGCGGTATTCAATCTCTTCCTTTATTTTCTTTACGTCGCTTTTTGTTAGCTGCTCTCCCATATTATTCCCCCATCTCATTTAACTATTTTTCGTCGGATTTGTTTTCCCGCATCACACGGCAAGGACTTCCATACGCAACGACATTATCCGGAATATCTCTGGTAACAATACTCCCCGCGCCAATGACCACATTGTCCCCGATCGTCACGCCGGGCATGATAATTGCGCCTCCCCCAATCCACACATTATCCCCGATGACCACCGGGGCCGTCTGCGTCTTACAGAACTCAAAAGAACCGTCTTCCTTTGGCTCCCCAAACCGGTCGGCTGCATTTGCCGGATGGAACGCGGTGTAGATCTGGACATTCGGAGCGATTAAAGCGTTATTGCCGACGACAATTTTGTTATCGTCTAAAAAAGTACAATTCATATTCACTTCACAGTTATTCCCGAAATAAATATTATTTCCATAATCTACATAAAACGGAGCGGTGACCCAAAGATTCTCTCCGTGTCCTCCAAGCAGTTCATCCAGTATGCGTCCCTTTTCTTCCGCATTTGCGGAATCCGTCCGGCTATAGTCCCTGACCAGATCTTTAGCTTTATGCCATTGCTCCAACAATTCCGCGTCGCCGCAGTCGTAAAGCTGCCCCGCCAGCATTTTTTCTCTTTCAGTCATATCTCTGCCCTCCTTACTTTTCTGGGTAGTGTCAAGTTAACTACCATATTTTTTTAACAAACCTTATTATTTCAAGGGT